>CAWJLF010000012.1:0-303036 GCA_963843635.1 uncultured Bacteroidales bacterium | reverse complement strand
ATCGGCTTAGCATATTTTAAGTGCCCGGTAAGCTGAATCCCATTATTATTAAATGTGAGTAAACTGCATTGTCACAATTTGGTATTGCCAGCATCACTGGTTACCTGGTAGAAAAATCCGTCTCTGCAACCAAGTCTTAGTCCTGCCTCCCTTAATTGCGCATTAAGAGTTGCTGAACAGATAAGTAATAATATAACAGAAGTTGTGTAGATTTTTTTTCATATCCGCTGAATTTGTTTTAAAAAACTTGTCAATTGGTATTAGCTTGTCAGAATAATTTCTATTCTGATTATTATAAAATATTGAGGTTCTTTATTATGAAATTAGTGTTTATTCTTTTTGAATATAAACATAGCATAATTATCATGGTTGCATAAAGACATAATTATTTTCAGATAAATATTTCCAACGAAACTTACATTCTTATTAATTCACGGGTGGGAGGATTTCTGCTGAGCACTTCCAGAGGCTCATATACTCCATCTTATCTTCGTTGTCTGATAACCTTACGTCTAGTCCTTCTCATTTTTGGAGGCAAAGGAGTTCGTGTGGCGTATTTCCAGGTTATATGATGCGTCCTGATCAAACTCAAGCGAGATATCGGTATAACCTGAATTAATGTTCATCTCATTCAAATCCACTTTTATAGATGAGTATGATATCACCATACCTGGCAGACAGGTTAAGTTCTTTTGAAATATTCCCTATGTTATAATCAGTAAAATATGATTTACCGGATATGATGTCAACATTCCTAAGATAAAATTTATCCTTACGTGAGTCAATAGTAATGGAACCGGCTTCTTGATATCGAAATGTGAAGATATTGAGTTTACTGACAACTCACCCGTTTCGCCAATTGTCACCCCTGAGAATGATGCATCAATCTTCCCGGAACTAATAGAGTTGATTGAAGCGTCAAGAAAGCTAGCTCGATAGTTGCTTCCCCTTCAAGAGAATTGGCTTTTAATGAACCGTTGGAAAGAATAACATAACAATCACCTGAAATACTTTCCATATATATATCACCATATTTATTATCTATTCTGAGGTTGATATATTCCGGAACACTTACATAGTAATTTATCTCTACATGGGAGTCATAGGAGATCAGTTCACTGGTTATGCCTTTGAAACTTTCAAAAAGCATAACTGGACCAACCTCCGGTTTGAACTCTGTTTTGGCCCTTACCAGCAACCTGGAATTAGTGATGTTGATATAGTAATCCCATCAAACATCTTATCCAGTTTTGAAATTGTTTGGTGGCATATGCTTTTATCTCTGCCCTGATGTTTTCTGAGAATTACCCCAGGGGGTTATCTGACAATAGGACCATATTCTGTTGGTAATTTCAAGACAGGTTCTCCTGTTAAACCGCTGTACTCTTTATGAAATTTTCTCGTTTTCTGACTCATTCTGTGTGTGCATATATTGAACAAAAAAAGAAAATCAAAAAATTTCTCGTTGCTTGCCAGTATAAGTTTATAAATTCATAGCTTTCTTTTTTTGCCGGATTATTTTCATTTTCCTTAAGAAGTGCAAGCATATCCTCAAGGAGCTGTATCTTGTATCCTGTGCAATTTGTGTTATCAGAGCTTCAACAACTTCCTGGTTAGCAACATTATCCTTTAGATCTTTCCGGATTCCCTGCTATAAGCTGTCAAGGTGGGATATATCTGAACCAAACTTCTTTTTTTTAATATAGGGATTTTTTTGTAAACAGCCAGGTTCACTGATAAGAAGAATTATGAGGTTATTATAATATATTTTCTCTCTGTTTCCCTGAACTCTCCGGGTCCATGCATATCAACTGGTCCATTTTTGATTAAACTTTGTTGTTTCTGAATTTTGTTTCCGAGGAAAAAAAAAGTGTACTCCCAAGGATTATTCGTTATGATGGCTGCAACAGCCACCCATCGCCAGATTTTTTATGACCATTTCTTATTTGATATACCGTATCTTTGACCAGTTACCTGGTGAAGGGTTGTATCTGTCGAGATCATCCCTGTTTGCCTTTACGAATTCTTCAAGTCTCTGTCCATCCCTAAATTATCCTTCACAGGTATGTTTCTTAATTGTTCTTTGCTCTTGAATACTGCGATTTTGAGGTGTCCATTTGATATCCCCAGGATCTGAGTATCTTGGCATGGTCATATCCTTCCAGGAAGATAAAGCGTAAGGATTATCCGGTAACTATTGGGTAACATCTCTCCATACCTTTGAATATCTGGCGTGTTTCATAAACAATCTCCTCATCATTTTGCTTACATCTGCTGCAAGGTCCCCGCATAATGTGAGGTCAATTCTTCTCTTCTTCCTTGTATGGTTAATACATTTGTTTATCAAGATCCTTTTCAGTCATGCACTCAATGTTGATCAAAATCTGAATGAGTCCAGATTTCTAAAGCACTCAACCAAAGCTTCCTGCAGGATATCTTTCAGCATCTTCCCTGCTGTTAAGCATCCTGTAAGCCAGGTTGAACATAGTCTTGTGCTGGGAGAACATTATAAAGCCTGAACTGAGCCTTGCCCTTAATCTTTTGTACTCCTCAATAAGCTGAGTGTTTATATAAACATCAAAATTATTCACCAGGTTACCTGCATATAAAGACAGCAGTATATATCAAAGGCTTGCAGAATTAGTTAAAATGACCTGTTCTTTTTCCTTGTAAGGGATAGCAATGAAGATAAGCAAGAGAATCATTATGATGGTGGAGGCATCTTGAATGCACACCAGGTAATCACCATATGTCCTTCATGTAAGGGGTAATTCTGGGTTTCTGCAATAATTGCCCCTTTTAAAGCATCCAATTCCAGTCATTTAGTTTCAGCTATTTTTGCTCTTCCTATGTATATCAATAAATCACTTTGTTGTATTGGCAGACCTTGCACCCCTACGGGTTTCAATTGCCCTGAGCTGATAATACAACATATGTTGCTTGTAACCATTAGTGGTGCTCTTTCCACCTGGAGGATGATCATTGGTAATAATAAATAAGGCTTCAGCTCCATTTTTTACATACCCTGTTACATACTGACTGAATACTGATTCATAACATATCACAGGAGCAATTTTCTTAAGAGTTGAATCCTCTGAGGGCAGCTTCTCTCTTTTGTATACCATAGTTTTTTCCCTGTAGAAGAGGGAGTATCTCACTTACCAGCCTTTATCCTGACTCAGTTTCACCACCAGAAAAAGCGAAAGAAAAAAAGATCAAAATGGCTCGGCAACATATTATGACCATTTCAACTCAGCTGTGAAGATTAATACTTCAGACATGATAGAGGTGTACCATAAGTCAAAGCTCGTTCCCGGAATTGAAATGCAGTTTCGCTGTAAAACGAGTCCGGGAAGGCTGATAAGTGGAATACTGCCTTATCTTGGAGGTACAAGGTGGGGCTATGGTATACAAAAAGAGAGAAGCTGCCTGGTGGATACAGAGGTTCTCTTAAGAAAATTGCTCCTGTGATATGTTATGAATCAGTATTCGGTGAGTATGTCACAGGGTATGTAAAAAATGGAGCTGAAGCCTTATTTATTATTACCAATGATGGCTGGTGGAAAAACACTAATGGTTACAAGCAACATCTGTTCTATGCCTCACTCAGGGCAATTGAAACCCGTAGGCCTGTTGCAAGGTCTGCCAATACAGGCATATCGTGCTTTATTGATATACGTGGGAAAAGAATAGCTGAAACTAAATGGTGGACACAGGATGTTTTAAAAGGGGCAATTATTCCGGAAACCCGAATTACCCCTTACGTGAAATATGGCGATTACCTGCTGCGCATTGGACCCCTGGCCAGTATAATAATTCTGTTGCTTATCTTCATTGCTATCCCTTACAGGGAAAAAAACAGGTCATTTTAATTAATTGTGCAACCCTTGATATATACTGCTGTCTTTATATGCAGGTAAGCTTATCTGGTGAATAATTTTGATGTTTATATAAACGCTCCACTTATTGAGGAGTGCAAAAAAGGTAAGAGCAAGGCTCAGTACAGGCTTTATAACCTTTACTCGCGCGCTATGTTCAACCTGGCTTACAGGATGCTTAACAGCAGGGAAGATGCTGAAGATATCCTGCAGGAAGCTTTCGTTGAGTGCTTTAGAAATCTCGACTCATTCAGGTTTGAGTCAACATTCGGTGCATGGTTGAAAAGGATCTTGATAAACAAATGTATTAACCATACAAGGAAGAAGAAGATTGACCTCACATTATGCGGGGACCTTCCGGCAGATGTAAGCGAAAATGATGAGGAGATTGTTTATGAAACAGGCAAGATATTCAAAGGTATCGAGATGTTACCCGATGGTTACCGGATAATCCTTACGCTTTATCTCCTGGAAGGATATGACCATGCCGAGATATCACAGATCCTGGGGATATCGGAATCGACCTCAAAATCGCAGTATTCAAGAGCAAAGGACAAATTAAGAAACATACTCAAAAGTAATTTAAGAGATGGACAGACTTGAAGAATTCGTAAAGGCAAACAGGGATGATCTCGACAGATACAACCCTTCACCAGGTAACTGGTCAAAGATACGGTATCAAATAAGAAATGGTCATATAAAGATCTGGCGATGGGTGGCTGTTGCAGCCATGATAACAATAATCCTTGGGAGTACACTTTTTTTTCTCGGAACAAGATACTACAGGTCTGACAACAATTATTCAGCAGCCAGTGGACCAGTTGATATGCATGGACCCAGACAGTTCAGGGAAACAGAGATCTACTATAATAACCTGGTCAATTCTCTTTATCGTGAAGCCACTCCCCTGCTTACAAAAAATCCTGAGATTAAAAAAGAATTTGGTTCAGATATATCCCACCTTGACAGCTTATGCACAGAGATCCGGAAAGATCTAAAGGATAATGTTGCTAACCAGGAAGTTGTTGAAGCTCTGATACAGAATTACAGGATCAAGATACAGCTACTTGAGGATATGCTTGCACTTCTTAAGGAAAATGAAAATAATCCGGCAAAAAAGAAAAGCTATGAATTATAAACTTATACTGACAACGAATCTTTTGATTTTCTTTTTTTGTTCAATATCAGCACAGAATGAGTCAGAAACAAGAAATTTCATAAAGAGTGCACCGGTTGACAGGGAGACCTCTCTTGAAATTACCAACAAATATGGTACTATTCAGATAACCCCCTGGGATAAAGATTCTGTAAACATCAGGGCAGAGATAAAAGCATATGCCACGAACCATTCAAAACTCGATAAGATGTTTGATGGGATTACTATCAACATCACTGATTCCAGGTTGCTGGTAAGGGCCGAAACAGAGTTCAACCAGAGTATAGGTATGCTTTTTGAAAGTTTCAAAGGCATGACCAGTAAACTGATCTCCTATGACTCCCGTGTAGAGATAAATTACTATGTAAGTGTTCCGGAATATATCAACCTCAGAATAGATAATAAATATGGTGATATATATATGGAAAGTATTTCAGGTGACTGTTCTGTTACTCTTTCCAACGGTTCATTAAAAGCCAATTCTCTTGAAGGGGAAGCAACTATCAAGCTGGCTTTCTGCGACGCTTCAATCAACTCTATTAGTTCCGGGAAGATTGATGCATCATTCTCAGAGGTGACAATTGGCGAAACGGGTGAGTTGTCAGTAAACTCAATATCTTCACATTTCGATATCAAAAAAGCCGGTTCCATTACTGTTGACTCACGTAAGGATAAATTTTATCTTAGGAATGTTGACATCATATCCGGTAAATCATATTTTACTGATTATAACATAGGGAATCTTTCAAAAGAACTTAACCTGTCTGCCAGGTATGGTAATATCAATACTGATCTTATCAAAAGAGGATTTGAATCAGTGAACATTAATTCAGGTTATACCGATATCTCGCTTGAGTTTGATCAGGACGCATCATATAACCTGGAAATACGCCACACGAACTCCTTTCTCGTCTTGCCTTCCAAAAATGCAAAGACTGAGCGTAAGGTTATCAACGAAGATAAGAGAGAGTATATGACCTCTGGAAGTGTCGGCAGAAATCCTGCCACCAGTAAAGTAAGAATAGATGCTAACCGTGGAAATATTTATCTGAAATAATTATGTCTTTATGCAACCATGATAATTATGCTATGTCCTTATTCAAAAAGAATAAACACTAATTTCATAATAAAGAACCTCAATATTTATAATAATCAGAATAAAATTGTCTGACAGGCTTAATACCAATTGACAAGAACCACTAAAACAAATTCAGCGGATATGAAAAAAATCTACACAACTTCTGTTATATTATTACTTATCTGTTCAGCAACTCTTAATGCGCAATTTGCTAACAGGGAGGCAGGACTAAGACTTGGTTACAGGAGCGGATTTTTCTACCAGGTAACCAGTGATGCTGGCAATGCCGAGGTAGGTTACAATGGTTTACTCACATTTAATAATAATGGGATTCAGCTTACCGGCCTTAAGATAGTCTATGAAACTGCCCTGAATGATATTTCACCTGATTTGTACTTTGCATGGGGATTCGGTGGCCATTTGGGCTTCATCTACACTGACCATGTTGGCTTTCTTGGCGAGAGATACGATTTTGAGGGAAAACGATTCTGTCCACTGGCAGGCGCTGATGGCTGGATTGCTGCCGAATACAGGTTCAGGGATATCCCATTGAATGTAAGTCTTAATCTTAAACCTTTTGTCGAACTGACCATACCGGCTTTTGTCAGGGTAGTACCGGGAGATGTTGCTATTTCAATATCATATATATTTTGACCTGAAAAACTCTAAGTAAATACTCTAATCATTCCTACAATGAAAAAATCTATAATCTTATCTGCCCTGTTAATATTTGTCTGTTTAGTTTCATTCTCACAGGATCCGGAATTCGAATACTATAAGAGCCATGAAATAAAAACATTATTTGGCCGCAACAGAACAGGAGGAGCCTATTTTGTTTTTTCAACCGGTTATACCACTATTGATGAAAAACATGCTGTCCTCTTTGGTGGCAGGTTTGGCTGGTTGCCGAGCAGGTCGGTCGGTGTCGGACTGGGCGCAACAGGATTCCTGAATGAATACCACTATGAACCTTCTATCGACAGGAACGTCTTCCTGGCAGGAGGTTATGGTGGCCTTTATATTGAACCTGTTTTACTGGCCAGTTTTCCAGTCCATTTGTCTTTTCCCATTCTGTTAGGGGCTGGGGGAATATCATATGTATCCAAAGAAGCCAGCAGGGATAACAACTATATTGAGGATACTGAAGCATTCCTGCTTGTTGAACCTGCTGCCGAGGTGGAGTTAAATCTTACCAGGTTTTTCCGCTTGGCTGTAGGAGCCACTTACAGGTTCCCTACGTCTTTTAGCGTTGGCTTACCAAATACTCCAAGGGCCAGTGCAGAATCACTGAAGGGATTCAGCTACACTCTTTCTCTTAAATTCGGAAAATTCTGATATAGAGGCTGTCTCAAAAGATGAAATCCAGTAACCGCTGAGTTCGCTAAGAATATACGCGAAGATCGCAAAGTGTTAAATATCAAAATATTGCCTTTGTGCCCTTTGCGCCTTCTTTGCGTCCTTTGCGGTTAAAAATATCTTTTGAGACAGCCTCTTAAATAAGAATTAAATTATTTTGAAGTTTTTGACTTGAAGGCCTCAATTCCTTTATCCAGCCATTCTTTATACTCTTCAACATTCAGATTGGTAGGCATCGGATCCACCAGGGCATTCCCATCCTCGTCAGTAATAACATAGAGAGGTAAGGCATTGGTTTTGAACTTTTTTATTTCCAGTTCCTCGTTTACTTTACCAATAGTCTTCTTTACCTTACCATCAAGAGCCGATGTGACCCAATCACTTTCCGGCAGTGAAGTCCTGTCATCAGCATACAGCGCAATGATAACGAAATCTTCACGAAGTCTTTTCAGAATTTCCGGGTTGGACCACACTTTTGCCTCCATAAGTTTACAGTTAGCACATGCATGTCCCTTGAAATCGAGCAGTACGGGCTTTCCCTGTTCCTTCGCACAGGCAAGTCCCTGCTTATAATCAAAATAACCCTTGAGTCCGTAGGGCATCTCAAAATGATCGCCATACTTGGGTTCTGAACATAGCGTACTCACAACTGTTCCCTCAGCTTCCGGAGCTGAGTAATACCTGTTCGATGAGAACATATTAAAGAGGTTGAGTTCAGTTGATGAGGATGAAGGCAGAAATGATGATAATCCTTTAAGAGGCGAACCGAATAATCCGGGTATCAGGTAAACAACAAAAGAAAATGCAAGTATAATTAGAAAGAGCCTGAAGGTGGTAATATAAGGCAGATCATCGTCGTGCCTGAATTTAATCTTACCCATAAGGTATAGACCCAACAATGAAAAAAGTACTATCCAGATTGCAATAAAAACATCCCTTGAAAGAATCCCGAGTGAGTATACACTATCAATCGTCATCAGAAACTTCATACTGAAGGCAAGCATAATAAAGCCCAGAACAACTTTTATGGAATTCAGCCATCCGCCCGATTTGGGTATCCTGCTCATTATTGAAGGGAAAAGGGCAAAAATAGTGAATGGCAGAGCAAAGGCAATTCCAAATCCCAACATACCTATTGTAGGCCTCAGTACATCTCCACTGGCAGCTTCAACAAGCAATGCCCCAATGATAGGTCCTGTACAGGAAAAAGACACGATAACAGTGGTGAGTCCCATAAAGAATGAAGCAAGCATACCTCCTCTATCCACTCTTGAATCGGCTCCTGTAACCCATTTATTTGGAAGCACAATTTCAAAGGCCCCGAAGAATGAAGTGGCAAAAATCACGAATAATGCAAAGAATATGGTGTTAGGTATCCAGTGAGTACTAAGGGTGTTAGCGAAGCCGGCACCAGCACTTGTGAGTGAAACAATTATGCCAAGAGACAAATAGATCAGAACGATGGAAATTCCGAAAATAACAGCTTTGAGAATTGACTTACTTCGATCATCCGAGCCCTGGGAAAAGAAAGCAACAGTCATAGGTATCATTGGAAATACACAAGGCGTGAGTACTCCTGCAAAACCTGCCAGAAGCGAGATGAGAAAGAATTTAATTAGACCCCGGTTTGTCCCTACCGGTTGTTGGCCGCTACCTGATGTCATTGTTGTTGAAGCGGCCTCAGCCGTTTTGTTATTCCCTATCTTAATCGAGAATTCCACATCCTTGGGAGGTGAACAAGTTGCATTATTACATGCCATATAGTTTACAACTCCATTGACAGTGAAAGAAGGTTCATCGGAATACACTTTCTGCCTGAATTCTGCCTTATCACTGAACGTTTTTATTTTAAAACCGAAAGCATCATCATACTTTTCAACTGGCCCTGTAACTTCAAATGTCTTTCCCTCAAGTCTGTACCCTGGCACTGTATCGAAACTGAATGAAGTAGGAATTGGGCCACCTTCGGGTATATCCATCGCGTAAATGTGGGAATTACTTTCTATTGTAGCAGTGAATACAAGTTCATATTGCTTGTCACCTGTTTTCTGATAACTGAAATCCCATTTTACAGGATCGTATATCTGGGCCGAAAGAGCCAAACCAGTAATTAACAGAGAAACAATTAGTGTTAATTTTCTTAACATGGTTCTGATTTTTATTTTAACAAAAGTAATAAATCATATTATCATTTTATTGATAACGACAGCAGACTATGTTCTGGTTAAAAATGGATTAAGCCAGGTCAATTTCATTATCAAAGTGGTCGAAGAAATGAAATTCGAGCATATGATATGAGGTTACTGCCTGTACTTTAATGCTTAACTTATATTTGAGATTCCATCTTCGGAAAAGAGGGAAGAATCCTTTTTTCAGATATGAAGCCACAAAGGGATGTACATTGAGGATTATCTTTCTGGTCTTGATCTTGTCGACAATATATGATAGTGCCCTTTCCAGTTCATCTGTAAAGAGTATGGTTGGTTTTGTTTCCCCTGTACCCTGGCATGATGGACATTTTTCATCAGTCACAATATGCATTTCAGGTCTTACTCTCTGACGAGTGATCTGCATTAGTCCAAATTTAGAAAGGGGAAGAATATTATGTTTAGTCCTGTCAGAAGCCATCACCTCCTTCATCTTATCGAACAATTGCTGTTTATTTTCAGAAGACTGCATATCAATGAAGTCAACTACAATGATACCACCCATATCTCTTAGTCTCAGCTGCCTGGCAATCTCAGTTGCAGCTTCCATATTTACTTCAAGTGCATTGGATTCCTGATTGTTGCCCGTTCTCGACCTGTTTCCGCTGTTGACATCAATTACATGAAGAGCTTCAGTATGTTCAATAATAAGATATGCTCCGTGCCTGAAGGATATTGTCTTACCAAAAAGTGCCTTGATCTGTTTGTTAACACCAAAATGGTCAAATATGGGAAGTGAATTTTTATACAGCTTCACTATTTTCTCCTTCTCAGGAGCTATCTCCCTGATATAATTCCTGATATCCTCCGCTAATGCATGATCGTTGATATGAATACTGCTAAATGTAACATTAAGCATATCCCGGAGGATTGTCGAAGTCCGGTTCATCTCACCTATAAACAGTTTGGGGGATTTAGTCTCTTTTTTAATGGAATTAAAAGCTGATTCCCATTTACGTACCAGTTCTCTAAGTTCGGCATCGAGAACTGCTACTTTCTTGCCTTCGGCAACTGTCCTGACTATTACACCGTAATTTCTTGGTTTTATGCTCTGTAACAGCGACTTTAACCGTGCTTTTTCTTCCGGACTTTCTATTTTTGATGAGATTGAGACTTTGTCAGAATATGGCATCAGCACCAGGTTTCTGCCAGCCAGGGATATTTCAGAAGCCAGTCTTGGGCCTTTGGTTGATATGGGTTCCTTTGTTATCTGAACAATAACAGTCTGACCCGAAGTCAGAACATCGGTTATTTTGCCGTCCTTATCAATATCCTGTTCGGGCTTAAACTTATGAACGGGCGGTACTCTTCCCTGTTTATGGAGAGCCAGTGTATAATATTTATGTTGCGTCCTGAACTGGGCACCAAGGTCGAGATAATGAAGAAATGCATCGCGTTCATAACCTACATTAATAAATGCAGCATTAAGACCCGGCATGATCTTCTTTACTTTACCAAGGTATATATCCCCTACAGAAAACCTAACATTCCGCTTTTCTTTGTTTAACTCAATTAACTGCTTGTCTTCCAACAACGCTAACGAAACCTCAGAATCACCAACATCAATGATTAAATCCTTGTTTACCACTTCACTATATTAATCGGAGTTAATATATCATCAGCATTATCCAACGTACTTATATAATAAACCTAAAGACCATTAAATCTTTAGGCTTATTAAAATAATCTAATGACCACTAGCTGATCGCTACTTCTTCTTATGTCTGTTTTTACGCAAACGCTTCTTACGTTTGTGTGTGGCCATCTTATGTCTTTTTCTCTTTTTTCCGCTTGGCATAGGGGATTATTTCTTAACGTGGGATTTAACTTTGGTTATGAAAGTTTTAGCTGGTTTGAAAGCTGGAATATTATGGGCAGGAATAATGATTGTAGTATTCTTTGAGATGTTCCTTGCAGTCTTCTTGGCTCTTTTCTTAACGATGAAGCTTCCAAAACCTCTGAGGTAAACGTTATTACCTTTCACCATGGAATCCTTTACAGTTTCCATCAAGGCTTCAACAGTTTTCTGTACTGTTACTTTTTCAATACCAGTATTCTTGGCAATTTCATTAACAATGTCTGCTTTAGTCATTTTTCGTGAAGTTTAAAATTCAACAAATTATTTTGCGTGTGCGTTTTTTTCAACTGTGCAAATATAGAAATATTATTTGTTTAAATTGAAACACTTACAGAATAAATTTTTTTTTTACTTTTATTATTGCCTTAAATACAATGAAATAGAAGATATATGTAAATAAATGTACCTGAAGTAAAGACTATTTTATCCCAGGCCTCTTGAATGTAAACACCTGACACTATGAGACATTATTCAATAAATGACAGCGATGATTGTATAAAGTCGTTTTTTTATTAACTTTACATTCCTGAATTTATAATATTAACAAACGCATAACTATATGTCAATCAATAAAGTTATACTTGTCGGTAATGTGGGAAAAGATCCTGTAATCAGGTATTTTGATAAAGGTGTTGCTAAGGCATCTTTCCCCCTGGCAACAAGTGAAACATATACTAACCAGCAGGGTGAAACAATAACTTCAACTGAATGGCATAACATAGTACTCTGGCGGGCCCTTGCAGAAGTAGCTGAAAAAACAGTAAAGAAAGGTTCTCAGCTTTATATTATCGGAAAAATAAAAACCCGCTCTTATGTTGATAAAGATGGTGTAAACAAATATATTACCGAGATACTTGCTGATACATTACTCCTTCTCGATAAAAAACAACAAGCAGGTTACACTTCCGCACAATCTGAAACACAGAAACCTAAGAATCCAGATGCAGAAGTTAGTGACCCACCGGCTTCATATTCTTCATCCGGTAATAGTGAAACTGATGATGGTCCTGATACAGGTAATAATCAGGGTACCGATCAAAGTGAAGATGATCTGCCATTTTAGCTATTGTACTAAAATAAACCCAATTGGAACCGTATCATCCACTATCATCTCTTGTCATTCTCGCAGGTATTACTGTTAAAACCCCTGACATCAGGACCATTACGGGATTAGTTATACTGATGTTCCTCCTTATGGGTTCGGCGCTTATGTCAGGTTCTGAAGTGGCATTCTTCTCCTTCAGACCAGAAGACCTGGTGAAATTCAGAACAACTAAAAGCAAAAAGGCAAAGACAGCACTTAAACTATATAACCGGCCGGAAAGATTACTTAGTACCATTCTTGTTGCCAACAGCACAATGAATATAGCTGTGGTACTGCTTTCAGCCTTTCTGAGTTCAAACATATTTGAATTCAGTACAGAGTTGCTCGGATTCATAATAAACGCCATTCTAATCACTTTTTTGCTTCTTTTCTTCGGTGAGATAATGCCAAAAGTATATGCATCAAGAAACCATATAGCCATGGCACTGTTTATGGCTTATCCTCTTACTGTACTTGAAAGGATTTTAAAGCCTGTGACCTCATTGCTAATTCTTTCTTCATCATTTGTAAAAAAAAGATCAATGTCCGGCAATTCAAATATCAGCATGGATGACCTTTCAGACGCACTCGAACTAACGTCTGATAATTCCGATGAGGATGAAAAGATACTTAAAGGCATTGTCAATTTCGGGAACATAAACGTGAGTGCAATTATGTGCCCCAGACTCGATGTAACAGCTATTGATATAAAATCCGGCTTCGATAAAATAATTCCGGTAATAATAGGTTCAGGATTCTCAAGGATTCCCATATTCTCAGGTTCGTTCGATACTGTAAAAGGAATATTATATGCAAAAGATGTTCTCCCCTTTACTAACAATCCCGCAAACTTCAAGTGGCAGGCTCTTCTCCGTCCTCCATATTTTGTACCGGAAACAAAAAAAATAAATGACCTCCTTAAGGAATTTCAGACAAAAAGGATTCATATGGCTGTTGTGATCGATGAATATGGAGGAACATCAGGGATAATCACTCTCGAGGATATCCTGGAAGAAATTGTAGGTGAGATAACAGATGAGAGTGATGAAATCCAGAAATTATTCACCAAACTGAATGACAATACATATATATTTCTGGGCAAGATAATGCTGAATGACCTGTGTAAGATTCTTGAAATAGATGAAGATGTCTTTGAGGAAGATAGAGGTGAGGCAGAAACTCTGGCCGGACTCATCCTTGAAATGACAGGAGAGATCCCAAAGAAAGACCAGGTAATTGAATTTGGAAAATTTGTTTTTCGAATAGTATCAGCTGACAGAAGGAAGATAAAGGAGATACGTGTTGAAATAAAGAAGGATGATAGTGAAACAAAGAAAGATTAATCTCCTGATATTTTCAGCCCTGCTGATAATTATCTCAGGTTGCAGGGAGGTCGATATTCCAAAGCCAAGAGGTTATTTCAGGATAGCTCTGCCGGAACGGAAATATATTCCTTTTAATGAAAAAATAGCAAAAAAAAATGGTCTCCCTTTTTCTTTTGAATATCCTGCCTACGGACATCTTACTTTCCAGCAGGAAAGAGGGAACCAGCCAGGGTGGTTCAATATTGAATTCCCTAAGTACAGGGCCAAGATATATCTGACATATAAAAATGTAAAAAACAATTTTGCAGGCCTTATGGAACAAACATACAAAATGAATGTTAAAAACCATATAGAGAAAGCAGATGCAATAAATGAAAAGGAATTTAATAACAGCAAAGAGAGGGTATTCGGAGTACTATACGATCTAAAGGGAAATACAGCAACTGCAGTTCAGTTCTATGCCACTGACAGCATCAAACATTACCTGAGAGGTTCGCTCTATTTCTCAGTAGAACCCGATGCGGATTCCCTTGCCCCGGTCATCAATTTCTTCAGGGAGGATATAATACATATCATTGAGACCCTGAAGTGGAACAAGTAACTCTTATTGTTTACAAATGGCTTGTATTACAAAACATTTTTTAAACGAGTTCGCGATTCTGGGTGTCTGGAAAATAGAGGAAGACATAAATGCACTTTTAGAACTTGTCGAACTCGATAATGATGAAAAAAAGAAGTACAGGACGTTCAGCAGTACATCCAGGAAACTTGAATTCCTGAGTGTTAGAGCATTATTATCTGAACTCATTGGTATTGAGACAAAAATAGTATACAATAAAAATAATAAACCATTTCTTAAAAACGGTTCCAGATTTATTAGTATCTCCCATTCACATAAACTAACAGCTATTCTCCTCAGCACAAACGAAAGAGTTGGGATCGACCTTGAATATATGAGCAGTAATATAGCCTCTATAGCATTCAAATTTATTAACAGGAAAGAAAAGATTACCAGAGAAAAAGAGAATAGAAGGTATCATCTGTATATTCACTGGTGTGCCAAAGAAGCTCTGTACAAAATATGCGATAAGGAAGGTATCAATTTCAAGCGAAATATAACAATTACTCCGTTCAAGGTACAGGATTCCGGAGAGATAACCGGACAGGTCAAAACAGACAAAATAAACGAGTCGTTTGAACTTTTCTATTCCAAATATGACAATTATGCAATAGTGTGGACAAAGAAAAACTATGGGACCAACCAGATTTCCTGATAAAAAGAGTGTTGCACTGTTGCTCGATCCTGATAAGACCGGGGACAGATCACTTGAGAAAATACTGAATATAGCTGTCGAAACCAGTACAGATTATATCCTTGTAGGTGGCAGCCTTACATCAGGGAGCGTTGACAATCTGATTAACTCAATAAAAAAGCTCTGTAACATCCCGGTAGTACTTTTCCCGGGAAATCTTTTACAACTGACACATAAAGCTGATATATATATTCCTGCTTTCACTCATTTCCGGACGAAATCCTGAATTGCTGATTGGCAACCATGTTATAGCCGCTCCTTATCTTAAAGACGCCATCGATAAACTTGTTTCTGTTGGCTATATTTTAATAAACTGTGACAGCAAAACATCAGTGGAATATATTAGCCAGACAAAAGCCATCCCGTGTGATAAACCTGAAATAGCTGTTGCAACGGCACTCGCAGGTGAGATGCTGGGTATGAAAATGATATACCTTGAGGCAGGCAGTGGTGCCTCGGAGCCTGTACCGGCAAAAGTCATCAGGGCAGTCAAAGAAAATATTTCAATCCCTCTTGCAGTTGGTGGTGGATTAAAAAGTGAAAAGGAAATAACAGATGCCTTTAAGGAAGGGGCAGATATGATTATCCTTGGCAATAGTTGTGAAAAGAAACCTGAATTGCTCAGAACTGCCTGTAAAATAAGGAATTCTTTCCGGTGATTTCAGATTTACAATCGCAATTAAAACGACCATTGGAAATGGTGAGGTCAACTTATGGTTTTAAGCCAGATAAAAATCCCGGAATAACTTACCTTGATAACTCAAACAAAGGATTACCTGTACAGGCATTCGGATAAGGAATCTTACACAGTGAGGATAACGTGGCAGCAATATCCGTCATGTTAACCTCACGCGTTACGACAGCCCTGTTAACAGTCCACCCATACCAGATCAGTGGCACATGGGAATCATATTCATATGGAGAATTATAATTTGTAATATAGTCTCCTTCTATCTCAACCCAACCAGGATTTAAAGTGATAATGACATCACCCGATCGCTGGGGACTGAAATTGTTAATGATACGCTTCAGGTTGCCATTGCCGAAATCATTTGCCTCAAAAGCCGAGTAGGGATAAGCAGCTGCCACACCCGTGAACTGCACCAGGAAACGGGCAACTTTTTTCTGAACTTCATCAAGTGATAATCTTGCATCCTCAATGAGGGTCCTGTTCAGAAATACCTGTCTCTCAGAATATCCTTTCACCCAATTACCTTCACCATACACAGCATTAAGATAAGTCCTTAACAACTGAAGTGCCTGATATTGTTTGAAATATCCTGCAGGTATCCTGCTTTTCTCAAGCACAGTCGGGATTTCTGATATACCATGCGCCGAGGTGAAATAGACAAGGACGTTCTTTTTCCCAATACTGTCATTAACATATTTAAGAAGACTTGAGATCTCATCATCAAGACGCAGGATAGCGTCCCCCATTTCCACTGAAGAGGGACCGAACCTGTGACCTATATTGTCAGTAGCAGAATAACAGACCGATATAAAGTCAGTAACATTATCCTTACCTAACTGCTCGTGTTCGATAAGCTTTTTGGCAAAATTAGTTGTTATGGAATTCCCAAATGGAGTCTCCCGTAACAATGAATAATCATTTTTGGCGCTACCTGTACTTTTCGCTCTTATCTTCTTAAGATCATACGGGAAGTAGTTTCTGCCATTGAATCCCGATTCGAACTTATTTGAATCAGGTAAACAGTCTTCATATGCTGACAATGAACGAAGGAGACTCCAGGTTCCATCCAGGTATGTATCAGCATACTTCATTGCATTAAAATCAGCTACCCAGCCAGGTAATTCCTTAAGATAATATGTACTCGACATCCATGTTCCTGTTGTATTATCGAACCAGTATGCAGCATCAGCTGCATGACCCGCTGAGAAAATAGCTGAGCTCTCCTTCAGACCAACCGCAAAGACTTTTGCCTTGCCATTGGTTGACATCTTAAGTTCATCGGAAAAAGTCGAAGCCTGCAGATTCACCGGGGAATGTAAGCCAGACTCAAAACTTCCACCCACAGGATTGACGGTAAGGTCCTTTGTACAGTAAATGAGTTCATTCCTGAGCGGTACGTACCAGTTATCAGAAGTTATCCCGTGATATGACGGTTCAGTCCCTGTAGATATGGTGGCGTGTCCGGGAGCTGACTGGGTAAGCATATACTGAAATGAGGAATTCTTAAAATAGGTCCCCTCATTGATCAGCTTTTTTATTCCATCCTCTCCAAACCTGTCCCGGAACTTTTCGAGCTGATCATATTTAAGTTGCTCCACAACAATACCTATTATCAGTCGTGGTCTGTCGGGAGGCAGATATGCTCCCTGTCCTGATAATTTTATAAAAAGCGATATCAGCAACATGGCTGATATATATTTCTTAAAAAACAAGTTGATATTAATCATTTCTTTATGTGCAGTTTCACTTAAGAATATAAAAGTGCTTCCCGATAAACGAAGTAAGGTGCAAAAATAGGTGTTTTAATAACAGAACCAAATGCTGACCCTTATTTAACAATTACAAAACGTCCCCTTACCATAAAATGTGAGTCTATGCTTACTAAAACTATTGAATAGGTTCCACCTGAAAGATTTCTTGTATCGATGATCAGGGGTATTCCATTGGAATACCCGGTATTATAATCGGTGACCAGCCGGCCCATCTGGTCAAAAATTCTCAACTTGACATTGCCTGCCATAAAATCAGGCAACAGGACATTGATCTTTGCAGTGGCCGGGTTCGGGTATATCCTGGCTTCGAGCTGGTTCACAGTATCAATACCTTCAGATAATGGAGTCATCTCCACATCGAGAACATATCTTTGACCTTTATTGACAAAGATGTTGGTTACCGTAGTATCCCTGAAACCATAAGCCGAGAATGTTATATCCCACGAGCCTGGGGCAAGAAACCTTACAAACTGACCAGTCAGAGTGTCTGAGTATACCTGTGAACTGTCCCTGTCATGTCCTGATATAAAAATCCTGGCAGGAACGGGGAGCGATGTTTCTGAACTGGTTACCCTGCCATGAATACCGAACATGGCATTTTCGAGGTATCCCAGCAGAGAATGCCAGTTGTTATGCCATAATAATTGTAACTGGGGACCAGGTGTTACATGCTGGTTGTCAAGTTCAATAGTGACCTCACGACCTTGTAGTTCACTCGTGACAAAATCCTGTCGGCCTCCATAAACAATATACCATACAGCTCCACGGGTTACCCCGTTATCAAGAAAACTCATATATACCGGACCAGCATAATTATGTACTGTATCTGCATAGGCCCTGCTGATATCGTAAAACCAGGTGTCATCAGCATGCAACTTCGTCAACCATCTGTCCCATGGATAATTGACAACCTCTACACCAGAATGAAAGTTGGCAGAGAGGACAAATTTATGTTCACGCATAAATTTGACCATCTCAATGGTTTCCTTTTGTTTTATTGTGTTGGGAGTAATTGGATCTGGAAAATTGCGGTTCAGATCATATCCATCTGCATTAAACCGTATGGGATTACTTATTACATCGCCATTATTATATGTTCCATCGGGATTAGCAAGGGGATTGATCCATATCTGAAGATTATCCATAAGTGTGGTTACTCTGGCATCCAACTTGTAATTGCTCAGGAGATAATCTGCCAGACGAAGCATTAGAACGAATCCGCCAGTTTCATCCCCATGTATAGTTGATGAGTAGAATACCTCTGGTTTGTCCCTGTCACTACCTTCATTTCCTGAAATCCTTAACACGAGAATCAGTTTACCGTTAATGCTGGTACCTATAGTGTCGAGCTGGCATATGCCGGGATAGGAAGATGCAAAGTCCTGCATTATAGAGTCGTACTGGGGATATGTGGGGTAAGTGTCCCAGTCAGAAAGAAGATTGGTCAGGGGAACGGTTGAAAGGCTCTTTAACTCAGGCTTCTCTGTTATTTGATAAGTATACTTTTGAAGAATAAACCAGTTGATCGTCAGAGGAGAAAGAATCACATGAATATATCCGGCATCAACCGAGGTCACTGACACGTGACGTGTCAGATTATCCATATCATTGCTGCCGTTATAGGGCAGGGTAACCTCAGCCTGTCCCCTGTTTCTTATAATATCAATTAATCTCTTATCTGTGTCATGGTCCTGCGAAAAACAAGCAGGTGAAAAAGAAGAAATTAAAAACAATATGGACAAGACCCATTTCCCCATATGCGAGTTATGTATTAAACATTAAACCTGATATGCAGAATGTCTCCATCCTCAACCACATAATTCTTTCCCTCAACATAAAACTTCCCTGCTTCCTTACATGCATGTTCGGATCCCAGTGAAATGAAATCGTTATATTTCATTACTTCCGCTCTTATAAACCCCCTTTCGAGGTCACTATGGATTACACCGGCAGCTTTAGGTGCTGTCATCCCGGTTCTGATAGTCCAGGCTCTGATTTCCATAGGTCCTACAGTAAAAAAAGTCTGAAGGTCGAGCATTTTATATGCGGCTCTCACAAGTTTATTAACACCCGGTTCAGACAGGCCTGCATCCTGCAGAAAAGCAAGTCTGTCCTCGCCGCTTTCAAGCTCAGCAATTTCGGCTTCAATAGCTCCTGCAATTAATAGTATCTCTGTATCCTGGTCCTTAAGATAACCCTTCACATTGTCAACGTAACCATTACCTTCAATGGCTGACTTCTCATCTACATTGCAGACATACATTACAGGCTTCATTGTGAGCAAGAAAAGATCGTCTACCCATTTCCGGTCATCCTCCTTTAAGTCAAGTGTCCTTGCATTGTTGAAATTCTCTATATGCTCACGGTAGTGATTTAAAACCTCCATCCCCTTCCTGGCATCTTTGTCCCCTGATCTTACAGCTCTCTGAAGCCTTTCGATCTTCTTTTCCACCGATTCAAGGTCCTTAACCTGCAGCTCGAGATCTATGGTCTCAAGGTCACGTACCGGGTCCACCGAACCATCAATATGAGGCAGTGCATCACTGTCGAAACAACGCAGAACATGAATCAATGCATCTGTATTCCTTATGTCCCCGAGAAACTTGTTGCCAACACCTTCGCCTTTATTCGATCCTTTTGCCAGTCCCGGAATGTCCACTATCTCCACCGTGGTAGGCACAATCCTGTCGGTCACCTGATGTTTTTCAAGTTCATAAAGCCGGGCATCAGGTACCTGTACAATTCCGATGTTAGATTTAGTGGCACTGAAGGCAAAAGCATTGGTCTCCCCTTTTGTATTGGAAATACAATTGAAAATAGTTGTCTTGCCTATGTTTGTTAATCCGATAATACCACATTGAAGAGCCATAAGATAAATTGATTAATGCTAAAGGCTGTAAATTTATCACAATTCCAGGGATATTTCAAGAACTGAGTTTAAAGTGATCAGAGTGCCTGGACACTTGGACTTAATTTCTATTTCAACTTTAAAGCATTCCAGACTTTAGCTCACTTTAAGTACTTTAAAGTTATTATCTTTAAACCTTTTATCTGATTTTCTATCTAAGAAGAAAATTTGACAAGCAATTGAGAAGTATTACTCCTGATGATAATATACCGGAAATACTTAGGTCTGACAGAAATAAGGGATTCAGGCTTATAGTTGAAAAATACAGTTCACGGTTGTACTGGCATATACGTCGGTTAGTTGTACTGCATGAGGATGCCGATGACGCGCTTCAGAATACTTTTTTAAATGCATGGAAATCAATAGGTGAATTCAGGAATGAGAGTTCATTATATACCTGGCTCTATACAATTGCTACCAATGAAGCCCTTGGGCTGATTAATAAAAGAAAAAAAAACTCAGCTGTTTCTCTTGATGATCTTGAAGGCTATTTTGCCAGCTCACATGAGGCAAGTACCTGGTTTGATGGCGATGAAGCACAAGTAAAATTACAAAACGCCATTTTGAAACTACCTGATAAACAACGAGTTGTTTTTAATCTTAAATATTTTGAAGAAATGCCCTATCAAGAAATGAGCAGAGTTCTCAATACTTCCGAAGGCGCTCTTAAAGCTTCATATCACCATGCAGTAAAGAAAATTGAAAAATTGCTTGCAGAAAATTAAACCTTTTTGATACTAAACCATCTAACTTAATGATGAAAAATATGAATAAAATAGCAGGGAAGAATCCATTCAAAATACCTGAAAACTATTTTGAAGATGTAAACAGAAAAATTATTTCTGCTACTGCCGGTAATGATAAAGAGGTAAAAAAGATAAGTTTGTACCGCAGGCTGAGACCATATGTGGCTATTGCAGCTTCAGTGGCAGGATTTCTACTACTCAGCTATGTTACTCTGAAATTGTTAACTCCGGTGAAGTCTAGTTCCTCAGCTTTCGGAAAACATTTATTCAGTGTATACCGAGTCATACCTTGATGACATTGATATTCAGTCACTTGAAATTAATGCTGCGTCTTTGGAAAATTATTCTGAGGTTCCCGATGTGAGTAAAAAGGAGATAATTGATTATCTTTTGCTTGATAACATAGAAATTAGTGATATTTATGATCAACTTTAAGTTTTGAGTAATGAAAAGAATAGTAATTGTATTACTGATATTACTGACATTCCCTACAATCAGGCTGGCAGCACAAGAAAGCAATCTTGAAAAACTCAATGCCTTTAAAATAGGTTTTTTCACCAGGAGACTTAACCTCACTTCTGCGGAGGCTGAGAAATTCTGGCCTGTCTATAATGAATATCAGGATAGCAGGAATAAGATACAACTTGAAAAAGTTACAATTATAAGAGATTTCAGCAGGAATAAAGGAAACCTTAACAATAAACAGCTCACTGAAATGGGTGATAAATTAATGGGTTTGATCTCAGAAGAATCAACTCTTGCAGTTGAGTTTCATAAAAAGCTAAAGGGAATACTAACACCTGAAAAAGTCATAATGTTTTATCAGGTAGAAAATCAATACAAAATAGTATTATTGAATCAACTACAGGGTAATCAGCAACAGAAGTCGGGGACTGTGAAAAGGGAATTCTGAGTGCCAGTGTTATAATGGACTTATTATCAGCCAGCCACAAGATCAAAATTAAAAGTGGCCTTTTATATTTATTGAGCCTTTATCTCATTTTTAACATATTTTTCGAGGTCGTCCGGTGAAATCTCTTTTTGTTTCCCTGAAGACATATTTTTTATTGTTATCCTGTTGTTTCTTATTTCATCATCTCCGGCAATGATAATGTAAGGTATCTCTTTTGAGTCAGCATATGAAAATTGTTTTTTGAGTTTTACAGCATCCGGATATAACTCTGATCTCACATTAAGTCTTCGTAACTGATCCGATAATTTGAGAGCATACTTCGCCTCTTCTTCTCCAAAATTGATGATAAGAACCTCTGTTGACAACATATTAATCTCATCAAAAAGGTTCAAATGATTGAGCACATCATATATCCTGTCTGCTCCAAAGGAGATGCCTACTCCGGAAACCCCATCCATTCCAAATACTCCTGTAAGATTATCATAACGTCCTCCACCACATATACTTCCAATGGCAACATCTTTAGCCTTTACCTCGATTATAGCCCCGGTATAATAATCCAGCCCTCGTGCCAGAGTAAGGTCAAGTTCCACTTCTGCCTTAAATATTTTGTTATCTATAAAGGAAAATAGGGTCTTAAGCTCATTGATGCCCTTCATCCCAATATCTGAATCGCTTAATAACAGGGTCAGTTTATCAAGTTTAGTTCGGGTATCACCGGAGAGATCAAGAACCGGACGGAGTTTTGATATTGCCCCGGGTGATATCCCTTTTTCTGCCAGCTCATCATTGACTGCCTCTATCCCATTTTTTCGAGTTTATCAATTGCAATCGTAATGTCAGGTAATCTTTCCTGGTTCACCAATATAGTCTGCAATACCTGCTAATACCTTCCTGTTATTTATTTTAATTATTGTTGAGATCCTCAACTTCATGAAAATCTCATCAACAATCTTTATAAGTTCATATTCATTAAGCAATGAGTCACTGCCAATAACGTCTACATCACACTGAAAAAACTCACGATACCTGCCCTTCTGTGGTCTGTCAGCCCTCCATACCGGCTGTATCTGGTATCGCCTGAATGGAAATACTATTTCATCGCGATGCTGAACAACATAACGTGCGAAGGGTACTGTGAGGTCATATCTTAATCCTTTTTCGCATAATCTGGAAGAAAGTCGTGACAAGTCCCGGTTCATGAGTTCATCTTCTGTTACGGAAGAAAGATAATCACCCGAATTAAGTATTCTGAATAAAAGCTTGTCCCCTTCTTCACCATACTTGCCAAGCAGTGTAGAGAGATTTTCCATTGAAGGGGTTTCTATTGGCTGGTAACCATAAAGCCTGAATACCTCCTTTATTCTATCGAAGATGTATTCACGTCTTAGCATTACTTGAGTTGAAAAATCCCTGGTTCCTTTAGGTATCGACGGTTTAGAAGGCATAGTAAAATGTTAATAGTTATCAGGTCAGCTATAATACAAGCTTGTCTTACTGTATAAAAGGTATTGAGAGAGGATAACGGAACAATTGTCCTTTTGAGGCTTTTACACTTGCGATTATGATACAGATAACCTTGAGAAGCACAAGAGCCAGAATAATTGGTATTCCTATAATAATAAAACACAATGGTATGGCCAGTACAGTATATAACAGCACAGATAACTGAAAATTGAGTGAGTTTCTTCCATTCAGGTTTAGCCAGACTGATTCATCTCTTTTGGAAAGCCAGCAAACAAGGGGACCAATAACTCCACCAAATGGGAAAAAGAAGCTGGCAAACCCGGAAAGATGGCATAACATTGACCAGTTTCTTTCTTTTTCTGATAATACTCCGTAATCTTCCATGACTTAAGAATTTATTAAAAGACGGGGCTGAATATTTATTGCTGCATAAATTTTATTTTTCCAGACGTTTAAGATCAGCAGGCAATAAACCATTCGGATTACTTTTGCTTATAGTGTGTTGGTTATAATAGTACATATTTGAATCATCCGTACCAATAAGCATCTTGAAACATAGACCCGAAGATCTTTTACCGATCGGACCAACCATATGGAGGATTACTGTATTAGGTGTCTTATTTTCTATTGCTTTTGCAATATCTTCTTCGGATACGATTTCAATCTTATAAGTGTAAATAGCCTTGATTTCATCTATAGTTGAGATCTCCGGCGAGAGATCTTCCTTCTTAACCAGAATTGTCTTTTCGTGCACTTCCGGAGTGAATTTGTTATAGTATTTCAGGTATTTCCTTCCGGTAAGAGAAGGGTCTTCAGAAATCATCCGGGCATGTTTCTGTATAAACATCAAAACAGCACCCAGCTTGTAGCTGTAATCAAAATCATCTTCGCCGGCGAAGGAAAGCGGTATTGCGCAGATTTCCGGCATCTCACCCAGTTTTTTTACATTCTTCCCCTGGAGAAGATTGATAAAATTAAAAAGACCATCGGATTTGTCCTTTTCAAAATTGGTCTGGGTGAGAACTATGAATGAATACTGCGGGTCAAGTCTTCTGACATTAAACTCATCCACTTCAATAAATTCATAAGGTGTTATTTTCCAGAATGCCTCGACCGCTTTTTTGATATAAACGTTATAAGTGGAGAACTGATCTTCCTCAAGTACTACACATGTTTTGGATTCTGTAAATTGCCTGATCTCTTCCTTATCGGGGAATGGCGCCACCTGTCCGCTTATACGGATTATCGATAACAGAAGTCCTATAATCAGTAGGGAACTCTTCATAATTGGACAATTATTGGACTGGTATATACAAAGGATTTTTTTCATCAAATTTACGGATATAGACAAACATCAACTCTTTCTTCTTTCTTCTTGAAAGTCTGAACATATTCGTCGTACAATGCACTATCTTTCATCAAGAGCAATTCAGTATTCTCAATGGTAAACTCCAATATCTTACCACTCTCAAAGTCAATAATATACTGCTTGAGTTCTGTTCGTGACATATCGGACCGCCCCCCGTATGGATAATAATAAGGATTGTATGGATTGTAATAATTACTATAGCCATAAGGGTAGTAATAGGGGTCATAGTATCCATATGGTGAATTATAATATCTTGAATCATATGTGGTTATGTCTGCCACAAAATGACATATACTTCCCACAAAGGTTATCCTGTTGAAGTTGCCTTGTATCTGGACATACAAAACGCCATTTCTCGCATAGCCCCAGATCTTATTGTTATCTACCTCCTGCCTTATCCCCATATTATCATAAAAGTAGATCTTGCCTGGTTCAAGTACCTTCTTGAAGAACTCCCTGTCATTAAAATCAATGGATGTTAGTATCTTGGCCTTGGAAATTGGTCTGTTCATGTTTTACCTGTTCGAAATTAAGATATATCCCATCTTCGAACCTGAAATCCGGAGTGTACTTAACCATACCACCCTTTTCCTGGCCATACAGGACTGAAAAAGAAGATTGAGATGAAAGTAATAAGCACAACAAGTATTTGTCTGAGTCGAATCATAAAATCAAATTTATACTAACCCGGGGTAACTGTTCTAGCATATTGACAAATTTAACCTTTTCCTTTAAAGGTTGATAATTTCAGTTAATGTATATTTATGATATATTTTGATTATTTTTACGAAACCTCTTAAAACTACGTATGCTTGTGGAAACCGGTAGCAGTAATAACAAGTATGGTTCAAAGGCATCCTCTGAGGAGTCATTAGAAAAAAGCAGGAGGAATATTGAAACCTATTCGATTATTGCACTCTTCTGTCTGATAGCAGCAGTAATACTTCTCACACTCGACCTGAAGCTGATCAGTGGAATTCTTGTCATTGCAGGTGCCAGCATGGGGCTGATTGTCACGAAAAAACAATCTGATCTTAATAACAGGACCATTAAATCCCTTTCAGATTTTTCATCTTTGAATGAAAAGAAGGACGTTGTAATCAATGATTTTTCCCATAAGATAAGAGAACCCCTTAATAATATTGTGGTTATTACTGATATGCTGATGGAGTCAGGCCTGCAGAAGAAACAGAAGGAACTGCTAGAGACTTTCATTGCATCGACGAATAATATGGTTACAACGGTTAATGAATTATCGATGCAATCGGCAGGGAATCTCAGTTATGAACCCAGGAAACCAATCAGGTTTAACCTGGTATCAACCCTGCAGAACACTGTAGATCTTTTTATGCTTAAGGATCATGCCAACATAGATTTTGTTCTTAATATAAAGGAATTCCGTGATCGTGAATATTTGGGGGATCCGATAACACTTAAACAGATCTTCCTTGATCTCTTTACCATTATTGAGAATAATGCCTCTGAAAAAGCAATAATGGTCAATATCAGTCTTAAAGTGGAAAAAGAATCAAGGAATGAAAGTGTTGTGGCTTTCCGAATACAGACAGATAAGAATATTGTCCTAATAGAAGAAAATAATGATGGAAAGAGCCTGGCTGCCAGCCTGATAGCACTCAGAAAAGGATCCTACAAGCAGGAGATCGGCAATAACTATACAGTTCTGAGTATCTGGCTGACTTTCATAAACCTTGTGAGCACTCCAAGGCAGAGTACTTCATCTTCAAAAATTGAGGAACTTGCAAGGAAAGTAAAACAGCATAAGGACCTTAAAGACATAAAGATACTACTTGTTGAAGATAATCTTATAAACCAAAAAATAACCCTGTTAACCCTTAGTCCGCTGGTAAGCAGTATTGATACTGCGTGTAATGGGAAGGAGGCGCTTGACAAATTTGGTACAACAAACTATGATCTTATTCTTATGGATATTCAGATGCCTGTAATGAGCGGACTGGTTGCTGCTGAAAAGATAAGGGCACTTGAATTAACAACAAAATCTCATGTTCCAATAATAGCAATAACGGCCAATGCCATGATCGGGGATAAGGAAAAATGTCTCTCGGCTGGTATAGATGATTATATAAGTAAACCTTTTCAGCCTGCGGCCCTCATTGACAAGATCAAAAAGACAATATAAGGTCCTTACTTAAGAGGCCTGAATCCCATAACCAATATATCATCAACCTGTTCATTACTGCCAATCCATGTTCGGATATTCTCGTCAAGGATTGCCTTTTGGTCCTCAACAGGAAAATTATGTATTGTTAGTAAAAGATATCTGAAACGCCTGTACATAAACTTCTTATTTTCAGAGCCTCCGAACTGATCTGCATAACCATCAGAGAAGAGATAAAATATGTCAGAGGGAAGAATGTCTATCATATGGGTTTCATACTTGTTGCCTTCAGGGTTCATCCCAATAATGTGTTTATCAGGCTTAATCTCAGTAAGACGATTGTCACGGATAAGGTACAGGGTCATGAAAGCACCGGCATATTCAAGCTTCATGGCTGTCTTGTTGATTACACAAATTCCGACATCCATACCGTCATGTATTATGGTTCCAATGTTTTTTTCCCTGCTGAAGGTCTTTTCCAGGCTCTTATTCAATACACCGAGTATTTCTGATGGTTCCTCAATATGTTCCTCAATTATTGTTTTTTCAATAATCTTAAGTCCGATCATCGACATCAGTGCGCCCGGCACACCATGCCCAGTACAATCGGCCACCACAACAAATACCCTGTCACCTATTTCTCCCATCCAGTAGAAATCACCACTTACAATATCTTTTGGTTTAAAAAGGATAAAGGAATCCCTGAATTGTTTTCTGAAATAGACCTCTGAAGGTAAAAGAGCTTCCTGTATTCTATGGGCATAGATGAGGCTGTCTGTCATATCTCTATCCTTCTGCTCCAGGGCATATTTCTGGTTTGCTATCAGATAAAGAGCCTGATCCTTTTCTTTCAGGAGTTTTTTCGTTCTGATGAGTATCCTGGATTGAAGCAAGATCAGCCACAGTACCGCTGCAACAATGAGTATTCCGGTTGTGGTAGATAACATTGGTGAATAGGTCAGTCCAAAAATACCATCAATAACAATATTATGGAAACCTGTAAGTTGAACAAAGGGAATAAAAGAGTTATATATTAATTGAAAGCATAACATTCGACATTACAAAAATATAGTAATTATTGGTACCTGTTATCTGTAACGAAGTAAAAATGATCATTCCCCGGGTACAATTATCTCGTCGGTACCTTCGCGAGATAATTTCGATATATTTCTTCGATGGGGATTTGATAAAATCGCCCAGCCCGAGTGAGTCCCATTTTGTATCAATTGCTTCTATTGTACTGGTATCTGAACAGACAACATTGGGCCACTTTCGCGGAAAACCTTCTTTCCTGTATTTTTTAATTGTCCCGTCAATAAATAAAGAAGAGTGATTAATATACTCATGATCACGCAGGGGATCCGTGTTACCAAGGATCTGCCAGGCCACCATAAAATAATCACCCGGATCAACAGTATCATCTACTGCAAGTATGAGCCTGAACAAACCGACAGGATCATTCTCCCTGAAAAATTCCTTTATCTTGTCAATAACATCAGGATCCTTAACCCGGTCAACAGATATTATAATAACAGGTATATCCTCTTCAAACAGGAGCAAGTCAAATTTCTTTATAATATTTCTGTTAAAGAAGTTGTTCTTGATCTTAAGGACAGTGGTTTTATCAACTTCCCCAACCGTTCTTCCTGTAAATTCTTCTTTATGTTTAATAGTGGCATCGATGCCTGCCTTCCCTCCAAACGAAAAATTATCGGAAGAATGATCAAGAACATCAAGTGGGCCTTTACTGAAGATAATATCCTTTCCAGGATCAATATTCGAGAATATGTGTACCAGGAGCTCCTTATATTCCCTTATATTAATATCACCACTCACCACAACTATGTACTTGGTAAACATCATCTGTCCAGCCCCTAAAAGGGAGTGGATCACCTTCATTCCCTGCCCGGGATAAGTTTTTCTGATTTTAACAATAAGAAGGTTGTGTGCAACACCGGCATCAGGCATATGAAAGTCCTCTATTTCAGGCTGCAGTGTCATCCTGACCGGGGAAAGGAACAGCCTCTCTGTGGCTTTGGCGATCCATGCATCTTCCTGCGGTGGAATACCAACAATAGTAGCCGGATAGACAGCATCACGTTTATGGGTTATACAGGTTATGTGAAATTTTGGATACCAATCCGCCAGTGAATAGAATCCGGTATGGTCCCCAAATGGTCCCTCCCAGACAAGCTCTTCAGTTGTATCAACATAACCTTCAATAATGATATCAGCGTCGTAGGGAACATAGAGATCGTTTGTAATACATTTTACCAGTTTTACCTTTTTCTTACGGAGGAAACCGGCCAGGATGTACTCATTGACATTTTCAGGCAAAGGTGCCGTAGCTGCGTAGGCATAAACAGGGTCTCCGCCCAGTGCAACTGTCACAGGCATATGTTTTCCCAGTTCTTTCCATGCTTCAAAATGATTAGCCCCTGTTTTATGCCTTTGCCAGTGCATGGCGGTAGTTTTCTTATCCAGAACCTGCATCCTGTACATTCCGACATTTGTCTTGCCTGTCAGCGGATGAACTGTGTGCACCATGGGGAGTGTGATAAAACGGCCACCATCATGTGGCCAGCATTTTAGTATCGGCAGTATGTCAATATCCGGATCCATGTATATCACCTGTTGAGAGCGTCCTTTTCGCCTCCTGTGTGAAGGAAGGTATCCAGCCAGTCTTAACAAAGAGGGCAGAGCAGCCATTTTTTTCAAAACAGAACTCTCACCAGAAGGCATCCTGTCAAGTATTTTCCCAAGTTCATCTCCTGCCATCCCGAGGTTCTTATGGCTTATAGCCATTGCCATTCTCCTGTCCGAACCATATGCATTGATCAGTACCGGAAAGATTGTCCCGGTATTCTCAAAGAGAAGGGCTTTGCCTTTGTTCCGGGTAACCCTGCTAGTTACCTCGGTTATTTCCAGTACAGGATCAACAAATGCTTTCACTCTGTGAAGCTCATCGTTCCTCTCCAGGTCATTAACAAAATTATTTAATCCTGAATATGGCATTTCACATAATAATAGATTGGCAAAGATATTCAATAAGCGAAAAAAAAATACAGAAATACTAAAAAATGGGAATTAATAGAAGGTATAAAAACAATGATGGGAACCACTCGCAAGGAATAGTTCCCATCCATCGTATACAACCGAGGTTGTTTACGAAGTCAGATTACTGTTATTCTGACCGGCTGCTTTCCCGGATACTAGATCCGTTCCACCAACCCATGGCTTTCCGGCTTTACCTGTTACAATATAGCCTTCCAGCTGTCCTTTTATCCGTTTTGAGGCGGACTTCCGGGACGAAGCGTCATTCAGACACTGTTACTCATTCCCCGAAGGGAAAGGTTTCAGTTTCAAATCATTCCGGGCCGAAACCCTTCATTTTCTGAAGCCCTGTGACTCAATCTTTGAAAGAACATTTCTGGTCTCTTTTGACTTTCTGAACATCGTGAACACAAGGTCCACTTGTCCAGGCTTCGGCTTTCCTGATGCGCAGGCCCGAAGGTCTGACTGATCCGGATCGGGTTTCAATTAAGGAACCTTTTCCTTCTCCACATCTTTCAAGCAGTCTTTTATCGCTCACCTGATAAAATCAAATTTACATCAGGGAAATTAAATAACAATGAAATAAAGGTTGTTATTATTCACCCAGTATAAACAACAGTTATTAACAATTGTTAATAACGTCGGAAATCCACTCCTCTGGCCGTTTTGCGGCATCTACTTAAGAAATATTTATTCCAAATTCAAAGCTCCTCTGTCAGCTATGCTGACATCTCCCCCAAGGGGGGAGAAAAAGGGCTTATATCTCTGTAAGAAATGATCTTTAGGGGAGTTATTTCTTATATCCATAAACAGCAAGCATACCCAGCTCTTCCTCTATTCTCAGAAGCTGATTATACTTGGCCATCCTGTCAGTCCTGCTTGCAGATCCCGTTTTGATCTGGCCCGAATTGGTAGCTACAGCGATGTCGGCAATAGTGGAGTCTTCCGTTTCGCCGGAACGATGAGAAGTAACCGTAGTATAGCCTGCCCGGTGAGCCATCTCGATGGCATTCAGAGTTTCTGTAAGACTTCCTATCTGGTTTACCTTGATAAGGATAGAATTTGCACAACCGAGCTCAATACCTTTTTTCAGATAATCAACATTGGTAACAAATACATCATCACCTACCACCTGGCAGCTTTTCCCTATCCTGTCAGTAAGCAATTTCCATCCGTCCCAGTCACCTTCAGCCATTCCATCTTCAACAGAATCTATCGGGTATTTCTTGATCAGTTGTTCAATATAATCGACCTGTTCCCTGGAAGTTCTTTTTGCTCCTTTGGGTCCTTCGAACTTGGAATAATCATATACTCCGTTGGAATAAAACTCGGAAGCAGCACAATCGAGTGCTATAGTAACATCAGTACCTGCTTTATACCCGGCTTTATCAATGGCCTTTAGTATTGTTTCAAGAGCATCTTCAGTACCCTCAAGTGAAGGAGCAAAACCACCCTCATCACCAACTGCAGTGCTTAATCCGCGTTCCTTAACACTTTTTTGAGTGTATGAAAAACCTCGGCTCCCATACGCAGCCCTTCACTAAAATTGGGTGCACCGACAGGTCTGATCATAAACTCCTGAAAAGCTATAGGTGCATCGGAGTGAGATCCGCCATTTATAATATTCATCATGGGAACAGGTATTGTGACAGCGTTGGAACCGCCAATATATCGAAACAGCGGCAATCCGTGGTAAGAGGCAGCGGCTTTGGCTACTGCAAGTGATACACCTAATATTGCATTTGCACCGAGATTGCTCTTTGTTTTTGTCCCATCCAGATCAATCATCTTTTTGTCTATACCTGCCTGATCGGTAACATCCATCCCGATTATCTCTTCAGCGATGACATTATTGACATTATGAACTGCTTTGAGGACACCTTTTCCAAGATACCTGGTTTTATCACCATCCCGTAGCTCAAGCGCCTCATTCTCACCTGTGGATGCACCTGAAGGCACAGCAGCCCTGCCGAAATAACCACTTGCTGTTGCAACATCTACTTCAATTGTCGGATTACCACGTGAATCAAGAATTTCACGTGCATGCACACTAACTATCTGACCCATAATAATTTATTTAAATATTAAACAATAAGGCAATATACAGAAAAAGGGATATAGTCATTATGACTAATCCCTTTCCTTTAAAATATTTTCCAACATTTTATTATCCTTCAGGAGTTACATCTGCATTTTTATCTTCACTATCCAGTTCTGTCTCAGCTTTTTCTTCAGTCTCGATGTGCTGTTGCTTCCTCCTTAACATCTGTATCACCTGTTACTGCTATTTCTCCTTCGGCTGTTACTTCAGCTTTGGCACTGTCTCCTTCTTTCCGCTACTTCCGGCTTAATTGCTTTTTCCCTTTGCAGCCTTTGGTGCTTTTACCTTATCAGCCAGTCTCATCTTTCTTCTTGGATGATCTTCTTCTCCTGGCTGATTTTGTTTTTGTAGCCTCTCCCCCGAGCATAGCTTCATTATAGTCAACAAGTTCGAGAATACACATATCGGCATTATCTCCAATTCTATTCCCTGTCTTCAGTATTCGTGTATATCCACCCGGACGTTCGGCTATTTTTGGGGATACCTCTCTGAAAAGTTCGGCAACAGCCGCCTTATCTTTCAGGTAACTGAATACCACTCTCCTCGAGTGGGTTGAATCTTCCTTCGATTTAGTGATTAAGTGGTTCAACATAGGTACGCAGTGCTTTCGCTTTAGCAGTAGTTGTAGCTATCCTTTTATGGAGGATAAGTGATGTAGCCATATTTGCAAGCATCGCCTTCCTGTGTGACCTTGTTCTTCCTAAATGGTTAATAACTTTTGAATGTCGCATCTCTCTATTTCCTTAACCAGTTTTCAAATTAATCTTTCTCTAACTTATATTTACCTACATCCATTCCAAAGGAAAGGCTCATGTTCTCAAGCAGTTCATCAAGCTCAGTCAGAGATTTCTTCCCAAAGTTCCTGAATTTCAGAAGGTCGTTTTTATTAAATCTTACAAGGTCGCCGAGTGTATCAACCTCTGCTGCCTTCAGACAGTTAAGAGCCCTTACTGAAAGGTCAAGATCAACAAGTTTTGTCTTAAGCAGCTGTCTCATATGGAGTACTTCCTCGTCAAACTCCTCATTTGCCAGCTTATCATCCGAATCGAGAGTGATCTTCTCATCAGAGAAGAGCATAAAATGATAAATAAGTATTTTTGCAGCTTCCTTAAGAGCATCTTTCGGATGAATTGATCCGTCAGTTTCTATCTCGAAAAGAAGTTTCTCATAGTCAGTTTTCTGTTCAACACGGTAATTATCGACCGAATATTTCACATTACGAATAGGCGTAAATATGGCGTCAATGGCAATAAGTCCGAACTCACTTTCAACCGGCTCATTCTCTTCTGCGGGTACATAACCTCTTCCCTTATTTATAGTAAATTCAATCTGTATCTTAACATCAGGTTCCATCCTGAAGATAACCAGATCGGGATTTAATACTTCGAAACTGCTAAGAGAAGCATTCAGGTTACCGGCTTTAAATACATCCTGACCACTGAGTTTGATGATGACTTTTTCATGATCGACATCATCGACAATTCTTTTAAACCTTACCTGTTTAAGGTTAAGGATAATCTCAGTTACGTCCTCCATAACACCTGTAATTGTAGAGAACTCATGGTCAATGCCTTCAATCTTGACCGTTGTAATGGCAAAACCCTCTAGCGAAGAGAGAAGTATTCTTCTCAATGCATTGCCGACAGTAATACCATAGCCAGGTTCAAGCGGACGGAATTCAAATTTTCCGTGATTGTCATCCGCTTCCAGCATTATTACTTTATCAGGCTTCTGGAATGATAAAATGGCCATAGAATTTATCTTAATATTATTATTACTTGGAATATAATTCAACTATCAGTTGTTCCTGGATATTCTCTGGAATATCAACACGTTCAGGCACGTTCATAAATTTACCTGCCATCTGAGCATCATCCCATTCAAGCCAAGAAAGCTTAGAATATTTTCTTGTTGTGAGTGAGTCGACAATTGTCTCTAAGGATTTTGATTTTTCACGAACACCAATAATATCGCCGGGTTTAAGCTGATATGACGGGATATTAACAACATGTCCGTTAACAGTAATATGCCGGTGAGAAACCAGCTGACGTGCCCCTGCTCTTGTGGGGGCTACTCCAAGGCGAAACACCACATTATCGAGCCGTGATTCGAGGAGCTGTAGAAGAACTTCACCGGTTACCCCTTTACTTCTTGATGCTTTTTCAAAAGTGTTGCGGAACTGACGCTCCAGCATACCGTATGTATATTTAGCTTTCTGTTTTTCTTTAAGCTGAACACCATATTCAGAGGTCTTTTTTCTCTTCTTGTTCATACCATGCTGCCCGGGAGGGAAATTTTTCCTTTCCAGGTGCTTGTCGGGTCCGAAAATGGGTTCACCAAATTTTCTTGCGATTCTTGATTTTGGGCCAATATATCTTGCCATCGTGTTATTAATTTATAACTTACAAATAATCAATTCAATATCTTATTATACTCTTCTCCTGCCGGGAGCTCGGCAACCGTTATGTGGCATAGGTGTCACATCAACGATCTCTGTAACTTCGATTCCAATATTACTTATCGATCTGATTGCTGATTCACGTCCTGAGCCAGGACCCTTAACAAATACCTTTACCTTTCTCAGTCCGAGATCATAGGCAACTTTACCACATTCCTCTGATGCCATCTGAGCTGCATAGGGAGTGTTCTTTCTTAGAACCCCTGAATCCCATTTTCCCTGCAGATGCCCATGAAATTACCTGGCCTGAATTGTTGGTCAGTGTAATAATAATATTATTAAAGGATGAATGAACATGTGCCTGGCCTGAAGGTTCCACCTTAACGACCCTCTTCTTTAATGCTCCAGTCTTCTTTGCCATAGTCTATTTATTTAGTAGCTTTTTTCTTGTTAGCAACGGTTTTCTTTCTTCCCTTACGGGTCCTGGCGTTATTCTTGGTGCTCTGTCCCCTTACAGGCAGACCAATTCTGTGGCGTACACCACGATAGCATCCGATATCCATAAGCCTTTTAATGTTCATCTGTGTTTCAGATCGAAGTTCTCCTTCCAGCTTATAGTTATCATTCAATACCCGGCGGATAGTATTGATCTGATCATCAGTCCACTCCTGAACCTTAACATTCCTGTCAACCCCGGCTTCATCAAGTACCTTCTGAGCAGTACTCTTGCCTACTCCGTAAATGTAAGTCAGGCCTATCTCGCCTCTTTTATTCCTTGGTAAATCTACACCAACAATACGTGCCATATAAATTTTTCTTAAATGAGTTGCAAAATTAGTTAAAATTATCCCTGCCTCTGTTTGAACTTGGGATTTTTCTTATTAATAACATAAATGCGGCCCTTTCTCCTGACTATCTTACAGTCAGAACTGCGCTTTTTTACAGATGCTCTTACTTTCATTATATCAAATATTTCTTATTTATACCTGAATGTTATCCTTCCTTTAGTCAAGTCATATGGTGACATTTCAACCTTTACCTTGTCTCCGGGTAATATCTTTATATAATGCATCCTCATCTTACCCGAAATGTGAGCGGTAATTACATGCCCGTTTTCGAGTTCCACCCTGAACATTGCGTTTGACAGGGCTTCGATGATGGTACCATCCTGCTCAATAGATGATTGTTTAGACATACAATTATATTTTATTTAAAACCTTTTCTATGAATTCATAAGTTGTTAATACATCAGCCTTACCATTATCAACAGCCACTGCATATTCGAAATGTGCTGATGGATTGCCGTCAGCTGTCTTAATTGTCCAACCGTCCCTCATCTGTACCGTCTCTTTCTTCCCTGCATTAATCATAGGTTCAATACATATCACGAGTCCCTTATCCATTTTCGGTCCGGTTCCCTGTTTTCCCCAGTTGGCAACTTCAGGTTGTTCATGTAATTTGCGGCCGATACCATGACCGACCAGTTCCCTTACCACAGAGTAACCTCCGCTTTCTGCCTTTGTTTGTACTGCATGGGAGATATCGCCAATTCTGTTACCTGCAATAGCCTCCTTTACCCCTTCCTCGAGTGACGCCCTGGTGTAATCGAGTAGTCTTTGCAACTCCTCGCTTATTTCACCCACAGGAAAGGTATATGCGCTGTCGCCATACCAACCGTTAAGGATTACACCACAATCAACAGAGATAATATCTCCCTCCTTCAGGATGTAATCAGAAGGTATGCCGTGAACAACTTCGTCATTAACAGATGTACAGAGTGCGTTGGGAAACCCTCCATATCCCTTGAACGCCGGGATAGCTCCGTTGTCACGGATGTACTCCTCTGCTATTCTGTCGAGATCAAGAGTACTTATCCCGGGTTTTATGAGTGAAGCAAGCTCTGCAAGTGTTCGCGACACCAGTAAATTGCTTTCTCTTAACAACCCAATATCTTCATCAGTTTTTAAATTCAACATCAAAGAACGTTATTCAATTTTATATTGATGAGGCTGAACCCACCCTGCCTTTAATACGGCCGGATTTCATCAAACCATCATAGTGTCGCATAAGCAAGTGACTCTCAATTTGCTGTAGTGTATCAAGGATAACTCCCACAAGAATCAGAAGTGAAGTACCCCCGTAAAACTGGGCAAATTGTGGTGTTACAGAAGCTTTTACCGCCAGTGACGGTAGAATAGCCACAATAGCAAGAAATACAGAACCCGGTAATGTGATCCTCGACATTACCGTGTCAAGAAATTCAACAGTTTTCCTTCCCGGTTTAATTCCCGGTATGAAACCACCATTCTTCTTCATATCCTCAGCCATCTGTACGGGATTAATGGTAATGGCTGTATAGAAGTATGTAAAGATAATGATAAGGAAGGCGGTGACCAGGTTATACCAGAAGCCATACATATTGGAGAAGGCAATAACAAAACCCGATCCTGAACTTGAATAACCGGCAATTATTATCGGCAGCATCATAATAGCCTGAGCAAATATTATCGGCATAACACCCGCTGCATTAACCTTAAGCGGAATGTACTGGCGTACTCCTCCATATTGTTTGTTTCCAACGATCCTTCTCGCGTATTGAACGGGAACACGCCTTGTGCCCTGTACCAGAAGTATCGTACCGAGTATAACCACAAACAGGAACAATATCTCGACGATAAGACCAATGGCGCCACCTGCTCCGTTCATCCTTGTTCCTGCTTCAAAGATAAAACTCTGTGGCAATCTGGCGACTATACCAATCATAATTATAAGGGATATACCGTTCCCTATTCCCTTATCGGTAATTTTTTCTCCCAGCCACATTACGAACATGGTACCGGCTGTCAGAATTATCACTGAGGACATCGTAAAAAAGGTACCGGTGATAATGAACGCTGAAGCCGGCAGCTGGGCATGCAGGTTCAATAGGTAAGTTGGTGCCTGAAGAATTAGAATTGCGACTGTAAGATACCGTGTGTACTGATTCATTTTACGTCTTCCGCTCTCACCCTCTTTCTGCAGCTTCTGGAAATAGGGAAATACTATACCCAAAAGCTGAACAACGATGGAAGCAGAGATATATGGCATTATACCGAGAGCAAAGACTGAAGCCTGGGAAAAAGCACCACCGGAGAACATATCAAGCAAACCCATAATACCCGATGATGTCTGGTTCTTAAGTCCAGCCAGTTGGGAAGGATCTATACCCGGAAGCGTAACATATTTCCCCAGCCTGTATAGTACAATAACCCCAAAGGTATAGATAAGCCTTGCTCTCAGGTCTTCTATCTTAAAGATGTTTTTTAGCGTCTGAATCAGTCTCATGAAATTACATTTTTACTGCGGTTCCTTTTTTTGCTTCAATTGCCTCAATTGCAGATTTGCTGAAAGCATGTGCATGAACTTCCAGCTTTTTTTCAAGAGTCCCTTTGCCAAGGATCTTTACAAGTGCATTTTTTGAGACAAACCCGGCATTAAAAAGTACCTCAAAATCGATTTTTTCAAGGTTATTCTCTTCTGCAAGTTGTTGTAGAGTACTTATGTTAATACCCTTATATTCCTTGCGGTTAATATTTTTGAAACCGTATTTCGGAACACGTCTCTGAAGAGGCATCTGACCTCCTTCAAATCCAATCTTTTTACTATAACCTGACCTGGATTTAGCGCCTTTGTGTCCTCTTGTGGATGTACCTCCCTTACCGGAACCCTGTCCACGGCCTATTCGCTTACCTTTTTTTACTGATCCTTTAGCAGGTTTTAAGTTACTCAAATCCATAACTTTGTATTATAAATAAGTTTAATACATCAAATATTTTCAACTTTTACCAGGTGTTTAACCTTACCCACCATACCCAATATCTGTGGTGTTGCTTCATGTTCAACACTATGGTTTAACTTACGGATACCGAGAGCCTCGAGGGTTTTCTTCTGTCTTTCCGGTTTTCCGATTTTACTTTTTACCTGGGTGATACGAATCTTTGCCATTTTAATGTCTTTTTCTAACCATTAAATACTTTATCCATTGTGATACCCCTGTGCTCGGCAACCGAGAAGGCATCCCTCATCTCAAGCAATGCTGCAAAAGTTGCTTTTACCAGGTTGTGAGGATTGGATGATCCCTTTGATTTGGCAAGCACGTTTTTCACTCCCACACTCTCAAGTACAGCACGCATAGCACCCCCGGCTTTGACACCGGTACCATCGGCCGCAGGCTTGATGAATACTTTTGGCACCCCCGAATTTTGCTACCTGTTCATGAGGTATAGTACCATTGATAACAGGGACCTTAATCAGGTTTTTCTTAGCATCCTCAATGCCTTTTGATATAGCCGTTGTCACTTCGCTGGCTTTACCCAGTCCATGGCCTACTATTCCATCTTCATTGCCAACCACAACGATGGCTGAAAAGCTGAATGTACGTCCACCTTTTGTAACCTTGGTAACTCTCTGAATGCTGACAAGCCTGTCCTTAAGTTCCAGATCGCTGGTTTTTACTTTTCTTATTCCGTTTCCCATAATTCATTAGAATTTTAAACCGCCTTCGCGTGCTGCATCAGCCAATGATTTTACTCTGCCATGATATTTATAACCGCTTCTGTCGAAAACAACATTCTCGATACCTTTCTCTTTACATTTGGTTGCGAGCAGTTTTCCAACAAGTTTAGCCTGGTCCGTTTTTTTTATACCTGTCTGTGCCGAAATCTCTTTTTCCCGTGAACTGGCAGACAGAAGAGTTACGCCCTTCAGGTCGTCAACAACCTGAACATAGATCTGTTTATTGCTGCGATAAACAGCAAGTCGCGGAGCTTCAGCAGTACCGCTTATTTTTTTCCGGATCCTCATTCTGATCCTTTTCCTTCTTTCCAACTTAGTTAAGGCCATGATTTTTTTACTTTAGCAGATTAAACACTTGCAGATTTTCCAGCCTTTCTTCTGAGCTGTTCTCCAACAAACTTGATCCCTTTTCCTTTATAAGGTTCGGGCGGACGAAGAGATCTGATCTTTGCAGCTACATGTCCGATAAGTTGTTTATCAATACATGTAAGAGTAATTATTGGATTGGCTCTTCTCTCGGTTTTGGTCTCCACTTTCACCTCGTTTGGAAGCTGGATAATAACCTCATGCGAAAAGCCCAGACTCATCTCAAGGTTCTGACCCTTTGCTTCTGCACGGTAACCAACACCAACCAGCTCAAGCTCTTTCTTATATCCTTCCGAAACACCAACAACCATGTTGTTGATAAGAGCACGGTAAAGTCCGTGAACAGATTTATGATTCTTAGAGTCTGATGGCCTCGATATAATCAATTCGTTATCAACCACTTTCACCTTAAGGTCCTTGTCAACCATCTGAGTCAACTCTCCCAAGGGGCCTTTCACACTAACCACATTGTCGTCACTGATACTTACAGTAACTCCAGCGGGCAGGTTTACAGGTAATTTTCCTATTCGTGACATTAATCTATCCTCCTAATTAATAAACATAACATAATACTTCACCGCCTATATTCTCCTTTTTTGCCTCCTTGTCGGTCATTAATCCTTTTGAAGTAGAGATAATAGCTATACCCAGACCATTAAGGACACGGGGTATTTCATCAGATCCGGCATACTGACGCAGTCCGGGCCGGCTGACCCTCTGAATCTCTTTTATGGCAGGTTTCTTGCTTTTGACATTGTATTTAAGAGCAATTTTTAAAGTTCCCTGTGGTCCATCATCTTCCACAACCTTATAGCTGAGTATGTAACCCTTCTCAAAGAGAATTCTGGCAATCTCTCTCTTAAGATTGGATGCAGGAGCCTCCACGACCTTATGACCAGCCATAATGGCATTCCTAATTCTGGTCAGTAAATCTGCAATTGGATCAGTCATCTTTTATCTTTTAATATTGTTTATATTCATCCTTTAAATTACCAGCTGGCTTTTTTTACACCCGGTATCAGACCGGATGATGCCATCTCCCTGAAAGTAATCCTGCTGATTCCGAATTGTCTCATATATCCTTTTGGACGTCCTGTTATCTTGCAGCGGTTGTGCATCCTGTTGGGATTTGAGTTTCTTGGCAGACGACTGAGGCCAACAAAATCTCCTTCAGCCTTAAGCCTGGCCCTTTTTGCAGCATATTTCTGTGCCATCCTGGCTCTTTTCACTTCACGTGCTATCATTGATTCCTTAGCCATATAACTAGTTTTTAAGATTTTTAAATGGTAAACCAAAGTGTTTAAGCAGAGCAAATGCTTCCTCGTCAGAGTCGGCAGATGTCACAAATGTTACCTGAAGTCCCATAATCTTGGCAATCTTATCAAGGTCAATCTCAGGAAATATAATCTGTTCGGTAATTCCCATAGTATAATTACCACGACCATCGAGTTTAGAGTTAATACCCTTGAAATCGCGGATACGGGGAAGAGCAACAGCGATAAGTCGCTCCAGGAACTCAAACATTCTCTCTTTACGTAAAGTTACCATTATACCAATGGGCATACTTTTTCTCAGCTTGAAGTTTGAGATATCTTTGGTTGAGATCGTCTGAACTGCTTTCTGACCAGCAATATCAGACATTTCCTTGATACCATATTCCAGGATTTTCTTATCGGCGATAGCCTGACCCACTCCCTGATTGATCACTATCTTCTCCAGCTTCGGGACCTGCATTATTGTCTTGTATCCGAACTCCTTCATTAATGCAGGGACGATCTCGTCATTATATTTTGTTTTAAGCGCAGGTGTATACATTACTTGATCTCCTCTCCTGATTTTTTAGAATAACGTACCAGTTTACTTTTGTCATTTAGCCTTTTACCAATACGGGTTGGCTTCCCGGATGAAGGATCTACGAGCATAAGGTTTGAGAGATGAATTGAAGCTTCCTTCTTAATTATTCCACCCTGTGGTGCTTTCGCATTTGGCTTGGTGTGTTTTGACACCAGGTTAACACCTTCAACAATTGCTCTTTCCTTGTCCCTGTTTACTTCCAGGACACGACCTTTCTGACCTTTTGATTCTCCGGTTATGACAATAACCGAGTCTCCCTTTTTTATATGTAATTTCTTTTGCATCGTTGTGTATTTAATATATTACAACACTTCAGGTGCCAGTGATACAATCTTCATATACTTATCACGCAGCTCCCTTGCCACCGGTCCGAAGATACGTGTACCACGTACTTCATTCATGTTATTCAATAAAACAACAGCATTATCATCAAACCTTATATAGGAACCATCTGCCCGACGGATCTCCTTGGTTGTCCTTACTACAACTGCTTTGCTAACAGTACCCTTTTTTGCTTCACCTGAAGGAAGTGCGGATTTCACACTCACAACAATTTTATCTCCTACTGTAGCATATCTTTTCTTGCTACCACCGAGTACCCTGATGCACAAAACTTCCTTTGCGCCGGAATTGTCGGCTACTGACAATCTGCTTTCCTGCTGTATCATGATTACTTAGCTCTTTCGATTATTTCAATTAATCTCCATGTTTTATTCTTGCTCAGAGGCCTTGTTTCCGAGATGCGTACAGTATCCCCGACATTGCATGTGTTTTCCTCGTCATGCGCCATAAGCTTTTTTGTTTTGTTTATAAACTTACCATAGATAGGATGTTTTACTTTCCTTCTTAACGGCAACGACGATGGACTTATCCATATTGGTACTTACAACCGTACCGATCCTCTCTTTTCTAAGATTTCTTTCCATTGCTGATCTAGCTATTAGATTTCTGATTCAACTCTCTTATACGCAATTCTGTCAGCAGACGTGCAATTGTAAGTTTTACCTCCTTAACCTTCTGTGTGTTGTCAAGGGGAGTGATTGCATGGTTAAGCTTCATACGAATGAGCATTGTCTGTTCTGTATCGATCCTTTCAAGAAGATCCGGAGTGCTTAATTCCCTTATTTCTGAAGTTTTCATCTCTCTCTAAATTTTATTCCTCTAAGTAATCGCGTCTGACAATAAATTTTGTGGTTATCGGGAGTTTCTGAGCTCCCAGCCTCAAAGCCTCCTTTGCAACTTCGTAAGGAACCCCTTCTGCTTCAAGCAGTATGCGTCCTGGTGTTACCGGCACTACAAAACCCTCAGGGGCACCTTTTCCTTTACCCATACGTACCTCTGCAGGTTTCTTGGTAATAGGCTTGTCGGGGAAAATCCTGATCCAAAGCTGACCTTCACGCTTCATATGACGTGTAACAGCCTGACGGGCAGCCTCAATCTGTCTTCCTGTAATCCAGGATTCCTCAAGGGCCTTAATACCAAATGACCCGAATGCCAGCTGGTTGCCTCTTTGTGCATTGCCTTTCATTCTTCCCTTCTGGGCTCTCCTGAATTTGGTCCTTTTCGGTTGTAACATTGCTCAAATATTGTTAAAATTATAGTTACTGTTAATTTCTTATTTCTTAGACTTTCTCTTGAGACTTTTGCTCTTGGCATTACGTGCTCCTATATTGGGACTAAGATCTCTCTTACCATAAACCTCCCCGTTGCAAATCCATACCTTGACTCCAAGAAGACCCACTTTAGTATGAGCTTCGGCAAGTGCATAATCGATATCTGCCCTCAGGGTATGCAGGGGAATGCGGCCTTCCTTGTACGATTCGTTCCTGGCCATCTCAGCTCCACCAAGGCGTCCTGAAATCATAATCTTAATGCCTTCTGCACCCATCCTCATTGTTGAAGCTATTGACATCTTGATGGCACGACGATAAGATATCTTACCTTCCAGTTGACGAGCAATATTGTTTGCAACGATGTTGGCATCCAGCTCGGGACGTTTTACTTCAAAAATGTTGATCTGAACCTCTTTCTTTGTTATCTTCTTGAGTTCCTCCTTTAACTTATCCACTTCCTGTCCGCCTTTTCCGATAATAATACCGGGGCGTGCGGTGTTCACAGTAACAGTGATGAGCTTTAGTGTTCTCTCAATGATAATTTTCGAAAGGCTGGCCTTAGCAAGTCTTGCATTAAGATATTCCCTGATCCTGGTGTCTTCAACCAGCTTGCCGGAAAAATCTTTTCCACCATACCAGTTTGAATCCCAACCCTTGATGATTCCTAATCTGTTGCCTATCGGATTTACTTTTTGTCCCATCTATTCTAATTTGAGGTATTTTCAACTTCCTTATTCATACTGTCAAGTACAAGAGTTACATGGTTGGATCTCTTTTTAATCCTGTAAGCCCTTCCCTGAGGTGCTGTCTGTAGTCTTTTTAATGTACGTCCTCCGTCAACATGTATCCTTTTTACATAGAGGTTGCTCTCTTCTATCCTGACACCTTCATTCTTGGCCTGCCAGTTTGCTATTGCAGACAGTAACAGTTTTTCCAGTCTGCGAGAAGCTTCCTGGGAACTGAACTTAAGTACATCAAGTGCCCTGTTCACTTCCATTCCGCTAATCAAATCCGTAACCAGTCTCATCTTTCGTGGAGAGGTAGGACAGTTCCTGAGGATTGCCTGGTACCTGGTTTTGGCAGCCTCTTTTCTCTGTTCAGCTGTATTTCTTTTTCTTGCACCCATTTTCTAATCTTTTTCAATGTTTACATTACTTATTTATTACCGGAGTGACCCCTAAATGTACGGGTTGGTGAAAACTCTCCAAGCTTATGGCCTACCATATTCTCGGTAATGTAAACGGGGATAAATTTGTTCCCGTTATGAACTGCTATAGTATGTCCGACAAAATCAGGTGAGATAACCGACCTTCTTGACCATGTCTTGATCACTGATTTCTTCTGTCCGTCATTCATTTCAAGGATTCTCTTTTCCAGTTTAAAATCAATGAAAGGTCCCTTTTTAATAGATCTACTCATAATATATCAGTTATTTTTTTCTTCTTTCAATAATATGTTTTGCAGAGTACTTTTTCTTATTTCTGGTTTTAAAGCCTTTGGAAGGCATACCATTACGTGACCTCGGATGTCCACCGGATGCCCTGCCTTCACCACCTCCCATAGGATGATCGACCGGGTTCATAACCACGCCTCTTACCCTTGGACGACGTCCCTGCCAGCGCGAACGGCCAGCCTTTCCTGACCTTTCAAGGTTATGATCAGCATTTGAAACAGTACCAATAGTGGCACGGCATGATGTCAGAATCAACCTGGTTTCCCCTGAAGGCAGTTTTATGGTAGCATATTTACCGTCACGTGCCGACAGCTGTGCGTATGTACCTGCACTACGAGCCAATGCACCACCCTTTCCGGGCTTAAGTTCGATATTATGAATAATGGTACCAAGGGGAATATCACTCAGGAATAAAGTGTTTCCTATTTCCGGAGTAGCTTCCTTGCCCGACAACAGTGTCTGACCAACCTGTAAACCGTTGGGAGCAATTATATATCTCTTTTCACCATCATTATAAACAAGCAGAGCAATCCTTGAGGAACGATTGGGATCGTACTCAATTGTTCTGACCGTTGCCGGCATTCCATCTTTATCTCTTAGGAAATCGATAACTCTGTACATCTTCTTGTGACCGCCTCCGATGTATCTCATAGTCTGTTTGCCGTTACTATTCCTTCCTCCTGATTTACTCAGCGGTCGAAGCAAGGATTTCTCCGGCTCAGCACTTGTGATATTCTCAAAAGTGCTTACAATTTTGTGTCTCTGACCTGGTGTTACAGGTTTGATTTTTCTGACTGCCATATTGTTTATTAAATATTGCTATAGAAATCAATTTTGTTTCCTTCTGCCAGTGTAACCACAGCCTTTTTTGTAGCAGCTGTCTTACCAACCAGCAATCCCGATTTGGTATTACGGGTTTTTACTTTTCCGCCATAACGCATTGTATTCACCGAATCAACCGTAACATTATACAGTTCTTCAACAGCTTTCTTAATCTGTATCTTATTAGCGCTTCTGGCAACGAGAAAACCATAACGATTAAATTTATCGCCATCTTTTGTCATCTTTTCCGTCACAATCGGTTTAAGCAAAATATTCATTACTCAAAGTTTTCTAGTTTTCAAATGTTGCCTGCAAAACGTCAACTGCACTCTCCACAAGTATCAGTTTTGAAGCTTTCATTATTTTATAAGTGTTTAATTCGCTGGCTATTACGACTTCAACCCCCTGTATATTTCGGGTTGACAAATATATAATATTATTTTGTTCCGGTAAAACAAATATTGAATTTTTCTCAGTAAAATTCAGGTTGGTTCCAATTTTGATCATATCCTTTGTTTTAGGAGACTTCCAGACTGAAGTCCTCCAGAACGATAATATTATTTGCAGAAGCCTTATAGGAAAGAGCTGATTTTCTGGCTAATTGCTTTACTTTCCTGTTAAGTTTAAAGCCATAGTATCTTGGTTTTGGTCCAAATATACGTCCACCCCCACGAAACAGAGGATTCTTGATGCTACCTGCACGTGCAGTTCCTGTACCTTTTTGTCTTTTTATCTTACGGGTACTTCCTGCCACCTCACCACGTTCTTTGGATTTATGTGTACCCTGCCTCTGGTTTGCCAGATACTGCTTTGTATCCAGGTAAATGGCATGGTCGTTGGGTTCTATACCGAATATTGAATCGTTAAGACTAACTTTCCTTCCGGTTTCTTTACCACTGATATTAAGAATCGCTAATTCCATTATTTTGTAATTATTACGTAACCACCTTTTGGACCGGGAATTGATCCTCTAACAATTAATATATTATTCTCGATCATACGCTTAATGATCATCACGTCCATTGCCCTGACTTTTTCACCGCCAGTACGACCAGCCATTCTCATGCCGGGAAATACCCTTGACGGGAATGAAGAAGCTCCCAGGGAACCCGGTGCTCTTCCCCTGTTATGCTGTCCATGTGTCTGGCCACCAACACCTCTGAAGCCGTGACGTTTTACCACACCCTGGAAACCTTTTCCCTTCGACCAGCCTCTGACATCAATCATTATATCAGGGTCAAACAATGAAGCAGTCAACACTTCCCCGACTTTAACCTGGCCCTCTTTAAAGCCATTAAATTCCATCAGTTTCCTCTTCGGAGTAACATCGGCTTTCTTGAAATGGCCAAGCTCAGCTTTTGTTGTGTGCTTATCCTTTTTATCTTCAAAGCCCAGCTGTACAGCAAAGTAGCCATCCTTTTCAACAGTCTTGATCTGTGTAACAACACATGGTCCGGCTTGCAGAACCGTACATGGGATATTTTTACCATTTTCATCGAAAATGGAAGTCATCCCTACTTTTTTACCAATTAATCCCTGCATCTCTATATTACTTTACTGGTTTCACACTTTTATTTCTACTTCAACCCCGCTTGGAAGCTCAAGCTTCATCAATGCATCGATGGTCTTTGGCGTTGAGCTGTAGATATCAAGCAACCTTTTATAGGATGACAGCTGAAACTGTTCTCTTGCTTTCTTATTGACAAACGGGCTACGAAGAACTGTATAAATCTTTTTATGAGTAGGAAGCGGAATAGGTCCGCTAACTACAGCACCAGTAGATTTTACTGTTTTTACGATCTTCTCGGCAGACTTGTCCACCAGATTGTGATCATAAGATTTCAGTTTAATACGAATTTTCTGACTCATCTTTTTAGAGAATTTTTCCTTTAGTAACTTCTACAATTCTGTTTGATATTTCCGCAGGTACCTTTTCAAAATGAGAGAACTCCATCGTCGAAGTTGCCCTGCCTGAGGTAAGAGTCCGCAGTACTGTAACATACCCGAATTTTTCTGCCAGAGGTACTTTAGCCCTAATGACTCTTGCGCCTGCTTTCGATTCCATACCTTCTACCCTGCCTCTTCTCCTGTTAAAATCGCCAATGACATCTCCGACATATTCTTCAGGAGTAACAACTTCTGTCGACATGATGGGTTCAAGTAATACAGGATTACATTTACCTGCAAATTTCCTGAATGCCTGTTTGGCAGCTATCTCAAAAGAGAGAGCATCAGAATCGACCGGATGGTACGAACCGTCCTTTAGAATAATCTTTAAACTTTCCATCGGGAACCCGGCAAGGGGACCATTATCCATTGCCTCACGGAACCCTTTTTCAACAGACGGTATATATTCTTTTGGAATATGACCGCCCTTTATATCATTGACAAACTGTAAACCCCTGATATTCATATCAGTCGGCCCAATCTCAAATGTAATATCAGCAAATTTACCGCGACCACCGGTCTGCTTCTTGAATACCTCACGAAATTCTGCTGAGGTAGTAATCGCTTCTTTGTAAGCCACCTGCGGTGCACCCTGGTTGCATTCAACCTTAAACTCCCTCTTCAGGCGGTCAACAAGTATCTCCAGATGAAGTTCCCCCATACCATGAATAATAGTCTGACCACTGTCGGGATCGGTCTTTACCTGGAAGGTAGGATCTTCTTCGGCCAGTTTGCCAAGTGCCAGTGACAGCCTGTCAACATCAACCTGTGTCTTAGGCTCGATAGCTACCCCGATAACCGGTTCCGGGAAATCCATTGTTTCAAGAAGTATTGGCTTGTTAATTGCACAGAGCGTATCTCCGGTTTTAAGATCCTTAAAACCAACACCGGCACATATATCTCCGGCTGATATACTCTCTTTGGGATTCTGCTTGTTGGCATGCATCTGGAAGAGACGGTTAATACGCTCTCTCTTACCTGTTCTTACATTAAGCACTGTATCACCGGCTTTCAGGACACCGGAATAAACTCTCAGGAAGGCAAGTCTGCCAACAAAGGGATCAGTTGCTATTTTAAAGGCCAGGGCAGACATAGGAGCTTCATCATCAGGCTCCCTTGTTATTTCTTCATCATTTCTCGGATCAACACCCAGCACTGAACCCTTATCAACCGGGGATGGAAGGAATGCCACAATTGCATCCAGAAGCCGTTGTACCCCCTTATTCTTAAATGCTGATCCGCAAGTTACCGGTATCGCAAGTCCGTCAATAGCGGTCTTCCTTAGTGCAATAAGTAACTCCTCACTTGTAATTGATTCATGATCTTCGAGATACCGTGCAAGCAAGGTATCATCTACTGTAGCTACTGCCTCAACCAGCTTCCCGCGCCACTCATCTGCCTCTCCCTGCATATCTGCCGGAATATCTTCTACTTCATAACGTGTTACAGTTGCTTCATCGGGATAATACATTATTGCTTTCATTTCAATAAGATCTATCACACCCCTGAAGTTCTCCTCTGAACCGATTGGTATCTGTACAGGTACGGGATTTGCCCCTAGTTTATCATGAATCTGTTGTACCACACTTAAGAAATCAGCTCCGGCACGATCCATCTTATTGATAAAAGCCAGACGTGGCACAACATATTTGTCTGCCTGTCTCCAAACCGTCTCAGACTGAGGCTCAACGCCGCCTACAGCACAGAATACAGCGACAGCTCCGTCGAGGACTCTCAATGACCTCTCAACCTCAACCGTGAAATCAACATGACCGGGAGTGTCAATAATATTGATCTTATACTCCTGCCCGTCATATTTCCAGAATGTGGTTGTAGCTGCAGAGGTAATGGTTATGCCCCTCTCCTGTTCCTGAACCATCCAGTCCATCTGTGCATTCCCGTCATGAACCTCCCCCATACGATGGGTACGACCGGTATAGAACAGAATACGTTCTGTAGTGGTGGTCTTACCGGCATCTATGTGAGCCATAATTCCAATGTTTCTGGTATATTTCAGGTTCTTATCCATCTGGTTAATATTCCTCTGCCTCTTATTATCTTTTATTAAAACCTAAAATGAGCAAAAGCCTTGTTTGCTTCAGCCATTCTGTGTGTATCTTCTTTTTTCTTATATGCGCCTCCTTCAAGCTTGTAAGCTGCCATCACCTCGGCGGCCAGCCTTTCAGCCATGGAATGACCTGCCCTTTTCCGTGCAAAAGAGATCATGTTCTTCATACTAATGCTTATCTTTCTGTCGGACCTTATTTCCATAGGGACCTGGAATGTTGCTCCTCCAACCCTTCGTGCCTTCACTTCAACCTGGGGAGTAATATTATCAAGAGCCTGCTTGAATATTTCAAGAGGTGTTTTATCTTCACTCTTAAACTTGTCGCCCACAATATCAAGCGACTCATAAAAAATTTTAAAAGCTAGGTTCTTTTTTCCACTAAACATAAGATTATTCACAAACCTGGTTACGTACGGATCTTTGAACTTTGGATCCGGCAACAGAATCCTCTTCTTTGGTTTTGACTTTCTCATTATCTTATCTCTTTAAGTGTTACTTTTTCGGCTTTTTGGCGCCATATTTTGATCTCCTCTGAGTACGGCCATCAACCCCGGATGTGTCGAGTGCACCACGTATAAGGTGATAACGAACACCCGGCAGGTCTTTTACCCTGCCTCCCCTGATTAGTACTATCGAGTGCTCCTGGAGGTTATGTCCTTCCCCGGGAATATAAGCGTTAACTTCTTTCTGGTTGGTAAGCCTTACCCTGGCTACCTTCCTCATTGCTGAATTAGGTTTCTTCGGTGTTGTGGTGTAAACACGAACGCATACTCCCCTTCTTTGAGGACATGAATCCAAAGCAGGAGCTTTACTTTTATCTACCAGTTTCTTCCTGCCTTTTCTTACTAACTGCTGAATTGTCGGCATATATCCAATTTATTTTTAGCATTAATTTTACTCAAAAAAATGGTTTGCAAAGGTATTGATTTTATTTATTAATTCGCAAACTAGTATGTAATTTTTTTTATAACAACACAATACACATGTTTAAGTCATCTGGCTTAGCTACCATTCAGGTCTTAATACACGTTAAAAAACAAAAATCTTACTAAAAATGTAAGTTATAAACAGGTTCCTTCCCGATCTTTCCCAGTGAAAATATTTTGTAAACTTACCTCGAAAGAAAAACCGGTACTCCTGCATTTCAAAAAACTGGTGCAAAGAAAATAAAAAAATCGTAATTCTCAGCGGTTTCTTAAACAGTTTTTAAAAATTTGTTATTTTTGTCCCCTCCTCATTGTAATATATAATAAATAAGTGTAACATATAACATCTAATCAGAATATGAAAACATACCAGGCGGACCAGATTAAAAACATTGCTATTTTGGGAAACTCGGGATCTGGAAAGACCACTCTCGCAGAAGCAATGCTTTTTAACGGAGGAATCATCGAAAGAAGAGGGACTATAGAAGCAAACAACACAGTTTCGGATTATCGCCCAATTGAGCACGAGAACGGCAACTCCATATTTTCCACAGTTCTTTACACAGAATTCCAGAACAAAAAGATCAATATTCTGGATACCCCGGGCCTCGATGATTTCAGTGGAGGGGTCATCTCATCCCTTTATGCCTCCGATACCGGAGTTTTCACTATCAATGTCCAGAATGGTGTGGAAGTGGGGACAGAGATACATTTCAGGCATGCAGAACTAAATCATAAACCAGTTATCATTGCTGTAAACGGCCTTGATCATGAGAAAGCCAACTTTGAGAAAACGGTGGAGATGCTCAGGGAAAGACTGAGTACTGATATCGTGGTGGTTCAGTATCCAGTGAATGAGGGTAGTGAGCTTTAACTCCGTAATTGATGTCCTGAAAATGAAGATGCTCCGTTATACAAAAGAAGGAGGAAAAGCAGAAATAGTTGATATTCCTGCCGAGCAGGCTGCAAAAGCTGCTGAACTACACAGCGCTCTGATTGAAAAAGCTGCTGAAAGTGATGAATCACTTATGGAACTGTTTTTTGCTAACGATACCCTGACAGAGGATGAGATAAGAAAGGGAATAGCAAAGGGAATAGTCACCCGAGGCATGTTCCCGGTCCTGTGTGTCTCAGCAAAAAATAATATAGGCGTTGACAGGCTGCTGGAGTTTATTGTTAATGAAGCACCTTCTATAGCTGATATGCCTTTAGCCGTATCACGATAAGGGTAAGGAAATAAAACCCGATCCTTCAGGTCCTGCATCCGTATATGTTTTCAAATCATCCATAGAAGAACATATTGGTGAGATACACTATTTCAGGGTATATTCAGGAAAGGTCACTGAAAACCTCGATGTGGTCAATACCAATAACGGGACAAAGGAACGTCTCTCCCAGCTATATGTCAATGCAGGTAAAAACCGTACCAGGTTGCCCGAACTTAATACCGGTGATATCGGTGCATTTGTTAAGCTAAAAAATACTAAGACCGGACATACCCTGAATAGTCCGGGTAATGACTGGAAATCTGACAGGCATAAAGTATCCCGAACCAAAGTACCGTACTGCAATAAAAGCACAGAGTGAAAGTGATGATGAAAAGCTTGGAGAGGCTCTCAGCAAGATACACCTTGAGGATCCGACCATTATTGTCGAATATTCCAAAGGAACTTAAGCAGATTATAGTACATGGACAGGGTGAATACCATCTCAATATAATGAAATGGCATCTGGACAATATTTATAAGATCCCAACCAATTTCAATGCTCCAAAGATTCCGTACCGTGAGACAATCACCAAATCAGCCCAGGCAGATTACAGGCATAAGAAACAATCAGGTGGTGCCGGTCAGTTCGGAGAGGTACATATGATTATAGAACCTTATGAAGAGGGTTCAAAAGAGGCTGCCATGATGAAGATCAATGGAAAGGATATCAAGATCTCGGTTCGAGACAGAGAAGAGATCAACCTTTCCTGGGGTGGCAAACTTATATATGTAAACAGTATTGTGGGTGGATCAATAGATGCCAGGTTTATGCCGGCTATTCTCAAAGGTATTATGGAGAAGATGGAAGTGGGACCACTCACAGGATCATATGCCCGTGATATCAGGGTATATGTTTATGATGGCAAGATGCATCCCGTTGATTCAAATGAGATTTCTTTCAGACTGGCTGGAAGGAATGCGTTCAGCCAGGCCTTTAAAAATGCAGGACCCAAGATCCTTGAACCGGTATACGATGTCGAGATAATGGTTCCGTCAGACCGAATGGGAGATGTTATCAGCGACCTCCAGGGGAGACGCGGAATGGTATTGGCATGACAAGTGAAAAGAGTTTGAAGTAATTAAGGCTAAAGTGCCGCTGGCCGAAATGAATAAATATTCAACAGCCCTCAGCTCAATTACCGGCGGACGTGCTATGTACTCAATGAAATTCGCGGAATATGCACAGGTTCCGGGCGATGTACAGGATGCAGTTATCAAAGCTTACTCCGAGGAGGAAGAAGAAGAATAACAACAGCAGTTTCAGCAAGTAGAATCAGGTTGCAACCTGATATCTACTGCTGAAACTGCATTCATAATAAATAAAAAAACCGCCCCGGAACCGGGGCGGTTTTTAAATTGGTTTTTACTATAAAGGTTGTAGGCAGATTCGCCATGTTCATAAACATCAAGACCTTCTTCTTCAATACGTTTCTCAACCCTCAGTCCGTTTAACTTACGTAATACAGTAAACAAAACGAAGGAGGCAGCCAGAGCCCATGCTGCTATAGATAATACACCTATTACCTGGCTCTTTAACAGAGCCGCACCATGACCAAAAAAAATCCTTCGGAGCTTGAGAAAAACCCTACCATAAGGGTACCGAAAGCGCCGCATATGCCGTGGACGGAGACAGCTCCAACAGGATCGTCAATCTTCACTATCTTATCAAAAAACTCAACTGAAAAGAAGACCAAGCATACCTGCAAGCATGCCAATTATAAGTGCACTGCCGGGGGACACAGCGTCACATCCGGCTGTAATAGCCACAAGCCCTGCAAGGGCCCCGTTTAGTGTCATACTGAGCGTAGGCTTCTTATAGATCATCCAGATAACGAACATTGTAGCCAATGCGCCTCCTGCAGCAGCTATGTTGGTTGTAACAAAAATAAGAGCTATAGCTTTTGCATTACTCTCGCCAGCAGCAGCAAGCTGTGATCCGGGATTGAAGCCGAACCATCCTATCCAGAAGATGAAAACTCCAAGTGTAGCCAGTGTCATGCTATGTCCCGGAATAGCCTTGGCCTTTCCGTTCTTTATCATATTTCCCAATCCTCGGGCCCAGTATCGTAGCGCCCACAAGAGCAGCCATCCCTCCTACCATATGAACCACCGATGATCCCGCAAAATCGTGAAAGGGAACAGCCAGCTGGCTCAGCCAGCCACCACCCCATGCCCAGTGACCCGAGATAGGATAGATTACCAGTGAAATAACTGCACTATACATAAGGTAAGCATTGAATTTAGTCCTCTCAGCCATTGCTCCTGAGACAATTGTGGCTGCTGTAGCGGCAAATACGGTCTGGAAAATCAGAAAAGCAAAATCAGGCATATCAGTCCGGTAAAGATTGTGATCAAAAAGATCAATGCCTCCCCAGAACCCGTTTTTAGTTCCGAACATAATCCCAAAACCAATTGCCCAGAATGCAATGGTGCCAATAACAAAATCCATCAGGTTCTTAAAAAGGATATTTGTAGTGTTCTTGGAACGGGTGAAACCCGCTTCCACCAGAGCAAACCCGGCCTGCATAAAGAATACAAGTGCAGCAGTTATCAATACCCAGATTGTATTTATTGAATAGGCATATTCTGCTAGAGTTGACTCAATTGTACTTATATCATCCGGCATTATTAAACTATATGTATCATGATCATTAATTTTTAAATTGTTATTACTCCTCTCCTTCCAGATACATGGCTTTGTCACCTCTGTCACCTGTTCTTATCCTGTAGGCATCGGTGATCTCGGAGATAAATATCTTGCCATCTCCGATTTCACCTGTCCTGGCAGATTCCAGAATAGCTTTAATAGCCGGATCCATATATTTCTCACGGCAATAAAATGTTATCATGATTCTTTCAATTGTGCTGGTATCATATGCAATACCCCTGTAGACCCTGCCCTGAGTTGCCTTACCTGTCCCCCTTACATCCCAGAAGGTAATAAACTCGATACCAACATTATACAAGGCTTCTTTTACCTCGTCAAATTTGGATTTTCTGATTACGACTTCGATCTTTTTCATATTTTACTATTTTATGATTGTACTTTAATTTTTAAGTTTCAGAAAGAAAACCCTACAACAACATATAACTGTTCCCTTTCCGGATTCACAATTACCTGGCCGTTAACAGGAATCGAAAATGTCTCTGATAATTTAATTTCCTTGCCAGCACCTATGCCGATATTACATACATTAAATTTGCCGTCAGATGTATGCCATCCGTCACCGGCACCAACAAATATGTTAAACTGCTGAATGTGTATCCAGCCTGGAAATATTTGTCGCCGCCTGCTGAAGCCGCACCACCGGCTTCATTGAAGATATAATTGGCACTCAGACTTAATCCGCCTGTGGTAAAACCACCGTTCAGCTCAAGATGCCTGGCTGCCCAGATGTTTTCGTAACATCAAAAAATTCCAGTCCCGGGATAATAATAATCAGTCAGTCCCATACTCAAGACCAAATGGCAGTGCATATGAGATGTACGGATCAGCTTCTGCGTATCCGCTTGCATCAAAAGCACCCCAGACGCCTATTGTCAATCCCCCGCTCGTGAATTTTACTGATGGCTGTACAGAGGGACCCTGGCCAAGCTTTGTTCCCCTCCAGACATAACTAGAATAAAGATCTGCTCCCACGCTGAAGTCAGAATTTGACTCATCCTGCTGTGCCTGAACCTGGTTGGTAGTTACAAATATCAATACTAACAATCCCCAATAAAAAAATTCTGACTTTTTCATTTTCGTAGATTTAAATTAATAATAGGTTAACGGTGCAAATATATAGTTATTTTTATATCAACCTATACTTTTTAGGGGGTAAGTGCAATTATTTTATATCTTTTCATTTTATACCCCCTTTTTATAGGGGTATACATTGATTATTTATACTTATTTTAAATTATTACCCCCTATTTTTAAGGGGTAGTAGCAATTATTTATATATTTTATTAATATTAACAGAATGTCCCAGAATATTTGTTAACCACAAAGCCCACCGGGCAGGCATGCCATACTGGAATTGTTTCTACAGACTAAAGTCCGTACAGTGACATAAAGCAGTCAAAGATGATTTATAGCTTGTTATAAATAAAAAACGATGCATTGGCAGGAATATTCCTGCCAATGCATCGTTAACAAACAAACCCTGTTTTATACTATACCATTTTCAATATATCCCAGGTAAAGGCCCTGATGCCAACTTCATCATTCATGTCATCAATCCTTTTTACCTTATCCAGCAGTTCATCTACCAGATTGTCATCAATAACCGTAAGGATACTTTTATTGATCTCAGGCCAGGTATGAGTGCCGAGGTGAGGAACACCTGTACTGGTACCCCTTCCCTGCACATTTTCCCACAGAGAATAACCGTTTATCCCCAGTTTGTCAAGCATATACTCCACTTTCTCAGTGTGCGCCTGGTTATATATTATCATTACTGCTTTCATAATTTGCTATTTTTATGTGATTATATTATTTTGCAATATCATTGCTGTCATTCATGAAATCTGAATTCGGAATACAAAGCCAATTTTCTATTTCGTTCACCCGCGTTTGGCAAAAATTGCATAAACAACAGGGACCAGACAAGGGTAACAAGTGTTGAGAAGACAAGTCCTCCGATAACAGCAATTCCCATTGGACTCCAGAGTTCTGAGCCGGATCCTGTACTCATCGCCAGGGGAAGCATACCCAGAATTGTAGTCGCAGAAGTCATAATAACCGGCCGCAGACGTGATCTTCCGGAAATTGATATAGCCTCATATAATTCATATCCTCTGTCGCTCATCAGGTTAATAAAGTCAACAAGTACAATAGCATTTTTAACAACTATACCTATAAGCATTACCGCCCCGATTCCGGAAATAACACTTAAGGCCGTATTTGTTAAATAATAGCGCAATTGCCACACCTGAAAAGGCGAAAGGAATGGAGAACATTATAATAAATGGCATCTTAAGTGATTCAAACTGGGAGGCCATTATAAGGTAAACCAGTATAAGACTTATGATCAAAAGCATAGCAATATCCTGGAAAGCATCCATCTGGTCCTTAATAGCTCCTGATATCTGGACCATAACACCTGCGGGCAGAGTCAGTAGTGTCAATTGCCCTCTGAACATCCGTCTGTATATCTGTAAGCGATCTTTTATACGGGGTGAATGAGACTCTGACTATTCGTTCTTTTCTTTTCCTTTCAATGCTTGGCGGGGACCAGTACTCCTTTATCCTTGCAATCTCACCAAGCCTGATGATCTGGCCCGCACCGTTGGTTATACCTATATTTTCAATATCGGTCAGGGTGCTCCTGGCGCTTTTCTTATATCGTACGACTACATCGTACTCATCGCCAAACTGACTTAACCTTGTTGCAGTCAGCCCATCAACCCTGTTTTTGATGGCAGTGGCTACCATAGCGGTATTCAAGCCATTGGCTATCATCTTGTTCTGATCAAATATGATCTGCAGTTCCGGCTTCGACTTTGCACGGCTGACATGAACATCTTTTGTTCCTTGGATTTCTTTAATCCTGGCTGCAAGATCTTCAGCCACAATATTGGTGGCAGAGATGTCATAACCATATATCTCAACATCCACCGCGTTGCCACCAAAACTTCCCATATTATCTGAGGTGCTCAGGGTGAAGTTCACTATTTCCGGCATTTTGGAGAAATCGGCTCTCATCTCTTCAACAATATCAAAGACCGACTTTTGTCTTTCCTCGATAGGAACAAGGCTCAGGCTGTAAGTTATCTTATGAGTTCCTCCAGCACTGAAAATGGATGCAAAACCTCCCTGATCATCAGCCCCTGTAGAGGTTGATATTATACTTACCTCGGGGTATTTAGCCTGTATAAGACTATCTATCCTGTTTGCGGTGATGATTGTCTGATCCACTCTTGTCCCGGTTTGTAATTCGATGGTAGAAGATATTCGTGATTCATCTGCCTGGGGAAAGAATTCTGTTTTTATCACACCAAAGAGACTCATTGATGCGATGAATATGACAATTGCAAAAACAGTTATCAGTCTTTTATGACGTAGAGCCCACCTGAGAGTTCTTTCATATATGGAATCAAGCCTGTCAAGCGCCTTCCTGATACTTCCGTCATATGACCAGAAAGAGGCATCCTTCTTAATCGGATACCATTTAAGCAGCAGTGAGCTTAATGTAGGTGTTAAAGTTATGGCAGCAAAGACTGAAGTAACAATGGTTATGGACACAATCATCCCAAGCTGTTTAAATAGCACTCCTGTTAGTCCTTTTATGAATGTCAGGGGAAAGAAAACAGCCACAACTGTAAGGGTTGTTACAATAACCGCCAGCCACACCTCATTAGTTGCATAGATGGCAGCTTCGCGTGGTCTGCTTCCCCTCTCAATATGTTTAGTTATATTTTCAAGCACAACGATAGCATCATCAACCACCATCCCGATCGCTATTGAAAGCGATGTCAGCGATATTATGTTTATTGAAGCCCCCGTGACAAAAAGATAGATGAAGGCCACTATCAGTGATATGGGTATTGTGAGGATTACAATAAAGGTTGCCCTCCACCTTCCAAGGAAGAAAAGGACCACCAATATCACAAATATTGCAGCATACATCAAGGTTTCTGTGAGGTTGCTTATCGAGTCCTTAATAAATGAAGCACTGTCAAAGAGCTTTTCAATCTTTACATCCTGAGGAAGATCCTTTTTCAATGATTCCAGAGCAGCTTCTACCTCCTTGGTTACTTTTACAGTGTTGCCACCTGACTGTTTCTGTACAAACAGGCTCATCCCCTTTACACCATTTATCTTGGTATCAAGTTTCGATTCGCGTATTGTATCATTCACTACAGCCACATCTTTCAGATAGACATTATGACCGTTAAAACTGCTGATAACCAGGTTATTCATGATATCACTTTCAGGAAACTCACCCTGTATCCTGAGCGGATAATCAGTTTTTCCCATTTCTATATATCCCGCAGGGAGATTCATGTTCTCAGCTCGTAAAACATTCCCTATCTGCTCCACTGTAATATTGATAGGCTTCCATCTTCCTCGGATCCACGTCGACATATATCTTCCTTCCCGGGACCCCTGCAAGAGCAACTGATCCGACACCATCGATCCTGTTCAGCGGATTGACAATTTTCTCATCAAGGATCTTCTCCAGACCAGCATAGCTCTCCTTTGCAGTTATGGCATAGAAGATTATAGGCATCATGCTTGTACTGAATTTAATAATCGTGGGTTTGTCACAATCCTCAGGCAACATTCGCTCTGTAAAACTCAGGGCACTCCTGATATCATTCGACGCCTCATCCAGATTTGTGCCATACTCAAAGTTCATGAAAACCACAGATGTGGCATCGCTGGATGTTGAAGTGATCTCTTTAAGGTTACTTATTGAATTCAGAGCGTTTTCGAGAGGTCTTGTAACATTCGATTCTATATCAGAAGCACTTGCTCCCGGATAATTGGTAAAAACCACTACATACGGCAATTCCATTTCCGGATACAGATCCACCGGCAACTGCGTAAGTGAATAGAGACCTATAACCATCAGACCGACAAATATCAGAATTGTCGTTACTGGTCTTTTAACTGAAGTACTATATATACTCATTTTACTTATGTTGATTGTCCGAAGATTTAATTTACTACATCTATCCTGTCTCCACTGATAAGTCTGGCCTGCCCCTCGGTTATGAGATGGTCCCCTTCCTTAATTCCTTTTGATATGATCTCAAGCTGATCGTCGAAGCGCTTACCAAGAGTGACTTCAATCCTTTGAGCAGTATTATCCTTTGCAATAAATACATATCGTAAGTTGGTCCCTTCCTGGATAAGAACAGTATAGGCAGGAACAACAAAAGTCTCGACTTCACCAAGATCCATCGATGCCCTGACAAACATTCCGGGTTTCAGCATACCACTGGGATTTTTAACTTCCAGTTCAACCAAAAAGGATCTTGTCGCCGGATTAACAGTTGGTGAAATAAGGTAAACTGTGCCTGTAAACTTTTCATTTTTATAAACATCGGCAGTTATCTCCGCTTTCATCCCTTTTCTTATCTGCGGATAATACTGTTCCGAGATATTTAAGCTGATCTTCAGCGGGTTTACCTGCATGACAGTTACGACAGCAGCTCTGCCAGATTGTGTTGTCGGGGTTCCGGAAAACATTTCACCATCCTCAAAGTACTTTCCTGTAACAACACCATCAAAAGGGGATCTTAAAAGAGTATTCTCCTTCATGAAATCCACGTTTGTTTTGGTAACATCGTACTGTGTCTTCATCTGGTCATACTGCTGCTGTTTGGCACTGCCTGTCTGTAACAATGTGTCTATCCTCCCAAGGTCCTTTCCCTGGTTACTAAGCTGCAGTTCAAGTTGATATAACTGAGTGCGGTCCATCAGAAAAAGCTTGTCCCCTTTCCTGATTTTTGATCCCACTTCAACATATATCTTTTCTATTCTGCCCGGGGTTGACGGGACCACGTTGACCTCCTCAAACGGAAGAACTGTTGCTGTATAATCAATTGTCCTTGCTATTTTTGTCCTGGACAATACAGATACTTTTACAGGTATTGCAGCCTTTACAGTAGTGTCAGAAACCTGGGAGTCAGCTCTCTGCTCACTTTTTTGTGATGAACATGCTGACAGTATAAGTCCGCTGATCACTATTACCGGAATGAGATTTAGGTATTTCATTATTTATAAGTTTGATTGTTTCGAATTATGACTTAGATATTATTCAATAGTTTATCAAGTGCAAGTTTTGTCTGCAGGAGATTCATCAGGGCTGAAATATAATTGTTCTCAGCATCGAGGTACAAAGAATTTGACTGAGTCAGATCCAGGCTTGAAGCCATACCATGCTGATACTTGTTTTTCATGCTTTCATATACCCTTTTGGCCACTTCAATATTATTTTTCTGACTTTTATATTGAAGGTTGGCGTTCACCAGGTTATATCTTAATTGTTTTTCCTGAAGCATAAGCTGATCAGTAACCATTGAAGTGTTGTTCCTGGCTTTTTCATAGTTGATCTTAGCTTTCTTTATTTTACTGTACAGCTGCCCGCTGCCAAAGATCGGGACAGAAAGTTGTAGTCCGGTCATTGAGTTCGGGAACCATCTTTGCTCATTTAACTTGTCTCCCATGCCATTTGTCCCATAGCTGTAGAAGCCTGTCAGTGTTGGCAGTACAGATGCTTTATGGGTTTTAAAAGTAAGAGCCGACATCTGTTCCTGACCGGCAATAAGAAGGTAGTTAATATTCCTTGTATGATCAAATTCCTGTGACATCAAAGCTTCTATGTTTATACCGGCTGTAAGAGTCTCGAGTGTCTCTGTCAGTTCAATTGGAGTTTCGGCCGGGACTCCAAGCTGAAATCTCAGCATATTGTAATTAAGCTCAACTGTACGTTGCATTGAACTGCGGGTGTTCTCAACCATTGACACATTGGAGGCCATCTGGTCAACATCCGTTGATTCAGCCATGCCGGCAGAAAACATTGCCTTTGTTGATTTCAGTGTTTCATTCAGGTTTACTATATTTTCATCAAGGATCTGCAGCGATTTTTCGGAAACAAGTATCAAATAATAAGCTGAAGCGACTGCTTCTTTTGTATCCTGTTCAGACTTTGTAAGGCTTTCCTGACTGAGTTTCTGTGCCAGTTTGGTTGTTTCTATGCCAATATAATATGGAGCATTAAAAAGCAGCAGGCTGGCCTGGATGGTTGCACTTGAATTGAATTGTGACCCAAAAGTGACAGGAACTTTTTCACCGGGGCGACCGAAAAAATCACCCGGAAGTAGAGTTGTCATCAGTTTCAGGTTATCTGTAAAATGACCCGGAAACGCTCACCTGTGGCAATCCATTTGAGATTGTCTCCCACAGGGCGATTCTTGATGCTTCAACATCCATTTTTGAAGATATTACTGCTTTGTTATGATCGACTGCATAATCCTGTGCCTCTTTAAGTGATAACTTTAATTCACTCCCTGCAACCTGTGAGTGAACTAGTCCCCCTGTAAGAAAAAACAGCAAAAGACCACTGAGAAGTTTGATTTTTTTCATACCTTTTATTATTATATCCTATTGTAACACTATTATTTATAGGTGATTTCAGAATTTCGATTCAAGTTCGGTTATCAGAATAAGACCTTTAGGTGTTGATATCCCCTTCAGATAATTGATGAAAATGTTCCCTACGACTTCCCTGCGTGAAAACATTTCGAAAGGAAACAGATCATGGTCCATTATATGACTTACCAAGAAGGAAAATACACCTGTTCACTATATCAGGATTAATATCATTACGGAATAATTTTTCTTCCATGCCTCTTTCAATAATCTGCTGACTGTTCTTGAAGTCGGGCAGATCATGTATGTTTGCTGACTTTATAAGCACTTCATTATGATATCTCCTCAGATCAGCCTGAAAAGCAGGACTCATATCCTGCATAAAATCCCGGTTTATCTCAAGCAAACGGAAAATGGCTGCAATTGAATTTTCAGATTCGACCAGAATCTTTTCAAGAAGTTCTTTCTGATTATGAGCCATCTTTTTCAATACATTAATAATAAGATCATCCTTATCAGAAAATATCTCATAAATAGTTCTTTTTGAAATCCCCATATGCGCTGCAATTGAGTCCATCGTAACGGATCTGATTCCATAGGTCTTGAACAATCCTGCTGTTTCCTCAATAATTTTTTCCCTTATGTCCATTCTGTTATTAAATTCACACTACAAAAATGAAAAAACTTTTTCAGTTTACAAAGTTTTAATTGTTAAGTTTCGGATAAATTCCGTAAATTGAAGTATTTTACCGGTGAATGACATAATGGTATTTCTGCCGGAAAGGACAAAGCTTCAGTCGGAAAACCTTACGCAGTATCGTAAATTAATGCTATTTTTGTTTATATTCCCAACTAAAGCCCTTGTGAACGTTTAAGAAAACAAATTGCCGGGTTATGAAACGTTTGCAATGGTGAGTATTAACTTCATTAATCTTATTTATATGGCCACAATCAATACAATTTATCAGGTAGACGCCTTTACCGCGGTACCTTTCAAAGGAAATCCTGCAGCTGTAGCCGTTCTCGATTCTGAAATTCCGGTAAGCAGGATGCAGAATATTTCTGTGGAGATGAACCTGTCTGAGACTGCTTTTATTCTTCCGGCCGACAAAGGATTTAAGATAAGATTCTTTAGTACTGAAACTGAGATACCTCTTTGTGGACATGCTACACTCTCAGCAGCACATATATTATATGAGACCGGCATTGTTGAAAAAAATGAAGAGATTAGGTTTTCTTGCAAGCGGGGAGAGTTGTCGGTAAAAAAACGTGGCAACTGGATAATTATGGATTTCCCGGTATATTCTCTTGAAAAGATTAAAATACCACCGGAGTTCAAAAAAGTGACAGGCATTGATCCGGTTGAGTTATACAAGACTGATGCAGGGTGGTACCTTGCGCTTGCAAAGGATGAGTCAGTGGTAACAGAGATGCAGCCTGACTTTATCCAGATGAAAAACTCAAAATTCGGTAACATCATTGTGACCTCAGAGTCTGATGATCAGAAATTTGATTTTTGTGTACGCTGTTTTGCCCCTGCTCTGGGTATCAATGAGGACCCTGTAACCGGATCTGCACAGTGCGCACTTGTCCCATTCTGGAAAATGAAGACAGGCAGAAATGATTTTGTATCTCATCAGGTATCAAAAAGAAGTGGGATTATAAAAGGATCTATGAAAGATGACAAAGTAGAAATATCTGGTCATGCCAAAACTATTTTCAGAGCGGAGATACTTGTATGATGATGGCGTCAGGCATCGGGCTACAGCCATAAGGCTTCAAGGTGTCGAAAGATATCAGATTTTTGATTCCCATCCCCGGAGAGCCTGCCACAGATGACATTAATAAATTAACATTTAAATTATTACAATATGAGACAAGATCCTGATTCAAGAATAGTTGAGCTTGGACTGACCCTTCCTCCGGCTCCGCGCCCTGCTGGTGTTTATAAGCCCGTCCTGGTGGTCGGTAACTTCCTATATATATCTGGCCAGGGTCCGATCAATAATGATGGCTCATTAATGAAAGGGAAACTGGGATCTGACCTGGATACTGATGAAGGGAAACTGGCTGCACGCCAGGTAGGCCTTACAATGCTATCAACCATCAAGACACATTTCGGGGATTTAAAAAAGATCAAGCGGCTTGTAAAAGTGATAGGCATGGTTAATTGTACATCAAATTTTGAACACCAGCCGGCAGTCATTAATGGATTCAGTGAGTTAATGGCTGATGTTTTTGGAGCTGAAGAAGGCGTAGGTGTAAGAAGTGCCGTCGGCATGACCCTCCCTTCCAATATCCCTGTTGAGGTTGAAGCAATGTTTGAAATTTATTAATAATTATCATGGATAAACCAGGTATTCAGGACCCTGACTGGTACACTCTGAAAAACCCTAACGATGTTTTTTCACCTTCGCTACTGATATATCCGGAGCGCGTAGAGAGTAATATTATTAAAATGATTGATATTGCAGGAGGAGTCGATTTGCTGCGCCCGCATGTCAAAACACATAAGATGCCGGAGATCATTAAACTGCAGATGAAACATGGCATTAATAAATTCAAAAGTGCAACAATATCCGAAACTGAGATGGTTGCAAAATGTGGTGCTTCTGATATCTTGCTTGCAATGCAGCCTGTTGGCCCTAATCTTAACAGGTTCTTTAAATTGAAGCAGAAGTTTCCGGAAATAAAAATATCATGTATTGCCGACTCTGAGGAGGTAATAATACAGCTGTCGGAGCTGGCCAGAAAAACAGGGCTTAAAACGGGCATATGGCTTGATATAAATACAGGTATGAACCGGACTGGAGTGGCCCCGGGAGAGAAGGCTGTCAGGTTATATGAGAGGATATTCGATTCACCAATGCTGATAGCTGAAGGCCTCCATATTTATGACGGGCATCTCCATGACAAAAACCCGGCTGAAAGGGAGCAAAAATGTGATGAGTCATATCTGCTTGTTGAGCCTATCATTGAAGAACTTCAACGCAATATTGGCCCGGTACAGATCGTTGCCGGAGGTTCCCCTACCTTTCCAATTCATGCTAAACGTAAAGGTGTTCAGCTTAGCCCAGGCACCACACTGCTGTGGGATTGGGGATACAGCTCTTCGTTTGCCGATATGTCCTTTCTCCATGCAGCTGTGTTATTAATGAGAGTGGTGAGTAAACCGGCAGTGGAAATGCTTTGTCTGGACCTTGGGCACAAAGCTATCTCCTCTGAGATGCCACAACCCAGAGTCAGGATACTGGGTTTAAAAAACTATACCATTACCAACCATAATGAGGAACATATGGTAATAAATACAAAGTATGCTGATAGCTTCAAACCAGGTGATCATCTTTACGGCATACCCTGGCATATATGTCCAACAGTCGACCGACATGATACTGCAACAACTGTGTATGATCACCAGGCCTCAGGCCAGTGGGTTATTGAAGCAAGAAAAAGAAAACTAACCATTTAATAAATACTCCAGGTGTTACAGAATTCATACCTGATCGTTGACGGTCATCTCGATCTTTCCATGAATGCGATGGAATGGAACAGGGATCTCAGATGGCCAGTGGAAATGATTCGCCTGAGCGAGAGGGGTATGACCGATAAACCTGACAGGGGAAATTGTACAGTCAGTCTGCCATCAATGAGAGAAGGCAGGGTAGGACTTTGTGTTGCTACTCAGATTGGCAGGTATGTAAAACCCGGTAACAAGTTACCGGGCTGGAGATCGCCAGAACATGCCTGGGCCCAGACACAGGGACAGCTTGCATGGTACAGAGCCATGCAGGAGCATGGAGAAATGATTCAAATTAAGTATGCCCGTGATCTTGAGGATCACCTTAATATATGGAATGATCCACCTCATGACGCGCCTGTTGGTTTTGTCCTGAGCCTTGAAGGAGCAGACTCTATAATTACACTGGATCACTTGGGCAGAGCATATGATTATGGCCTTCGGGCGATTGGACCGGCTCATTACGGACCGGGGACATATGCGCAGGGAACAGGATTCTCAGGAGGACTGGGAAAGAAAGGTAGAGAGCTGCTCAAAGAGATGGAAAGACTGGGATTCATCCTTGATGCAACGCATCTTTGTGATGAAAGCTTCTGGGAAACCATGGATATTTATAAAGGTCCTGTGTGGGCGAGCCACAATAACTGCCGGGTATTTGTTCCTGATGAACGACAGTTTTCCGATGACCAGATAAAAGAGCTGGTAGCCAGAGGTGCAGTTATCGGTGTGGCCCTTGACGCATGGATGTTGGTCAGGGATTGGGAAAGGGGTAAATCGGATCCAAAAAGAATGGGAGTATCTCTGCAACAAGTTGTAATGAATATTGATCACATCTGCCAGATAGCCGGGGATTCCCTTCATGCAGCAATAGGATCAGATCTGGACGGGGCATTTGGAAAGGAGCAATGTCCATATGACCTTGATACAATTGCAGATTTGCAGAAATTACCGTTAATATTTCTTGATTCGGGTTATTCAGGCACAGATGTTGCTAATATAATGGGCAACAACTGGATACGCTTTCTGAGGAATAACCTTCCTGTAAAATAATTTATATCAAAAGCATCCCTGTTGGTTCAGCTTTTGTCCCAGATGATCTTTAATATTTCTGATGCAAAGGCTAAACAATCATCGTAATTGATTGTTTAACAAAGAAAAACTAACCTATGGATATGCAAAATGCTTTTCAGAATTTAAGCTGGCTGGCAATAATAGTAGCTGCTGCCAGTTCTTTTTTATTAGGAGGTCTATGGTATTCTCCATTGCTGTTTGTGAACAGATGGATGAAGGAATCCGGCGTAAAAAAAGAAACTGTAAGTAACGCCAACATGGTCAAAGTTTTTAGCCTGGCATTTATCCTTTCATTTATAGCTGCATTCTTCCTGGCAATGTTTATTGGTAAGGGAACAGGAGGAGCTTTCGGAGCTCTGGCCGGCTTCATGGCAGGTTTCGGATGGGTTTTAACATCTACCGGGATAAGTTATCTGTTTGAATCCAGGACTTTTATGCACTTTCTGATCAACGCCGGCTACAGCGTTGTCAATCTTACAATTATGGGTCTTATAATAGGAGCCTGGCAGTAAAGTACCTTTAAATAATATTGCATGATGCAGAATGGCAGATATAACCTGACTGCCGTTGCGCCGTTGTGCCGTTGTGCCGCTACCTGTATAAATAAACGAAACCCCTGTATTCCTTACTGTTATAGTCAATATCATCCCAACCGTAGGCACGTATGACGTAGAAATATATCCCGGGTGTGGCTTTTGCCGATGTATTATTAACGTTACCATCCCATCCGGTCCATTGTCTTAGCTTCTCACCATCACCATAAAAGCTATAGACTTTGAGTCCGCCCGGGCTGAAGACCTCCATACTAATTAAGCGCAGTGATTTTGATTCAACCATGAAATTGTCGTTTATCCCATCTCCATCAGGAGTAAAGACATTAGGTACATGTAGTTCTGAAGGCTCCACAACAATTTTCTCAAATCTCATTGAATCGATACAGTGCATTGTACTTTCAATAGTCAGCTTAACGGAGTACTCCCCCGGCTTGTAATAAGTATGGGGTGGCGGATTACTGAAGGTCGAAATACTGTCCTTCCCGTCACCAAATTCCCACCTGTATGTTGAAGCTCTAATTGATTTATCGGTGAATGTTACTTCAAGCGGAGCCTCACCCTGGTCGGGATCCACAGAGAAATCAGCCTTAACATGGATCGATTCATAAAAGAATGAAGACTGGCTTACACAGCCAAAACTGTCGCTTACCTGAAGATTATAGGTTACATCTTCAAGAGGAGGATTGAAAGTCTGGGGATTTAAAACAACATCAGGATATGGGATTGCAGATACTGGGTCGGATGACCATAGGAATGTCACTCCGTCAGGAAGACGGACAAAGCTCCATTGGCCGGATCTTTATAATAAAAAGTATCCACAGCAGCAGTTCCTTTAAGTGCAACATAATCACATGTTCTGTTGAGCAATGCTGCCGAGGAATGAGGATTGTCGAGAAACACCCAGGCAACCAGTGAAGTGTCAAAGCCACCACTTATAATTACTTTATACCCGCCGTCACTGAGATTATCTGCAGATGAAGTACTGACACCTGATTCTGATTTCAAAGCTGTACTGAAGCTTTTGGTGACATCGGACCACGCCAGCCATGTGAAGTTAAAAGGACCTGTACCTCCGGGACTATTAGCAACAAGCTTACCTGTCTGATGACCGGAAACATTACAAAAAATAAAAACTGGATCATTCACGGTTGGTGCCGAGGGATATGAAGTATACCTTACGGCACTCATTCCCGGAGCGGAGAGCTGTGCCTCAGAAACCGATCCTATCAAGAGGAGTATGACCAGAAAAAAATATCGCACGGGCATTCAATTCTAATAAAAAAACGCAATCCTTGTGTCTTTGGTATTTCTTTCTGCAAGTATACTAAAAATAAAGCCATAAATTGGGCTCAGCTGACGTGAAAAACCTCTTCCATATCAGCCCACCATTCACCTTTCTTTCTGGTCTCCAGAGGATTCTGCATGGGCTCCATTATATCCCACCACTCCCTAGTTTTAGGATCTGCAGACATTTTAGCCATATCAGCAGCAAAATCGGTTCCGGTATATTCAAAATAAGCAAATAGCAGTCCATCTTTATGAAAGATGGAATAGTTATGCATATTGCATTTCTCAATCATATCAAGGATCTCAGGCCATACTTCAGAGTGATATTTTGTATATCGTTCAAAGTGTTCAGGTTTTATTCCTATTACCTGTCCGAATCTTTTCATTGAATTGCTATTATCAGGTTATTAAAAGCAATATTAAGAAATTATGCTGAGATTGCTTTATGCAAAAGGGTGAAGAAAAGTCCACTTGTTGAAAAATAAAATCAATTTTATGCTCCTATGACTGCCTCTTTGGATCCGATATTATTAAATTTGCCGGACCTGTTAAGCTGTAATTCAATAATAAAATATGATTAACAATTACCTGGATGATCTAAATGTTACTCAGAGAGAAGCAGTTATAAATTGCGAAGGTCCTGCCCTTGTAATTGCCGGGGCAGGAGCCGGAAAAACAAGAGTTCTCACATACCGTATTGTTCATCTTCTTCAAAAAAATGTTCCGGCCGGTAAGATACTTGCTCTTACATTTACAAATAAGGCTGCCAGGGAGATGAAGGACAGGGTATCGCTTATTGTAAATCCGGAAGTGTCCCGCCATCTATGGATGGGGACATTCCACTCGGTCTTTGCCAGAATACTCAGGACGGAAGGTGACAGGTTAGGATATAAATCAAATTTTACAATTTACGATTCGTCGGACTCAAAGAGCCTGATAAGATCAATTATAAAGGAACTGAACCTGGATGATAACATATACAAACCTGGAGTCATAGCCGCGAGGATATCTAACGCAAAAAACAACCTGGTAACAGCAAGCTTATACTCAGCGGATTCGTCAATGCACGATTATGACAAATCGAGCCGTATGCCTCTTCTGGCAGATGTGTACAGGACATATGCCACACGCTGTTTTAAAGCAAATGCTATGGACTTTGACGACCTCCTTCTAAATACAAATATCCTCTTCAGGGATTTCCCGGATGTTCTGGCTGCTTATCAGGACAGGTTCAGGTACGTTCTCGTGGATGAGTACCAGGACACTAATTATTCACAATATCTGATCATAAAAAAACTTGTCGCCACTCATCATAATATTTGTGTAGTCGGTGATGATGCGCAAAGCATATACTCTTTTCGAGGTGCAAGGATCGAAAATATTCTGAACTTCGAAAATGATTATAGTGATTACCGCCTCTTCAAACTGGAACAGAACTATCGTTCCACACAGACCATAGTCAATGCTGCAAATACAATAATTGCGAATAACGAGGGACAGATTAAAAAAAATGTTTATTCCAAAAATGAAACGGGCGAGAAAATAGAAGTAATTCAGGCAATTACAGATTCCGAAGAGGGTTTTAATGTATCATCAGATATTTTTGATAAGAAATTCTCAAAACAGCTTAAATGGTCGGATTTTGCGATCCTGTACAGGACAAATGCACAGTCCAGGATATTTGAAGAGACTCTTCGTCGCAAAAACATACCGTATAAGATATATGGAGGATTATCTTTCTATGAACGCAAAGAGATAAAAGATATACTTGCATACTTCAGGATGGTAATAAATCATGAAGACGAGGAAGCCCTGAGGAGATCAGTCAATTATCCCAAAAGGGGCATCGGGGATACCACTGTTAATAAGGTTCTTGAACTGGCATCTGCTTTTAATCTAACCCCATGGAGTATAATAACCGAACCTGAAAAATATGCAGATCAATTTAATTCAGGTACCGTCAAAAAACTGAGATCGTATGCTGAAATGATTAATACCCTCAGTGTCGATTCAGGCACTCTTGATGCTTTCACCAAGGCCAGGGATGTTGCATTTGGTTCCGGTATTATGAGAGAACTCAGGGAAGGAAGATCACCGGAGGAAGTGAGCCGTTATGAGAACCTTGAAGAATTGCTGAATGCTATTAAGGTTTTCACTGAATCTTCCACCACAAACGGAGAACCTTCCAACCTGGAAGCTTACATGGCCAATGTTGCCCTGCTAACAGACCAGGATAACGAGACAGCCGAAGACAGGAATAAGGTTACATTAATGACGATGCACTCAGCTAAAGGACTGGAATTTAAGCATGTATATATCGTGGGTATGGAAGATACCCTATTCCCCTCACCATTATCTGCAGGCAATGCCAGGGAATTGGAAGAAGAACGACGACTCTTTTATGTAGCAGTAACCAGAGCAGAGAAACAGGCAACTCTGAGTTATGCATTAAACAGGTATAAGTGGGGAAATCTCGAAAGATGCAGCCCAAGCCGATTCATCAGGGAGATTGACCAGAGGTACCTTAATTACGCCCGGACTGGGGGAAAGACCTTCGGTAATAATAAACCGCAGGGTCAAAAAAATACAACTATCCGTGAAGAACCAAGACCCTATATTAATAATGCATCCAGACTGAAGAGGTTACCCGGGACAGCAACAGCTTCAGCCAGTACGGGATCATTTTCGCCGGCTGGTTCAGTATCATTTGCTGCAGGTGACAAGGTGGAGCATGAAAGATTTGGGAATGGTATAATCAGGTCCATTGAGGGTCAAGCGCCAAACACCACTGCAACAGTCGAATTTGAAAGGGAGGGTAACAAAAAATTATTACTCAGGTTTGCCAAACTCAGAAAGAGAGCGGAATAATCTATTTTTGTCCAGCCTGTCCGAAATTCATCTTCATAAATGTATAGCCTGAAGTAGAGATTGTGTGATTGAAATGTTGGTCTATCTCTTTTGTCTCCATCTTCATTGTCGGCTCACCTTTTTTGTCGTATGCCTCCATAGCAAGCATAACTGATCCCTCAAGTCCCGGGAGGTTATAATATGTCGGCATTCCGGCTTTGCCCCAGTAAGCCCTGTCAGCATTAATCTTAATATCCCTGGTCACCCACACATTGGAATAACCGTCCTCTTCAGGATCCTCAACCTTATATTCGTCGCATTTATACCCTGCAATAACCCTTGAATTCCCAGTCCTGGTCACCTTTGCCTCTCCATGTAAATCAGTTTTCTTTTTATCTGCCATTGCGGCCATAGCTGAATCAGAAGGAAGTTCAGAGATGATTCCCGCCTTTGACTCAGGATTCCCGATCAGCATCAGGAAACACCTGTTATCCTTATCAAAAATAAAGACAGTTGGCACCGGTTTGTCACCTCCCTTCTGATCTGTAATTTCAGCCTCAATACCGGCATTCATACTGTTACTATTGTAATAGGTATAATAATCTGATTTTACCACATCTTTTTTATCATATGATTCCATCTGCATATATATCCTTCCATTGAATTTATATTCATCTTCATACTTGATATCGATCTTACCCCCGAAAAGACCTCTCCCGGTTGCCTTTGTACTGTTATCCTCACTTCCAGCTTTGTCAGAATTACTACTATTCCTCTGGCGATTCGCATTCACACTGTCATTAATGCTCTTGTCGATTGCTGAATCTATTTTATGTTCAATATGACGGTTTATTGCCCTTCTCAGGAGACCTGCCTGGGCATTTAATCCTGCAGGCATTATTAACATCATGCCCAATAATAAGAAAATTGCCTTTGTTTTCATAGTCTGAAGAGTTATTTATAAAACTTAAAATTAAACAAATTACAATTGAATTTGATCAATTCTTACTGATAAAAACAAGGCAATTTTCTACAAATTATATTTTAAAAAACTGCTTTCCCGTGATTCACGGTATAAATTTAATCTCAGCCCTGTGATTCAACCGGTTCAACGGATGGCTCTTTCTCGAGAAGCACTGACTCATAAAGAGCTGCAAATGAACTTGAAACCCATATTATAGCCGGGAATATACCGACTATAAACAGTATCAGTCCGAGTATAATGATAAATATTGATACAAATCCAAGCAGGAAGACAGTCCATCCATGTCCTCTGGTCAGCTTCCAGCTCAATTCCACGGCTTCTATCGGATCAAGCTTCTTGTCCATTATAATATAGGATACGAAGGCAAGCCGGCATGCTATTATTATACCAGGTATGATCAGGGCGAAGAGCCCCAGGACTATAAGTGCAAAGACCAGAAGATTAGCAAGTACGATATGCAGATAGTTTTCCATAAAACCCTTGATCAGGTATTCGAAATCTGGTTTTATCTTCCTGACAGCCTGGACAAATATCATATTCCCACCAAACTCAAATACAGGTGCGATCAGGAAAGCATAAAGCATTGCGAGCAATCCAAAAAACGCAGCAAAGATTCCAAACGACCCTACTGCAATAAGGTCCCTCATCCCATGAAAATTCCAATGCCTTGGGAAGCCCGGGAAATGAAAATCAGAAGGATTGATATGAAAGTTAAACATCCTCATTGGAGTTGTAACAATAGAGAGTATTATAACTACAAGAAAAAGTCTCAGGAAATTATCGGACATAACTTTCCATCCGGTACCCAGACTGTAACCGAAAGTCAGGGACTAATTTGTATTCGCTATTTGTTTCCATGTTATACTAAATTTTGATTAATAAATTTCACCATTGATTGTAAGACAAATGTAAATCCTCAAAGCTTACCGGGCTCCATACTATAGTAGTGAATAATATTTTTCCTACTAAAGTATGTACCACAATACTTAAGTAGTGTCTAATTTTAAGCGTCCAATTTCAGCGATTTTCATATCTTTAAAAGATGTTTCAGTATTTGGGATACCTGATGTTTATTCTGTCAGTCGCTATGACTGCAGGAGGAATAGTCCTTTCCACAAGGCTGCGCAATAAATACCATAACAATATCTTCTCTTTGCTTCTTTATTACCAGGTATTCATTTATGCATTCGGTTTCTACGGAATCTGGGGCCAGGCAGTTATCACGGCCTCCTTTCAGGATATATTACATATGAACAACTCACCAGGTTCTCATATATAGCGATGCTTCTCGGCCTTCCTTTCCTTGTTTTCGGATGGCTGATGCTGCTCCACCTTTCATCAGCATTATTCGGGACGAAATAACTAACCTTCTTCACCCCTTATTTCTTCTTTGAATTTCTCATTCTTGTTATAATCGGGATATCTTATTTCCGGTTCAGGCTTATCAGCCCAGTTTTCCTGACAAAAGTTATTATATCTCGATGAACTTTCTGTATTCAACGCTGAGCGTCGCTTATAATTCTTTTTCCCGGGAGAAGAAGGTCCCGTTTGGCTTCCCTGACAGGAAATCATACTCCCGCAATCTTTTTAGTCATGGTTATCCAGGGTGTGCCACTTCTCTTCTATGTAACCAGAATTATGGATCGCCGCAATTTTCATATTTATCTTTTTTGCAGGAAATACTTTCCTCCCTTATATTTCAATTATGGATTGCCTCAGCTTGAAACCTTGAGCTGAAACAGCACCCGTGGATATGTACTCTTGACGACTTCTGCAAACGCTTCGAGGTAAGTCCCGAGGGAAACCGATATAATAAGTGAAATTTGTAATGGCCTTAGTAACAAAGAGATATCTGAAAAATTATTTATAAGCTCTTCAGACTGTCAAAGACCATACTCACAGAATTTACACTAAAACTAATGTCAGAAGCAGAGCCCAGCTTATCACTCTTGTTCAGGATTTCAGACTGCTATAACAGCCTTTATTCCGGAAACTTAAGATATACAATCACCCTGCCATCGTGAAAATCAAGTCTGAAGGTATTTCCAACAGCTTCATTCAGGGTGGCTTTCCACCAGTTTCCTATTTTCATCCGGCTAAGAGGATATCGTAAGCCCTCCGAAGCTTATTTCTGTTTCAGTGATCAATTGAAAAAACCGATACCTGCTGCCCTGGGAAGGAAGATATCTCCGACCTTTAATATAGGGTAACAACAGTCCTGTATCTGTTACCATTATAACATTTGTCCTCGTAATATATTCCGCCAGCAGTGAAATATTACCTAGTGTATGATCTTCGCGCTTTCCAGTAGCTCCGACTATCACCATGTCGGAATATCCTCTTTCTACACACCAGTTGACCGACTTTGTCAGATCGTTGGTTTCCTGGTCTGTGTATTCAAATAGTCTGTTTTTAAACCTGATGCAAGTAAGCTAGTCAGAGAATCCATGTCACCTACAATTGCATCAGGAATGAAACCAGCTTTGATAAGATTCCTTACACTTCCGTCACAACATATAATCCTTGCAGCATTTTTTAAATACCCCAGGGGTATTTTATGACCTGGGAAATAGCCCATTTGCTACTATGACTGTTCGTGGAATATGTCGATCTTTCATATTAGTATATTGTCCGGTCATCCTGTTATTGTCTTCCGCCACGCTGATAAACCTGCAAAGGACATTATTCCGTATATCAATATATAGAATAACAGTGGGATAAAGTCCTTTAATAATAAACAGCACTGCTGATACAAAATTAACAATAATCCACAAATACCAGTGTTCAAATATCTTGCGTGCCAGCATCCATGTTGCTACAATTGACAGAGAAGTGATGAAGGAATCCCATGCTGGTACCGGCGAATCAGTGAATTTTGATAGTACTAGCCACATTAGAACATACAGTATCATAAACACAACGAATAGTATCGCGCCTGTTCTAAACCTTATTGGGTCACCGGAAGCTCCTTACTCTTACTCTCCCTGCTCTCCCACTTTTCTCCAGTTCTCTCTTCCATTCCCTTTCTCCCATTCCTTTTCTCCTGCCCTGAACCTTTTACCCACCAGTACCATCCGAGAAAGCTTATCACAAGATAATATCCCTGCAAGCTCATGTCAGCATAGAATTTGCTTGTGAAGAAAACCCAGATATATACTGCTGATGTTACGATGCCTACAGGCCACAACCAAAGGTCTGCCTTATCTCAAGGAAAACATACAGTATGCCTGTTACAGCACCGAAATACTTCTATATAATTATCAGTAAACCAAGTTAATATCTGTCCCATAACCTTATTCATATCAAAATCTGGAGACCGAGTCTGCACATGAAATTAATACCTGCCTGCGGGAAAATAATATGACCAGGTATTTTCAACTCCATCCTCATACCAGTTGCCACCGTACGCATTATTTTCATACATGTTATTGAAGAAATTATTCAATAGAAACTGAATATTCAGTCCTTTAAGTTCCTGAATCAGGTGAGAAATCCAGACGAAGGTTATTCACCAGATATGGATCAATAGCTCTCTCAGGGCTCATTGTATTGTCAAAATATTGCCTCCCGACATATTTGCTTATGATATGAAGTTTAGCTCCATGTAAGATATTGAATGCTATAATCACTTGTAAAGATCACCGAAGGAGAATATGCAATATCAACTGAGCCAAGCGATTTACTCAGATACAATGATGACCAGTCGCTGGTGTTATAGTCTGTATAATATTCGATGAAATTACTGATCTTGTTCCGGCTTAAAGTCATATTAAGTTCCATGATTATATTATCTGTGATCCTCAATGATGCTGAAGTCTCAATACCAAGCCTGTAACTCCTGGTCCACATTTGTCATTATGGAATATCCTACGTGCTCAGCTCACCTGTCGGAACGAGCTGATCTTTATATACCATTGCATACAGATTTAACACCTAACAGGCTCTGGCCTGTCCTTATTTTGTAACCCATCTCAGTGTCATACAGTGTTTCTGCCTTGGAGTTGACTGGGAATCCCCTGTGGCTTCCTTAAAGTCTTCCCTTGTAGGTTCGCGATTTGCCACGGAAAATGAAATATATGCATCCTGTCTGGGTGTTATTGTGTAAAAGATACCTGCTTTGGGATTGAAGAATGAAAACCTGTGTCGCTGGCCAGGTCCGTCAGGTCAGCGTCAATCCCCATCATCCGGTAACCGACATATCTGTATTGCATATCGCCATATACATTTATCTTATCTGATAATGAATAATTGACCTTCCCGTAAATACTGACCTCACTCTTCCTTCCCCTGTTAAAATACCATTGATGATCCTTTTCCGTCTCTCCCGGGTATTCCATCCATATTATTTTTCCATAATGATCACCCAGGTAAGTATTCATTCCTCCACCAGCAACAGCTTCTATCCTGTCTTTCCTGTACCTGAGTGAATAAACAAGGCCATAGAAACCATTTGACAACCATTTCTGTCTTACAAGATCCGAAGAGGAAATAAGTGTGTCCCCGATCACAAATGGAGATAAGCCATAATTTCCAAGGGGCTCATCTTCAGCATATTCCTCATAATATCCTTCTCCATGAGTATAATGAAAGGCCGAATTTACAGTCATGTACTTATTAAACGCGTGACTGTATATAAGCTGGAAATGATCCTGGATATAGTTATCACTCTCATTATTATAATAATGAATATTACCCGATTCATCCCTGTATTCTCCAGCAGGATTATACTTCCTGTTTGTTGCAAGTGAATCAGCAGGCACCCCCCACCATCCTATTCCCGTATGCTCCTTCCCAAGCAGAATATTAAGTTTAAGACTTGAATTTACCGTCCTGAAGACACCATTTATGAACGCTGATTTGTGATCTGATCCTGTCCTGTCTATATAACCATCACTTTTAAGATCAGACAGCCTCATCTGAAGAGCAAATTTTCCTCTAATAAGTCCTGTTCCTGCTGAGATCATGTTCTTAAAGGTATTAAAAGAACCTGCTGAGGAGCTTACTTCTGCAAATGGTTCGCCTTCCGGAACAGTTGTCTGAATACTTATGGTAGCACCAAAAGCACCTGATCCGTTTGAAGAGGTGCCTGCCCCTCTCTGAACCTGTATGTTTTCGACTGAAGAAGCTAGATCAGGCAAATCGACCCAGAACACCTGCTGCGACTCAGGATCATTCAATGGGATCCCGTCAATTGTCACGTTTATCCGGTTCGCATCGGTTCCTCTTATTCTCATATTGGTATATCCTACCCCGTTGCCTGCTTCTGAAGTCTCAACAAGAGAAGGAGTAAGACTCAACAGATAAGGCATATCCTGACCTATATTCTGTTCCTTAATAGCTTCCTTGTTTATTACTGTATATGCCAGTGGAGTATGTTTCCCGGCTCTCATTGCATCGACAAGCACTTCCTCGGTCATATAAGGCTTTTCCTTGAGTACAATATTAAGATCAATGGCCTTTTGCAAATCAATCTCTTTCGTTACTGTTTCATATCCAATAAATGAAAAACGCAGTGTATACAGACCATTATTCAAACCAGAGATAATATAATGACCCTCAGAGTCAGTGTTGGTCCCGATCTCTGAGTCATCAATTGTTACAGTTGCTCCGGTAAGAGGAGCCCCGGAAGAATCGGTTACTATGCCTTTTATTATTGATCCAATATCCTGGATACTGTTCCCATCCAGGGTTAAGGCAATAAATGAAAACAGGATCAGACACAATATTTTTCTCATATCATGAATTACAAATAAGCTATTATAATCAAGTAAATGAGGCTTTTATAAAATGCTGATCGGTTTGATACTCTTTCTTCCCTCCGCCGGCATTATCCGGATCAGGTTTAAGGGTATGATCTCAGCCCGTAGTTATAAGGCACCCCATTTTTGATACTACAAATTTACTACCTTTTGGAAATATCCGGTACTGTTCTGGGAAATTTTTAAATATTAAGCCGGAATAACGTCAGATATATCATAAAGTGATAGTTTGTAAGGCTAATATGCGCTGATACCAATTTTTTCTTAAATTAGCACAACAATCATTACAATGGTATGAAGAATCTGCTGGAGAAACTTAATTATAAGGGACAAAACAGGATTGCACTTATAAATGCTGAGGAAGATTTCAAAACCTCATTATCCAATGAACTTAAAAATGTTATTATCGATCATGATATTGACCCAAGATTCCCATATAGCTTTATTATTTTGTTTGTCAGAAATTCTGCAGAAATAGATTTTTACAGTCCTGATGCAATACACAACCTTATTGCAGATGGAATATTGTGGTTCTGTTATCCTAAAAAAAGCTCAAAAAATTACAAGTCAGATATTACACGTGATCACGGCTGGGATGCCCTAAACAATGCGGGCCTCCATGGCGTAAGAATGATCTCAATAGATGAAGACTGGTCTGCTTTCCGATTCAGAAATGCCCGGTATATAAAAAAAGCTTCGGGGAGGTTTGCTAAATGAGAAGAAGAAAAAGGATTAAGAGAAGGAAGGCTGACATTGAGCAGTGATTGAATTGAATGGATTATGATTAAATTAACCAGAATTGATACACCTGTCGGGGAAATGGTAGCAGGAGCAACAGATGAGGGCATCTGCCTGCTCGAGTTTAGTGACAGGAAAATGTTAAATACTGAATATAAGGATATTAAGAAGTATTTCAACACTGGAATAGAAGATGGAGAAAACAAGCACCTGGAAGATATGAAAATACAACTTAATGAGTATTTTGAAGGCAAAAGAAAGACATTCGACCTGCAGCTATTAACACCCGGGTCTCCTTTTCAGAAACTGGTTTGGAAAGAGTTGATGAATATACCGTATGGTTACACCAGGTCATACAAAGAACAGGCTGAAGCTTTGGCTAATCCTGGTTCAATACGTGCAGTGGCAAGGGCGAATGGGATGAACCGAATTGCTGTAATCATACCCTGTCATCGTGTAATAGGCACTGACGGACAGCTTACAGGTTATGGAGGGGGACTAAAAAGAAAGAAGTGGCTACTTGAACATGAAAAAAAATATTCAGGTAAAGCATTTGATCAGTCTCTCTTCTGATCAGTAATTTTGTTGATCATAGTAATCAAATATTGAAAATATGAAGACTCTCTTTTTAAACAGGAAATTACTGTTGTTTATATTTGCGGCTACAGTTTTACTTCTGACAGGCTGTGCACAGAATGAATCTGTGGACCAATGCCTTACTGGACACACATATGGTTTACTGGGTGGCTTGTGGCATGGTTTCATTGCCCCATTCGATTTTATTGGAATGTTATTTAATAAGAACATAACCATGTATGCCCAGAACAATAACGGGGGATTATATGCTCTTGGCTTTCTGATAGGTAGTGGAGGCTGGGGATTCTTCAGTAGTAAAGGTGCTACCAGGATCAGAGGAGGCAGGTTACATGTCCAGCCACAGAGCTTTGATGAAGCTGAGATAGTTGATTAAAGAATTTATTTCTAAGAACGAATCCCTTAGGATTGATAAGTATTGCCAATCAGAAAATATAAACATGGAAAATTCTTTGGGCCGTCTTCAAGTTACTCAGGACTGGTATTTATTGGTACTGGAGTCTTCATCTCATTCATGCACCTGTCCGCCCTGCTGCTTCATAATCCCGGGCTTTTTCCTTGCATATACATCAAATGGAACACTTGTATGATCTGTCACAGAAAAGGGTTTTGTCATATACCCTTGCTCTTTGGATTTTTCCGTACAGGCAATTGGGTGGATATTAGTCAGTTCACCAGGTTCAGTATCGTGAAAATGACAGGCAGGTATACAAGCTACAGCAGGGCTAATGTCAGGTTCGATATGAATGTAACAGATGTAAGGCTACTCCTGGTAAACCATAATAAAACAAAAAAGATTATAATAAATAAGTACAGGACCTATGAAGAGGCACAAAAAGAAATGAATGAACTTAACACTTACTTCTTTTCAGAAGAGAAGACAGCTGAAATTTGCTGATAAAAAGGCTATTTGGCAGGACCTTACTTAGGGGAATAATGCGAAGGCGTATGTGGGATATGCGTTGCAGTTTGTCCTGTTGGCAAAATAATTAATAATTCATGGAAGAAATCGGGAGAATAATAGACGTTGAGGAAGTAATCAGGAACAGTAATTCAAAGTTCATAAGATCCCTGCCACGGCTGCCATCAGACTGATCATAAAATTGGTCCATCAGGATGAGATTAATGCCGTTATCCACGCAAACCGTTATAAGTCAGGGGTTCCCGTTCATAATCGGTATTCTTAATGACTGGAAGGTAACAGTTGTGGTCAGGGGTGAAGAGAATTTACCCCGGTCGGGAAGATTTGTTTTTGCGGCAAATCATCCTGTGGGAGGCATGGATGCCCTATCTTTTTTCAGCACAATATACACGCATTATCATGATGTCATTTCTCCGTCAAACGAACTCTTTAAATACATTCCACAACTCAAACCTATCCTTTTAGGCATCAATGTGTTCGGTAAAAACACAAAAGAAACAGCTGAGAAAATCAACATACTCTTTAATTCAGATTCCCAGATCTTGATATTCCCTGCAGGGGAGGTCTCAAGAAGAAACAAAGGGATCATCTCTGATATACGCTGGCAAAAGTCTTTTATTACCAAGGCTGTTCAGTATAAAAGGGATATTATACCTGTGCATATAAGCGGCCACAATTCGAACATCTTCTATTCAGTGGCTTCCTGGCGTAAGATGCTTGGTATAAAATTATATCTGGAAACGGTATTACTTCCAGGGGAAATGATGAAACAAAGAAATTCAACAGTTACTCTTACAATAGGGAAACCTGTATCATGGCAGACTTTTACAGCCGATAAGTCCCAGGCTGAATGGGCGCAGACGTCAAGGAACTAGTATATTCATCTGGCTTGAAATATAGTTCCCATTAAAACAATAAAATCATCTGAAGATACATCAGATATTCTAAATGTTCTCAAGGACGAACTTTAAGCTGCCAGTGTTGTTGTCTTTTCAGACAAAAAACAATAAGAGATGGAAACAAAATACAAATCTGTCAGAAGAGTCCTGCAACCGCCACCCGTACCATATGGTGGGTGATGGATTCAGGGTACATAATTTTTTCCCCTCAATGCCGAAATCGGAATGACAGGAATGAGCCCGTTCTTCCTGATGGACTATGGGTCAAAATGGGAAGTGCCTCCGGGAGGAAAACCAAGAGGAGTGGGTGTGCATCCTCACAGGGGATTTGAGACAGTTACAATAGCTTACCATGGTAGAGTAGCTCATCATGACAGCGCAGGGAACAGCGGAGTTATCAGGGAAGGTGATGTTCAATGGATGACAGCCGGTTCAGGAGTGCTGCATAAGGAATATCACGAAAAGGAATTCAGCCAGGACGGAGGGGTATTTTCCAGGTTGTACAGCTATGGGTTAACCTGCCAACCAGAATTTAAAATGACTCCTGCAAGGTACCAGACAATTGAAAATAAGAATATGACGAAGATTAAGCTTGATGACGGGAAAAGCCTTGTTGAGCTAATTGCCGGAGAATACAACGGATCGAAAGGTCCTGCTGTAACATTTACCCCGGTTGATCTCTTTAATGCCAGGCTATCTGTTGGGGGAACAGCAGAATTCAAATTTGATAAAAATTTTAATACATGTATGCTGTTAATTGATGGAGTCAGATTAAAATAAATCGGGGCTGACAAAGCAGTAGAAGACCAGCTGGTAATATTCAATCATGACGGTGACAAAATTATCTTTGAGGCGCTTGAGGACAGTACTGTTTTGATACTCAGTGGGAAACCAATAAATGAGCCTATAGCTTCAAATGGACCTTTTGTAATGAATTATGAAGGTGAAATAAAACAGGCTTATCAGGATTATTATAATGGCAAATTTGGATATCTTGAAGACTGAATCAATAAACAGGATTTTAGTATGAAACAATTCATCGCGGACCATCAATTGTGAAAGCAGCGGGTACCGGGGAAAAAATAATAAAGGAATTCTTCGGCTATGGTCAACAGTAAGACATCAGAGTAAGTATTGCACATATGATAAGCCCTGAAGGCTGGTCAGAACCGGGTCAGTGTCCTGAGTTCAATGAGTATACCCTTGTTCTAAAGGGCAAAACTCAGGATAGTAACAAGGATGAAGAATTTATAGTATCTGCAGGTCAGGCCATCATGACCGGTAAACATGAATGGGTACAGTACAGTACTCCTTTTGAAGGAGGGGCAGAATATATTGCAGTATGCCTTCCCGCTTTCTCTCCAGATATTGTTCATCGCGATGATGATGCATTGTGAGAGTGATTGAATCATAGGCTAATCATAGCCTCATGCATCTCTTCTTGTTTCTTTTTGCTTTCACAATCAGGTAGACTATAAAGCCTATTCCAAAGGCTACAAGTATATGACCAAGGTATGGGAATATCTGCTCCCTGGCCTCATACAGGTAGAAACCAATTACTGCCAGTATGATATTCCATATTCCTGCACCTAAAAAAGTGAAATAATAAAATCGCGAAGACTCATCTTAGCCAGTCCTGCAGGTATGGAAATGAGATGACGAATGCCAGGCACAAGCCTTCCGATGAATGTTGAGGTTTTTCCATTCCTGATGAAATATTCTTCAGCATGTTTAACCTTCTCTGCGGATAACAGAAAAAGGTGACCTATTTTTGATTCTGCAAACCTGTAAACAAGTGGCCTCCCAAGATAATATGCAAGAGTATAGTTTATTAGCGAACCCGACAGGGCTCCTATCGTTCCGGCGAAATAACTACAATGAATACATTGAGATCACCCTGTCCAGCCTTATAGGCAGCAAAAGGTATCACAACCTCTGAAGGCAATGGCAGAAAAGTGCTTTCTATTGCCATCAGCAGAGCTATGGTAAAATAGTTCAGGTTAGCCATGTACCAGTCGAAGAGTGTTTGAAAAAACTCCATTTTATATCTGTTAATTTCGGGGATTATCTTCAGCGATATCCGACCGGGTGCAATTATAATACTTTTATATGGCTTTGCCAACAGTAACCAGCGATGATGAAAGGACACCCGCAGGGAAATTAATGAAATATCTGCTCGTTATGTAAGCTGCTTTTACAGAGCAGAATTTCATATTTATTAAAAATATTTTTATGAATCAACCCTGTGTATTCTTCTCTCAACAGGCTGATCAATTGTAATCGGGACCTTTTCCTCTATGGTGTTCGCCGCATCCAGCTGGAGTGCTCTTACATCTGATATGCATAACAATCGTGATATTCCATGAAGGATCAATGTGATATTTTCAACTGGTGACAGCTTATAGTCACGTGGCATTACCCTGTCAATCAGTACATACTTGAAATCAGCTGGCAGGGAATGTTTTCTGAGTGAAGGAAAACTGCTTTCCAGCTTTATCTCACCTGATTTGGTCATATCTTCCAATACCTCCTTGAAGTACAGGTTTATTTTAGGTTCAACCTTAAATCCTATACGAAAATCAACCCTGATAAGGGTTCCCGGGATAATCTTGGTCACCTGGTAATCAAACCTGTCAGGCTCATCGGTCCTGTCAACGTGCAGAAACCAATATGTATCCGCCTCGTTTGGGCTGTTTCTGAAATATTGAATATATCACTTTCGATTCTACCTGGTCAGGCCAGTTGGCTTTTATTATATAAACAAGGTTTGTTGCTGTTTTTGGTATAGACATGTCTTTGGAGAGATCCTTGAAAAGCTCAATATATTTATCGAGATTGGTGAAGGTAACATACCTGTTTTTAAGTTTCCGTCCGAAATACCATCCATACATTATCATGAAGAAAACTGTTGCAAGCAGTAGATTGTAAACCAGCCTCCATACTTGAATTTATGCAGGTTGGATATCAGAAATCCACCTTCAATTGTAAGATATACAATAAGCAGCAATACAACGAGCTTATGATAAACTCCCTTCTGATAAAGGTAGTATGATAAAAGCAGGGTTGTCATGATCATAGTGAGTGTGATGGAGAGCCCGTATGCAGCTTCCATATTGGCCGATTCACGGAAAAAGATTACGACAAAACTACATGCAATCCATAAAAACCAGTTAACAGAAGATACATATACCTGGCCTTTAAGAAAGGTAGGATGGGAAATATTTATCTTGGGCCAGAAATTAAGAGATATAGCCTCACTAATAAGGGTATATGACCCGCTTATCAGTGCCTGGCTGGCAATAATTGCTGCTGCAGTAGCAATGATTATCCCCGGAAGTAAAAACCATGATGGCATAATCGCGTAAAATGGATTAATCCCGTCCTTGAGTCCCCCATTTACCATGAGGTAGGCACACTGGCCAAAGTAATTAAGAAGCAGAGCGGTCTTCACAAAAATCCATGATACCCTGATATTTCTGAAACCACAATGACCAAGATCCGAATACAAGGCTTCAGCACCCGTTGTAGCAAGGAACACTGCTCCAAGCAGGATGAATCCTCCCGGATACTCATGCAGGAACCTGTAAGCATATTCGGGATTCAAAGCCTTAAGAACACCTGGGTGGTGATATAGTTGTGAAAACCCCAGAACGCCAAGCATTGAAAACCAGATCACCATTATTGGTCCAAAAGAGCCACCTACTATATTGGTTCCATACTGTTGCATCAAAAACAATATCGCAAATATAAATAGGACAATTGCTATTACAGGAATCTGGGCATTGAGTAACCTTAATCCTTCAATCGAAGAGGTTACTGTAATGGCAGGAGTTATAACACCATCTGCAAGCAAGGCACTTGCGCCTATCATTGTCAGTATCGCAGCCCAGGATGATTTTCTCTTGATAAGCGCAAAAAGAGCATAAATGCCTCCCTCTCCCTTATTATTGACCCTCAATGTGATCAGAATATATTTGATAGTTGTCTGCAGGGTCAGTGTCCAGAATATACATGACATGGAGCCATAAATAAGAAGTTCGTTGAACTCTTTACCTCCGCCTATGATAGCCTTCATCACATACAGGGGACTTGTACCCAGGTCTCCGAAAACAATACCCAGGGTGACTATTACACCTGCCAGGGAGAGCTTATTAATGTCAAAATGCCTTTTTTTCCAATCCATGATTCATCCTGCTATTGTTTTGCAGTACTTTTGTTTAACGAAAAAAACGGACAAATTTAATAATTATAATATTCTTATATCTGTTCTTACTTGATTATCTTGACTAATCATTTAATATGTGACTCACTTTCTGAGTAATTATACCAGTCAATAACCAGTCCTACAACCTGGTTATAACTTAATATTCCCTTTGAGACATGGTTTGATTTCAGGAAAATATTATATACCACGCTCTGTATTTTTTCAAGGGTTTTATTGCGTAATTCCCTGTAATAGTCGCCTCGAAATCTCAAATCGGTCATCACTCTTTTATCTATCTTATTTATATAGTCAGGATAATCCTTCAATACAGATGCATCAGAGAGAAAATATAAAAGAATATTCCTGTAAGCTGAATATCTCAGCCGCTGATCCCCCGAACTTGTGCACACGACGAAAGCAGAAAAGTTAGCCTCTGCCTCACTGGCCATCCCAAACTGGTGTGCTTTCTCATGAGCAAGTGTAAATGGATAATCGGATGGCAGGACATAATGGTTAAGGTGTACTTCATTAAAGAATGGTCCAAAGTAGCCACTTATACCGAATCTAATTAAAAGTGAACTGAACAACATTGTCTTGGTCCTGCGGTAACCATTCGGATATTCTATACCCAGTTCTTTAGAGTTCTTCATGTATGATTCCTCAACCAGGTTATTAATCTCGCTATACCCGGATGTTTCCATCCTGACGAAATTTCGGTTAGCCTCCGAAATAACAGTATCCAGAACAGATCTGAACATTTTTTCATTTCTCTTTACCTTTACCATTCCTGTCCTGGTCTCTATGCCGGGCCTGAAATAATTAAATCCCCATGAGATATAAAAGACGGCATAAATGATGGCAATAAACTGTCCAATTTTCAGAAAATACCATCCTGCTTTGATTGTTTTAAGAATAACTAACAATAACCCACTTATAAGCAAAATTACAGCTATCATCCAGGACAGATCCCATAGAGATATATTAAACTGCCTGCTAATTGATGAAAGGACAACTGAAAGTACAGGATAAATTCCGTCTGAGTAAAAGCTCTCGATAAACTGACTATGACCTACAGCCATTCTTACACAGCAGTAAATTATAAAAGCCAGTATGAAAGGCCACACTGCAAGCAGAATTTTTCTCACATTTAATCTCTTCATCTGAATATTAATACTGTAATAACATAATAATGTGATACTGTTCTGAACCTTCAGTTTCTAAAAATTAACAAACCTGGTTTAAACGGGTTCAAATCAAATAATAATAAATGTATCTTTGAAATTATTGAATGCAATTTTTTATGATCCTGAATAATAATTCGATATACCGGATTTTCTCATCCCTGAGATTCTCCGTTGCTATAATCCTGCTGGCACCGGCTTTTATATGTTCTCAGGGCCAGGACAGCACAAATGTAAGCAGAAAAATCAGTCTTCTTTTCATTGGTGATATTATGGGACATGACTCTCAGATACATGCAGCCGAGAACAAGACCACACACTCATATGACTATACTGACGTCTTCAGATTTGTCAAACCGCTAATCAGTGAATCAGATATTGCGATTGCAAATTTAGAAGTTACCCTGGCAGGACCTCCCTATAAGGGTTATCCACAGTTTAGTTCTCCTGCTGAACTGGCAGAAGCCTGCAGTGATGCAGGTATCAATTACCTGGTGACAGCTAATAATCATGCTGCCGACAGGGGAAGTGACGGAATCATAAGTACAATAAATAAGCTGGACAGCATGGGAATCTCTCATACAGGCACTTTCATTAACCAATCATGCAGGGATAGTCTTTACCCTCTAATGATAAAGTGCAAAGGAGTTTCAATTGCCCTTCTTAATTATACATTCAGTACAAACGGGATAAAGGTCCCGCAACCTGTGATTGTCAATATGCTGGATAAGGACCAGATTAGTCGGGATATTATTAAGGCTCAACAGGAAAAGGCCGGACTAATTATACTCTTCCTTCACTGGGGGAATGAATATGATACAATCCCTTCAACTGATCAGACTGGCATGGCTGATTATTTCCTGTCGCTTGGAGTGGACATGGTCATTGGTTCCCATCCCCACGTACTGCAAAAAATGATATGGGTAAAAGATCCTCTGGGTGAAAAAGACAGAATTGTAGTCTTCAGCCTTGGAAATTTCCTGTCCAACCAGAGAAAGCCAAAAACTGACGGGGGTTCAATGGTGAGAGTTGAATTTGTCACGGACAGTAACAGTCTACAAATAACAGATGCAGGTTATTACCTTACCTGGGTATACACACCTGTTGGAGCTTCCGGGAAAAAATTTTATATCCTGCCCTGTTCTGAATTTGAAAACAGGCCTGATTTTTTTGACGACAAGTCTGATTATTATATGATGATGTCATTCCTTTCCAGGTCAAGACAATTCCTTGAACAACAGAATAAGGATATACCGGAGATCCTGACAAGTGGATCATATAAGGCGCCTTGAAATGATACATGAGAAGTAATGATCGGTTAAAAAGAAGTATCATTATAAATATTTCATTTATTATAAATATAATTGTAGAAATATTTATAGAGTTCAATTTGATTATTCACATAATATGAATAACACCATAGCACTTCTTTCAGTTACTGCAATATCGATTGCTTTTTTACATACCATCCTGGGACCCGACCATTACCTTCCATTTATTGTGCTTAGTGAAGCAAAGAAATGGACATTAAGGAAGACAATGCTTGTAACGTTTTTCTGTGGAATAGGGCATGTGGCAAGTTCTGTTGTCCTCGGTTTCATCGGAATAGCAGTGGGGATTTCGGTAACAAAACTCGTTTCAGTTGAATCGTTCCGTGGTAATCTCGCTGCCTGGCTGTTTATAGCATTTGGATTTGTATACATGGTAATCAGCGCCAGGAACCTGATCAGGAAAAAGAGACACAGTCATTCCCATTTTCACTTTGGAGGGGAAAAGCACTCTCATGAACATGATCATAGTCAAGGTCATGTCCATATTCATGAAGATCAGGAAACCAAAACAACTCCATGGATTCTCTTTCTTATATTTATTTTTGGTCCCTGCGAACCTCTCATCCCTTTAGTGATGTATCCTGCTGCTGAAAAAAACATACCCGGTGTTGTTGTGGTATCATTACTTTTTTCAACAGTGACCATCATCACCATGATGTCAATTGTGCTTGCTTTTAAACTTGGTTTAAACAGGATAAATCTCAAACCAGTGGAGAAGTATGCCAATATCATAGCAGGTGCCATGATATTCTTTTCCGGACTTGCCATCCAGTTCCTTGGGCTTTAGGTCATCTCACAGCAATAACCTACTCATCCACCATTCTGAAAAGCAGGTTCACTTCAGGATCCGGAATTATTTCAGTGATCTTGTCCATCCTAATAGTTGTTTTTGTAATTCTTTCATTAACAGGCACATCAATCCGTTTGGAGCCACCATTGCCAATAAGCTCCAATTCAAAATGAAAACTATACAGATAAGCCTGTTTCTGTTCAATATAAATATCCGTATTCCCTTTTCGTGAAGAAGCTTTCATTGTGATGGCCAATTCAGGCTGGCCCGCTACATAGAGCCATTGATGGAAAAAAGTTTCCAGATCCCTGTTACTTACCTCTTCCATTATCTTTTCAAAATCCTCTGTCACTGCATTCTTATTCCTGAATCTTTTATAATATTCCTGCATCCCTTTCCAGAAAAGTTCATTCCCAAGTTCACGACGAAGCATATGTAATACCCAGGCTCCTTTCTGGTATGAATTAGGGCTTAACAGCTTCATCAGGTCAGTTATTGTTGTATCGATAACTGGTTGCGGTGATCTGCTGTAGAATTGCAGTACCCTGTTACGTGCCATCCTCATTGTCTGGTCAAGTTTCTCTTTCCCGTATGCATCCTCAAGATAAACAGCTGTCATATATGTGGCAAATCCCTCGCTTAACCAAATATGATACCAATCATTTTCGGTAACTGAATTCCCGAACCATTGATGTGCAATCTCGTGTGCCATGAGACTCTCAGCACGCCCTTTTCCTGTTACAGAATTCTCAGCATAGAAAATACAACTGGCATTTTCCAGTCCACCAAAAATAGTTTTTGATTGTACATTAGCCAGTTTTTCATAGGAATATGGCCCTATCAGTGAACTGTAGAATTGTAGTGGTTTAGTGGCAATGCTATAGTCAGCGAATCCTTCACTTCTGTTCTCTGCGAAAACCCAGGTCCAAACCGGGATATTATTAACTGTTCCCACAAGTTGGGTTGCGAAAGGAGCCACCCCAACAGCCATTACTTTAGTAGCGAGAGGAACATCTTCTTTCCAGTGTGTGAGCCTGGTCCCGTCAGTTAAAAAGCTTTCCTCAACAAGATGTCCGCTACCAACAACTTTATAACAGACAGGAGATGTTATAATAAAATCTACTGTTGCCTTATCATATGGATGATCAACACAGGGGATCCAGTTTCTTGCCCGGTCGGGCCAGTTATCAGCAAAGAATGTACGGCTTTTGAATTTATTATTGGAAATGATCAGTCCATCAGCAGGGATTCCTGAATAATCAATTGTGAATTTTATATCAGATCCGGGTGTGACTGTTTTCCCAAGGAGTATAATTATCCTGTCCTCCATGTGAAACCACTTCACAGGATTATCATCCATTTTAACATTCAATACTTCCATTCCTTTACCACCAGGTCCGGCATTTACCAGGTCGAAGAACATGCTATCCGAGACCCCGGTAAATCTTACTTCGATAACGCTATGCCCGTAAATTATATCACTGCTGTCACTTATTGACAGTGAATATTCATAATGAGTCACATCTGCAAAGTCAATTCTCTTATAATTGTCGTGCCCCAGTACATTTGTCAGAAGGCCCAGGAATAATAACAGGGATATAAAGGTTTTCATAGTATAATAAGTGCTTGTATCAATCAAAGGTAATAAGTGAAAGATAAAAAAGTGAGTTACAGTTGTTAAAATAAAACACATAATTCAAATTAGTGGTCCACCTTACATCTTATTTATGGTGTAATTGGCATAAATTATTAGCTTTGCATAAAATAATCTTCAAAGGATGAACTACGATTACAATACTCAGAGGAAAAGGATGGCGTTACCTGAATACGGTAGAAATATCCAACGGATGGTGGATCATATCAAGACCATTGAAGACAGGGAAGAAAGAAACAGGGCAGCCAAGACAATTATTTCCATAATGGGCAATCTCAATCCGCATCTCAGGGATGTGGGTGATTTTAAACATAAACTATGGGATCATCTGGCTTTGATTGCTGATTTTGAACTCGACATAGATTCTCCATATCCTGTTCCCGAACCTTCAAAATTTGTTGAAAAGCCTAAACAAATTCCATATAATCAGAAAGATATAAGGTTTCTTCACTATGGCCGGATTATTGAACTGATGATTGACTCGGCCTGTGAAATGGAAGAGGGAACCGATAAGGAATATCTCACAACACTTATCGTTAACCAGATGAAGAAATCCTATGTTACCTGGAACAGAAGCCAGGTGGCCGATGAAGTCATAATAAATGATATGAAAGTACTGTCAGGAGGGAGATTAAAGATGACTGACGGAGTTAAGATCCTTGAAGTGAAAGAATTAATTCCAGCTGTAAAAAGAAAGCCACAGGGTAAGACGCATAGCAAACAGCAGAACAAACCATACAACAAGAAAAAAGGACACAGCAGACGCTAATGGGTACATTTATAGTCCATGGAGGGAAATCCCTGAGTGGAGAAATAACACCCCAGGGCGCTAAAAATGAAGCTTTACAGGTTATCTGTGCTGTTCTGCTCACACGTCACAGGATCACCATTAAAAATATTCCCAATATCAGTGATGTCAATAATCTGATCGAACTCATTGGTCAGCTGGGAGTTAATATTAGAAGAGAATCGGAATCCGTGGCTACATTCAGCGCTGAAAATGTTAACCTCGATTATCTTCAGACTAGTGAATTCAGGAAATTAAGCTCAACAATCCGTGGATCAATTATGATAGTAGGTCCCCTGCTTGCCAGGTATGGGAAAGCATTTATCCCTAAGCCTGGAGGTGATAAGATAGGACGGCGAAGAGTGGATACCCATTTTACAGGTTTACAGCGACTTGGTGCCAAAATTGAATTTGACACCTCTGATCCGTTTTTCAGGATTGAAGCTCATCTACTTAAAGGCACCTATATGCATCTGGACGAGGCTTCTGTAACAGGCACTGCCAATATCATAATGGCCTCTGTAATGGCAGAAGGACGCACTACTATATACAATGCAGCCTGTGAGCCTTACATTCAACAGCTATGCAGAATGCTTGTCTCGATGGGAGCAAAAATTGAAGGTATTGGATCTAACCTTCTTTTCATTGATGGTGTGGGAGAACTTGGCGGCTGTACACATACAATACTGCCTGATATGATAGAGATAGGATCATTCATTGGCATGGCGGCCATGACCGAATCAGAGATCACAATAAAAAACACCGGGTATGATCATTTGGGAATAATCCCTGATTCCTTCAGGAGACTGGGAATCAAACTTGAAAGAAGAGGGGACGACATTTATATTCCCAGTCAGAAACAATATGAGATAGAAACATTCATAGACGGGTCAATCATGACAATTTCAGATGCAATATGGCCAGGACTGACACCTGACCTGTTAAGCGTCTTCCTTGTGACAGCCACACAAGCTAAAGGAGCCGTACTGATACATCAGAAGATGTTCGAGAGCCGTCTCTTTTTTGTTGATAAACTTATAGACATGGGTGCCCAGATAATTCTCTGTGACCCACACCGGGCAACTGTTATAGGTCAGAACAAACAAATCCGCCTGAAAGGCACTGTTATGTCATCCCCCGATATCAGGGCAGGTGTCGCCCTGCTGATAGCAGCTCTCTCAGCTGAGGGAAGGAGTGTTATTCATAATATTGAACAGATTGACAGGGGATATCAGGATATAGAAACCAGGCTAAATGGACTTGGTGCTGATATTCAACGTGTGATATGACATCCGGATTCAGGTATACCCTGGATGGTCATGACTGCCTCACTTAACTTTTTTGCTTTTATGGCTTGTTCCATTGTGCTGCTGTTTCCAGGCCGGATTAATGCTTTTCTGCCAATTTGTCAAGCTAAAATAGTTGGCAGGTAATTTGTTATATCGAAAAGGAAAATTGAAACAGATGTAGTGATGATGAAAAAAAAGACCAGGGATCCTGAAGAATCAACTCGCAATAATGACAACGACATAGTTGATAATAAAGATAATAGAGCGAAGCCTGAGAAAGAGGGACAGGCAGAGAACAGCTATAACAAAAATGGGGCTGCTGCGGATAATAATTCAGATGTTAATGGAGCAGACATTAAGACATCTGACAAAGTTGACGCGGAAGTGAAGGCTGTTGAAGCAAAACTGGCAGAGATGCAGGACAGGTACATCCGGCTTTCTGCGGAATTCGATAATTACAGGAAAAGAACTCTTCGCGAGAAGATTGAGTTATCGAAATATGCTGGAGAAGATATGCTTCTTAGGATCATCCCCGTTTTTGATGATTTTGAGCGGGCTCTGATGCATATGGAAAATTCCGACGATCGTTCAGCTATAAAAGCAGGAGTAGATCTTATATATAGTAAATTCAGTGAATTTCTGAAGTCTAATGGGGTAAAGGAGATACCATCTCTGGACTGTGATTTTGATGTTGATGTTCATGAAGCTGTCGGTAAGATACCGGTTGATGACGATACATTGAAAGGTAAAGTAGTAGATGTTGTTCTAAAAGGATATTTTCTCCAGGATAAGGTATTGAGATTCTCAAAAGTTATTGTAGGTGAATAATTAACAAACCCTGCAAGTTATATTGAATTTTGAAAGTGGCTTAACAACATAAAAGAAACAGGATGGGAAAAAGAGATTATTATGAGGTACTTGAAGTGTCTAAGCAAGCCACAAAAGAAGAGATAAAGAAAGCATACAGAAAACAGGCTTTAAAATATCATCCAGATAAAAACCCGGGTGATAAAAAAGCTGAAGAAAACTTTAAGGAAGCAGCCGAGGCGTACGAGGTTCTCAGCAACGATGATAAAAGAGCCAGGTATGACAGATTCGGTCATGCCGGGGTTGGTGGTGCTGCATCGAATGGTTTCGGTGGTGCACACATGACCATGGACGATATCTTCTCCTCATTCGGAGATATTTTCGGCGATGCTTTTGGCGGCTTTGGAGCTTTCGGTGGTGGCAGCAGACGAAGCAGGCGTGTTAATAAGGGTAGTAATCTTCGTGTTAAAGTTAAACTGACTCTCCAGGAGATAGAGCATGGTACCGATAAGAAAATAAAGGTTACTAAGTATGATACCTGTGACACATGCGGTGGAACAGGTGCAGCTGATGCATCAAGTGTTGCAACATGCGCCACTTGTCATGGTTCAGGTCATGTCACCAGACTGACAAACACACTGCTCGGACAGATGCAGACATCCTCAGTCTGCCCATCCTGTGGCGGTGAAGGTAAAACCATAACCAAGAAATGCACCACATGCTACGGCGAGGGTATCGTTCAGAAAGAAGAAATAATAAAAATTAATATACCTGCAGGAGTTGGGAAAGGGATGCAGATGACTGTTGGAGGTAAAGGTAATGCCGCGAGGCGAGGTGGAATAAATGGCGACCTTCTGGTAGTCATTGATGAAGAAGAACATTCTGAACTGATCAGGGAAGGGAACGATCTTATCTACAATCTGTTTATCAGCATTCCTGATGCCGTGCTTGGAACCCATGTGGAAGTCCCTACAGTCGACAACAAGGTGAAAATTAAAATAGAACCCGGAACCCAGCCGGGTAAAATACTCAGGCTAAGAGGGAAAGGACTCCCGGAAGTAAATGGTTATGGTAAAGGAGATCTTCTTGTCAATGTAAATGTCTGGATACCAAAGAGTATTAACAGGGATGAAGCAAAGGTAGTTGAAAAATTCAGGGAATCGGAATCTTTCGTTCCAAAACCAGATAAAAATGACAAAAACTTCTTCGAGAGAATGAGAGGCTATTTTGAATAACAGTTGTCTTTCTCTTTTCTATTCCTGAAAATTTCCCTCTAGTCCTCTTTTAAATTCTGAACCGCAGTAACTATCAGGACAGCTTGCTGCTCTGCATATTAATTATTCAAAAATATTAATTCCTCTGCCTGTCACATTGCATGTAACACTAATTGTTATATGGAGAGAATTATTATATTTACACTTCATTTTAAATTATATATTAATAAATAGCTTATGGCACTTTTTGAAGCAAAGAATGTCACTAAACAATACAGGGATCAACTGGCTCTTGACAATGTAAGCATCTCAGTACCTGAACAATGTATCTATGGACTACTTGGTCCGAACGGTGCCGGGAAGACCACATTGATCAGGATCATTAACCAGATCACCGGTCCTGATACCGGGGAGCTATTTCTTAATGGCAGAAAACTAAAACCTTCTGATGTTCAGGAAATTGGCTATCTGCCGGAGGAAAGAGGTCTGTACAAGAAGATGAAAGTCGGGGAACAGGCTGTTTATTTTGCTCAGCTTAAAGGCCTCTCTAAATCGGAAGCAATGAAGAGGCTGAGATATTGGTTCAAAAAACTTGACATTATAGACTGGTGGGGTAAGAAAGTTGAAGAACTATCAAAGGGAATGCAGCAGAAAGTTCAGTTTATAACAACTGTGCTGCATGAACCCAAACTTATAATATTTGATGAGCCATTTACAGGGTTCGATCCTGTCAATGCCAACACCATTAAGAATGAAATACTCTTCCTGCGTGAACGAGGTGCGACAATTATCTTTTCAACTCATAATATGGAATCGGTTGAGGAGCTTTGCGATAATATAACCCTGATAAACAAATCAAAGACAATACTTGAGGGAAGTGTGGATGAGATACGTAGAAGGTGGGCTGCTAACGAATATGATCTTGTCTTTGAAGGCGATGTTAATATTGAAGGCAACGGGAACTACAATATTTTGAATCAACATAAAGAAAACAATAGCTCCGTAATACGCCTTAAAACTACCAGCGATATCAGCAATAATGAAATCCTCAAGACTGTTATGAAGTCAGGTACCCTTATATCTTTCAACCCTGCTATGCCTTCAATGAATGAAATATTTATCAGGGTGGTAGAGGCCAAAAATTAAAATTTTCTAATAACACTGTAACTTTTTAACTATGAACAAGATATCGGTTATAATAAAAAGAGAATATATAACAAGGGTGAGAAAGAAGTCATTTATTATAATGACAATACTGGCTCCTTTACTTATGGCTTCAATTATTATTGTTCCCTCTGTTTTGATGTCAAATCAGTCAGGTGAATTTAAAAAGATCGCTGTTTTGGAAGAAAATACAGATCTGTTCAAAGGTGTGATTAAGAACACCAAAGATGTTGAATTTGTCTATCTTGATAATGTTAAACTGGATGATCTTAAAAAGAGTTTTGAAAGCGCTGGCTATTACGGCATCCTATTTATATCACCTGAACTGATACATACACCAAATGCCGTTCAGCTCATTTCCAAGCAACAACCTCCTATCGGTTTGCTCCAGTACATCGAGAATTCACTCAGGAAGGAGATTGAACGACAGAAACTGCTAGCCTACAACATCCAGGATCTAAACGAGATAATGAAGAATATTGAAACAAATGTTTCAATACAGACTATCAAGATCGACTCATCTGGACAAGTTAAGAAAACAAGTACAGGAATTGCAATGGCCCTGGCATATATACTGGGGTTTCTGATGTATATGCTCGTTTTTATCTTCGGTGCACAGGTGATGCGCGGAGTCATAGAAGAGAAAACCAGCCGAGTTGTTGAGGTTATCATATCTTCAGTTAAACCGGTACAGCTTATGATGGGGAAAATAATCGGTATAGCACTCGTGGGCCTTACCCAGTTTTTCATCTGGATCATGCTCACCCTGGGAATTGTAACAGTGCTTAAGACTACTGTTCTTCAAAAAACCGACCTCACCGAAATTGCGCAGATGAATCCTCAGAGCATGATGTCAGTAAAAAGCGATACTGTTGCTACAGCAGTTCAGACTTCTGAAGTCTCGCCTCAGCTTGCCGAGTTCTCTAAACTGTTTGACAGTGCAATGAATCAGCCTTGGGGACTGATAATCATCTGTTTTATATTCTACTTTGCTACAGGTTATCTTCTATACGCTTCCGTATTTGCGGCTATTGGATCAGCGGTTGACAACGAGACCGAAACGCAGCAATTCATGTTGCCGGTGACAATACCGATTATTCTGGCCCTGATGGTCGCAATGGGTACCATGCAAAATCCGGAGAGTTCCCTTTCATTCTGGTGCTCAATGATACCTCTCACCTCTCCTATCGTAATGATGGCCCGGATTCCATTCGGCGTTCCATACTGGCAGATCGCTGTTTCGATGGTCATTATGTTAATAACATTCGCGCTCTTTGTCCTGATGGCAGCCAAGGTTTATAGAACCGGCATATTGATGTACGGCAAAAAAACCTCATGGAAAGAGATGTGGAAATGGCTGTCATACAGGGGATAAGTTAGGCGATTGGCATTAGGCGGCAGGCGGCAGGCGGCAGGCGACAGGCGGCAGGCGACAGTGTATCGAAAGATATCAGGTTTTTGATTCCCCTCCCTGGAGAGCCTGCCACGCTCTGCGTGGGGTTAGGGGCGGGTTGAAAAAGGCGGCAGGCGACAGGTGACACGATAACTAAAGGTGACTGATAATTGATTAAATATCCACTCCCGGGATGGATTAGCGTTGATTAAAAAGAGAGAAAGATGTCAAAAATACTCGTAATTGATGATGAAAAAGCGATAAGGAATACACTGAAGGAAGTCCTTGAGTATGAAAAATACGAAGTTGACCTGGCCGAAGATGGACCGACCGGCATTGAGATGTTCGCTGCAAATACTTATGACATAGTGCTCTGTGATATTAAAATGGCCAAGATGGATGGTATTGAGGTCCTTGGCAGGATCACTGAGATATCATCTGATACACCTGTCGTAATGATATCGGGGCATGGTAATATCGATACTGCAGTAGAAGCTATAAAAAAAGGTGCTTTCGATTTTCTCGAGAAACCTCTCGATCTGAACAGACTGCTTATTACCATACGCAATGCGATGGATAAGTCTTCACTGATTACTCAGACACAAGTCCTTAAAAACAAGGTCAGCAAGATGTATGAGATTGTTGGACAGTCTGAGGCTATTGAACAGGTGAAAAATATGATTGACCGTGTGGCTTCCACTGAAGCAAGGGTACTCATTACCGGTGCTAACGGGACCGGAAAAGAACTTGTAGCTCACCAGATCCACGAAAAGAGTCCCAGGGCAAAAGGCCCGTTTGTTGAGGTCAATTGTGCTGCTATCCCATCAGAACTGATAGAGAGTGAGCTCTTCGGACATGAGAAAGGCTCCTTTACATCTGCCATCAAACAGAGAATTGGGAAGTTTGAACAGGCAACAGGAGGAACATTGTTTCTTGATGAGATTGGGGATATGAGTCTCTCAGCACAGGCAAAAGTGCTAAGGGCACTTCAGGAAAACAAGATAACCCGAGTTGGATCCGATAAAGATATACATGTGAATGTAAGGATTGTAACAGCCACAAATAAAAATATAAAGAAGGAGATTGAGAACAATGGATTCAGGGAGGACCTCTACCACAGGCTTAGTGTCATCCTGATTCATGTGCCTACTCTTAACGAAAGGACTGAAGATATTCCACTGCTTGCGGACCATTTTATTACAATGATATGTAATGAATACGGAATGAGTAAAAAAATTATTACTGAAGACGCTATTAAAGAGCTTCAAAATATAACCTGGACAGGAAATGTCAGGGAATTCAGAAATGTTCTGGAAAGACTTATTATCCTTTGTCCTTCTGATATAAAAGGGAAGGATGTTCAGGCTTATGCAAGACCTGTATCGGAAGGTAATGTTTAACCTTTAACGCCTTTATGCTCCCTCCTGACTCCTGGCTTTTCACCGATGACAAAAGAAAGAAACGGCAACGGGACTCACAAGGAAGAGCTGGAAACACTCAGGAATATTAAGAAATACAAAATATACATGTACCGGATTGAAAAAGATACACTTGGAGAAAAACAAATCCCTACTGATGCATTGTATGGAATACATGCTGTAAGGGCTAAGGAGAATTTTCCCGGTGACTCTCAATTTCCGCGTGAGTGGTATGAGGCTGTTGGAATAACAAAACTGGCATGCTATAATACTTACAGGCGATTCCGGAAAGCAGCTGAAGAAAAGTATGGACCATCTAATGCTTATAAGAGGATCGACGACAAAATCCTTGATGCTCTAAGTAATGCAGCTATGGGAGTATCAGATGGTGATCACTTCGATCAGTTTATTATTCCTGCTGTACAGGGAGGGGCCGGCACAAGTATCAACATGAATATCAATGAGATAATTACTAATCTTGCTCTTCTGCATACTGGAAAGAGATGCGGTGATTATGATTTTATTGATCCGCTTGAACATGCTAATATCTACCAGTCGACTAACGATGTAATACCCACTGCTCTCGCTGTAGCCGTAATGAAGCTCCTGCACGCACTCGAAGAACAGATTAATACACTACGTGGGAAAATTGAACATATTGAAAGATCATCCAGGGAAAAGCTCCGGATTGGCTATACACAGATGCAGGAAGCAGTTCCTTCATCTTTCGGTATGCTGTTCAGCACATATAATGAAGCATTATCCCGTGATTGGTGGCGAGTATCAAAATGTGCCGAAAGAATCAAACAGATTAATCTCGGTGGTGGAGCCACGGGTACAGGCCTGTCCCTGCCCCGTTATTTTATTATGGAGGTCGTCCCGGAGTTACGTCAACTCACCAACCTGCCTCTTGCGCATAGTGAAAACCTGGCCGACGCCACTTCGAACCTGGATAAATGGGTGGAGATTCATGCCACCTTAAAAGCTCACGCAGTAAACCTAGAAAAAATGGTCTCTGACATACGTATGCTGGCTTCAGATATAAGCAGGGACAAAACCTTGACTATACCTGAACGACAGGTTGGTAGTTCCATTATGCCAGGAAAGATAAATCCTGTTATTCCCGAATTTGTAATCTCATCTTCACACAGGATATATTCAAATGATATGCTGATAAGTTCTCTCTGCAGCCAGGGTATGCTGGAGCTGAATGCATATATTCCTGTTATCGGATGTGCAGTTATCGAAAGCATTAAACTACTGATATCTTGCAATAAAACTTTACTGGAAAACCTGATCACCGGCCTTACAATAGATGAAAAATCTGCTTATGATGCCCTTATCCATAGCCCTTCGATAACTACTGCTCTTATTCCGTATACAGGATATCACAAAGCATCTGAACTTGCTTTACTTATGAAAGAGAAGGGTTTTGACATCTTCGAGGCTAACTCGGTCCTTCACCTACTCGATGAGTCCAGACTAAGAACTATCCTTGATTCCGGAAACCTCCTCAAACTTGGTTTCTCATTGGATGACCTCTGAAAACTTTAATTACTCACTCATCTCGAACGGATATTGCCTTAAATACTCTGTGCAACTCTTTGTCAGCTTTGTGATCAATGTGAAAGTTATTAATAATGCATGGTTACACTGAGGAGTACGGAGGACAACAGAGAAATCTATAGCTGATACTGACATAAAAATTACTAATTTTGCACCAAATTCCAAACAAATGGTAAAAGGCAGGGAATCGAAACCGCATATCGGTATCTATGGTCGTCGTAATAAAGGCAAGAGCAGTCTTATCAACTGTCTTGCGGGCCAGGATATAGCGATCGTTTCCGATCATGCCGGGACAACAACCGATCCCGTAAAAAAGAGTTTTGAGATCACAGGTTTTGGTCCGGTCATACTTGTCGATACTGCCGGGATAGATGATTCAGGAGAGCTGGGTGAAAAAAGGATTGGTAAAACATTAAAAACTCTTAGTGAAATAGACCTTGGTATCCTGGTAATTACTAATAATTCCTGGGGGAGTGCCGAAGATGATCTTGTTTCAAAATTCAGGGACCTGGATGTTCCGTTTATAATAATACATAATAAATCGGACCTGGATGAGCTGTCTGATTCCTTCCGCATTGATGTGACAAAGTCAGCCGGTATTGCCCCTTTTGAATTCTCAGCTTTTGACAAACGAAACTATGAAGCACTTATTACTCTCATAAAAAACACCATACCGGAACACTCCTGGAGAACACAAACCCTCCTGGGTGACCTCATAAAATATGGTGACATAGTTTTATTGATAACACCTATTGACGTGGAAGCTCCTGCAGGACGATTAATACTTCCTCAGGTTCAGGCAATTAGAGATATTCTCGACAATGAGGCTGTTGCAATAATACTAAAGGAGAGAGAGGTGGATACTTTCCTTAAGAGAACCGGGATTAAACCAGCCCTTGCTGTGACTGACTCCCAGGTATTTGTGAAAGCTGATGCCTCTGTTCCGGCTGATATACCGCTGACAAGTTTCAGCATAATGCTCGCACGCTTTAAAGGGGATTTCGATAATTACATTAAGGGAACACCCAGTATATCATCTTTGAAAGACGGCGACAGGATACTGCTGCTGGAGTCATGCACTCATCATGTATCCTGCGATGATATAGGAAGAACCAAAATACCCCGATGGATAAGTAGTTTTACCGGCAAGAAGCTCGAATATGATACTGTGGCAGGGCTTGATTTATTGCCTCGTCAGGTTACAGATTACTCACTTGTGATACAATGCGGCGGATGCATGATAACCAGGAGACAGCTTCATAACCGCTTGCTGCCAGCAATAAAAGCCGGGGTACCTGTTACCAACTATGGTATGGCTATAGCTTATGTTCAGGGAATTTATGACAGGGCTGTGGCGCCTTTTGTGAAAGGGAAGAGAGACCCTGGAGTGGGATACCTGTAATACTATGATGGTACCTCCGGGGAGGGGAATCAAGAACCTGATATCTTCCGATACCTTGCTGCCTGCCGCCTGACGCCTGATGCCTTCCCGATAGCTATCGGGAGCCTGACGCCTCAGAACCTGAAATAAATAAATGGCATCACACCTACCGATCTCATCTGGTATAAAAGGACAGCAATAAGAAGAACTATAAGCATCTGAATAATAACAGGCATACTTATGAAAAGGCCCCTGTAAGATTCCTTTATTCTGTCGGGAAGAAAATGGATGGCATATCCTGCAATAATAAGCAGAAAGACATTGCTGTAGGCCGGGAGTACCGTCATGTACGATCCGGGTGAGAAACTACCGGTTATCTGCCTGAACATGATCCTGGCATTATTCATATCATTTGACCTGAAAAAGACCCAGGCGAAATTGACGAACTGGAATGTAAGAAAGACGGAAACAGCACGAAGAAAAATATTCTTTCTCTTCCTCTCACCGAATATCCATCGCCATATCTTATTGAAAACCAGGCCGGCCCCGTGCAGCATTCCCCAAAAGACAAATCTTATATTCGCCCCATGCCACAGTCCTCCCAGGATCATTGTGATCATAAGGTTAACAGTTGTCCTGAACTTTCCCTTCCTGTTACCTCCCAGGGGTATATACAGATAATCCTTTAACCACCTGGAGAGTGATATATGCCATCGCTTCCAGAAATCACTGACACTAGAAGCCTTATACGGAGAGTTGAAGTTAATTGGCAAACGGAAGCCCAGTATCAGCCCAAGCCCTATTGCTATATCAGTATAACCTGAAAAATCACAGTATATCTGAAGACCATAGCCATATATTGCCATCAGATTTTCAAATCCGGAATATATGGAAGGTGCATCAAATACCCTGTCGATGAAGTTGACAGCAATAAAATCAGAGATAATAATTTTCTTTATTAGCCCTTTTGAGATCAGAAATACTGCATGTCCGAATTCTCTTTTGGAGAGATGATAATCATTATAGAGCTGGGGAATAAATTCTGATGCACGGACAATTGGTCCGGCTACCAGCTGGGGAAAGAAGGAAACATAAAACCCAAAATCGATTATGTTCCTGACAGGTTCAACTTTTTTCCGGTAAACATCAAGAGTATAGCTTAGCGATTGAAAAGTAAAAAACGATATTCCCACAGGCAGCAGGATATTGCTGACATCGAAAGAGGTGCCAAGTTGTACATTTGAAAAAGCGGCCAGAAAATCATATACCCGATAATCCGTACCCAGCAATTCATTAATAGAATGGACAATGAAACCGGTGTATTTAAAATAGGCCAAAATGCCCAGGTTTGAGATGATACTAACCAGGATAAATAACTTCCTTGAATATTTACTTCGTGAACGATAAATGAACAAGCCACAGCTGTAATCAACGAGCGTCACTAAAATCAGAAGCAAAAGAAATAATCCGCCAGACTTGTAATAGAAGAAAAGGCTGACAAGAAAAAGGAAAAGATTTCGTACGAATTTCTTCTTATATAAAAAACTGTAACCAGCCAGTACAAACAGGAAAAAGAGCCAGAAAGCAGGAACAGAAAAAATCATTGGTTCACCTGGATCATACCTGAAAAGAGCCGAGATAATCTTTTTCAGGGTAGTTTCGGGCATTGTCTCAACATTGGCGGGAATAATAGTCGCATGTGTAGGAAGGGAAATAGTGTCCTTCGAAACTGTAAACGTATCCTTATGGACAGTGTCATTTATTGCCGGCGAGAAGAGTGCAGCGAACATGATCTTTGAAAGAGTATCGGCACCCGGGTATGTCAGATGCACATAATCTTCCTGTGCCAGAGGAGGGTTTTTCTCGGTCCATTTGACAATAGAGGATTTCCCGCCCATAGCCTTAAAAGCATTCCAGAAAGTGGCGCCTGCACTGAGGGCAGCCTGTTCCTGTGCTTTGATTATAAGTGGGATATTACCGAATGATTTGATGCTGTCGCCCTCATTTTCTGCCATATCTGTGAGTCCTACAACAAGAATATCAGCAGAAGGAGCTATCTCTTTCAGGAGATTAAGCTGCCTGCCCAGCCCTTTCCTGTAATAAGCATAATTATCTTTTATGTTTTTTACGATATTCAGCCCGTACTGCAAAATTATAAGATCGGGGGAAAGTCTTTCGTATGCCTGGCTCAGGTTTTGTTTGTCCACCATTGTAAATTCCAGCCCGGCACTGCCTCTCTGTGAAATATTGTCCAGGACAAGCCCTTTCTTACTTTCAATGCTGATCCCGTATATATCAGGACTGACATTCCCGGTGAATTCAATATGAACATTATGTTTTTTGTTAAGGTTACATGAGATCTCATTAAACCCCTTTCCCGGCTTAAGGCTTTCGGACATCATCACGGAGTCACCTGATTTAACAGTGACATTTACCAATCCATATGTATTCCCATAAAATATTCGCAGAAAGTCATATATTGAAGATGCACTGTCGGCAACAGCGGAGGGTATTATTTTCACCCAGGCTTTCTCAGGATTGCTGGTTTTTCTGCCTTCAGGCATAAAGCGGCAGATTGTCATGAAGGGGCCCAGTGCATTATGCGACAATACACCTTCCTTATAAGAGAGATAATTATATCTCTCCCAGTTCGATGATGACTTAACCCAAACACTCTTCGTGTACATTATAGGCATTAAGGGAAGAAGCAGGCCCGGACCCGTTCCCGCGTCATATTTTCTAAGTATATGTCTGAGGTAAGAACTGATCCGGTCACCCTCAAGTTGTGAATCGCCATAATACATTACACGTACCTGTCCGGAGGAATATCTGAGTGAATCAACCAGCCTCTGAATAGGATTGATATTAGCTGAGTCACCAGGTAATGAGTTAATTACGCGTAAAGGAGGTATTGATAAAATCTCAAGGGTATCAGTTTTCTCACCGGGGGGATATTCAGTTTTTATCTCTGATGATGATAAACCCGGAATTATATTACCGGGAATAAACTCAGTCAAAGGTGGAAATAGCCCGATTGCCGGAATAATATAGTAAAGACCGGTAAAAAAAATTAGAAAGATCAGTAATAATAAGAATGACCTTGAAGGACGCATATTGTAGAAAAGAATCAGCTTTTCCTCTTGATCTTCAGCTTCTGCCCAACCTGTATCTTACCCGGATCGGAAATTTTATTTAACGTGAGGACATCAGTGGTGGTAACATCGTCAAACATTTTTACAATGTCCCATATAGTATCTCCATAGCGAACAGTATAAGTAACAAACTCGCTATCAGATTCATCTGATACATAATTATTCTGAACAGATGAGACTTTGGTAACAGATTTCCCGATCGTAGCCTGTTTTTCTGCAAAGGTCATTGAATTGATCTTTGAGTAACTATTAGCACTTGAAGGATCAACATAAACTACAAGCTTCTGGCCAACCCTTATCGTATTACGGTAGATATTATTCCAGTACCTGAGCTGTGACAGTCCAACTTTATACCATTCGGCTATATATCCAAGATTATCTCCATCCCTGACCGTATAGAGGAGCTTGGTTTTACCTTTAACATCAGCCGGACGATAAGTGGATCGTGACGGATCAGCTATAACAGTCTTCTTATCAAGATAAATATCTGATTTATAGCTTCTGATAGTATCATTAAGGTCAATAAAATCTCCCAAATGGTTCATGGGAAGGGTCAGGGAAAAAGGTTTGGATGACCCGGGAATAAGTCCTGTACGGTACTGTGGATTGAGGGCATATAATTCCCCAAGTGGTATTCCCATCACTTCAGAAATTTGTTTCAGATGAAAATCCTTATGCAGCATAATTGTATCAGTAGCTACAGGAATATTCAGTGCCAGTGGCTGAATCTGGTGGTCAGCATAATAATTAACAGCATAAGCTGCAGCAACATACTGTGGGATGTAACCTCTGGTCTCCCTCGGCAGCCTGTAGAAAATCTCCCAGTAGTCCTTCTTATTACCCGATCTCCTTATAGCTTTATTTACGTTACCCGGACCACAATTATAGGCTGCAATCACGAGTATCCAGTCATTGTAGATTCTATACAGGTCCTTAATATACCGGGCAGCAGCATGGGTTGATTTTATCGGGTCTCTTCGTTCATCCACTACTGAGTTGATTGTAAGTCCGTACATCCTTCCTGTACTATACATAAATTGCCATAGTCCTGTTGCCCCGGAACGGCGGTTGACCGCGTTTGGATTAAGAGCAGACTCAATCACTGCCATATATTTGAGTTCAGCAGGAAGCCCGTATGAATCAAAGATATCTTCAATCATAGGAAAATAGTAATCGGTCAGTCCCAGTACCGCACTGAACTGGTCCCGCTGTCTCACTGTATATACCTCAATATGATTCCTGTATTATACTATTGAACTTCAGACTGATAACAGAATTTATTTTATTTATCCTCGCAGCGTAAACACTATCGGAACACTTATATCCCATACTGTCAAAGGAGGTCCCTCCGTCAGCCTTTTTGATAGCAAGTTTTACATACCAGGAATTACACAGGCTGTCCAGATCGCTGGTTATCCTTGTTATAGTATTATCATTCCTTATAATTAAAGTATCATAATCAGGTGTCGCATTCAGGTTGAGGTTAAATAAAAAAAATGTTAGCAAGTATAGCTGTAAATCTCATAGTTTAGTTCTTTTCGTTAAAAGGTTATTTCAAATCCCACATTAATCCCTGCCCCATAATATCCTCCAGGCAGCGGTAACTGCACCGGGAACAGACTAAGGTTGAGATTAGTACTGACATCATAGTTGAACAGACTAGCTTCAACATTTGCATCAAGTATCCAAATAAGATACCAGCCGGCGATGCCAATATACGAAAGATCACGATATCTTTTATAATAATCCACTGTTCTTAGCATTCCATCTTTATAATATTTTGCATTTGCAGCAATATCTTTATTATTGGGATAAAGTACAGGATCATATGTAGAAGGGTCTGCCGGAATCAGGGCAAGATAGCTGTCTGTTGCAGGAATCTGATCTGTAAAATCCTGATAAGCTTTCACATATTTAATATAATTCTTTGAGTTAAAGCGAACACTATATATAAGCGCACCGAATCCGCCGTAAACCAGTGGCAGCTTCCAGTACTTCCTTGTATATATCTGTCCCAGTCCAGGCAAGGCTACAGACAGCATGGTTGCTCTCATCGGATCAGGCTGGAATTTATGATAAAGAGCCTTGCCGACAGCCACGGTATCCTGTACAATGTTCATCTTTAAATCGGTAGAAGCTTTTTGCCTTTTGCCGGGAATTGTATCCTGTGCATACCCGTTTTGCAGTAAACAAAACAGATGCATAATCAGAACGATCGCTATTTTTTGAAAAGTCTTCAAAATAAAACCAACCGTAATAAACAACCCGGTTTTAATAATTTTGCGCGATAAAGATAATTATTTTCAGGAGTTAAGGCGATCAAATACTCCTAAAATGCGTTCCATCTCTTCCGGATTCTCAAAAGGAATTACGATCTTTCCTTTTCCGTTTTCATTTATTCTGAAGTTAACTCTAGCTGAAAAGATTTTTTTGAGATGATCTGAGAGTTTAACGAAGTCTTCATTCAGTTTCTTCTTTTTATCAAGCCTTGACGGGTCTTTTGTAAGTCCCGACTGAAGATGACTCACCAGTTCTTCTGCCTGACGTACAGACAGTTCCCCGTCTAATAATCTTATAATAGACATTGATCTGTTTTTTCGGATCATCGATGCTTATGAGGGTTCGTGCGTGACCCATCATCAATTGTTTATTTCTTAAACCGAGCTGTATCTCTGCCGGCAGTCTCAGCAACCTCAGGTAATTGGCCACTGTAGAGCGTTGTTTTCCTACCCTGTCACTAAGTTGTTCCTGGGTAAGTTTACACTCCTCAATGAGTCGCTGAAAACTGATCGCAACCTCCACGGCATCAAGGTCTTCGCGCTGGATATTCTCAACAAGCGCCAGCTCAAGCATAGCCTGATCATCTGCCGTCCTGATAAATGCAGGCACATGTGTAAGTCCCGCCATACGGGCTGCCCTTAACCTTCTTTCCCCTGCTATGAGCTGGTACCGACCAGTACTTGTTTCCCTGACAGTAAGAGGCTGAACGATGCCTAATTTTCTTATTGACAGTGATAATTCCTCGAGAGATTGTTCATCAAAATTAGTTCTGGGCTGAAAAGGATTGGCCTCAATTGCATTCCACCGGAATATCACGATTTGCCTCAACCTTTTTTTCAAGAACTTCTTTCTCCACACCATCAATTAATGCACCAAGACCTCTTCCCAACGCATTTTTCTTAGCCATATTCATTATTGTTACTCCACTTGAAATGTTAAAAATTTACTGTACCACTTTCTCTGCCAGCTTCTCTATCAATTCATTGGCCAGATTAAGATAATTCACTGTCCCTCTCGAATCAGCATCATAGAGAATTGCAGGTTGACCGAAACTCGGGGCTTCCGAAAGTTTTACATTACGCTGAATAATGGTCTTGAAGACCATCTGTTGAAAATGCTTGTTCACTTCATCAGCGACCTGGTTTGATAACCTGAGCCTTGAGTCATACATGGTCAGAAGAAATCCTTCTATCTCGAGTTTTGGATTAAGATTATTCTGAATGATCTTTATCGTGTTTAGAAGCTTGCCGAGTCCCTCAAGAGCAAAATATTCGCACTGAACTGGTATTATAACAGAATCTGCAGCTGTAAGTGCATTTACCGTAAGGAGACCGAGCGATGGCGAACAATCAATCAGAACATAGTCAAATTCAATATCAAGCTTTTCCAATACTTTCTTTAATATTTTCTCCCTCTCAGGTCTATCAAGCATCTCAATCTCAGCACCCACCAGGTCGATGTTCGATGGAATGATTGACAGATTATCGATATTGCACTTCATCAAAGCCTCTGAAGGTAACTTCTCATCAATGAGGCAATCGTAAATTGTGTTCCTTATCTGCCTTGTGTCTATTCCAATTCCTGATGTAGCATTAGCCTGTGGATCAGCGTCAACAATAAGTACCTTTTTCTCTAAAGCGGCCAGACTGGCAGCAAGGTTAATTGCTGTTGTTGTCTTCCCTACCCCACCTTTCTGATTCGCAATTGCTATTGTCCTTCCCATCTTCTCGCTTTATTTTATGTATTAATTTAGAGCTTCAAATTTACTTATTATGCTCTTCAGGTGCCGGTAGTAAAAGATGTAATTGTAAACATTTTTTTCGGGGTTTTCAACATCTTATTAACATCTTTTCTTTATCGTAGAAATGATAAATATGCATTTTATTCTCATATTTGCTCAACAAATTAGCAAAACGGAAGATGGAACAAAATATTTTGAATAATGAGTGGCTGGTCATTATTAATCCTAATGCAGGACAAGGCAAGGGTAAAAAAGACTGGGAAAGGATCTCGTCACTGCTGAACAGTGAAAAACTGCCATTCACCGCACGTTTTACCGAATCGAAAGGTCATGCGATAACGCTTACTACTGAAGGGATTACAGGAGGTTTCAGGAATATAGTATCTGTTGGTGGTGATGGAACCCTTAACGAAGTGGTAAACGGCATATTGCTGAATGGCGTATGCCCGTCCACCGATATTTCGCTGGCATCAATACCTGTTGGTACGGGTAATGACTGGGGAAAAATGTTTGGTATAACAGGGGACTACGATAAAACAGTAAGTATTATCGCAGGGAAAAAACATATGCTGCATGACATTGGTGTAATAAACTATCTCGAAGGACAGGAGAAGAAAACGAGATATTTTATAAATATTGCAGGGATTGGTTTTGAGTCTGTCGTTGTACAAAAGACCAACAATCAAAAAGACAGAGGCCATGGAGGCAAGCTAATTTACCTTTATAATCTTTTTACCAGTCTTTTATATTATAAGAATACAATGGTCGATATAATAATTGATAATGAAAAAATTTCTGATGTGATATTCTCAATAAATGTCGGGAACGGCAAGTATTGCGGCGGCGGAATGAGACAAACACCAAGAGCCTTACCCGATGATGGATTGCTGGATGTTACAATAATTAAAGACATAGGCAAATTTGAGATAATCAGGAAACTTAAGATCCTGTATGACGGGACTATTCTTACCCACCCGTTGATAGAGGGGTATAAATGCACCAGTATAAAAGTCACATCCAAATCATTGCTGAAGGTTGAAGCTGACGGGGAATCACTCGGTCATACACCGGTTGAGTTCGGCATAATACCGGAAGCTGTAAAAATTATTTACGGTACTCCACTTATTCGGTAACCTTGATCTCAAACAGTTTAGGCCAGTATTTACCTGTAACAAAGATCCTTTTCCCCTCAGAATCATATGCTATTCCATTCAGAACATTGGTATCGGGGTCCCTGTCAGCTTCAGGCAGCAAACCCTTAAGATAAATATATCCGTTGACCCTCCCACTCTCAGGATCAATGCGTGCTATTTTATCTGTCATCCATATGTTAGCCCATATCTCCCCATTTATATACTCAAGTTCATTAAGGGAATCCACCAATTCACTGTTATCATAGACCTCGAGCCTGGATACAACAGTAAACAATTCAGGTTCATAAAAATAAAGAACATTTGAACCATCACTCATCACTATTCTGTCACCGATAGTGGTAAGCCCCCATCCCTGGGTCGGATAATATATTTTGTTTATAAGTTCAAAGTCAGATTTTTTATATACGAAGCCAACTTTGTTCTCCCATGTGACCTGGAAAATACGGTTGTTGTAAATGGTAATGCCTTCACCGAAAAGTGATGCATCCAGGTTATGTTGCATCAGAATTTTACCTGTAGTCAATTCTACTTTCCTAAGGCTCGAACCTGACTCCTGTCCTGTACCCTCGTATAAAACGCCATCATCGTAAACAAGTCCCTGAGTAAAGGCCTTCCTGTCATGCGGATAGGTATTAATTACCTTGTAACCGTATTTTGCAGGTACAATATCTGAATAGATTATCATAAAGCGCGTAACTGTATTCTGTTGTCTCCCCTTACCATAAGCCACGGCTTTTAATGACTTCCTGCCAGTGTTGACTGTAAAAGATTCAGGAATAGTGTATTGCCATGGCCCTGAGGTAAGTGTAGCAACACTCTTTCCATCAAAGTATATCCTTACTGAGTCAGGTAAAACATTCTCTTTCACAATTGCCAGTTCAACCTTTATCTGTTCATGCAGCTTAAATCCTGTATTCTCATCAGGCAGAACCATCTTTATCATTTTAAGAGAGGCCTCTCCCTTTGAATCTGCAGAGGACTTATCATCTGCTGTAGCCACACTGCCTGATCCCCCTGAGCAGGATCCGGTCCAAATAACCATCAGAAGTACAGATACTGAAATTATTAATCTCAAATAGTTAGCTCTCATCACTACGCTTTTTCCTTGTAAATATTTTATTTAATATTTTTCTGCTCAAAGAAGTAATGTGCTTTTCTGCTTCCATCTGCTGCATCTCATACGGGTTTAATATCTGCCATATTGCGCTCCATCCGGGAAAACCACCTACATTTTTATCATCAATAAATATATCTGCATCTATTTTGCGACTTACCGATTCATCATAGATCTCTTCCGGGTAGTTTTTATTTACAGCATAAAACTCTATCCCGTTTTCCTTACAAAACTCAACAGCATCTTCAAGCTCTTTTCCTGTTCGAAAGGTCCACAGTATAAGACGTGCTCCCAGTTTATTAAACTCTTTCAGAGTCTGGAAGGCAAACAGTTTCTCCTTACCTATATCAGGATATTCATGTTCTACTATTGTACCGTCAAAATCGACTGCAATTTTTATTCCTGCAAAATCAACCATTCATAATTATATTAATTGATGCAAATCTAATAATAAATGAATGAAGATTTTCTTAATTTTACACACCTTCTCTTACTTGATTTGATAATTCAGAATGAAAAATATTCCAAATTTTATTACATCACTCAACCTTACCTCTGGTTTTATAGCAATAATTTATGCCACTAATGGTGACATCACAACTGCATCATGGCTGATTCTTGCTGCAATGATCTTCGATTTCCTTGATGGTTTTTCGGCGCGTCTGCTTAAAGCTTATTCCGACATCGGCAAAGAACTAGACAGTCTTGCTGATGTTGTAAGCTTTGGCGTGGCCCCTGCCATTATTATCCACCATCTTCTTAATGAGTCTTTAGTCAATACTGGTTCGGCGATCGGTACCTCAGCCAGTATATCTTCCGTAGTTATCCTTCTTATTCCGGCAATAATGCCTGCCTGTGCTGCTTTGCGTCTTGCGGTTTTCAATGTAGATACAACACAGGCAACTACCTTCAGGGGCTTACCCACTCCCGCAAATGCCCTGGCAGTAATATCTGTTATCCTCGCCGGACATTATACTCAATCAGAAGTTATAAAATATGTCATCGGCAGCCCGGTAATAATAACCGGATTAACTATTCTCCTTTCACTGCTGATGGTAAGCCGGATACCTTTTCTTTCACTTAAAATTAAAGATCTGAAAATCAAGGGAAATGAAGGTAGATACCTGCTTGCGATACTTGTGCTTATCGCTCTCCTGTTATTGGGAACAGGAGCATTGTCGCTAATAATACCAATATATATTTTAGTCTCACTGATATCACTGCTTCTCTGACAAATCAGAGCTATCCGCAATATTAATCAGTTAGTACCGATCGCAAAAAGACCGGGTATCAGCTCTCCTGCCCCTCTTCGGGGAACTTCTTTTCATAAACAGAAAGAGCATATTTTATTGAAAACCAGCTTATCAAAATAAAGACAGGCCAGATCAGGTATTCAAGAATTTCACTAATATACATGTCCTTCAGATTTCATTTCTTCCTCGGTAATCTTTTTATTATTAATCGATTGCCATGCATACCATATATATGCAATGACAAATGGAACCAAAAATGATACAAACATCATGGCTTTAAGTGTGAAATGGCTGGATGATGAATTGGTCAAAGTGAGCGAACTCTGCAAATCATAAACAGATGGATAAAAGGATGTTCCATTAAATCCGGCGACCAGGAAGAGAGCAAATACTGCAAATATGCTTCCTGCTCCGGTATACCAGATACCGGTAGTGCTTTTTTTGAAAACAGATATGCCGATTCCGTACAACACTCCCACTACTCCTGCCAGAAAGATGACCAGAACCAATGGCATATGTATAAAATTGATAAAATATTTATACTTCTCCGTAGTGACTGTTCCTGTTAAGGGATCAGACGCAAAACCCTTGGAAAGAAGAAGTGAAACAAGGAAGTACAGGAAAAAGACAAGGAAAAGTATTGAATTGACCGGCAACTTTCTATGTGCAGATGAAATAAGACCACTATCATCAACCGAATTAACTAAATAAAGCAGGCCATTAATTCTGGAAAGGAAAAGAACTGCCAGCCCCAGGGACAGGTTACGTATGTTAAGAAGAGCCTCCAGCCCATACCATGTTGTCTCCCAGTGTACATGGTTCATCTGGTCGAGACTAAACATAGAACCGGTAAAAAATGTTGCAACTGCAGTACCTATCAGAAAAGGTCCCAGGGAGCCATTAATAAGAAGGAATATATCAAATGTCCTCTGACCCAGCACATTGACCGGTTTTGACCTGAATTCGTATGCAACTGCCTGAATGGTAAAACTGAACAGGATAGCGATCCATACCCAGTAGGCTCCGCCAAAACTGGTTGCATAAAAAAGCGGAAATGATGCAAAAAAAGCTCCCCCAAATGTGACGAGTGTTGTGAAAGTGAACTCCCACTTTCTTCCCATGGCATTAATTATCAGTGTTTTCTGGATATTATTTTCAGGCAGTGAGAAGATAAAAGATTGTCCGCCCTGAACAAACATAAGAAACACAAGTATACCGGCCAGGATTGATACAATTATCCACCAGTAATATTGCAGAAACAGATGTGAAATCATTATTGTCATATTTTAACCTCCTAATGTTTTGGACCTGTTTTAATCTGTTTAACCATTATTGACAGCTCGGATATTAACAGCCCGGTGAAAAGAACAGCAAAAAGAATGAAAGTTGTTAATACGGAGCCGGATGCAATCTTTGAGACTCCCATCGGGATAGTCATAAGATCCTGTATAATCCAGGGTTGCCGGCCCATCTCAGCCAGTACCCATCCAAGTTCACCAGCCAGGTATGTAAGAGGTATGGCAAGAAGAGCCACCCATAAAAACCACCTGTTCTTTTCCAATGTACCCCTGAACAGGAGATAGACTGCCACCACAAAGATCATGATGAAAAGAAAGCCCAGGATAACCATGAGATGAAATGAATAGAATGTAAGGGATACATCCGGAATAACATCTTCAGGTTTGGTTATCGAGGAATAGCCGAAATACCTGAAATAATTGTCCTGGTATTCCTGGGTTGCCAAAATGGTCCTTAATGAATCAACCCTGTGTTTATCGTTAGCCGCACGTGCTTTCTGGTATGCAGATAGCATATCCACAGCAAGATGGCCCCTTGACTGTTTATCACTGACAGAAAGGATACCCAGGCTGTCATTTCCAAAAATATGATCTTCAATTCCGGGAACATATGAATCGGCTGTTCCACCGGTCAGTATAGACATCAGTCCGGGAATTTCTATGCGAAATCTGATGTCTTTTATTTCCTTTTCCCCCAGTTTCTCACCCGTATCTTTCAAAAAACCTACTGCCACCAGTCCTGCATTGCTCTTTCCTTTATAGAGTGCTTCCATTGAGGCAAATTTAACAGGCTGCACTTTTGCAACCGTTCTGGCTGATCCGTCACCTGTATAAGCAACCATAAGCGAGGAAAGGAGTCCGAAAACAGATGACACGAGTATACTTCGTTTCGCCATATGTACCTCTCTTTTCCTGATGAGATACCATGAACTTATTCCAAGTACAAACATGGAGGCCATTAGGAACCCTGATGAAATTGTATGTAAAAATTTCGCTGTTGCCATCTGGTTGAATAGCACTGCCCAGAAACTAACCATCTCATTTCGTGCAGCCTCCGGATTAAAAATCATACCGACAGGGTTCTGCATCCAGGCATTTGCCACAAGAATCCACAGTGCAGAGAGGTTGGCTCCAATTGCAACCAGCCAGGTAGAAATAAGGTGAAACCGTTTGCTAACCTTATTCCATCCAAAAAACATCACAGCCACAAAGGTGGATTCGAGAAAGAAAGCAAGGATACCCTCAATAGCCAGGGGAGCTCCGAAAATATCGCCAACAAACCAGGAATAGTTTGACCAGTTTGTTCCGAACTCAAACTCCAAAATTATACCTGTAGCCACCCCGATGGCAAAATTAATCCCAAATAGCGTCATCCAGAATCGGGTCAGCCTTTTCCATCTCTCATCCCCTGTTTTTACATAAATAGTCTCCATTATAGCAAGGAGAAAAGATAATCCCAGTGTAAGAGGGACAAATAACCAATGGTACATGGCTGTAAGAGCAAATTGAGCCCTTGACCAGTCCACCAGACTTAAATCAATGTTTTCTATCATGGGTATCAGGTGAATTAATTAATTGATCCAGAACATACTCACTTCTCTGCCGGTCATTATCATATTTCTTATTTAGAAAATTATGGAAAAAGAAAATTTTCAATACAACAAACATAATAAATAGCTTAATAATTATTATTAGCCATACCTTTCTGCCCCATCCCGACATATTTCTGAATCCATCATAATAAAAATGAAAAAGTCGGTTTATTAAAGAAAATATATATTTCATCCACCCGGCAATTATCTAGATAATAATTTCAACTATTGACAAAATAATAATTGTCAATCATGACTTGTTGTTTTCTCCGTATCATCACCTGGTCTGAAGGACAATCGGTTCTTTTCTTCCAGGTTATCAGATGAAAGACTCGATGTGATCTTCTGAACAGCTTTGAAGTTGTTAAAAAATTCCTTCGCGAATACCCGGAGAACGGTATAAGCAGGTATGCCCAGTATCATACCCGGGATTCCTGCCGCCAGTCCTGAAGCCAGCACTACAACAAAAATCTCCAGGGGATGTGCCCTAACACTGTTTGAGAAGATAATCGGCTGAAATACAACATTATCAATCAAATGGGTAATGGCCTCAACAATTATCATATAGGTGACCAGCGGCACAACCACTGTATTAAAATCCTGACTCATATGCGAAGCGACACCCATGATAATTGCAATAAATAAGCCCAGCCACGGTCCTACATAGGGAATTACATTCAGGATACCTAGGATAAGCCCCATTACCAGTGCCTGCTGAAAATCGATACCGGCAATGGTCATACCAATTGTTATCAGGATCATAATGCAGGTGCTTTGTATCAGTATCCCAATAAAATACCTTGTCAATAGCTTCTTGATCGAATAAAGAGCCCTCGTGGCATTTTCAACATATTTGTCAGGTACCCACATTAATATCGATTCAAAAAAAAGTCTCTGATCCTTAAGAAAAAAGAATGTAATGAATGTTATCGAAAAAACAGCTACCAGCACATTACCAAGGATACCGACCAAAGATCCCAGAAAATTCTGTATCATATTTATGCTCAGAACTCCCGATACTTTCTTCACTATATAATCCTGGATAGAAAGATCACTGGTTATATCCTTGTTAAATGCCCTGAACAGGTTTTCCACTTTGTTAATGGGATCGGCAACTAGCTGCACTATCTTCTCACTGTCGATTGTTGAGAAATAATTTATCTGCCTGGTAATCAGTGGTATGAAAATAATAAAAAAGAGTATGATGAATCCCCATATTATTATCAGAGTAAGTAATGCACTAAGAGCACGGGGAAAGGACCATTTCAAAATTTTTATCCTGCAGAAAAGGTCCACCAAAGGACGCCCCATTATTGAAAAAACACCTGATACAAGAATATAAACTACAATATTGCGAAAATACCAGGCACATGCCAGAAGAATCAATACACCAATAAATATCAGAATATTTCGGAATGTTGTATTCATCAACAGAGGCTTTTCTATCTACAAACCTAATCCAAATTTTTTTAATTCGCTAACAATATGTTTCATAATACCGGTTCATTTATTCTCATTTATAACATGGCATAAAAATACCGGTAAGAAAATAATACGACCAGATAGCCAGGCAAATATAAATTTTAATAGCCAGGAGGCTTAATTTTGACAGTTATATAAATAGCTGTATATGTAACCTTTACGTATATTTTAAAATTATCATACTGCCATATTGTCTGCTATATCTGAAATTATGTGCCATAATGACATTTTTTCAAAAATGGAATAGAGTTTGAAAGGTGAGAGATATATAAACGAATTTTAAATTAAATTAATAGGAGGATAAAACTATGTTACCAACAATTACCAGAAGAAGTTTCAGGCCTTTTTATATGCCTAATCTTTTTGACGACGATTTTTTCCCTGCATTATCAAACAGGACAGGTTCATTACCGGCTGTAAACATCAGGGAAGATGAGAAGAATTATATGCTTGATCTAGCTATCCCGGGTATGGATAAGAAAGATCTGAAAATTGACATGAATGAAGATGTTCTTACCATCTCATCGGAGACAAAAAATGAGAATGAACAGGAAAAGGATGGATATAAAAGAAAAGAGTTCAGCTACTCATCGTTTTGCAGAAGCTTTTATATTCCTGAGAATGTAAACAAAGAAAAGATTGAAGCCAATTACAAGGACGGCGTTCTCAGTATAAGCCTGCCTAAAGATGAAGAAGAGAAAAGCAAGATATCAAGGGAGATCAGGATTGATTAATAATCCTGTAATAAAAAGAGGATGTCTCAAAAGATTTTTTAACCGCAAAGCCCGCCCGGCTGAAATGCCATAATAGAATTGTTTATACTGGATACCGGTCGGACGGGGACGCTAAGCCCACCTCCGTAATTCTACGGTGGGTAATAAAAGCGCAAAGGACACAAAGGCAATATTTTAGCAATCAATACTTTGCGATCTTCGCGTAAATTTTTAGCGACCTCAGCGGTTATTGGATTTCATCTTTTAAGACAACCTCTTTTTATTTATCCGCATTCTTCCTGGAATTTTTGTGCAAATCTTCTTCCGAAATCAATCAGAAGATCTGATTTATAGCTTCCGGGCGAGAATTTGAATGCTCCTGTCTCCTCGAAAGTCTTAAGTTTTAGCAATCTGAGATTTTCAAGTATGATCTTTGGCGACTCACCACTCCATCCATAGGATCCGAATGCTCCTCCCAGTTTCCCCTTATCCCTCAGGGGATTTATCAGGGAAAACAGCTTATAAACCGGGAGTAAGGTGTTCTGGTTAATTGTAGGTGATCCAACCAGTATCCCATCAGCCTCAATCAATTTTGACTCAAGCTCTTCTGCCTCTATCGTTTCAATATCAAGCACTTCAGTAATGAGCTCTCCTGATTCATCTATACCGGAGGCTATCAGCTCAGCAGCTTCTTTAGTATATCCGTAAGCTGAGACATATGTGATAAGGATCCTGTTGCGGTCCTTTTCCGTTATGATCTTCATATAGTCAGTGGCATATGACCGGGACAACTCAACTGCTTCCTGAAGGTTCTTATGATGAATTGGTCCGTGACCCGGGCATATAAAATCTATCCTGAATGGTTTAATGTTTTCAATAGCTTTAAGCATGAACCTGCTGAATGGTCTGAGAATAACATCGAAATAATATTTGTAAGCATCAAGATATGGCCCTGAAAAATCGCTGAACATGTCAGGAGTACAGTAATGGGCACCGAATGAATCGCAGGTAAATAACACATTGTCATCCACCAGCAGAGTATAGATTGAGTCAGGCCAGTGGAGATTAGGGGCTGCAATGAACCGCAGTGTCTTATTCCCCAGATCAAGAGTGTCACCATCCTTAACGATCAGTGATCTGAATGGTAAATTAATAATATCCTCAAGATATCTTATTGCATTGCCGCTTCCGACAACAGTGGCAGAAGGCGCAAGGTCAAGAAGGATCCCCAGGCTTCCGGAATGATCCGGTTCCGTATGATCAAGTATTATATATTCTATCTCCCCGGGATTGGTAAGTTCACGCAGCTTGGACAGGTAGGTATCGCTGAATTTAGCCTTGGCTACTTCTATTATTGTCTTTTTCTGTGCATTTATAAAATATGAATTATAGGTAGTCCCGTAATCAGTATGCATTACAATATCAAAAGTCTTGATATCATAATCAAGAACACCCAACCAGGTAACATCATCGGTTACCTTAATTATTTTATCATCTGTTTTGTTCATGTAGTCAATGGTTTTTCAGATTTTGGCAATAATCGTCTTGTTTGCCTTAACCTGCTGAAGAATAGGGATCTCAACCTCTGTGCCCACTGGCAAAAAAATATCAACCCTTGATCCGAACTTAATAAAGCCCAGTTCGTCTCCCTGTTGAATTGCCTGATCATTTTTTGCATAGGTGACTATCCTGCGGGCTACTGCCCCTGCAATCTGCCTCACAAGTATTTCAACACCATCTTTTGCTTCAATTACTACTGTACTCCTTTCATTAAGCTCTGACGATTTGGGATGCCAGGCAACCATGTTACGGCCTGGATGATGAGCCACAAACTTTATCTTTCCTGAAACAGGATACCTGTTACTATGCATATTGAATGGCGACATAAAAATTGAAACCTGCAATCGTGTATCATTAAAATATTCCTTTTCATGAGTTTCTTCTATTACAACCACCTTCCCGTCAGCCGGAGCATAAATAAGTCCGGGGTCAGCTTCCAGCGCCCGTGATGGCAGCCTGAAAAAGAAGAGCAGGAATATATATAACATAAGTGAGCAGAGAATGAACGCCCATTTCAGGAGTTCGTTACTCTGCAATATTATATTAACTGCAATATTAATGACCAGCAGGGCAAGAAAGCCATAACCCAGAATCTTATATCCCTCCTTATGAATACTCATTTCTTAATAATTTGCACAAAACTAATCAAGTCCTATCAATCAACCAAAAAGTGAAATAAAAAGATAGACCAGGGGAAAGGAAATAATTGCACTGTCGAACCTGTCGAGGAATCCTCCGTGACCCGGCATTATTGATCCCGAATCCTTTACACCGGCAGATCTTTTAAGCATCGATTCCACCAGGTCTCCAAATGTACCGGCAACAGAGACAATAACAGATATCACTATCCAATGCGCTCTGTCAACAACTCCCAGCCAGCCCGATAAAAGCCAGGCTACCAGGGCAGCTATTAAGATTCCTCCCAAAAATCCTTCCCAGCTCTTCTTTGGCGATATTCTTTCCATGAGCCTGTGACGCCCAATAAGCATCCCGGTAAGGTATGCCCCGGTGTCATTTGCCCAAATAAGAAGAAAAAACCCTATCACTATACCCGGAGAAAAAACGATTCCCTGCTGTGGCAGCAAGGAAGAGAGTCCGGTATGGGAATATGCAGAATAGGGAAACATCGCAAAGGGAATCGCTGAATACAGAACAGAAAAGAATGTGTGTGAAAGCGAATCAAAAGGTCTTTCCTCTTTTCTGTACAATTCAATGATGATTACCAGAATCATCAGTGGTATAAGGACAAGGAAATAACGGGACGGGATAATTTCTGCAGCAGCTAATGTTGCTATTACATATGTTGTAATCCCTGTAATGAGACCACCGGTCACCTGGGGTTTTATACCCAGGCTTCTTATTATCATATAATATTCGTACTGTGTTCCGACAACAATCACAAGACCTGTGAAAAAAAACGAAAGAGGATGAAGCCATAAGCCTCCCAGCACGAAAATAACTATCCATGCCCCTGTCAATGTCCTTCTGACAAAATTATTCAAAGCTTAAGTAAATTATTCTTTATCCTTCGGTTTTGACCTCTTTACAGTTGTCTTTGAAGTTGAGACAGCAACGCCGTCCACCTTTCCGGAATGTTTAACTTTACTGGCAGGCACTGATATACCTGCTGCTTTTCCGGGTTTTATCTTCCCCTTAACTTTTACTTCTTCAGGGCTTTTGGATTTAGCCAATGCATCTCTTTCCTCTTTCATCTGTTCACCTTTCCTTTTGCCAAATATCCTTTCAAGGTCCTCAGTAAAAATTACTTCTTTCTCCAGAAGCAGTTCAGCCAACTCAGTCAGACCCTTCATATTGCTACGGAGGACATTCTTGGCTCTTTCATAAGATTCTGCGATTATCCTGTTAACTTCAGAGTCTATGAGTTCAGCCGTTTTCTCACTGTAAGGTTTTGTAAAGCCATAATCAGATTGCCCGGAGGAGTCATAAAAACTTATATTTCCCACCTTCTGACTCATCCCGAAGAATGAGACCATCGCATATGCTTGCTTGGTAACCTTCTCAAGGTCACTCAGGGCACCCGTTGATATTTTGCCAAAGTTAAGCTCTTCAGAAGCCCTTCCACCAAGGGCATATGCCAACTCGTCCAGTATCTGTTCAGTGGTGGTAAGTTGTCTTTCTTCAGGAAGATACCAGGCAGCACCCAGGGCTCTCCCCCTTGGTATGATAGTAACTTTCAGGAGCGGACTAGCGTGCTCGAGAAGCCAGCTGGCAGTTGCGTGACCGGCTTCGTGATAAGCAATAGTCCTCTTTTCTTCCATTGAAATAATCTTTGTCTTCCTCTCCAGACCGCCAACTATCCTATCAATGGCATCGAGGAAATCCTGCTTCTGAACCATATGTTTATTCTTCCTTGCTGCCACAAGGGCAGATTCATTACAGACATTTGCAATATCGGCACCGGAAAAGCCCGGAGTCTGCTTTGCAAGGAAGCTGACATCTAAATCTTTCTCAAGCTTTATGGGACGGAGATGAACTTTGAATATTGCTTCCCGTTCATTCAGGTCAGGCAGTTCTACATGTATTTGCCGGTCAAAACGTCCGGCTCTCATTAATGCCCTGTCAAGAATATCAGCTCTGTTGGTGGCGGCGAGTATTATTACTCCCATATTGGTCCCAAAACCATCCATCTCAGTAAGCAGCTGGTTCAGGGTATTCTCCCTCTCATCATTGGAACCGAAGTTGGCATTCCTTCCCCTGGCCCTTCCTACTGCATCAATCTCATCTATAAAAACAATACACGGAGCCTTTTCCTTTGCCTGTTTAAATAGGTCCCTGACCCTTGAGGCACCAACCCCAACAAACATCTCCACAAAATCAGAACCTGAGATAGAGAAGAAAGGCACATTGGCTTCACCGGCCACGGCTTTAGCAAGCATTGTTTTTCCTGTACCGGGAGGACCTATCAGAAGCGCTCCCTTAGGTATCTTGCCTCCTAACTGGGTATATTTCTTAGGATTCTTCAGGAAATCAACTATCTCCATCACCTCTGTCTTTGCCTCCTCCAGACCTGCAACATCATTAAAATTAAGTTTGACGTTAGTATCCTTGTCAAATATCTGTGCCCTTGACTTACCAACACTGAAAATGCCTCCTGCTCCACCAGCTCCTCCGCCTGACATCCTCTTCATCATAAAGAGCCAGAAGATGATAAGCATAACGGGTAACAGGAGCCATGAAAGAATATCACCCAGATAGTTCTTACGCGTTACATAATCGGGATAAATAAGATCCTTTTCAGAATAGCCAGCACTCTTCTGCGCATCAAGCAGAAACGGTTCAAAATTACTTATATCGCCTATGTTGTAAACAAAGTTGGGTTTTGGTTCTGATAAGCCAAAATTACTTGAGGGTTTCGTTGCATTTGGATACTTTCCCGACTGAAGGGCATTCTTGGTAAGGTATATCTCAGCCGTTTCCTTATTGACAACGACTATCTTCTCGATATCGTGTCCAGAGATCATATCCTTGATCTCACTGGTAGTTGTCTTTTGTGTGGTCTTGCCACCAGCAAACACTTGAAAAAGTATTGCTGAAACAGCAAGAATCGCGAAAATCCAGTTTGTATTAAACCGGGGTTTTATATTCTTATCGGGTTTCTTATCTGTACCCTGTCCGTTATTCCCATTTTCTGCCATAAATATTACTCCTTCTTATATTACATCTTCCATGACTTCAATATCCGCATCAGCCCAGAGAGACTCAAGGCTGTAAAAATTTCTGTACTCTTCAAGAAAAATATGAACCACTACATTACCATAATCGAGAAGCACCCAAAAACTGTTATCGAGCCCTTCAATATGTATTGGCTTTTCACCTGCTTCTTCTCTTGCTGTGTCCTCCACGGAATCGCATATTGCGCTTACCTGGGTACCGGAAGAGGCGTGACAAATAACAAAATAATCCGTGATCCTGTTTTCGAGTTTCCTAAGGTCAATTTTCAGAACTTTCTGTCCCTTCTTTAAAAATATTCCCTTCAATATGCTACCAAGGAGAGCATCAGTTCCGTCAGATCTTTTCTTCATCAATGTCTATCAGTTTGTTATTAAGTCGCAAAAGTACCACTTTTATCTGTATTTTTTGTCACTATAAATTACTTTTGCAATTTCAATGCCAACTTTGGAGACAATTAAAAATCTTGCTTAAATAAACATAGAATCCTGTATAAAAAGCTGTTTACTATGATAATAGGTGTAAATAAAATTTTCAAGGAAAGTCTGCCATCAACCAATAGTTACCTGACTGACCTTGTTAAGATCCAGGATCTGCAGGAAGGGACCATTGTCAGTACTGGTTATCAGAGTGCAGGAAGAGGATATTCCAATAGCAGATGGGAAAGCGAAAAGAATAAAAATCTGTTATTCAGTATATTACTGCGTCCATCCGGCATTAAGCCTGATCAGCAGTTTTTGATTTCAATGTTGATATCATTAGGTGTCTGCGACTTTGCAGAGAGGTATATAAGGTCCGCAAAAGTAAAATGGCCTAATGACATTTATGTTGATGATGACAAAATAGCAGGTATTCTGATTGAAAATTCTATAATGGAAGACAGAATTGAATATTCAATAGCCGGAATAGGATTTAACATTAACCAGGAATTATTTTTAAGCAGTGCTCCCAATCCGATATCACTTAAACAAATAACCGGAGTGGAATATGACCTTACATCAGGTCTTACCCTAATCTCTGCAGACCTTGACAACAGGTATAAGCAATTGCTTTCCGGCAAGGATTCAGAAATCACGGAGGAGTATGCCGGGAGATTATTCCGGTACAATGAATGGCATGGTTTCAGGGACTCAGAGAGTATATTCACAGGAAGGATAACCGGAATTTCCGGCAATGGCATGTTAGAGGTTGAAAGGAAATCAGGGAATAAAACCCATTATTCCTTCAAGGAAATTGAATTTATTTTATAGTCTCCCCCCACCCGTCAAATTTTTCCATCTCACTGATAAGCAATTCCAGGAATTGCGCGATCGGCTTGGCAGCAATCATCTTCATCATAGTGTTAAGTTCCGCATTTAATTCCAGCCTGACCCTGGCAGTCATATCGCTATTCATGTCTATAAGAAGCGAAAGGGTGAAGTCGTTTTTGTTAAGAGCATCACCTGTATAAACTATACGGGTGTATTGATCTTTCTCGCTGATAACAACCCTTACTGTTCCTAGCATTGAAACATTAAAGCTGCAGGAACTCTCCTCAGCACTCCAGTCATTTATTGTGCCCCGGGGGATAAGTTTATTAAAATTCCGCATATCACCTGCAAAGTCAAATATCTCTTTTGGAGAGCAGACCAGGTCTCCTGACCTGCTTTCGAAATATGAAATATCACCCATAATTTAATTTTGTTTTACTTCCCATCTACCAGGATCAAGACGCCACTGTCTGAGTGTCTCCACCTCAGCCTGTCCTATATATCCGATCTTTAAGGCTGTTTCAATCAGTGAAGAGTAATTGCCGAGGGTAATAAGTTTACAATCCTCAGACTCAAAGGCATCAACCGCTTTACGGAATTCATAGGAAAAAATTGCAAGCATGCCTGACACATTACAGCCTGCGTCTTTTAGTGCTCTAACCGCACTAAGACTGCTCCCGCCTGTTGAGATCAGGTCCTCAATGACCACAACTTTCTGCCCGGCAACATAATGACCCTCTATCTGGTTTCCCAGACCATGTTCCTTGGCCCCGGCCCGTACGTAAATAAATGGTAAGCCAAGCCTATCCGCTACTAGTGTACCATGAGCAATTGCTCCTGTTGCTACTCCGGCAATTACTTCAGTTTCAGGGTAGTACTCTTTAAGTAACGCTACAAATGATTCACAGATGAAACTTCTGATCACTGGATAGGAGAGAGTTTTCCGATTGTCACAATATATTGGAGATTTCCAGCCTGATGCCCAGGTAAAAGGATTTGATGGTTGCAATTTAATTGCTTTAATTTGTAAAAGATATTCAGCTGTTTTTTTCGCAATATTTTCCATATGGATAGTTATAAGGTTCATTTTGAGAACAGATTCATAATGATAAGCCCTGAACCTGACAGGTTACAAAAATACGGCTTATTCCATAAATTCAATGATACCAGTGAACTTTATAAACTAATCGCTGAATTCCAGGCAAATAAATCTATCAGTTCTATAAACATCTATGGCACTAATATAAAACATCTGTGGAAGATATTTCGTATTTATTTTACAGAGGTGGGTGCTGCCGGAGGACTGGTAAAACATAATACCGGACATTATCTTTTTATCGAAAAGAAAGGGAAACTCGACCTGCCGAAGGGACATATTGAAGAAGGAGAAGAGCCGGAAGCCTGTGCATTAAGAGAGGTTGCAGAGGAATGTGGAATAAGCGGGCATACCATTATTGGCAATATGCTGCCAAGTTATCACACCTACAGCTGGCAGGGTATTTCCTACCTTAAAAAAACACACTGGTTCCTTATGAGTTATGAAGGAGAAATGTTAACGGACCCCCAGGTGGAAGAAGGGATAACTAAAGTACAGTGGTTGTTACCAGATGAATTGAATTCAATAAAAACTGATGCATGGCTGTCCCTGATGGAAATCATTAACTGCTCCATACTGCGCTAAGATCAATTATCCATTCCCTTATAATCATTAATATTTATCGATCCCGGTAAAAATTGAGAAGCATCACCTCCGCTTCTTATTATATCGCGTACGATGGTGGAATTAATATGGGAATGTTCTGGTACGGTAAGAAGAAACACAGATTCTATAGAAGGTTCGAGTGACCTGTTGACCTGGCCTATTGCCCTTTCAAATTCAAAATCAGCAGCAGTCCTTAAGCCACGAAGCAGGTAACTTGCTTTATTTCTTTTGCAATAATCAACGGTAAGGCCCTCATAATGATCAACTCTTACCGCGGGTTCATCCTTAAACACATTGTTGATGATCTCTTTCCTGGTTTCAAGAGAATAGTAATTTTTCTTCAGCGCATTGGCCCCGACAGCAATAATTATCTCATCAAAAAGATCCAGTGCTCTTCTGACAATTGATTCATGACCGATGGTGAAAGGATCAAATGACCCGGGAAAAACAGCTATTTTTTTCATTCGAATGATATTTTTTTAGGATTTTTGACCTTCTGACGTAGCAGTGCCAGTTCCAGAACTTCCATAATGGTCTGTACATAATGAAATTTCAAACCCCGGATATAAATATCCTTTATATCCTCAACATCTTTCCTGTTTTCTTCTGACACAATTATATCCTTAATACTGGCTCTCTTTGCTGCAAGTATCTTTTCCTTGATTCCGCCAACAGGTAACACCTTCCCTCTCAGAGTTATCTCACCGGTCATAGCCAGGTACTTCTTTACTTTTCTCTGAGTAAAGGCTGAAGCAATGGATGTTGCCATTGTAATACCTGCTGAAGGACCATCTTTAGGTATAGCACCCTCAGGAACATGTATATGTATATTCCACCTCTCTGAAAAATTATCCGGGAGTTCAAGCAACTCTGCATTTGATTTAAGATATTCCAGAGCAATGACAGCCGATTCCTTCATTACATCACCAAGATTTCCGGTTAATGTAAGCTTCCCGGTGCCCCGGCTAATGCTTGTTTCTATAAACAATATCTCTCCGCCTGCAGCTGTCCAGGCAAGACCGGTGACAACTCCTGCCTGTTCGTTGCCCGAGTATATATCCCTGTTATATCTTGTAGATCCAAGTATCGCATAAATATCCTCCCTCGAAAGCTCTATGTTGTATTTTGTTTCCGAAGCAATATTTTTTGCTATCACCCTTACTATTTTAGCCAATCGTTTATTGAGCTCTCTGACTCCAGATTCCCGTGTATATTTTTCAATTATCAATTCAATAACAGAATCATTGAGTATTAACTGTTCCGGTTTCACTCCATGATTCTCCAGTTGTTTTGGAAAGAGATGTGCCCGGGCTATCTCAATTTTTTCCTCAACCAGGTAACCGGTTATTTCAATCATCTCCATCCTGTCCCTCAGTGCCGGACTGATTGTCGATAATGTATTAGCGGTGGCAATGAACATAACCTTTGACAGGTCATATTCCATTTCAAGGAAATTATCAAAGAAAGTGCTGTTCTGTTCAGGATCAAGGACTTCCAGTAAAGCAGATGAAGGATCACCTCTGAAATCCTGTCCTACCTTGTCAATCTCATCAAGAATAAAAACAGGGTTCGATGAACCGGCTCTTTTAATGTTCTGAATTATTCTTCCAGGCATGGCTCCGATATAAGTTTTCCTGTGTCCCCGTATCTCAGCCTCATCGTGCAGGCCCCCTAGTGACATTCTGACATATTTTCTGTCAATCGCTTTGGATATTGACCGGCCCAACGAGGTTTTACCAACTCCAGGAGGACCATAAAGACAAAGTATCGGTGATTTAAGATCGCCCTTTAGCTTTAAAACAGCAAGGTGCTCCAGAATTCTCTCCTTAACCTCCTCCAGCCCGAAATGATCAAAGTCGAGAACACTGCGTGCGTTCTTAAGATCGAGATTATCATCAGTATACTCACCCCACGGCAATTCCAGGAGTGTCTGAATATAGTTTACCTGCACGGAATATTCAGCTGCAGCAGGATTTAAACGACCTAGTTTTTCAAGTTCCTTTTCAAATACCTTCTTAACATCCTCAGTCCATTTTTTATCCCCGGCTCTTTTTTTGTACTCTTCGATCTCTTTTTCAGCGGGATTGCCACCAAGTTCATTCTGAATGGTCTTCATCTGCTGATGTAATAGAAACTCCCTTTGTTGCTGATCAAGATCGCTTTTTACCTTTGACTGCAGTTCATTCTTAAGTTCCAGAACCTGTATTTCCTGTACCATATATTCCAACAGCATAAAGCCCCTATCGCGCAAACTGCTTATTTCCAGCAATTTCTGCTTGTCCTGAACTTTGATGTCAGTGTTTGAACAGATAAAATTAATCAGGTATGTGTTATTCTCTATGTTTTTAACTGCAAAAGAGGCCTCCGGACTTATATTGGGATTTATCTTTATGATCTTAAGAGACAGATCTTTCAGTGACCCTACAATAGCATCGAAATCCTTGCTCAATGAATCAGGCTTTATCTCAGGCAGAGTCTTTACCTTCGCAGTAAAATACGGATTATCAGAGACAAGTTCCTGCAGCATCATTCTCTTTCTTCCCTGTATAATTGCTGTTGTTGAACCATCGGGCATTTCCAGAAGCTTAACTATCAAGCCAATGGTACCTATATTATGAAGATCGCTATATTTCGGATTTTCAGTGTCCGGATCTTGCTGTGCAACGGTACCAACTATTTTATCATTCCTGTAGGCATCCTTGATCAGCTGAATAGATTTCGGCCGGCCTATGGAGATAGGCAGTACAACCCCCGGAAACAATACTGTATTTCTTAATGAAAGAATCGGAATAGTCTCCGGCACATCCATATCCTCAAGTTCGCTATCATCTCCGTCAGCAATAATTGGTATGATATCTCCATCACCATCAATGATATCCGGTATCAATATCTCGCTGACCCGGTTCCTGAATTTCTTTTCCATAACTCCTTTTACTCCTTACTTATTTCGGTCTGTTACCTCCCTGGTCATTATCATGGAGTACTCCCTTCTTATTCTGATTAACAGGCATGTCAAAATTACATATAATTTTAACAAAAGACCTGATAGAGGGCTATGCAATGATTGTGCCATAATGGAAAAAGGGAGGGCTATGCAAGTTCATAGCCCTCCCCTTTTCCATAATTATCTATACTTCTTATTTCTTTTTTCCCACATGGTCCTTATAACGGTTCATGAACTTATCAACCCTTCCGGCAGTATCAACAAGCTTCATCTTACCTGTATAGAAAGGATGCGATGTGTTTGATATTTCAAGCTTGATAAGAGGATATTCATTACCGTCTTCCCATTTGATCTTTTCCTTTGAAGGGGCAGTCGATTTACTCATAAAGGCATGTCCGTTTGACATATCCTGAAATATTACAAACCTGTAATTGTCCGGATGAATTCCATTTTTCATTGCTCAGTATTTTATTCCTTAGTATTTTATATAATTTCAGCCCATTTAGGGTTTGCAAAATTAATTAACATTATTCAAATAACAAAATAATTGTAAGATTTATAAACCGGCTATTTATTTTCATGCTTTAAGCCCTGTTTATCAGCCATTTCATCTTTAAATCTCCTGAAAGCAAGCCTGTCATTAATGAGGTAGCGGTAAGTGACATGCATTTTTGCCTTCCTGGCCCCCAGGGCCTCATATATAGCTATCATCTTGGGATTATAATCTCCAACCCATGATAACTCCAGTTCTGTAAACCAGGGCTTCCTTTTGAAAACCTGATACAACTGAAAGAATATTGCCGATTCAACCCCGCTATTCTGGTAAGTTGGGTGAACGCCTCCCACCACGGCTCTCATCCTCGTCATTTTATGAGTTAATTTAAAATACCCGAAACGTAATATATTCCAGAGATTCAGGGTACCATTGAAGTATTTCAGGATCTGGTTAAGGTCAGGAAAGAGGATAAAGAATGAAATCGGTTTATCATTGAAATAGGCAAACCAAATAAGCTCCTGGTCAATAATGGGTCTTGCTTTGCTTAGCGACTCATTTAGAAACGCCGGATCGAGTGGCGTAAAGTCATCCTTAAACACCGACCAGGTTGAGTTATATATATCAACTATGTCGTTGATATATTTATCCTTATTCCTGAATTCAAAATGACGGAATGAATATCCCTGTCTTTTAGACAGCCATTCAGCAATCTTCATTATCCTCTCCGGGAACATTACTATTTTTCCATCGGGCCGGCGCACATCCCTGTGATAGGAATACTGTTCAAAATAGTTCCTGAATCCATATTCTTCAAAGAATTCCCTGTAATACTGCCTGTTATAAGGCATACCGAAACCCTGTTGTATAAATCCCTCTACCAGGAGTCCCCAGTTATTATCATTTTCACCAAAATTTATAGGGCCGTCCATAGCTTCCATGCCCAGTGAACCCAGCCATTCCCTGGCCACATCAAAGAGCGCAAAGGCGGCCTCCCTTTCCTCAATAACCTCAAAATATCCTATTCCACCGGTAGGCTGGTTATTTGCAGCGGACCTGATCTGATCGATAAAAGCTGCTACCCTGCCAATAGTCCTGTTATCATCATCCTTCAAAATCCATCGTTTTGCATCACCATGACTGAATGTCGGGTTTTTTGACCTGTCAAAGACAGACTCTATATCATCATCCAGCTGGCATACCCAATATGGATCACCTTTATAGAGTCTCTTCGGGAAATTAATAAATTCCTTCTTGTCTTGTTTTGTAACGACTTCAATTACCTGCATTAAATTTGTTTTTGAAAATTGCTTTTCCATTCAGTTTAGTGGAGCGTATTACAAATATAACCAGATTTTCCATACCCTGAACGGGATTCCGGCCACCGACCGGCAAGTTAATAATTACCAATTACCCTGTGGTCAATAAGTACAAACATAACTCCCACTAAAAAAGAGTACAGGGTATATACCTCCAGTGGAATATAATCGGAAGGTCTTATTTTCATCTTTACCCACAGGTAAGCAACCAGAAATCCTTTTCCTATTAAGTAGACGATAAATGTGGATAGTGCTACCCCAACAACTCCATATCCGAGCTTTATCATTAAAAGACTCATGGGAATATTAACAATCAGTTCCAGAATAGCAGCTATTAATGTAATATGTGTTTTTTTCCTGCCTACAATAATGGTCTGGGGAAAGATAAGCCTGGGAATGATGAGCAGGGAATAAATCAGGAAGACATCAGCGCTTCTGTAGAAGTCAGGGTTGAACATCCTCGGGTATATCCACCTGGAAAACAGCATCATGATCATGGCAAGAGGGAAAAGAAGGTGCATCAACCTCTTCGACTTAGCCCTGATTTTAGCCAGTGATTCCTTCATCTTTTCACGGGTGGAAAATTCCGGAAGCATTGCTGCACTCAGACCATTGGCTAGCATAAGGACCAGAGGAAATTCCTTTGCACCGTAACGGAATAATGCAAACACCGTGGATCTCTGTAAACAGCCGAGACAATAACTCCGTCCGTGTACTGTGCCGACCCGCTTATCAATGTAGTGATAATCAGCGGCAAGCCCAGGTAGAGATGTTCTTTCATAAATTTCACTGAAATTTTCATTTCAGTATAGCGTCTTAGAAGAAAAATCAACCATATCCATCTTATTCCGGTAATAGCCAGTAGCCCGTAAATGGACCAAATAATGTCTTTTCCGAGAAGCAAAGGTGTTATAACAAGGATCAACTGTGTGGTATATGTATAGGCGCCGTACTGAAAAATTCGGTATGACCTGTTGTTGAGAAGATAGATATACTCGATAAGGCATACAGGACTGCTCAGCAGGATATAAAGCAATAAAAGGTTTATATAGGGAACATCACCCGACATATGAAAAACTGAAAAATTATATTTCAGAGAGAGCCCTATGATATATACAAATACACTGAAAACGCACAGGAGAAGAAATGCATTGAAAATCTCAGGTGACTTTGAACTCTCATTACTTCCCAATTTCCTGTAAGTCCTGTTCCTGTGGTACAGGGGGAGAAGTGATTGAATCAGACCTGTAACCCAGAAGAAAGTCACAAGTCCTGCGATAAACATAAACATTTCCCATTGCCCTATATCTGCACGGGTATAATGTGTCTTTGTAAAAATAATGCTTATAATAAGGAAGACAACCGGCTTCATCAGATGAAATAGCTGCAGCCCTGAAATGTTGTCTATTAGTTTAATTTTTCTCAACGCACGAAAGATATATTATAACTTTCCCTTTTATACAGACCGGCTGAACTAATTATCAACCGGTTCACTTTAATATGAACCGTCCAAAGATACTAATTGGCATCAGTTAGAGAAAATAAAATTAAAATTTTGTGAAATAGAAATTTTGACCTTATTTTGCACTCCTGAAACGGTGGATGTAGTTCAGTCGGTTAGAACGTCGGATTGTGGTTCCGAAGGTCGTGGGTTCGAGCCCCATCTTCCACCCTGTTCCCAGTATGAAAAAGGGCGGGAAAAATAATGGGGCAGGTCTGTGACCTGCCCCATTTTATTATTTAATACCTGCTTCAGGTTTTTTCCATTTTGTATATTTAAGATAGGCCACCAGCGAGAGTAATGACAGCACAATAATCGTTATATATACAAATGAAGGAATAGGTATAGGATCCCCTGCCGCGTAGGAATGCAGTCCCGACAGGTAGTAATTTACACCGAAATAGGTCATTAATACTGAAAAGAAAGCAACGAGTGACAGGAGGTTAAAAGAATATACATCTTTCATACCTGGTATGAGTCGTGAGTGTATCACAATACTGTATACAATTATTGTAATAAGCGACCATGTCTCTTTTGGATCCCATCCCCAGTACCTGCCCCATGATTCATTTGCCCATACAGCACCGAGAAAAGTACCGATCGTCAGAAAATACAGTCCCAGTGTAAGGGTCTTATAATTAATTACTGTTAATTCATCAATGGTTACAGATATCCTTTCACGGTTCCTATTATTTGACAAGGTCAGCAGTATGAGTGTTATCAGTCCCAGAATGGCTCCTAATCCCAGAAACCCATAACTACCTGTTATAACTGAAACGTGCAAAGTAAGCCAGTATGATTTTAATACAGGCACAAGGTTGGTAATCTCAGGGTCCATAAAACTGAGATGTGCAACCATGAGGGTCATGGACCCGAGCACTGCAGTTGCAGAAAGTGCAAAAGGCGATTTTCTGCTGAAGATAAACCCGGCAAGAAGAGTAACCCAGGAAATAAAAATCATTGATTCATACCCGTTGCTCATCGGTGAGTGACCGGCAATATACCACCTGAGGACCAAACCAAAAGTATGGAAAAGAAAGCCGCCAAACAACAGCCATCCCAACAACCTGATAAATAGAGATTTTTTATTTTTACCTCTGATAACCATTGTTATCAGGCTAATAAGCATAATGAGTCCGACAGTGGCATAAAAGGGGAATAGCTTTTCAAAGATGCCAAGCCTGTAATATAATAATTCGGCTTTCGTTTTAAAGGTTGAAGGAAGATCATACTGTGCAAATCTTTCCTGGTATCCGCTTATTGATTCGGTAATCTTTCTTGTATCAGCAATATTATTGGTGGTCATGGCATTAGACAGTACCGGGATAATATTGCTTAGGTATACTGAATCTTCCTTGCTTACTGCCCCTTTGAGAGCTTCTTCAGGAGAACCCCAGTCATGAGTTCCATTCTTGAGAGGGAACAGTTTCAGGAAATCACCTTTATATATCATGTATATGATGTTCAGTCTTTCATCGACCTTCATCACCTCCTTATCCATCTTTGTCCTTTCGCCGGGTGCCTTTGAATAGGCGCTGTTGACATCCGCGGATATCTTATAGTTACCGTTCCCTCCAAGATCAACCAGGTCTGAAAAGGCTGCATATTTTCCACTTATTCCTATCTTCTTACGGAGGTCTTTATTTGAAACAGTGATGAGAGGTACATCCTTCCAGTGGTCGAAATCAAGGAAAATACCCATGAATACCTGCATGGAGGTTAATCCGTCAAACTCATTCTTCCTGGTTACCTTGCGCAGGATATCATTACTGAGAGTAAACAGAGGTTTGGTCCTTCCCTTCTGATCCTGTACAAGCACCTTCCCGAATTCTGTCGAAACATCTTTCCCGGGAACCAGCTTTTGAGCATTCACCGAAGAAAGACCCGAAAGAAAGAAGATGATGATCAGCGATGGGATTACCTTTCTCAGGTTTGACTGCCAGTAACCAGCATTTACCTTATAGAAAACAGAATTCCTGTTTATCAGGGAAAGAATGATAAAGAAAAACAGCAATGCATAACCTGTATAGGTTACTAACATACCTGCCCTGTCATGATTGACAGACAAAATGGTACCCTGCTCATCGCGATCAAAAGAGGACTGATAAAAACGATAACCTTTGTATTTAAGAATATTATTCATAAAGATCATAAAGGGTTTTTCAATGCCTGCCTTACTGTCGATAAGTGTCACATCACTCTTATAGCCCGATGGGCTGTTTGAGCCGGGGTACCTGTCGATAATGAAATCATTCAGCTTAATCGAAAAAGGAAGAGTTGTGATCTTAGAACCATAACTAAGCGCAATTTTATAACCGTCAACCACACAACTGTCTGTCGCTACCTTTTCAGAATTGCGATCCCACAAATAAAGGGTCTCCGATTTATCATTGCCATAAACGTGAAAAATAAAGGCATTCAGACCTGTATTACGCTGAGCCGGATTGACCGCAACAGCAGTTACCATTCCCGATGCATTTAATGTCTGTGGAATAATCTTAAGGTCATTTATGGTAAATACCTGCATTTTCGACATCTCCACCCTTTCCCCTGGAGCAACTTTTATGATATCATGGGATCCCATTCCCATCTCTCCTATTTCAGTACCTGAACTGAGATAAAACCCGGCTGAATCGTATGAAATATTTATGTCAGCTGATATGGCAGGGTCAAAGCTGAATGACACTCCGTCAAATGACTTACTTTCTCCTTTTTTTATTATCAGGTTATCCTGGGTAATCATGTCTTTTGTGAGGACCAGTGAAACTACAGGAGTGCCTTCCGGATTTTCTGAAATGACTTCGGAAGCATTTGGAAGTATTTTGGAAAGAACAAGCTGATAGTTATTGTTATTAAGGCTTATGTTTTTTTCATAGTTTTCTGCTGAAACAGAGGTCATTGAATACTTTTCCATATCCTGAGCCACTAGATTCCCATTTTGATCCTTTATTGAATATCCAATGTACTTGTCGGTCGAAAAACATTTGTCCTGCACTTCTCCTTCTCTGATGTGGATGGTTCCTTCCCACCCGAAATACCGTGTTATCCCTGCACCTAATATCATTACGACGAATGACAGATGGAAAAGGGCACCAGTCAGCCTGGTTTTCTTAAACAGCTTAAAAACTATCAGCTGTCCAATAAGGTTGACAACCAGGAGCAGGAGTATTAATTCGAACCACCTGGTGTTATATACCATATTATATGCAGCTGATGAGCCAAAGTCATTTTCAATAAACGTTGCAACTGCCATCGATACGGCAAATATTACAAACAATACTCCCATGAAAACAGGAGAGATGAGAAACTTCAAATGTTTCATAATAATTATAGATTTTGTTTTAATATAATAAAAGGAAGCAGGAAACCCATACACTTTCCTTCCTGCTCCGTCAGCCTTTTTCTGATATCTGAACTAGTTTCTTTTTGTCCACTATTTTTATTTTTGATGAATCGGAACGAATAACTCCCAATTCCTCAAGTTCCCTGAGAATTCTGACAACACATTCCTTTGCCATATTGGTCATCTCTCCCAATTCTTGCCTCGAAAGTATCACTTCAAATTCATCAGATTTGAAGATCTCATCAGAAAAATAGAGTATAGCTTCAGCCAGTCTTCCCGGCATTTTCTTTTGAGCAAGGTTCACCATCCTGGTATGCGATCTCATTGAATTGATACTAATATCTTCCATCAGGCTTTCGGCAAAGTTCCCGTTTATTTTTAACAGCCGTCTGAATATGTCGAAGTTGATAAAACAGGCCTGTACAGTAGTAATGGCAGCTACAGAATATGTATGCCTCGAATTTACATAAGCGCCAGGGCCAATTATCAATTGCCCGGGCAATGCTATTCCCATGATGAAGTTCCTGCCATTATTGCCTTCAATATATGTCTTTGCCATTCCATCAGTAAGAAATAAAGCATTGGAAGTAGGAGATCCCTGCTTCAATATTATTTCACCGGGTTTGAATGTTGCTTCATACCTGTTTTCATCAATCATATGAAGCTCATCCCCTGTCAGGTATTTAAAATTCTTCCATGTTTTCGTGCAGTTTTCGTAATTTTCTTTTAAATTTTTATCTGACATACCATAGTTTTAGAGGGGTTTAAAAATATATCAATTGACTGTTTGAATCACAAAAATAACAAATATCATTTATTTAATTGACATTTATCAATCGTCTGTAATATATGTATCAATAAATAAAATCGCAAATAGCATGCAAGCTGTTATTAAGATAACAAAGTGTTTTTGTAGCTTGCAAAGTGAAAAAATAACTAATAAACTGATATGAAAAACCTGATTAAACTACTTTCTGCCTTGTTTGCAGCTGGATTTATTCTTGTGTCCTGTGAAGGTCCTGCTGGTCCTGCTGGTCAAGATGGGCAAGATGGCGCTAATGGTATCGATGCAAATGCAACATGTACCACATGTCATGACAACAGCGCTTTAATTGAAACAAAACAAGCACAGTGGAGTGAGTCTGTTCATGCCACAGGTGTAAATGCTGCTTATGCCAACCGTAAAGGTTGTGTTCGCTGCCATACCAGCCAGGGTTTCCTGGAGTATGTTGCAGAGGGTTCAGATGCTGATATATCCGTTCCTTCTGATCCTATGCAGATCAACTGCTACACATGTCATCAGATTCATACCACATTCACCACTGATGACTGGGCTCTTACCAAGCCCGGGGCAGAAACTCTGATCCTCAAATATGCAGGTGCATCTGTTACTTATGATAACGGTAACAGTAACCAGTGCGTGGGATGCCACCAGGCACGCGACGTATCGCCGGCACCTGTACTTGACGGAGATGATTTTGTGATTACCAGTGACGATTCACGTATAGGTGTACATCATGCTCCAATGGCCAATTTCCTGCTTGGTAAAATTCCTTTTGAACTTCCCGGGGAAGCCTATCCGACAAGCAATTCTCATTTTGGAGATAATGGTTGTATCACTTGCCACCTGGCAACTCCTTATGGCTACCAGGCTGGTGGACATAACATGGGTATGACTTATATGGTACACGGTGCTGAAGAAATAAATACCACAGGTTGCATGACCTGCCACCCAACTGTTCCTGACTATGAGGCGCTTCAGACCGAGGTTACTGCCAAGCTTGGAACTCTTAAGGCTCAGCTTATTGCAGCTGGAATATACGATGTGGCTACGGACCTCGCAGCAGCAGGTACATTCAAAGCAAATGTAGTTCTGGCCTACCTCGATTATGATGCAGTTGCTCAGGACAAGAGCCTGGGTGTCCACAACCCCGGATACATAAACACTCTTCTTGATAATTCTATCGCTACAATGACTGGACTGGGTTATACACCACCAGTAGTAAAATAAAAGAATAACAGATACAAAAAAGGGACATGCTGATGCATGTCCCTTTTTTTATTATTTAACTTTTATTACCTATTTTTTGAAGGATCTCATATAATTTACAATGTTCCAGATGTCATTATCGGATAACTTACCTTCATACTTAGGCATTTCACCTCTTCCGGTCTTTGTCTTATAAAAATGTTCACCGTCAGTCTGATTCTGAAAATCAGCCTTTGAAAAATCACCAGGGAAGTCTTTCAGCATCCTGGCTTTTACACCATCACCCAGTCCGGCCTTTCCATGGCAGGATGCACAGTTCCTGGTATAGAGAGTCATGCCTGCTTTTTTACTGGCATCACTCATAGCAATTGGGTTCTTCATTGATTTAAAGTTCGCGGGTACCACCCAGGGTTTTGTCTGTGCAGACATTGATGCGCTCATTAATAGCAGAGCCGAGCTAAATAAAAGTAATTTCATTTTTTTCATAACACTTCATTTTAATTTACAAAATAGAGATAACAATTTTCGTGCAATTTTTTTATTCACCTTGTCCGTAGATCTCCGGATTCATTCTTTTTGGCATCTCTCTTTATTCTGATAAGGCTTATCAAAGCAAACATATAATGACCCCATACACCAGTCAGAAGGATGGACAGGGTATATATCATCCACAGGGGAGCTACTTTAGTCCATAATGCCCTGTGTCCCTTAGGAATCGAATAAGATGATGGGACTCCCCATTTTAAAGTGGCCTCCTTCTCAACATTCCCGAATTCCGGGTGCTCGTCAAACCTGGCAATTATTGTCAGGTTACCATCTTTGTCACCCGGAAGGTCCGCAGGAAACTCAAGTGATCCGTATCCTGCATCGTCAAGTATAACATCACCAATCGGAAGGAAGCTGAACATTCGGGGAACATAAACTGTCAGCATTTCCCCGGCAGCAGGTACTCTTTTCCCATCTGTCACCTTCATAACGGTAAGGGCAACTGTTTTAATGCTATCCGGCTCTGTCAGCTCCATGGCTATTTCTATATTCTGAATCAAAAGATCAGCTGAGGCTGATTCTATTGTATCATTACCCGCATATTCAGTGCTGAAAGCCCACTGACCTGTTTCATCTTCAATAAAATCAGACCTGTCACTAAGATGAAGAATGGCCACACCCTTATCGTTGGTGACTGCTTCTCCGATCTGCTTCCTGTCCCCTCCTACTCCGGCATAAAACAGGATCTTCATGTCCTTTATAGGGAGCTCCATCCGGTTCACAGAGTAAGTAAGAGCTGTCTTTAAGGATGAACTGTCATTGGTATTCTTGAAATATTGCAGCTGTATATACGGACTTATCATTTCTGCTTCCTGCGAATATGAGTCCGTTGAAGCAATAGTCAGTAATGCCAGTATGATCAGGGTGCCTGTGATAATTTTTTTCATAATAACTTTCTGCTTTACTTCAATATCTCAACCTTATCCTGTTCTTTCATCTCCGAAATAGAGATAATTGGAGCTATCTTGGAGACCAGCATGAACAACATTCCATAAACAGCAAGTCCTGCAAATGTAAGTGACCATTCCACCCATGTCGGGGAATACTGTATCCAGTCAGGTCGTGTATCCTGAATGGGAAGAAATGGAGTCTCAAGAGTAGGGATCACAATTATATAGCGGTTTACCCACAGGGCTGTCACTGCTATCACGGCAGCAATGGTAATACTCCTTATGTTCCTGAATCTCGGGAACGCTATTATAACACATGGTATAAGAATACCCACATAGTTAGCAAATATAAACAGGGAATAATAATCTGAAAAAAGCTTGTCAATAAGGAGTGAATCCATCTTTATTGATCCATACCATTTTGTCAGGTAGTCACTGAAGGTGAAATATCCATAGAATGCAGCGATAATTGTCAGCAGTACCCCTACATTAACAAAATGGCGTTTTGTAATATATTCTTCCAGGTGATATACCTTTCTGAATATGAACATCAGTATAATGAGTAAGCCAGTTCCCGAGAATACAGCTGCAATAACAAAGTATGGACCGAAAATAGTTGAATGCCATCCCGGTTGAAGTGTAACACCGAATATCCAGGCCAAAACAGAATATACAATGATAGCGATGGCAATAATCATAGATGCCATTACATTTTTTGCTCTTTTTAATATCTTTTTCTGTGTTTCGGTTCCGGTAAAACCAAGGGACAATACCCTGTAGACATTGCGTTTCCACTGAGGAACATTGAGTTCCTGGTAATCGCGAAGAATTGCAAAATCCTCAATGAATGACAGATACAGATACATAAAACATCCGACTAGGTCTGTGCTGATTGCAATGACGTCCCAAGTAATCGGGGACTGAATACGGGGGTGTAATATGAGAAATGGCAATCTGTCGAGGCGGCCTATACAGAAAAAGATAAAGAAGGGTCCTATCACAAGTGAGATAACAGTTATGAGTTCTGCAAGCCTTATTACAGGCTTTCGCCAACCCGTATGGAAAAGATGAAGCACTCCTGATAAAAGGGCTCCGGCATAACTCAAACCCATAAAGAATATGAAGTTGACAATATAAAGACCCCAAACGACATTATCTCGCATCCCTGTAACAATATGTCCCTTGTCAATCTGCTGGATCAAACCATAGATGCCTAAGCAGAAGACTATAAAGAATGCGGCAAATGTAAGGTACCATCTTAATGTGGTAGATTCAATCTCGGGAGTCAAATCCTCAAGCAATTTCTTCTCAGTCATCATAATAATCAGATTATGCAGTTAATTACCTGGGGCCGGCATCTTTATACCTCAGTTTAAGTGAGTCAGGAAGATCCTCCATTCCTCTTTCAACAGGAAACAGACGTTGAACAGGGGGGAGATAAAATACGCTTGGCAGGGTTCCCAGGTCTTCACGGTAACGATATCCTGCCCTGTCATTCATCAGCTTGCTGAACCTGACAGTCTCTTCTCCGTTAGTAACAGTATCTTCAAGGATATCACCAAAATACAGTACTCCCATAGGGCATGCGGAGACGCATCGCGGCAATTCACCCATACGAAGCTTATCAGCACAGAATATACATTTTCCCACTGTACCCTCAACCTGCGGGATTGCCTTTTCCGGATCGTATTCATAGCCTTCCGGTACTTCAACCTTAGGATCATCCCAGTTAAAAACTCTTACGGAGTACGGGCAGCCGGTCATACAAAATTTACATCCTATACATCTCTGGTTGTCAATCAGCACAATACCATCATCTCTCTTATATGTGGCGCCCACGGGACAAACACTAACGCACATTGGTTTATCACAATGGAAACATGGCCGGGGAAACCAGTACTTTGTAGTATCATGATCATCCTGGAGAAGAAATATCTTCATCCACTCGTGGTCCTTCGGCAGAAGGTGGCCTTCCTGGCATGCCTCAACACATTTTCTGGCATTCTTGCACTTCGCCAGGTCAATTACCATAACAAATTTTCTGTTTGGCAGACCGACTCTTGCTTCCTCCTTTAATTCAGCTACAACATCTCCGGCAGGCTGGATATCATCCTTGTCCACCTCAACCAGTTTGCCATCAGTAGAAAGCAAGCGGACCTTTTCGCCTGACTTTAAATTGTTTTTTCCTATTACTGATGTTCCGGCAACGCCGGCAATAGAGACAGCTCCAACACCTACTCCGACTTTCTTGATGAAATTGCGTCTCGATGATCGTTTACCTTCATTTTCTTCCATCTCTTTCATCTTATTTCGTTAACTGCTTTTATTCGGACCGGTGATAACCGGTAATCATACCCCAGAACAATGAAGTTGGTTTAGCTCCAAGCGTGCATGTATAAATATGGATCAGCATGAAGATCGATAAAAAGAAACCCATAGTTATATGAAGAATATCTGTGTAAATCAGTCCACTCACACCCAGAAAGCGATTTATGGTGATCTCAGGAAGCAGCAAGCCTATACCAGATATAATCAGCAAAGGAAGAGCAATATACATTGCAAGAAGATAGCTGAACTTTTGCAGCGGATTGAACTTATTGGTTTCAGTTATCTCAAAGGGCTTTTTTTCTCCTCTGAACATACCGAAAGAATAATATTTCAGCTGCCTGATGATATCTGCTGTAAAGCTCTTCTTATCCGCTTTATAGTGTCTTCCATTACTGGTAAATATGTTACCGGTGACAAATATTATATAATTGATAATCAACAGAACGGCAGCAAAATTATGCCATTTCACAGCTTTGGCAAAACCGACCATATAGGCAGGATTGTCTTTCCCGGTATATTGCATACTTAATCCGGTAATAATCAGAATAATGAACAATACAGCGTTAATAAGATGCCAGAGCCTTATCCATTTAGGGTAAAGATACATTTCAATCTCCTTTATAAGTTTTACTTTTTCTGATCCTGAATATGATATGAATGAGAATGATGCCCAGTACGGCAATGAATAAAAACTGGCTCAGAAGGTTAAGATATTCATTCCGGTTTGCGCCGATAACATATGATTCATTAAGAATAATACCATTGAAAAAACCATTTCGACGACTCTCCTTCGATTCAAATTTGTAGAGTGAAGCCATCAGGATAGAATTCCGGGAATGACACTCATTGCAAAGACGTACTGCCTCTTCCTTTGGTTTAATAAGATGAGCAACAGGAACTTCACTGTTAATCTGGGTATGACACTCAATACATCGTACATTGGCAAAATGTGCTGTCTGGTTTGGAAGCCAGTCATGCTTCTGAATGATATTGATCTCTTTCCTGTCTGTCAGCAACTGAAAATTATTGAAGTTGGAATGACAGTTAAGGCATATTGCATTATCATATGCAATGGTCTCTCTGAGGTTCTCTGATGTCCTGACGCTGATCCTGTAAGTATGCGGATTATGACATTTCCAGCATGAAAATCCATCCTTTTCCAGTTTATAGTGAACGCTCTGCTGGTACTCAGTCTCAATCTCCTCAAAATGGTATTTAGCGAACCTCTCATCCCCTCCATGACAATCGATACAATTATACATCTGTTCCATCCTCAGTTCACCAGGATGAGGAAATGTTGTATATTCCTCAGAATGACAGTCAGTACAGCTGAAGCTTTTATGATTTGACCTGTAGAACTCCTCCCTGTTGACAATCCTTTCAGAACACATAATATCCCGCACCTGCCGTCCTAGAGTCTCATTAGTGTATTCGTATAATGACTGACCGTGGCATTTGAAGCACCTCTCGTTATCTTCTGCAAAAGGGGAAACAAAGGAAGTCGTATCCTGAATCTTGTTTTCCTGGTTTCCAAAATCAAACGGGCTTGCAAATGCAAACGAACTCAATGATGCTAATGCGAACAGGGTAATGATCCTGAACTTATAAAAATTCATCCCTGATATAGTATTTTTTATTAAAACCTTACAGTTATATTAAAACCCAACAGGTAACCTCCTTTTGTGAAATCATTCGTATTGAATACAAGATTCCTCTGGCTGATGATCTGGTTATAATTGGCTGCAAAAATCTGGAAGGTATGAGTTGCTGTATTGATCTCCCATCCAAAAGCCAGGTTGGGTTTTGGCTGAACATCAAGATCCTGTTTTGAAAGAAGCTGATCATACTCAAGTATAAGTGAATGGTTGCCAAACAGGTTGGCGCGTGCCCCGGCTGATATACCGAAGTTCACGTTTTTATATCCCTGGGTATCACTGTATCTTGGCACAGAGTTGAAATATATAACCGATGGAGCAATCTGAGCTGATATTTTTTCTGAGAATTTACGGGCAAGAATCAACTGTGTAAAATATGAGAACCTGTGAATATTCCTAAAACTTTGTTCAGGGCCGAAGGCTTCACTTGTCCTGAGGTCCGCTACTACATTCCCGAAGTAGGAAAGTGAAACAGGCATCTTACCATCTTCAGTCTGACTGAGGATCCTGTATTTCCACTCTATATCCTGCATCTGGTAATCTTTTGTTGTTCCGACACCAACCATCAGCTTGTCTGTAATACCATAAGTCAGAGCAAGCCTCGTATTAGCTGAACCATATATACCATAAAGGTTATGGTAGTTCTCAATAAGGCTGAACCTGTGCTGAATCTGAAGTTGTAATCCACCTTTATAGGGAGATTCAACTGTCTGATTATCGATGAGCATGTTCGTTCCAAAGGTAAAGCGTACAGGAGTGGACTCTTCCTTTGTCTGAGTATCCTGTGCTGACAGAGAAGAAAGAAAGAAAGATAATGTCAATAGTATTAAGAGCTTTTTCATGTCAATATGTATTATCGGGTTATGTTATTAGTTAATTATCAAGGGCTCCCTGGTTTATCCAGATGAGTACTTTTTGTTTATCGGCATCTGTTGACCTTGGAACATGATCCGATTTGTTCATCTGTGTATAGAGTAAGCTTGTCTCACCTGGCTGATCAACAAAACCACCTTTGGTAAGTGCTTCATACGATTTCCCTTCTCTGAGATCAGGTGCCCTGAGACTGCCATGACATGTTATACAATTTGCATTAAAGATTGGCTGGATATCTGTTGCAAAATGGATAGTGTCAACCGGGTTAATGACCGGTGGCAAAAAAGAGTACTTTTCACATGAAGATATTCCGATCATAATGGCAACCATGGCCAGTGCAACCAAAATCTGTCTTTTCATATTAAATTTCTGATTCATATTAAAAATTATTGTTAATTTATTCACAAATATACCTGATTATCCTCTTTAAAAGCATCCTAATATGTATAAAAATAGTCAATATTCCATGCTCTTTATCATGTTCATAATTGATCTATATCATTCACCAAGTTGACATATATTTTCCTAAATTTACGAATAGTTATTAAAACAAAATATATATTGCTTTAATGAATCACTCAGTTGCAGAACTATTTACGATCCTTGCAATAAATCCTGTCAATGGCAGGATTGCTGTTGACAACATTCATTTCAGATATTCTCTTACCGGGGCAATACTTTTAGATCATCTCTTTAATGAAGAAATAACCATTGAGAACAAACGCATCATTCCTGCCTACAGGAGAAACGGAGATCCGCTTCATGATATGGTGGCAGACAGGATAATGAATTCAACAAACCACAGAAGGATCTCCTTCTGGATAAATCGCCTGACCAGAAGAAGCCGCTTCATTCCGGGGAAGTTTTTGAGAAACTGGAAAAAAAGATGATCATTAGAATTGACCATAAAATGTTCCTTAATATAATCCCTTACAAGAGATACCACTTCTATGATAAAGTGTACAAGGGAGAACCTTATAGAGGAGCCTCAGGGGATTTCTTATCCATGGGAAACAGCCTGAGCCAACATGATATAATGATACTTGGAATAATAGAGACCTCAAGGGCATACAAACTTATATCACGCGAAAGAGGAGAGGTAAGGAAAATGCGGAGAAAGAACATCGCTTTACAAAAGGCTTATCCTATGACATCAGGTATAAACCAGGCAATAAGGGAAGTGCAGGCAGCAATAGCAGCATCCGTTACAGCTGCCATGATAGCCACACATTCCTCACACTGATTCTTACCATTGCCGGGAACAGACCCGGATCAGAATTTGTACATGTTATCTTCAATAAGCCTGTCAGCTATCCTGCGCCTGGCATCTTTCACATTTATACAATTAACCCTTGTCAGATCTTCAACTGCTCCGGTCAGCGAACCGCATATCTCAGGTTCTGAGAATGAACCGACCGCCTCAAAAGCAGATTTTCTGACAATATCGGCAGTATCAAAAAGGTTGACATCAAGCATATCCCTGTAAAGTGATGCATTCCCTTTTAAGGATTCCAGCTTCTCAACCCTCAGCGCCAGTGACTCGGAAACATAGGTTTCCATCATCATTTCCGCTATATTATTCAATACTTCCTGCTCGTAAATAAGGCTTTTCTCAAAGCGTTTGGAAGCTCCATGAATACAAAGCAGAATGACCTTTTTAAAGTTTTTGATATATCTTTTCTTCTCCTCGTAATAGCTTTCACCATCTTTCTTCCCGTCATTTATCTTCTCCAGGCTGTCGTATAAGGCCTCAGCCTCTCCAAAGAGGTCAAACTCACCCTTCATGGCCCGCTTCATGGCTGTATCAACCACCAGGAGCCTGTTTATCTCATTTGTTCCCTCGAAGATCCTGTTTATTCTTGAATCACGGTATCCTCTTTCAACAGACATTTCAGCAGAGTAACCCATTCCTCCGTGTATCTGAACTGCTTCATCAGCAACATAATCAAGCATCTCGGAACCAACAACCTTCAGGATAGCTGCTTCAACAGCATAGTGACTTATAGCCTCGATTGAGGCTCTCCCATAGTCACCACAATCAACAGTGAGCTTTTTCATCAGGTTATCAATATCGTTGCTTACCCGGTAAACAGCTGATTCTGATGCAAAAAGACGAATAACCTGCTGAGCCATTTTATACTTCAGCGCTCCGAAAGTTGATATTAGTACTCCAAACTGCTTCCTTTCATTAGCATATCTTACCGTATCTGTTATTGTTTTTTTTGCAGCACCCAGCACGTTGGCCCCAAGCTTCAGTCTTCCCATATGAAGGATGCTAAGTGCTATCCTGAACCCCTCGCCTCTCTTACCAAGAAGGTTTTCAACAGGTACTTTTACATCATTGAAGTAGATCTGTGCTGTCGAGGAGCCCTTTATACCCATCTTGTGTTCATCCTGGCCAATTACCACGCCTGGATATTTGCTTTCAACTATAAAAGCACTGAGGACCCTGTCGTTGTCAATTTTGGCAAAGACGACAAGAGAATCGGCAAATCCGGCATTGGTGATCCACATTTTCTGCCCGTTAAGGATGTAATCTTTTCCATCCTCACTCAATTTGGCATTTGTTTTACCCGAATTGGCATCACTTCCGGCACCAGGTTCCGTAAGACAATAAGCACCAATAATCTCACCTGTTGCCAGTTTTGATACATACCGGTCCCTCTGATCCTTGTTCCCATAATACATTATCGGGAGAGTGCCAATACCACAATGCGCCATATATGCCACTGAAAAAGAATAACCTGCACCTGTTGTCTCAGCCACAAGCATCTGAGTTACAAAGGACTGGCCGAATCCCCCAAATTCCTCAGGTATTGAAACACCCATTAATCCAAGATCACCTGACTTCTTCAGAATACTCTTCATGAGATCCCTGTCACTTTTTTCCAGCTGTTCAATATTAGGATAAACTTCTGCTTCAAGAAAGTCACTGCATGTCTGCGCTATCATCTTCTGTTCCTCATTAAATTCTTCCGGAATGAAGACATCTTTTGATTCAACTTCGCTTACAAGAAATTCACCGCTTTTCAAAAGTTTGCTGTTTTCCATTTTTGTCAGTTTAATAATTGGATTTATATATCAAGTGATTGGACTATTAATTCAGCAATATCAAGATTTTTTATTTCATTCTCCCTGTTTTTATACTTTAAACCGTCAGTAAGCATAGTCATACAGAATGGACAGGCTGTTGCAATAACACTGGCACCAGTTTCAAGAGCATCTTCTGTTCTTTCAATAAATACCTCTTTATCACCCTTCTCAGCCTCCTTAAACATCTGACCACCCCCCGCACCACAACAGAGCGCGAAGCTCTTATGCCTGTGCATCTCAACCATATTGCCGGTAAGTCTCTTAATGATATGACGCGGTTCGTCATATATGTCATTTGCCCTTCCAAGGTAACATGGATCGTGATAGGTGACTTTAACGTCTTGCAACGAAGCCTGATTGATCTTCAGTTTACCCTCTGCCATATAGCGGTCCAGCAACTGAAGATAATTAAACACCTCGTAATGACCACCCAGATCGGGATATTCATTCCTGAAAATATTAAAACAATGGGGACATATGGTAATGATCTTTTTTACATCATACATCTTCAGTATCTCTATTACCTGCAAAGCCTGCATCTGGTAAAGCATCTCGTTTCCAGCACGCCTGGCAGGATCACCCGTGCAGGTCTCCTCTTTTCCGAGAACTGCAAAATTTATGTCCAGGTAGGTGAGTATCTTGGTAAATGCTCTTACAACTTTCCTGTATCTGTCATCAAAAGCTCCGGCACATCCCACCCAAAACAGGTATTCAGGCTTCTCTCCCTTCGCAAAGAGATCAGCCATCACGGGTACTTCAATTTTCCTGGTTTCCATATTCGGTTTAATATGTTTTCTTCTGTTTATCAGACAGTTACCTCCGACCGAACGCCCATCTCGAGGTCTTTTGCCCACTCAAGTCTGTCCTCTGCCGAGTATTGCCATGGAGCCCCGTTGTTCTCAATGTTATTAAATACCGTTTTCAGTTCACCGGGTGCCGAAGCTTCTTCCATTACCAGGTAACGTCTCATATCTAAAATTAGAGTCGGATGATTTATGTTAATAGGGCATTCTTTTGCACATGCATTACATGTTGTGCAGGCCCACAGTTCCTCCTCGGAAATAAAGTCCCTGAGAAGCGACCTGTTATCATTGAAGTCTCTCCCGTTCTTTACCATCAAGGGACCCTTTTCCTTCATCCTTGCTCTAAGATCCATCATGATCTTCCTTGGAGATAGTTTCTTACCTGTTATATTGGCGGGACACACAGATGTACATCTTCCGCATTCGGTGCATGCAAGGGAATCAAAATAATTTTTCCATGAAGCATCCTCAGCATCTTTGACCCCGAATCTCTCATATGGAACTTCTCCTGTATCGGCGGTAAAGGCAGTATCAGGATTAAGCATCAGTTTAACTTCCCGTGTGATGCTGTCCATGTTGGGGAGCTTGCCCAGCGGATCAAGTCTCGAAAGGAAAACATTTGGCACCGACATGAACACATGGAAATGTTTGGAATAGGGCAAAATATTTGCAAAGATGAATATCAATACTATATGTGTCCACCATGAAGCTTCATACACCAGGGAGTAACTGTGTGCCTCCCCACCGCCAGACAGGCCTGCCAGGTATCTCCCCACAGGGAAGATTCCGGCCATAGCTTCCCCCGTTACTGACTTGTAATTAACATAGGCAGCATTCATTGAGAGTAGGGACAACATTAATAACAATATGATTGTAAGAGCTATATTGGCATCAATATGAGAGATTTTTTTCATCTCTATACCCTCAAATCTCTTAATATGGAAGAAAATTCTCCGGCTAAGGAATATTACAATGGACACGGCAACAAGTAGCGCAAAAATATCGCCTGAGGCCATTATAACATTATAAACCGGACCGAGGAACTGAAGAATCCTGTCTGAACCGGACAGGCCGTCGATAACCATCTCGATACTCCCGATGAGAATAACACAAAATCCCCAGAATACCAATGCATGAAATAACCCTATTACAGGCCTGCGAAAGATCTTTGTCTGACCAAAAGCAACAGCGAGCATGACTCTGATTCTCTTGCCGAAATCCCTGACCGGGAATGCTGAACGGGTGAACCTGAAAAATCTGATGAGCCTGCTTATGGTATAAGTAAATATTCCCAGTGTAACCAGGAGTGTGATCGCAAATACTATCTGTTTCGTCATGATTGACTGATTAAATTCTGTTTTTATGCAGGGACGTTGCCTGCAACGTCCCTGCTACAGTGTTATTTTCGTGATTTAACAGCTTCAACAAGTTTTGGAAGAACCTTCATGGCATCACCGACAATCCCATATTGTGCTGATTCAAAAATAGGCGCATCCTTGTCTGTATTGACAGCAACAATATACTTGGACGAACTTATCCCGGCAAGATGCTGTGTTGCACCGGATATTCCTACAGCAATATAAAGGTTGGGAGCAATTATCTTTCCAGTCTGACCTGTATGTTCTTCATGAGGTCTCCATCCTTCATCGGAAACAGGGCGCGAACATGCTGTGGCCCCACCCAATAGTGAAGCCAGTTCTTCAATAGGAGCCCAGTTGTCAGGTGACTTCATACCCCTTCCTCCGGATACCACAATATCTGCATCGGTAAGCAATATCTTACCTGTCTGTTTCTTCACATCCTTTACAGTGGTATTCAGTAATGATCCATCTACTGTAAAATTCTGATTCTCAATGGAAGCATTATTGTCTGTTTCAACAAGTTCAAATGAGTTCTGGGAAAGGGTTAATATTTTTATGTCTGATTTTATTACGAGATGAGCAAAAGCATTCCCCGAAAAAGTTCTCTTATAAACCGTGAATGGTTCCAGGCTAAGAGGAAGTTTGCTCACACCTGAACCGATTCCTGCTTTGAGCCTCACTGCCAGCCGGGGTGCAACTGCCTTACCAGTGTTATTGTTGGAGATAATTATAACAGATGAATCTTCCTTTTTTGCCACCTCAGACAATACGCTTGTATAGGCCTGATTATCAAGAGCATCCAACTGATCACCTTCAATACTTATGATTTTGGCAGCACCATAGTTACCAAGTTTCTTTAACTCTTCACTATCTGTCTTTCCTATCGAGACAACAGTTACCGTAGTCCCGGCCATTTTGGCAACACCTGCAGCATATGATACAAGTTCATATGAGAGTTTTTTAAATTTTCCGTCCCAGTTCTCGGTATATACTAATACTGACATAACTTCTAAATTTACTGTTTTTGTACTAATTATCAGATTACTTTCGCTTCGTTCTGCAAAATATCGATCAGCTGTTCTGCATTTTCAGCATCAATAAACCTGCAAGCTGCACGTGGGGCAGGTTTTTCGTAGGCCACTATTTCAGTAAGTATTTCTGCAGCAACCGGTTCAATAAGCTTCACCGGCTTTGACCTGGCCATCATTATCCCCCGCATAGCCGCTATCCTGGGCTCCTTTGCAATACCTTTCTGTACAATCGCCACGAAAGGCACCGGAACCGATACAACTTCTTTACCCCCATCAATCTCACGGGTCAGAACAGGTTTGCCACCTTCAATTTGAATACCCGAAACAGCTGAGACAGATGGAATGTCCAGGAATTCCGCCACCATACCGCCCACGGCAGAACCATTATAATCGCTAGATTCTATTCCACACATGACAATATCAAACTGCTCCTTTCTGACAACTTCCGCAATTTGAGCCGCAACATACATTGCATCCGATGACTCAGAATTGACCCTGACAGCATCATCGGCTCCAATAGCGAGAGCCTTCCGAATTGTAGGTTCAGAGGCAGCCGGTCCAACGTGCACAACTGTAACTGAATTAATACCACTGCCTGCATCATCCTTTAATTCCAGAGCACGGGTCAGCGATAGTTCGTCCCACGGGTTTATGACCCACTGAACTCCATTCGTATCTACTGAAGTATTATCCTCGGCAAATTTGATTTTAGTAGTGGTATCGGGAACATTACTTAAACAAACCAGAATTTTCATCTAATCTATGATATTAGTTAATTAACTTATACTAACCAGGTTAATAGAATAAATAACAAAATTTTAAACCTTCGAGGCGGCAAATATAATAATTTATGATTCACAATCAAATCTAAAAACCATCAATATTATCATATATTCGAAATCAAAATTCCTATTATCTCATTATATATCAAGACCATGGCGATCAATCTGGTTCAAATCAGCAAATATGGTCGAAACAATCATCCGGTCCGTGTTTGTTTTTAAAGGTTTTTCAATTAACAATATTAAAATTAGAAATATTAAAATTAAATTCGCACGCCTTTAATATAAATTTCAGGATAAATACAATTGAGAATTACAATCAAGTCATATGTCGCTGTACTGATGGCCATGGTCTTCTGGTCCTTCTCATTCATCTGGTTCAAGGTTGCCAATGAGAACCTATATCCACTGACAATAGTCTTCATACGGCTTGCATTCTCCGCCCTGCTACTGACCGCCTATCTTTTAATTACGAAGAATTTTATGAAGATCCAGAAACACGACAGAAAACTGTTTGTTATGCTGGCACTGTTTGAACCTTTCTTTTATTTCATTGGAGAGAGTTTCGGTCTGACATATGTATCCGCCACACTCTGTTCGGTCTTCATTTCTACAATTCCTGTGTTTGCAACAATTGGGGCCTGGCTGTTTTTCCGGGAAAAACTAAAGTTGATAAACTATGCAGGGGTTATATTATCTTTTATCGGGGTTCTCATCTTTATCCTGAACCGGAACGGCACGATTTCATTTGATATCAGAGGACTGGGATTTCTTATGCTTGCCGTTATATCCGCAGTCGGGTATAACCTGACACTGAGTCGCCTTGTTGGCACCTATAGTCCTGTTTATATTGTGAATGTGCAGAATGTAATCGGTGCAGTACTCTTCCTTCCGCTGTTCCTGATCCTCGATCTGCGGAATTTCTCAACCATGCACCTCACTTTCAGCATGTTCAAACCCATAATTCAGCTTTCCGTATTTGCTTCCTGTGGCGCTTTCATTTTATTTGCCTATTCAGTAAGGCATATGGGTATTACAAGGGCAAATGTCTTTTCCAATATCATACCTGTTTTCACTGCACTCTTTTCCTTTATTCTGCTTGGCGACAAACTTACTATTCAGAATATGGTTGGCATGGCTGTTGTGATTGCCGGTCTCTTCATGTCGCAGATCAATGGAACCAGGAAGTTCTCAGAAGAGGCTACTGTCCTAACAGGTAAAACCGCCTGATGCTCTTCATCAGAAGGTGTCTCCTTTACCCTTATTATGATACTCAACGGACAACGGATTAAATAAATCATACTATCTTTGCCAGGGATTATTAGCTATGAGGAAAAAGGTCATTTCTTATCTGTTATTGAGCATGCTATTATCTCCTGTTTTTTCCCAGACAGGTGGAGACAATGTCTACGAATTCCTTAATCTGACACATTCGGGACTGTAACATCTCTTGGAGGGAACAATGTATCGCTTCAGGGTAATGATCTGAACCTCGCTTATCATAACCCGGCCCTGCTTAATTCAAAAATGGATAACAGTCTTGCTCTTAATTATGTCAATTACTTTGCCGGTATCAATTACGGTCTGGCCATGTACTCCAGGTCATATCCCGGGATTGCCAGTTTTGCAGTTGGGCTTACATATCTTAACTATGGGTCATTCACTGAAGCGAATGAATCGGGTATAATTACAGGTGAGTTTAAAGCTGCTGAATATGCATTTTCGATGATATGCTCACGTACTATTGATTCCCTGTTCACTGTGGGGATCAATTTCAAACCCGTGTTATCGCATCTTGAAAAATACACCTCATTCGGTTTTGCCTTTGATCTTGGCGCGACATGGCATAATACCAGCCAGCTCTTTTCAGCAGGACTGGTGATCAGGAACCTGGGTTACCAGGTGACAACTTATGCCGGTGAACCACGAGAGAATCTTCCCTTTGAAATACAGGCAGGTGTGTCACAGTCCCTGGCTCATGCTCCTTTCCGTTTTTCTCTTACTCTCAGACACCTGGAAAAGTTTGACCTTACCTACCAGTATACCGATCCCTCTTCATCAGGAACTACTAAAGCTGAATCTTCCGGATTTGCAGAGAACCTGATGAGACATGCAGTAATCGGTGTTGAACTGATCCCTTCAAAAAATTTCTATTTAAGTGCCGGATACAATTATCAGCGCAGAAGGGAGCTCTCCATAGATTCAAAGACTTCAACAGTAGGATTATCGTGGGGCTTCGGGATCAACACATCATTAATGGATATTGAATTTGGAAGAGCCACGTATCATCTTGCCGGGTCTTCTACCAATGTATCTCTTATACTCCGGCTTAATAATATTTATAAAAAGAATCACATCTGAAAATAAGCAGCAAAATTTGTATGAACAGGAAACTAATAATAGCAATAGACGGTTATTCATCATGTGGGAAAAGTACCTTCGCCCGATCCATTGCCAGAGAACTTAATTATCTCTATATTGACAGTGGGGCAATGTACAGGGCAGTAACGCTCTATTGCATGAGAAGACTTTTTTTTAAAGGGGATTTACTTAATGTTCCGGCTGTTTTGTCTGAGCTTGAGAACATACATATCGACTTTGTGTATAATCCTGATAAGACCGAATATGAGACTTTCCTTAACTCAGAAAATGTAGAAGATGAGATCAGGAGCATTGAGGTTTCGAAGCATGTAAGCAGGGTGAGCCAGGTACCTGAGGTCAGGGAGAGGATGGTTGAGTTACAGAGACAGATAGGTGCATCCAGGGGAATTGTAATGGATGGCAGGGATATTGGAACAGTAGTGTTCCCTCACGCGGACCTTAAAATTTTCATGACTGCTTCTGTTGATATCAGGGCAAGGAGAAGATTTGACGAGCTCAGACATAGAGGGACTGAGGTCGATTTCGAGGAAATAAAAAATAACATTATTGCACGCGATATAGCTGATGAAAACAGGGATATCAGTCCTCTCAGGAGAGCTGAAGATGCCTTAATCCTCGATAACAGCAGGATGACAGTTGAGGAGCAGATGCTTTGGATTAGCAAAATAATTGAGAAGAAGAAAAATGATAGTTGAGATCGATGAGCAGTCGGGTTTTTGCTTTGGGGTCCAGAATGCTGTTGAGATAGCTGAAAAGGCCCTCCTTAATGGAGAAAAAGTATTCTCTTTAGGACCGATAGTCCATAACGATAAGGAGGTGGAGCGATTATCAGCACTGGGGCTTGTTTCGATTGACTATAAGAAATTCACCGATCTGAGCAATTGCAAGGTCCTAATAAGGGCGCACGGAGAGCCCCCCGAGACATATTCTATTGCTGAGAGAAATAATATTACAATCATTGAAGCTACCTGCCCTATTGTAAGAAGGTTACAGTCGAAGATAAAAAATGCCTGGCTGGAGACCAAGGAAGGGAACGGGCAGCTTGTGATCTTCGGCAAAGCAGGACATGCCGAGGTTACAGGACTCCAGGGACAGATAGACAATGAGGGAATAGTAGTTTCCGGTCCGGACGATTTTTCCCGGATTGATGTCACCCGACCTGTCCATCTGTTTTCACAAACAACAATGAGTATTAAGGAATATAGTACCCTGATCGACAATCTCAGATCAAGAATGACAGAAAAGGGTATTGCTGATCCCGCCATGAAGCTTATTGTCAACAATACTATTTGCGGTCAGGTATCTAACAGGGAGCCCCACCTGAAGGTTTTTGCCAGAAAACATGATACAATAATATTTGTAAGCGGGAAAGAGAGTTCCAATGGCAAAATGCTTTATTCAGTCTGTAAACATGTTAATCCCGATACACACTTTGTATCATCACCCGAGGAAATCGACAGGCAGTGGTTTATCAATAAAAAATCTGTTGGTATTTGTGGAGCAACTTCTACCCCTAAATGGCTGATTGAAAATATCAGGGATATCGTTTCAAATATCTGACAATTGGAAAGTTGAGTCTGTTGTGGAGCAAAATATTTATATTACCTTTGTTCACTTAATTATTTTAAAATATTTATGTCAAAAATGAGAAAAATCGGGGTACTCACTTCTGGAGGAGATGCCCCGGGTATGAATGCCGCGATTCGTGGTGTGGTGAGAACTGCTGTATATAATGGTATTGAAGTAATGGGTATCCGGCATGGCTATCAGGGCTTGATAGCTGCAAACTTTATACCGCTCACTTCGGAAAGCGTGAGTGATATCATCCAGCGAGGCGGAACCCTTTTAAAAACGGCGAGATGTGAAGAATTCAAAACGACAGAAGGAAGAGAAAAGGCATTTAATAACCTGAAAGAAGCACAGATTGATGGCGTTGTGGTTATAGGTGGTGACGGTTCCTTTACGGGTGCAAGGATATTTAACGAGGAATATGATATCCCTTTTGTAGGCATACCGGGTACAATTGATAATGATATCTATGGGACTGATTATACAATTGGCTATGATACAGCCCTTAATACTGTTATCCAGGCAGTCGACAAAATCAGGGATACAGCCAGTGCGCATAATAGGATGTTCTTTATTGAAGTAATGGGAGCTGAAGCCGGATTCATAGCTCTTTACAGTGGCATTGCAACAGGAGCTGAAGCTATTATCATCCCTGAAGTAAGGGGTGAAGCGGGTAGCCTGAAAGCACAGATAGCAGACTGGCAACAGGCGTAGAAAATCAAGCAATATTGTCATTGTTGCTGAAGGAGATGAGGAAGGAGGAGCATTTGCCCTGGCAGAAAGGGTGAAAGAAGACTTCAGGGATTATGATGTCAGGGTAATTGTCCTTGGACATATTCAGAGAGGCGGATCTCCATCTGCAATAGACAGGGTTAATGCGAGCCGGCTTGGGAACGCAGCTGTGGAGGCTCTTATTGACGACCAGAAAAGTGCTATGGTCGGTATTCTGAATGATGAGATAACCCTTGTTCCCTTCAGGAAAGCCGTCAAATTACACAAGGATGTAAACCGCGATCTTGTAGAACTTGCCAAAATATTATCCGTTTAGAAATCTTTCAAAAATGACAGTATCAAAAGTATATTTTACTAACTTGAGGTCAAAACCATCACAAAATCTTTACAAAAAGCTTGATACACTGGTATTAAAAGCAGGTATTGAAGAGATAGATTTTCGTAAGAAGTTAACTGCTGTTAAAATACATTTCGGTGAGCCGGGAAACATTGCTTACCTGAGACCCAACTATGCCGCCCGTATAGTTAAATTATTGAAAGCAAGGGAGGCAATCCCTTTTCTTACCGACTGTAACACCCTTTATTACGGAAGGCGTTCAAATGCACCTTCACATATCGAAGCCGCTTTTGAAAATGGCTTTAACCCGATGGCGGTCGATTGCCCAGTTATAATAGCTGATGGAATAAAGGGTACTGAATACCGGGAGATAGACCTGAATATGGAGTACTGCGAATCAGCAAAGATAGGGAGTGCAGTTGCAGATGCAGATGTGTTAATATCTCTCAACCATTTCAAGGGTCATGAGATTACAGGATTTGGTGGAGCTTTGAAGAACATTGGCATGGGTTGTGCCTCAGTTGGCGGAAAACTGTTCCTTCATTCCGGAGCATCTCCTGAAATATTTGAAGAAAACTGCACCGGATGCAAGATCTGTGAGAGATATTGCGCATATGAAGCTGTCAGTGTCGGAGACGACAAAATTGCTCATATCGATTATGATAAATGTGTGGGTTGTGGCCAATGTATTGCAGTATGTCAATATGATTCTGCAAGGGTTGTGTGGCAGAACTCCTCAGAAACAGTGAACAGGAGGATCGCTGAGTATACTTTGGCTGTGGTAAAAGATAAACCGTCATTCCATATTAACTTCATTATGAATGTATCACCCGATTGCGACTGCTGGGGATTCAATGATTATCCACTTGTTCCTGACATCGGTATTGCAGCATCTTTTGATCCCGTTGCTCTTGATATGGCCTGTGCTGACCTTGTTAAAGCTGCACCGGCTCTGCCTGGAAGCAGGATATGCGAAGATCATACACACGGAGACATGAACGGAGAGGATAAATTCAGGAAAGCACATCCGGATACATTCTGGCAATCGGGATTGGAACATGCTGTGAAGATCGGGTTGGGATCCATGGAATATGAATTGATAACTATTTAGTATTCAGTGGATATTTCTTCTATTATTGTAGCACCTTCTAATTATTTTCTGATTAAATTTGAATATCACTGGATCACACACCCGGACCTATGAATGCTAAAGTCAGCATAGCCCGTCTTTCAATAATCTCCAATTCATTTCTCATCGTTATGAAGTTGGTTGTCGGTATTATCAGCGGTTCAGTCAGTATAATATCCGAGGCTATTCATTCTTCAATGGACCTTATTGCCGCTGTAATAGCATTTCTGGCGGTTAAGATCTCAGATGTCCCACCCGACTCAAGACATCCTTACGGACATGGTAAATTTGAAAATATTTCAGGAGTGGTAGAGGCACTTCTGATATTTATAGCGGCAATATGGATTGTTGTCGAAGCCGTGAAAAAACTCCTTGGAGAGAGTACGGGTCTCGAATCAATATTACTTGGTTCATTGGTCATGTTAGTGTCTGCTGTGATTAATGCCATAGTATCATCCAGATTATACAAAGTAGCCCGTGCGACCAAGTCCCTGGCTCTTGAAGCAGATGCCCTTCACCTTAAAACCGATGTATATACATCACTGGGTGTTTCCCTGGGTCTTGGCCTTATATTGATTACAGGAATAGAATGGCTTGACCCTGTAATAGCTATCCTGGTTGCCATCTTCATAATTTTTGAGTCATATCAGCTGCTGCGCAAAGCCTTTTTCCCTCTTCTCGACACAGCATGGGCTGAAGAAGATGTTACGGAACTCGAGAAAACACTGAAAGATATGGGAGTGAATTATCATGACCTGAGAACCCGTTTAGCCGGTAATTACAGGTTTATTGATATACATGTTGAGATACCGGAAAACGAATCAGTAGGTAATGCACACAGGTATTGTGATACAATAGAAAATGAACTCACCCGGAACTATGAAAACCTGACTGTCACAATACACGTTGAGCCGGGTTAATTTCCGCGATTGGCTTTTGTTATATTCTTTTCCGCCTTTGCCAGCCTGGCTTCTGCTTTCTGCCTGATCTCCGGAATAAATTCTTCACCTGCAAGCTTGAATCTTTGCAGGTCAGACGAAGGATTATTAAGATATATTTTGCTACCTGCAGAAAGTCCTTTCTCAACAACAACATTCTTATCGTTTGCCTTTCCAAGAACTACTATCTGTTTCTTATGCTTCTTTGTATAAACAAATGGGATGCTGTCAACTCCGGCATGGACACATTCTGATGGGATATACAATGCATCCGGTAGAATACTCATGATAATCTTATTACCTGTGGTCATTGAAGGTCTTAGCGAAGGATCATCACCATTGAGCCTGATCTGTACCTCAAATACTTTATCGTTTGTGTTTGGAAGTATTTCCCCCACGTTTGCCACACTGGACACCGTTCCTGTAAATGATTTTTTCGGAAATGCATCAACGGTTATTAAAACTCTCTGGCCAGGCTATTACTTTACTTTCATCTATTTCATTTACAAAGGTCTTTGAGATCATAGAGGAAAGATCCGGAAGTGTTGCCACTCTTCTGTCAAAGGGATTTATGGAAGAACCCATCTTTCTCTTGGTACCGTTCCATTCGCGTTTATAAATTACCATACCCTGAGCCGGGGCGGTTATGATAAACCCTGCCAGTATTTCCCTGATATCCTCCACCCTTCTTTCATATCTTGAAATCAACAATTTCTGATTCGAGATATCAGTCTTGTTCTGGGCAAGATTCAGTTCGAAGCTTCTTTCTTTTGCTCAAGGGTACGTTTTGCCTTATCAAGTGATATCTCAGCCTGCCTGATAATAGGTGCGGACTCATATTTCGAATTATGAAGTGTCATGGCAGCCTCTGAAACAATATATTCCTGGTTCCTAATATCATCCCGCATTGTGTTCTGGACAACGGCCGTATCGAGTTTCTTCATTTCCAATTTTGTCTGGAGAGTCTGCAACTGGTCAACCTGATCTTTAATACTGTTATCAAGGTCCGTCCTGTCAAGTGTGGCAATATAATCTCCCTTCTGCACATTGGTCCCTTCCGGAATGAGGTCCTGTATCTTAATGCTTCTTAACCTTACAAACCTCCGGTTGGAAAAATCCGGACCCTTTATATCAATTGAATTTTCTGCCATAACTCACCTGTGGCAGACAATGATATCTCAAACTCTCCCTTCTTAACTGTAGCAAAAGTATCCGGGGAATTTCTCCTGGATAGCTATCCTGTTGAAAACAAATAATAGAATAAAGGCTAATCCAATTCCAATTCCTGTAAATATGATCGTCCTCTTCATTTTTTTCCTTGTCCTCTGTCTTTTATTCAAAATTAATATGTCATAAAAGCTCAAAAGTAGGACTTTACGCTGTTACTTAAAAGCTTTTAACAACAATTAACATCCCATGTCATACCAAATCACACAGTAATATCCATTGACCGGAACTATTAAGATGAATGTGGATCAGCTGTGATACCTCTCCGATCTCCTGTATTTTGTTGAGAAGGGTGAGTTAAGTGCAGTTACTTATAATACAGGAGATTTATATGTTTGATATCTAAATAGTATCTTTATAACACATTTTTCAAATCATTTAATAAATCCTAATATCTACCGAAATGTCACTTAGTGAAAAAATAGCAGGCGATCTTATCACGGCTATGAAGGCCAAAGACAAGGTGGCCCTTGACGCAATCAGGGCAGCCAAAACCGCTTTTGTCCTTGCACGGTCAGAAAAAGGTGCTGATTCTGTACTGTCGGCGCGATGAAGAGCTGAAAATCATTCAGAAGCTCGTAAAACAGAGGAGGGAATCAGCTGTCATCTACAAGGAACAAAACCGTACCGACCTATATGAAAAGGAAGTCTGTTGAAGCTGATGTACTTGAGAAGTACCTCCCTGCAAGGATGAGTGAGGCTGAGCTAAAGGAGCTCTCAGTCGATAATTAACCGGGTAGGCGCCAGCATCCCCTTCTGATATTGGGAAAGGTTATGGGTGTGGCAACAAAGGAGCTGGCCGGAAAAGCAGATGGAAGAGAAATATCAACTCTCGTGAAACAGCTGCTGGGATCATAAAGAGGAAGATTATCTTTCCATTTGCCCGCTTATTAGCTCCTTAATAAATTCTCCGTCTCTGAATATAAACTTTGCGATTCCCCAGTGCTACCTCATTAAAATGTACAGTGTCACCAGGCATCAGCTGTGCCACCATGCGGAAGATCAGCACTGATTACATTTGCTATCCGGGAATAACCGCCACTTGTCTGACGGTCAGCCATTAGAATAAGCGGCAGCCCGTCACCGGGAACCTGGACAGTACCGCTGTTACCCCGGCAGAGATTATACCTGCCCTGTTCTTTATGCTCAAGGGCTTGCCGAGAGCCGTAACCCATTCTGTCGCTGTATTCAGATACACGATATGAAACCTGAATAAGACATCTAATACAGTATCCTCAAAATGGTCCGCCTCAGGTCCCCTGTGGACATATCTTATTACCCTGTTAAAATTATTCCAGGGAAGCAGTTTCTCCTTCGACGCTAATTCGCCTTTTACCCATCCTGCATTCCCCGAGTAACAGTTCATCTCCAGCCCTGACTGCTCTTCCGTTCAATCCGCCGGTATTTGCGCCCTAGATAAGTGGAACGGCTGCCCATCACCTCAGGCACATCAATACCCCCTGAAAACGCAATGTATGTCTGCATCCTCGTCTTAATCCTGAGAAAGCTGACTGTATCACCGCTCTTACAATCTTATCTGTGCTGTTCATTTCAGCGGGTCGCCATTCTCCATGGTCCCATATCAGCGCCACATACTGCTATTTCAGTATCTCCAGTGAAAACATTGAGGGTCCGGTGACAGTCGCCTCCAGGCATGCCTCATCTGCATTTTCCTGCAAGGATGTTAGCCAGCCTGTATGAAAAAGTATCCATAGCTCCTGCAACCGGCATTCCATATCTCTGAAAACCATACCTCCCTGTATCCTGGATTGTGGTCAGCATACCGCCTGACTCTACTTTACAGATGTCATATTCCCTGCTTTACTCTTTTAACCAGTAGATATGTCCTGATCCTCACCCTACTTCTCAATATCTTCATATTTTTTCCTGTCAACAGGAACAAACCTTATATAGTCACCAGACTTTATAAGAAATTCCGGATGTCTCTCCTGATCAAACAGCCTAAGTGGTGTCATCCCGATGAGTCTGCCAGCCTCCGGGACTTTCTATCGGGTAAACACCGGTCTGTGTGTCAGCGATACCCACCGATCCCTCCGGTATTCTTAAGTCGTGGTGTTCTTTTCCTGGGTGCGAGATCCGTGTGTCCATCCCTCCCAGGTAGCAGAACCCGGGTGTAAAGCCCAACATATATACATAATAATTTACAGAACTATGTATCGCAATAACCGATTCCTCGCTCAGCCCGTTGACAGCTGCTACCTCAGTAAGATCAGGACCTTCCTCCGCCCCGTATAGTACCGGCAATTGAATAAGTCGGCTCGGCAGGTCCACTTCTTCAATGCTCTAGTGTATGTCCGCAATTAAATTTTCCCAATATGTCGCGGGATGTTATCCGCAGGGTTATAATATATCATTAGTTCATTATAGGATGGAATATAGTCTACTATCACCTTCTATTTGTCTGTTCTTCAAGGAGAACGAGTAATTTCTTATTTTATGTTTGTCTCCAGCGAGATATCACTGCCTGCCTTGATTATCATGGCAGCATCGCCACACAATGATTCTGAACATACTTATTATTTCTCTCCTATCTTCCTTATTGCTATTCCTTCTGTACGCAGAGCTCTAGCTAATTCCTGTCACAAACTAGAAGCCATACTCTTATCACCATGGATACAGATAGTGTCGGCTACAATTGGTATTACCTTACCACCTGCCAAACTCCCTTTTTCTCCTTTATCATCATAAGTGCCCTGGAAATAACCACTTCTGTGTCGTGCAGGACTGCCCCCGGCTTGTCTCTCGGGAACAGTTTTCCTTCGTCATTATAGGCCCTGTCAGCAAAAACCTCCGAAGCGTAACTGAGTCCGGCATCCTCCGCAGCTTTCAATATTGCGATCCGGCAAGCCCTACAAGTATCAGCTGCTGTCAATTTCTCTCACTGTCTGCGCTATCAGAATGAGCTTTCCTGTAATCTGAACATGCTTCATTATATAAGGCACCATGGGCTTTTACATGCCTCAACACCTTTCCTGCTGCTTCGGTGATCGCCTTAACAGCCCCTATCTGGTACAACAGTGAGGCTCTCAACTCCTCGTCATCATTTTCAGTGGACGCCTGCCGAAATCCCTCCCTGTCGGGATAGCCCGGGATGAGCTCCTATACCTATATCATACTGGCAGCCAGCCTGACAGTCTGATCTATTATAAAAGGACTGCCGGCATGAAGACCGCAGGCAATATTGGCTGAAGTGATAAAGGGCATTATTGTCACTGTCATTTTCAGACATACCGGAAATATCATATTCACCCAGGTCACAATTAATATCAATCACCATATTCTTAATTCAAAATATCCCAAACACATGTAACAGGCTTCTCAATCCAAGTCCCGAGTGCTACAATAACTACTATTAAACCAAATATATTGGAAAGAGTTGTATTCACATTATCTCCCATGATTTTTTTGCTGTTCATAACCCATAAAAGATAGCCGGCTACCACAGGCAGCAGTATACCGTTGGCAAACTGTGCGAAATACAATGGCTCTTACAGGCTGAAAACCGGAGACAGAAAATATTATTCCTGAAAGCAATATAAATATCCATACTGGTCTGAACTGCCAGGAACGCAGGTCCCTCGTTAGTCCAAAGATACCTGCAGTAGCATAAGCAGCTGCAAGAGGGGCTGTTATTGCCGATGATACACCGGCAGCAAAAAACCCAGACTTATACAGTACACGGCCCACTTCCCAAGAAGTGGTTCGAGCTGTACAGCAAGATCCGACGCACTCGTCAGTGTATGCCCTGACCATAAAAGGCTATCGCTGAAGTGACTATAATAGCCATTGAAATAAAACCTCCCAGAATAACCGATACTGATATATCAAGCCGTGCATCAGGCAGATCTCTTTTGATCCTTCCATCTTTCTCCCACTGCAGAAGCATGAAGAAAAAGGTTATACGGCACTACAGTGGTGCCAATCAGTCCTACAAGGGTAAATACAGAGCCGGCAGGCATACCGGGATGAACATCCCCTTGCATATTCCTGTCCATCGGGGAGAAATTATTATTGCGGTTGTCAGAAAAGTGAGACTCATGAGAATCACAAGAGCTATAAGTACTTTTTCAATAACCTATAACTTCCGGCAATAAGAGGATTAAGATGCCAGGTACCCGTTACCACGGCCCATGATCTTACAGGTGTTCCCGGCAGGGAAAAGTGATACGAGCCCTAGTGATGCTCCAAGTATATTACCCGTCTCAAATGCTGCATTCCCTATTGCTATAGCGATAAAACCATTAGCAGCTGTTATTGCCCTTGACAAAGGCGATGAAACCTGGAGACGCAATGCCTCTCCCAGTCCTGATTGTGTTATAATACCAAGTCGTGCAGACATTTCCTGTAATACAATAGTCGCAATAACTAGAAAAGACCAGCCCCCATAGCAGTGCATAACCGAAACCCGGCCCTGCAACCGAACATGTTGTAATAGTACCGGGGCCGATAAAAGCTGCCGTTACAAGGCTGCCGGGACCAAAACGGAAACCTTTTTTCCTCATGTAACATCTTTCTTTAATCCATCTTTCATAAATAAGATCAGATAATTATAAAAGTATGAAACTAAAATATAAATAACAGTATATTTACAAGACAGGGCACGAAAAAAAATCTTGGTACAACTTTTGTATCTGCTATTGTAAATAAAGTGTTCTTAAATACAAAATGTCATGAAAAAGTTACTAACCATCTCACTTTTTGCAGCGCTGATACCACAGGTACCGCGCTCAAAGCACCAGGATCAGCCGAAAGAATACCTCGGATTACCCGGAGATAACCTTAATCTCTACGCTGTAATGCAGCTGTTCCAGGACTCAAAAACTCTTGAAGATTTTGAGAGAGATCTTAACGATTCGTAAGATAATATCAATAATCTCGACCTTAATGAAGATAATCTCGTAGACTATCTTAGAGTTACTGACAATGTCGACGGTAATGTACACAACATTGTTATTCAGGACATGCTGAGTCAGAATGAGGCTCAGGATGTGGCAGTATTCACGGTCCAGAGGTTTTCTGACGGGGAGGTTCAGATTCAGCTTACTGGCGATGAAGACCTTTACGGGAAAAACTACATCATAGAGCCATATTTATGACAACCAGGGACAGACACCCAATCCCGGGCTACATGGGCAATGCAACAGTGGTTAACGGTCGGATCTGTTACGGTGGTGACCACCTCACCGGTACAAATAGCAACATGGCCGATGGTAAGGTTTATTTACAGTCCCACTTACGTTGTCTGGCATTCCAGCTGGCACTGGGGATATTATCCACGCTGGTGGAATCCCTGGAGACCCTTCTACTGGGACTATTACTACGGATATCATCATAATCTTTATAATCATTACTATAGCTACTACCGCAGGTGGGATACACACCGCTATAATCACTGGAATGACTACTACTACTCCTCACGCAGGGTTCATTCTCCGGTAGTATATAAGAGAATAGAAGCAGGTAACTACAGGAAGACTTATTCTCATCCCGACCAGAGGAAAGCAGGTGAAGCCGCTTTCGTAAAAGCTAATCCATCATCTAACAGGAGAGCCTCCTCAAATAGTCCGGTCAACAACTCCTCAAGAAGAACGGTAAGGAGTAACACTAATAGCACTCAAAGACCGGTTGAAACAGGTAAGTCAACGGTTACACGCAGGACTACTACAAATGTGACCCGAACAAACTCCCCTAACACAAACCGGCAGTAAGCAACAGAAGTGTTCAGAGACCGGAGACAAAAGCCCCCGCAAGATCTGTTTCACAAAGAAATACAAACAGGACTTCCGTATCCACAACCAGAACAAACACTCCGACTGTAAGTAACAGGAGTAAAGGTACAACAACCCGGAAAGCAACCGGCATAAGTTCTCCTTCAAGGAAAACAAACACTCCTACTGTAAGTAACAGGAGTACAGGTTCAACAACCCGGAAAGCAACCGGAATAAGTTCTCCTTCGAGGAAAACAACCACAACAAAAGCAACTAAAACAACAAAAGTGAGTAAAAAAGCTGAAAGCTCAAGAAGGACAAAATCTTCGAAGCCTGCACGCAAAAAGTAGAATGGTAAAAGCTTGGTTTTTAATATAGCATCAAAACCCTCCTGATCGAAAGAGATGGAGGGTTTTTCTTAATAAATTGTACCTTTGAAAAAAACTTAGTCATGAAATTAAAATACATTTTTATTATTATCCTCCTTCTTCTGCTGGTTGTATTTGCTTTACAGAATGCAGAAATAGTAAAGATAAAGCTTTTATTCTGGTCAGTTGAGACACCCGGTGTACTACTGATACTGATTTCGGTCTCTGTGGGACTCATCGTAGGACTGATATCTTCATCGGGATCGGGAAAATCGAAAAAAGAGCCTGAGAAAGAGAAAGAGGTAAAAGAATCGGCTGTCAACGACTTTTTCGAATAGCCAGGAAGTTATTTTAACTTATGAAAACAAAATTTCTTAAGAGACTCGATATTTCCTCGATCATACCCAGAATGGGTCACCCATCCTCGGTACCAGGTTCGGAAAAATACATCGGCGTGGAACGCGAGGCCCCGGTCAGGATACATATCCTTCATTATAACGACACTGAGATCACTGAGAGTGAGCTGGGAAGCATTGCAGAAAGTGTTGATTATAAAAAAGAAACCGGAGTTACATGGCTTAACATATCAGGGGTACATGATGAGAAGATAATACGTGATATAGGAGACATATATAATATCCATCCGCTTGTAATGGAGGATATTGCCAATACCACACAACGCCCCAAGATTGAAGAACATGACGACTATCTTTTCGTCATCATAAAAATGACTTATCTCAAACCTGATAACAGTGAAATGCAAATTGAACAGGTCAGTCTTCTGGTAGGAAATGACTATGTGATATCGCTGCAGGAGAAAGAAGGTGATATTCTTGATGGATTAAGGGAACGTTTACGTAATAATAAAGGCAGAATAAGAAAACTGGGTAGTGATTATCTCATGTACTCTATTATCGATACAGTCGTGGATAATTATTTCACGGTCCTCGAACATATTGGAGAACAGCTGGAAGAGACTGAAGAACAACTGCTATTATCGGCAGAACAGGAAACGCTGAATAAAATATACCACCTTAAACAGGAACTCATGTTCATCCATAAGTCAATATGGCCTATGAGAGAGGTAATAAGCTCCATTCAGCGCATTGATTCTGACCTTATTGACAAGAACACGATGCTCTACCTGAGAGATGTCTATGATCACACTGTACAGGTAGCTGAAACACTTGAGATATTCCGCGAAATGTCCTCCGGCATGCTGGATCTCTACCTCTCAACAGTCAGTAATAAGCTGAATGAGGTAATGAAGGTTCTGACAATATTCGCCGCTATTTTCATCCCGCTTACTTTTATTGCAGGAGTATATGGGATGAACTTCAGACATATGCCTGAACTGCAGTGGAAATATGGCTACCTTTTATGGTGGGTTGTGATAATTGTACTTACTCTCGGCATGTTTATTTATTTCAAAAGAAAAAAATGGCTCTGACCCTGGGACCCATGTAATTTAACACCTACCTGTCATGATATTCCATCTGTTTTAATGCATCCCTGGGATCAGCGACAGGATTATTACATGTTTTGTTCCTGCAAACGTAAATAAAGGTTTTACCTGGAACCAACTTAAGCTTCAGCAGCTCAAGAGTTCCCTCATCAGTCCCTCCATAGAAAATTGCATCCGGCAGGTAGTTTTTATCCATTATCCTTTTTTTGTGCTGCCAGTCAGCTCCGACAATTGCAACTTCAAACAAAGGTTTTGAAAGGAGTAACTCCAATTGTCCCCAGTTTGAATAGGAGTATATGTTCTTTGGTAAATTACCACGAACATTATTTATCATCTTTCCTGCTCTCATAATATAATCTTCATTTCCAAGGAAATGTCCAAGGCGCAAAAGATTCAGTGCCATCTCTGAATTCGACGAAGGTATTACATTATCAGTTAACTCCATTTTTCTTGCTATCAGACCCTGGTGATGATCCGGAGTAAAATAAAATAAACCTGATGAGTCGTCAGAAAAGTGCAACAAAACATATTTTGTCAACTTATCTGCCCTTGCAAGCCATATTTCATCAAATGTAGCCTGGTAAAGACCGATAAATGCAGATATAGTAAATGAATAATCATCGAGCAATCCGGGAATATCAGTACTGCCTCTCTTCAGGTTGCGTTTGACCTCTCCATTTTCATTAATGGCACGGGAGAACAGGAAATCTGCATTCTTGATGGCTGCATCCAGGAACTTTGTATCACCAAATGACCTGAACGCTTCTGTGTATCCCTTTAGCATGATCGCATTCCATGAAGTCAGTATCTTATCATCCGTCTGTGGTCGTACTCTTTTACTCCTGGTCTCAAGCATCACTTCCCTTATCTTATCCATCCTGTTCCTCAGGTCACATCTATTGATTGAATATTTCTCTGACAGGATATCAAATGACTTGCTTTTAATAAGGATATTCTTGCCTTCCTCCCAGTTGCCGGGTCCTGTTACATTGTAATAATCATTAAACAAAGGTGCATCACTCTTCAGAACAGAAGTTACATCCTCAAGCGTCCAGGCATAAAATTTCCCCTCTTCTCCTTCACTGTCAGCATCAAGCGATGAATAAAAACCACCATCAGGAGATGTCAGTTCTTTTTCAATAAATCCAATAGTCTGATATACAACGTCTTTATAAAGAGCTTTCTTTGTTAACTGCCATGCATGGGAGTAGAGACTGACCATCTGGCCATTATCATAAAGCATCTTTTCAAAATGGGGTATATGCCACATGTCATCGGTGGAATACCGTGAAAACCCTCCACCCAGCTGATCGTATATACCTCCAGCTGCCATTTTATCAAGAGTTGACATAACAGCCCTGTAGGCATCCTGTTTATTGGAAAGAGCATAATAATGCATAAGGTATTCCCAAACTGATGGCATAGGGAACTTAACAGGCTGTTTCAACCCTCCATTTTTATAGTCAATGTGGGGCTGAAGAAAATCAAAAATATCATCAAAATCGACCATAGTCGATATGCCCTTTCCCGATAAAGGATCTATACCTTCAGAGGCACTTATGCCCTCAGTAAGAAGAGCTGCCTGGTTTATTAGTGTATCAGGACTATTATTATACTGCCAGATAAAATAGTCAAGCACCTCCATCCATGAGTCTTTCGGATAATATGTGCCTGCAAAAAATGGTCTGCCGTCTGGCAGGGCAAGTACATTGAGTGGCCATCCACCACTGCCATGCACCAGGTATGCGGCATTCATATATATCTGGTCTATCTCCGGTCTCTCCTCCCTGTCAACCTTAATGCATATGAAATGGTCATTCATTTTATCTGCAACTGCCGGATCGCTGTAAGACTCATGTTCCATGACATGACACCAGTGGCAGGCAGAATAGCCGATACTGATTATGAGCATCTTATTCTCCCTTTTAGCCTTATCCAGAGCCTTCTCCCCCCAGGGATACCAGTTCACAGGATTATGCGCATGCTGCAGCAGATAAGGACTGCTTTCATTTATCAGGTCATTGGTATACTTTTCATCCATAATAATCGGATTAATAATATCGCCAGGCAGGCTTCTCCCGCAGGAACAGGTGAAAATTACTAAAGCCTTTATTATTAATAACATTTTTATTGACATTATTCCTATTCTCATCCATTCATTTTTTCATTTATTCAACTTCCCTATAACTTTGGTTTCACCATAAAAAAATAAGGCGAACCAATTATGTCCGCCTTATAGCTTTACAGACCTAATGAGTCAATTGACAGCCTTTCTGGCATCTGCGAGCGCCTGGGCAAGGGCATTATCAGATTCACTTATGCTGATCTTAGTGATAAGTGATTTGGTACCAGAATTGAAGAAATAAACCACTCCTGTATTTCTGTAATCTTTCATCACTTTGTCTAACCCGTATTTCTTAAGTTCTTCGGCTGATTTCATCTTCGTCTCATCATTTGTAAGATTATTACCGACAAATAATATTGCTCCATCTTTGTTGTCAGTCATAAAGTCAGCCATAGCCCTCTTTCCGTTAGCCTTACATACCGGACACCAATCAGCTTTGTTTATCACTGCTATTACCTTTGAATCTGACTGGGCAGATGCTGTAACATTAAAAATCAGGAAAAATACTGCGCCTGTTAAAATTGCTTTTACTGTTTTCATCTTGATAACTTTTAATAATTCGACATTAAGATCCAATTTTCTTTTTCTGGAAGATTAGTGGTCAGAAAATCAAATCCTGACAGAAAAACCCCATTTTTTTCAGTGATAAGGCATACGCCGCCAGCAATCAGACAGTTAATAGTCTTATTATATGTTTATTATATAAAGAAGACGGATATTAAATTAAAAACTAAGAGATCGAATGAGCATGGTACTTATGGATTATTGTAAAACCTGATCTCAATATCGAATTGAAAAATAATAGTATCCGGGCTCCATTGTACATTATTTCCGGAAATATATCCTGTATTTATTAAATTTGCCTGTAGCAGTATTATGAAGATGGAACATATTGGCCGAATTCTTATCATTGCAGGCATCATCCTGGTAGTAGCCGGATTGATTTTTTATTTTGCCGGGAACAGGCTTAACTGGCTGGGGCATTTGCCGGGAGACATAAACATAATAAAAAACAATGTCAGGATATTTATTCCAATTACTACCATGATCCTTTTAAGCGTTGTTTTGTCGCTCATTCTCTTCATAATAAGGAAGTTTTTTTAACAGTTCGTGGCCTCTTGTTGATTTTTTTGGCTAATTTCGCCCCCCGAATATCAGCATAGATCTTGATATAAAATGATCTGGCAATATTCAGTTTTCTATATTGCAGTTTTTAGATTATGAAGGAAAAATATTCTCTTGACAAGAAGAAGATCAAAGTTCTTTTACTTGAGGGCATTCATGAGAATGCAGTCAAGCACTTTAATGATAATGGTTATACAAATGTTGAGTACCTGAAAGGATCACTGTCAGGACCTGAACTTGAGGAAAAAATCAGGACGACTCACATTATTGGTATCAGAAGCCGGACAGCAATACGAAAAAGCATCCTCCAGAAAGCCCCTAAATTGTTTGCAGTAGGGTGTTTCAGCATAGGGACTAACCAGGTGGACCTTCTTGATGCTGAGATTAAAGGAATCCCGGTGTTTAATGCTCCTTTCTCCAACACACGATCAGTAGCTGAACTGGTCATTGCCGAGTGTATAATGCTCATGCGTGGAATACCTGAACGTAATGCTCTTGCTCATAACAGGGTATGGATGAAAGCCATTAATAATTCGGTTGAAGTCAGAGGTAAGAATATTGGGGTTATCGGTTACGGACATATCGGATCGCAGGTGTCGATACTGGCCGAAGCGATGGGAATGAATGTTTTCTATTATGATATCGAAAAAAAACTCAGTCTTGGTAATGCCAGGCCCTTATCAAGTCTGGAGGAACTGCTGAAGATCTCTGACACAGTAACCATACATGTCCCTTCAACCGATCTGACAAGGAATATGATATCAGAAGCACAGGTAGCTATTATGAGGAAGGGAGCGTGTCTTATAAATGCATCACGTGGTGATGTTGTGGATTACAAAGCTGTTGCTGCCAGCTTGAAATCGGAGCATCTTGCAGGTGCTGCTGCCGATGTTTTCCCAAAAGAACCAGCCTCCAACGAAGAGCCTTTTGAGAACATCCTCCAGGAATTCAATAATGTGATCCTCACCCCACATATAGGAGGTTCTACACTGGAAGCCCAGGCAAATATAGGTCTGGAAGTTGCTGAGAAGCTTGTTAAGTACAGCGACACAGGATCAACATTGGGGGCTGTTAACTTCGTGGAAATATCACTTCAGGCAAATCATTCCAAGCAACGGTTTCTTCATATTCATGCCAATGTGCCTGGTGTCCTTCAGGAGATAAACAGTTATTTTTCCTCACGTGGTATCAACATATCTGCTGAATATCTGCAGACAGATCCCTATATCGGATACGTCATACTTGAGACTGAAAGTGAACTCAATCCTACAGTAATACTACGCGATCTCAAGAAGATCCCGCATACCATAAGAGTACGGATTTTATATTGATCAGAACCTGATCGATTTTTTTTATTTATCCTGTAAATTATTCCGGATTAATTACCTAAATTCAGAATGTAATTAACAGCCATCAGGCTCTCAATTGTATCACAAAATTTTTACAACATGAATAAAAGATCAAACGCCATGAGGTCAGCAGGATCATCGCTTAAATGGCTTATCATCCTGGCAACTGTTTTGTTTCCAATGACAGCGATGACATCTTATGCCCAGGGTACACGATTATTGCGTCAGCCTTCTATCAGCGACACACATATTGCTTTTACCTATGGTGGCGACATCTGGGTCTCTCATACCGATGGTACCGATGTATCACGGATAACCAGTACCCCTGCTGTTGAAAGAGATCCACATATATCACCTGACGGAAAACTAATTGCCTTTACCTCTAACAGATCAGGATCTGATTGTATCTATGTAGTATCAATAGATGGAGGTACACCGAAACAACTTACCTGGCACCCTTCTTCCTGTTTAGCCAGGGGATGGACACCAGATGGAACCAAAGTACTCTATGCTTCTTCAAGGGATTTTGCCCAGCCCTCTGTCCAGAGACTATGGCTTGTCCCTGTCGATGGAGGACCATCAAAGCTCCTGGAATCACAGTGGGGCACAAATGGATCATTTTCACCCGATGGAAATAAGATAGCAATTGACAGGGTTAACCGTTGGGATAAAGAATGGCGCAATTACAGGGGGGGCCAGAACACCCCTCTTACAATTCTTGACCTAAATGATAATTCCGAAACTCTTATTCCTAATGACAGGACTTTTGATATAATGCCTGTATGGGTTGGAAATAAGGTTTATTTTCTCTCCGACCGTGACTGGACTTCTAATATATGGTCTTATTCACTTGATAATGAAGAACTTAACCAGGTAACGCATTTTACTGGTTCTGATATTAAATGGCTATCAGGCAAAGAGATGCTTGCCTTTGAGAGAGATGGCTACCTGTTCACACTGGATCCGAAGACAAATGAAATAAAAAAGCTTGAAATAAATATAACAGGCGATTTCCCCTGGGCCGAAACAAAGTGGGAGGATGTGAGTAGCCGTGCGTCACATGCATCCCTGTCACCAACAGGAAAAAGAGCTCTTATGGAAGCACGTGGAGAGATCTTCACAGTACCTGTTGAAGAGGGAGATGTGCGTAATATAACCAACAGCTCAGGGGTTGCCGACAGGGCACCTGTGTGGTCGCCGAAAGGTGATAAAATTGCGTGGTTCTCTGACAAGGGACACAAACCATATGTCCTGATGATAACTTCGCAGGATGGTTTGTCAGAACCAAAGCAGCTGCCAATCGGAATATCAAAAATGGCATGGGAACCTGCCTGGTCACCTGATGGAAAGATGATCGCATTTACCGATGATGATGTCAGGATCAGGGTCATTGACACTGAATCAGGAAAAATAATGACAATAGATACTGGCGGGATCAATCTTGAAAGAGGATCGATGGGCCTGAGATGGTCGCCTGATTCAAAATGGCTCGCCTATGCAAAAACCGCACCCAATAATTTCAGACGTATTACTGTGTGGTCGCGCGACAATAATACCCGTCACTCAATAACCAACCTGTTTGCAGATTCATTCTCACCTGCATGGGATCTTGACGGGAAACACTTGTATTTTCTTGCGAGCACAGAAATTGCTCTTGGTGCGGGGTGGGCTAATACCAGCTCAATGAACGCCAATCCAGAATATGCCTGTTACGTAATCAACCTGAGGAAGGATGATCCCTCACCATTTAAACTTAAAAGTGATGAAGAGAAGGTTGTCGTAAAGAAGGAAGAGCCTAAAAAGCCGGAAAAAAAGAAAGCTGAAACTCCTAAAAAGACAGTAGCTGACTCCGCACTTAAAGTAACAATCGACTTTGATAATATTGACAGGAGGACTATACCTCTCCCGATACCGGAAAGGGAGTATGTATTCCTCCTGAATGGTCCGAAAGGGACAGTTTTTATTGCTGAAAATGTTCCCAATAAACCAGGTTTTACTCTCCAGAAATTTGTCCTTGAAGACAGAAAAATGAAGGAGTTCATGACAGGCGGAGGAAGCACCTCTGTGTCAGCTGATGGTAAAAACCTACTGGTGCGGGTCAGTAAATCCTGGAAAGTTATGGATGCTACCAAAGCATCTGATGAAGGTAAGACACTTAATGTCTCTCTCCAGATGAAACTAGACAGGATGGAGGAATGGAAGCAGATGTTTGAGGAGACCTGGAGATATGAACGTGATTACTTCTATGATCCAAACATGCATGGACGCGACTGGAATGTTGTATATCAGCGGTATGCACCTCTTGTACCTTTCATTAAACACAGGGCTGACCTGACATACCTTCTTGACCAGGTAAATGGAGAACTCTCGGTAGGACATAGCTTCGTGGGTGGTGGTGACTATCCAGAGGTTGAAGAGGAGAAGGTAGGTCTGTTAGGTGCGGACCTTATTGCAGATGGAAACCGGTGGAAAATAAAACGAATTTATACTACCGAAAGCTGGAACCCGGAACTTACAAGTCCACTTGATCAGCCAGGAGTAAAGATAAAAGAAGGATATTATATTGTCGGTATAAATGGCAATGAGATAACTGGAGGGGATGATCCGTATATGTATCTCGACGGTACTCTGGATAAACAGACTGTTCTTAATATAAACGACAAACCACAGTTTGAGGGTTCATGGAAGGAGACAGTAAAACCCATAAGGAGTGAGACGGCGCTTCGCCAGAGAGCATGGGTAGAGGATAACAGGCGACTTGTTGACAGCTTGTCAAATGGACAGCTCGCTTATGTATGGATACCAAATACCGGAATGCAGGGGCTTGTGTCGTTCAACAGGTATTTCTTTGCTCAACAGGATAAGAAAGGAGCTGTTATTGATGAACGATTCAATGGCGGAGGACTGCTTGACGACTACATGGTTGATCTCATGAAACGTACTCTTCGTGCTGCCTATACCAATGAAGTTCCGAATGGGAAACCAGGCAGGCTTCCGTCGGGCATACTGGGTCCTAAATTACTGCTTATCAATGAGATGTCAGGATCAGGAGGAGATTTCTTTCCCTGGGTGTTCAGACAACAGAAGGTCGGACTATTGATCGGGTCCAGGACATGGGGCGGACTGGTTAAATCATCAGTGCATTATGCACTTATAGACGGGGGAACGGTCACGGCCCCCGATAATGCCATATTTGATCCTAAAAATAATAAATGGATTGCCGAAAATCATGGCATTCCACCCGATATTGATGTAAGGCAGGATGCAAAATCATTGGCTGAGGGTCGTGATCCACAGCTTGAAAGAGCAATTGATGAGTTGATGAAAATGATCATAAATGTGAATCTTGATATCAAGGCGCCACCATTTACAACTCCTGCAATTCAAAAATAACTTTTGCATTTGGCATAAATCCATCATCATGGCAGTGAAAACAGCAGTTATTACAGGAGGAACAAGGGGCATTGGTGCCGGAATGGTGAAAGAATTCCTTAAACAAGGGTGGAATGTGGTTTACTCAGGAAAAACTGAAAGTTCAGTTGAAAAGTCAAGACGACTTTTTTCAGACCAGTACCCCGGAACAAATTATCTGGCAGTAAAATGTGACGTTACTGTTGAAGACGATATTATAAATCTGTGGAACAGCGCATTACATTCATTTGAAAGAGTTGATATCTGGGTCAATAACGCCGGAATTTCAAATGAACAATCACCATTTAACAGGCTCCCGACCGATATCTTCAAAGATTTAATCGACACCAATGTCAAAGGCCTGATGCTGGCAACACATGTAGCATATAACAGAATGATTCAGCAGGGCTCCGGAGCTATTTATAACATGGAAGGCCTTGGCAGTACTGGAAGGACAGTACCTGGGCTTACCCCTTACGGTACATCAAAACGTGCTGTAAGATACTTCACTGATGCATTTGCAGCTGAAGTAAAAAAAGGTCCGGTAATCGTAGGCACAATCAGTCCTGGAATGGTGTTGACCGACATGACCCTTAAACCATTGAGAATTGATCCGGAAAATAATAAACAGCTAATCAGAATTTATAATATCCTTGCCAACGATCCGGAGACTGTGACCCCGTTTCTTGTAAAGAAGATGATTGAGAATAAACAGAATGGAGTTAAGATATCCTGGCTTTCATCCTGGAAAATTATGAAGAGATTTCTTTTTGCCCCCTTCTCTGGAAGAGATATTGTAAGCAAATATCTTTGAAATAGTTACAAATGACCCATGTTTTTATGGCAGTTCAGGTTAAATCGGATAACAGGATCATTCATGTTTTTCTGATTTCCTTTCTTATGACGCTGACTATCTGCGGACAAAATCCCGGAATAAATCATGCCAACTCGATTATGTATGACGGATTAAAACGCACATATCTTTTACATATTCCCGGGTCAACCGATGTTAATAATAAAAAGGCCCTGCTGATTGCTTTACATGGAGGAGGAGGAACAGGAAAGAATATGGTTAAACTTACCATGGGAGGGTTCGACAAATTATCTGATGAGAAAGGCTTTGTGGTTGTATATCCCGACGGTTTAGATAAGCATTGGAACGATGGAAGGGAATATGAAAAACCCGGCTACAGGGTACATCGCGATGCTATTGACGACAGTGGTTTTATCTCAGCACTTATCGATTATCTGACAGGGAAGATGGACTTGGATCCTGATCGTGTTTATATAACAGGGATGTCAAATGGTGCAATCATGGCTTATCGCCTGGCTTGTGACCTTTCCTGCAAAATAGCGGCTATTGCGCCTGTCGCAGGCAATATTCCGACTGGTTACATTAATTTCTGTTCTCCTGCAGGACAGGTTTCTGTTCTTGCAATTAATAACATTGAGGACCCTCTTGTGCCTTTTGAAGGCGGTGATATTACCGGACCCTTTGGCAGAAAAAAACTGGGAAAAGTGCTATCTGCAGAGCAAAGCATAAATTTCTGGGTTAAAAATGATGGCTGCTCATTATCTCCACAAGTAATTCTTGAACCCGATAAAGATCCGGGTGACGGTACCAGAATACAAAAAAAGTCTTATGGGAACGGGAAAGGGAATACTGAGGTTATTCTCTATGAAATAGAGGGGGGAGGGCATACATGGCCGGGCGGATACCAATATCTTGGCAAATGGTTAATAGGCAGGACAAGCAGGGACATTGACGCATGTGAAGTTATCTGGGATTTTTTTGAAAAACATCCTGGAGAAAAATAATAAAACCCAACTTAAAGATGTAATAATTGATTTTTTATGTTTATTTGCGTAAAGCATGATAACTGTTAGTTATGCTTCTTGAAGTGATAATTATCATTAATTAAGGAAGATACAAAGCATTAACCTATACTTGCTACCAAACCTGTTATATTTTATAACAACATTAAAGAATTATTACGAAGAGAGTTTTTATATCGAAAAAATCTCTCGCAATAAAATAAATTAAATATAAAGTACAACTTTTCCTGCCGGGTATAAGCATTATAAGCCGGGGATTTAAGAGAGAAACGCATTTTTAACTTAAGAGAATTTTTATGTTACTTCATCAGCAATTTGTCTTTATGGCAAAGAAATATGCCGGAAAACCGGCAGTTATAGATAAAACGACAGGAAAAACTGTCACCTATTCCACGGCTTTAATAGGCGCACTGATCTTATCATCAAAATTCAGGAAGTATGATGAGGGCTTCATTGGCATCATGATCCCTACATCTGCCGGCTGTGCCCTGGCAACTGTCGGGGCACTGATGAGTGGCAGGATACCGGTTATGATAAACTACTCAACCGGAGCTGAAAGCAATGCATTATATGCTCAGCAAAAATGCCGTTTCAAGACTATCATTACATCAAAAGCATTGCTTGAAAAGATAGACTGTCCTCTTATTGACGGGATGATTCTCATTGAAGATATTATGGAAAGTGTGACTATAGTGGAGAAACTAAAAGCCGCCTTTAGATCAAAGCTGCCTCTTAATATGATCCTTAACAGTATCCACAAGGGAGATGTATCTGATACTGCTGCCATACTCTTTACCAGCGGAAGCGAAAAGGATCCCAAAGCGGTTCAACTGAGCCATCTCAATTTTATTTCTAATATTGAAAACTTCGGGGCATATATAGATCTGAAAGAGACAGATATTATGTTGGCTAACCTGGTCTTCTTCCATATTTTTGGTCTGACAGTAAATCTCTGGGTGTCATTCTATTATGGCATGACCATGATAACATATGCCAATCCACTCGATTTCCAGACTATAAGCACTATTGCACGGGAAGAAAAACCAACTGTAATGGTTGGAACACCAAGTTTCTTCTGGGGCTATCTCCACAAATCGGAACCCGGGGATTTCAAAACTCTAAGGTTAATGGTTGCCGGAGCTGATAAATGTCCTGACTCACTCAGGGAAGGATATAAGAAGAAACATGGAGTAACACTACTTGAAGGCTATGGTGCAACTGAGACCTCTCCTGTAATATCTGTCAATTCACCCGATTTTAACAGACCGGGCAGTACAGGAAAAGTGATACCCGGTGTACAGGTAAGAATAGAGAATTTTGAAACAGGTGAAGAATGCAAACCCAGGGAAGTAGGAAAAATACTGGTCAAAGGGGACCTGGTAATGAAAGGTTATTATGATGATACTGAACTGACATCCAACGCCATTGTTGATGGGTGGTATGATACAGGCGATATGGGATATCTCGATGAAGACGACTACCTGTGGCATGCAGGCCGTTTCAAGAGGTTTGCCAAGATAGGCGGGGAAATGGTATCTCTCGTTAAAGTAGAAAACACCCTTGAGAAATTTCTCCCACTTGGAGTATCCTGTTGCGTGGTGGAGGTATCGGATGAGAAAAAAGGTGCGTCTATTATTGCCACTGTAAACATAGAGGTAAACAAGACTGAGATACTGAGAAAGATGGGAACTGAATTACCCAATATCGCTCTTCCCAGAAACTTTGTTGTTATTAAGGACCTTCCCATGATGAGCACCGGAAAGATCGACTTCAGAAGTGTTACCAGGATTGTACAGGAAATAATTAATAATTCGAAAGAAGAACCTGAAGATATTAATACCTGACACTATCTGATTTTAGTAATAGTCCCCGGCCCATAAAAACCTTTGGCCAGCTGACTATTTCGAAGCCGCTTCTCAGAATTCTCCCGGTCATGTTCTCAAAGTCATCTTTTGTGACATGGAATGTTGGCTCCACAATTAGCAATCTCCCAATTGGCTTAAGGACTGATCTCAATTCAGCAAAAAGACTATTCTGATCAGGTACTTCGTGTATCATATAGAATGCCAGTATGAAATCAACCTTTTCCCTGACATCAAGGATCTTTGAACCACATTTATGAAGTTCTATCATTGATTCCAGAAATGTGCCTTCTATTTTTCGCTTTACTTTATCCAGCATTCCCTGTTGTAAATCCGCGGCAATTACCTTACCCCTTCCTTCAAGTAATTTTGCTATTTCAACTGTGAAAAAACCTGGTCCGCAACCAATATCAAGTACAGTCATTCCACTTATAATATAAGGTCTCAGCAATTTTATTGGATTTTGAAGCAATCGCCTTACCTGGTTATCAAGTCCCCCTGCCCGTTCAACCGGGCATACCCTTGTATTTAAACTTTCAGCCATCCTTTTGTTTATTTCAAAATGATCTGTTTTTTTCAATCTCAGAGACAGATCCCGACAGGGGAATATGGATCCCCTGTATCAGATACTGTCATGAATGACCGGTTCATACTTGTTCTGTACTGATATCATCAGGCTCCGGGTGAAACTCTTTTTTGAACCTGTTTTTATAGTATTCCCGTCGGTCTTTACTTCTGCAATCATAGTTCCTGTTGTTGTGATGACCAGGCGCTACACCGGTAAGCAGGATTTTAGAGAGAAGGAACAGTCCGGCTGTCTGCCAGAATGTAAGAACAGGTCCGTGGAACAATGAGGGTATCAGTGCATTCCAGAGACTCATGGTGACAAAGACTGCAAGTATGATAAATCCTACTCCAAGGATCGCGAAACCTGCATATTTCAAAATTCTAAGTGCTTTCATCTCATTTATTTTTTAAAAGTTTATATAATTCCTTAAGATTTTCCCTGAGAGCCAGTACAGCATAACGTTTACGCGAGATAAGAGTACTGACCAGTACACCTGTCTTTTCAGATATCTCTTTGAAGCTCATTTCCTCAAACTCGTTGGCTATGAAAACGCTTCTCTGCTCTTCAGGTAATTGAGCCAGGGTCTTTTCGATGGTCTTCCAGATCATATCTCTTATTTCATCATCCTCAGGTGCCGGGCCCAATGACGGGAGGATGTCTTCAAGAGAAAGAGGTCCCTCTTCATCATCTTTTACCTTGCTGGAATAACTTATGCTCTGTGTCTTCCTCCTACGGAAGAAATCAATGATCCGGTTATCTGCCACCGTGTAGATCCATGAAGTCAGATTCTCTATCCTCCTGATATCCCTGAAGCCGACGGTGAGCTGATAGAAGACATCCTGCAGAATATCTTCAGCCTCAATCGTATTAGGGGTTCTCTTTCTAATATACCCCAACAGGCGATTCCGTTCATGCCTGTATACGTTTCCAATATTTTCCGACTCTTTGGGACTCATTTCAGAGTGTCTTTTGTTCCATAGACGAAAGTGCCCATTCAATATTTTAAATTTTTTGATAATTTTATTCCAGCGATTCAAAGATGAAAATAAAATATTGATTTTAAGAATATTAGAAATATGCTATATTAAGATTCTTCACATTTATTCCTGTTTTTGTAAAGTGAATAAATTTAGCTTTATTTGATAGTAGTATTTTAAATATAAAATTACCTGTATGATCGCCAAACGATTATTACCTGTCATAGCCATTGTTGCAGGAGTGCTTCTAAACTCATTGAATACATTTGCACAGGAAGAGAACTGGACCCACTTCAGGGGAAACAACCTCGACGGTCTTGCCCCAAATGAGAAAATTCCACTGAAATGGGACGATTCAGCAATTTTGTGGAAAACCATGATACACGATAAAGGGTACTCCTCACCTGTGGTGTTTGGCAACCAGGTATGGGTAACCACTGCTACTGCTGACGGAAGAAATCTATATGCTGTTTGTCTAGATTTTCAAACAGGTAAGATTATTTATGATATTAAAGTCTTCACTCCCGACAGGGTAGAAGGGAAGCACACTCTTAATACCTATGCCTCTCCTACCCCATGTATCGAGAAAGGCTTCGTGTATGTCCATTACGGGAGTTCAGGTACAGCCTGTATAAACACAACAAACGGCTCGGTAGTCTGGAAACGCACCGATCTGAAATGTAAATATGTTCAGGGTCCGGCTTCCTCCCCTATTCTGTATAAAAACCTGCTTATACTTCATTACGAAGGCACAGATGTGAGGTTCATCATTGCTCTTGATAAAACAACCGGCAAGACAGTATGGAGGACCGACAGACCTGCTGAGCCTTATGTACCTCTGCCTGAGATTGGCAGAAAGGCATATATAACACCGATAATAATAAATATAAAGGGCCAGGATATGCTTATATCCATTGGCTCAGCAGTAGGAATAGCATACAATCCGGAAACAGGTAAGGAGATATGGAGAGTTGTTGATGGGGCAGAATCCACAATTGCAATGCCTGTGTTTGAGAATGGAATCCTATACTGGTATACAGGTTTCACTGAAGATGGAAAGGGTGGAAAATACACCGAGTTTATTGCCGTTAATCCTGATGGTAAAGGCAATATCACCGGAACAAACATCCTTTGGCGGAAAAAAGAGGAACTCTCGCGTAACCAGTGTCTTACTCCGGTAATAAAGGACGGATTGATATATACTGTAAATACCATGAATACGATGATGTGCATAGATGCCGCTACAGGTAAGGAGGCATGGTCAACACATGTCACCTCTAACTATGATGCATCTCCGTTGTATATAAATGGCAATGTCTGGTTCTTCTCTGTAAGAGGGGAAGTACTTGCTTTGAAACCGGGCAGAAAATATGAAGTCGTTGCCAGGAACCGGATGGATTCCGGGATTTGGGCAACCCCTGCCGTATTAAGGAACTCCGTCATACTCAGAACGCAAAAATATTTATGCAGGATAAGCGGAGAGTAGAGGGATATGTTTTGACGCTATGGTGCAATAGCGTTATACTGTCGCATCATTTGCCCTAAACTCCGAATGGTAAACTCAAAACACTCATATTTTCTATCGATTTTACCCTAAGGCCATGTGTCATGAGTCATTTACCTTTGAACAAAAGGGGCTGATACTTGTTTGTTTACTAAGAAAATAGTCAATCTAAAATCAGCCTTTAACCTAAATTCATCATCAAAAAGGATATCATGTCAGTTCCATTCTATTCGGTAATAATAACCACATATAACAGGGCAGAACTGGTAAAAAGAGCCCTGAAATCATTGATCTTACAGACAGAATCCGACTGGGAAGCGCTAATTGTTGATGATGACAGCAACGATAACACTGAATCTGCATTGGCTCGGTTCCTGGAAGAGTTTCCCCGGATCAGGTATATTAAAAAAGAACACAGTGGGGAACCTTTATCTAAAAATGCAGGCATCTTTGCATCAACAGGCAGATATATAACCTTCCTCGACTCAGATGATGAATATGATCCATTGCATCTTGAATCAAGAAAAGATATACTTGAAGGAGACAGGTCAATTAAATTTCTTCATGGAGGAGTTACCGTACTTGGCAACCAGTTTGTGCCGGACAGGTTTGATCCCGGGAAACCAGTTAACCTGAGTGATTGTGTAATTGGCGGTACTTTCTTTGTGGAACGGGATTTACTGATCAGCCTGGGGGGTTTTAAAGATATATACCTGGGAGCTGATGCTGACCTTCTCGACAGGGCACTTAAAGAGGGAACCAGAGTGAAAAGGGTCCCGTACCCAACTTATATTTACCACCATGAGACAGAAGACTCCATTACAAACATGCTATTAGAGGATAAGAAAACCAGCCATTAATATTTTCCCCTATCAAATAACAGAAACAATGAAAGCACTGGAACTAGGAGAAGTAAAAGATTATCTTTCGAAGAATCTTAAGAATTGGAGATATGAAGGAGGATTTATTACCCGGGAGTATAAATTCAGGGACTTCCGGGAGGCTTTTTCATTTATGACAGCTGTAGCCCTGACAGCTGAAAAGATGGATCATCATCCCGACTGGAATAATGTATATAATGTCGTTTCAATTAAGCTGCAGACTCACAGCGCAGGGGGGGTAACCAGAAATGATCTTGATCTTGCCGTATCTGCAGATGGAGATTACGGCAAATACAAACCTTAAAGACTCCGATAATAAATAGACTACTTTTATCAAAATTGGTGAACTTTACGAAAGTCTGGGTATAATATTAACAAATAAAAAAAGCCGGCTTCTAATAGCCGGCCTGCGGATTTATTTAAGAAATTGTAATCTGTTTGGGTGGTTTTGGTTTTGCCTCTTCCTTTTTAGGTATAACTACTTTCAGGATACCATTTTCATACTTTGCCCTGATCTTTTCCCCATCAACTGTATTTGGTAGTGTGAAAGAACGACTGAATGACTGATAGCTGAATTCTCTCCTGGCAAATTGCTGTCCTTCCTTTATTTCGTTTTCAACTTTCTTCTCTGAAGAGACAGTCAGCATGTCATGATTCAGTTCAATGTTAAAATCATTCTTATCAAAACCGGGGGCAGCCAGCTCCACTTCAAACTCATCAGAACTTTCCTTGATATTTACCGATGGTAATGTTGTATCGGTATTTGAATAGTTCCTGTTATTCCAATTAAATACATCATTTTCGAAGAACTTATCGAAAATCGTTGGTAACTGATTTGAAAATCTTACTAGTGCCATAACTTGTTCCTCCATATTTAAGTTAAACATCTTTTTCGCTTTGTGATATTCAAAAAAAATGCCATTCCGGATTAACCAGTGACAATGTCTTATTAATTAAAAGATTTTGAATGATTTATTAAATGACAGAATTCTTCAGAATGTCATTTTGACATCTAAAGCACTGACATTCTTGTCATTGTGGCACAATAAATATTGCTTTTATGCCGTTACGCCGTTGCACTCTTTGACCGCTGGAGCCTTGGCGTAGGCTACAGGTAATGCTTTATCAGCCGCAGCCCTGGCGAAGGCAGGCAGTCATGCGGTAATCAGGTTTTTCCATTGTGCCGTTGCGCCATTACGCCAATGAACCGTCCCTAATACCTGTGATCGAGCCAGTGAATAATATTAAGCAATAACCTGTAATTCTCTTCAGCATAATCAGAATTCATACCGATCTTTGCGGCTGTTGGTCCTGAGAGTTGAGCTGTGAACATAGCTGCTTCACCGGAGACCACTATCCGACCCCTGCCATATTTCAGATAAGCACCTTGAACCCAACTGGCGTCGAGAGGGGTGAATATTGTATTGGGACCAAATACCCAGGCAGTATCAGATTCGAGAAGGGTATACCTTTTATCAAACCTGAGTATGGGAACAGCATTTTCCGGCATCCTGAAGGCCTGTCCGGTAAAAGTCACAGCTTTACTTACCATTTCACTACTGTCACGACCATTGGTAATAATATTTGGTACCAGAGTGGAATCATTCCTGTAAAAATATGCTATACCTCCCTTGGTGGTATCAACGGCAAACCCATTTGTAAACCTGAACCCAAAGGCAGCTGCGAGATCAGCTGCAGCGCCTCCCATTGGCATGTGATCAGCTATCAGGAAAAGTGACCCGCCAGCCTCAACCCAACTTTTAACCGTACTGATCTCCTGAGGGGAAAAAGCTGAAGGCGTGGGAAGGTACCAGTGCAATACATTTATCTTGTTAAGCGCATTGGCTATGACCAGTATCCTTACCTTTTGCAAACGTAGTAAATCAAACCTGCCGCTGTACCCACCAACAATATAGCCATCCTGCCTCAGCAACCTGGCAAATGGAAGGTATCTGCCTTCAACAGTATGAAAATTATTATGGCCTTCATCTATCAAAACAACAGGGCCCTTACCCTGAGGGTATTCTGGATGATCAAATATCGGGTTAAATGTGGTATCAGCAACCTGTTGGGCATAAAGGCCAGCCTGTATAAAACCTGCCAAAAGCAGTATAATTATCAGTTTTCGTTTCATTTTTTCTGATGTTTGGATACCGGAACATCCGGTTAATGTAAAGATAACCAATTTTATCACACCCTGTTACCAATGCATCATTCCGCAAATCCTAAAATTCCCTTAAATTTGTACTTTAAGAACATCCGGGCAACTTCATTGTTTAAAGTATATCATGTACAGAATAGCTATAATATCATCAAGCGTCAGAACCGGCAGGAAAAGTCACAGGGTTGCACTCTATTTTAAAAAGTATTTAACTGAAAATAAAATAGCTGAAGCCGATATTCTCGATCTTAATAAATATAGATTCCCTCTCTTTGAGGAAAGACTTAAATACCAGGAATCTCCCTCTGAAGATGTACTTGAGTTTTCGGGCAGGATCAAAAATGCTGACGGCGTAATAATAGTAAGCCCGGAATATAATGGTGGCTACCCTGCCAGCCTAAAAAATGTAATTGATCTCCTTTTCGACCACTGGCATAGAAAACCTGTGGCTATTTCAACAGTCTCGGATGGGAACTTCGGAGGTACCCAGGTAATTACATCCTTACAGTTCACATTATGGAAGATTGGTACCTGGACTGTTCCGGCCATGTTTCCGGTGCCAAACGTAAATGACCTTTTTGATGAGCAGGGGAATATATTAAACAATGTTGCCCAGGAGAAAAGAGCAAAAAGATTCATAAATGAACTTATCTGGTGCATTGATGCAAAAAAAGCTATGGACGATCGCAATGAAAACGGATAAGAAATCAGCAGGGAACTTTCTTCATACAAAAGACAGGGGATCAACAAGATGAAAATCAGTGATATTGCTAAAGAGACGGAACAAAAGAACAACGGCGAGAAAATGCCGGTATTGTTTGTCGGACATGGCAGCCCCATGAACGCCATAGAAGAAAATGAGTTCGTGACTGGCTGGCGTAACATTGCAAAAACATTACCTCCGCCATCGGCTATTATATGCATTTCAGCCCACTGGGAGACAAACGGAACCTTCATAACGGCTATGGATAATCCAAGAACGATACATGATTTCGGCGGATTTCCTCGACAACTTTATGAAGTACAGTATAAGGCACCTGGCAGTCCTTCCCTGGCAGCCGGGACAAAAAGCCTCATCTCCTCTGCAGATACAGTACTCGATAACACCTGGGGACTTGATCACGGGGCCTGGAGTGTGATAAGGCATCTCTATCCACTGGCTGATGTTCCGGTTATTGAGTTGAGCCTCGATTACCACAAATTACCAAGGGCGCATTTCGAGCTGGCAAGGGAACTGGCTCCACTGAGAAGACAGGGAGTACTTATTATTGGCAGTGGCAACATGGTCCATAACCTGGGTCTTGTCAGCTGGGAAAGGATAAATGAAGTGGGATACGGTTTTGACTGGGCTGTAGCAGCAAACGAAAAAATGAAACAATTCATCCTTAAAGGTGATTTTAAATCATTAATTGACTATAAATTACAGGGAAGTGAATTTAACATGGCAATCCCTACTCCCGACCATTTTCTGCCCCTGTTGTATGCCCTCGCTCTAAAGGAGGAGGATGAACCCGTATCTCTTTTCAACGATAAACCGGTGGCAGGATCACTAACAATGACATCGGTCAGGATCGGGGAATAGGCATCGGGTTTCAGGTATCAGGGTCATCCCTGTTCTTTTTTTTATAATTTTGATACTTATTAAATCTTACTATCATGAAAATAAATAATAACGATGAGATCTTTGCAGCCGAAGTTGAAATGGAGGGTGCGAAGAATGTAAAAATGAAGATACTGATCGGGACAAAAGAGCAGTCGGATAACATTATCATGAGACATTTTTTTGTTGCCCCGGGAGGTAATACACCATATCACAAACATAATTATGAGCATGTTATTAAAGTTGAGAAAAACAGAGGTATTGCTGTTGATGAAGAGGGTCTTGAGCATGAGATAAAAAAGGGGATGAGCCTCTTTGTCAAACCAAATGAGATGCATCAGTTCAGGAATCCCTTTGATGAGGAATTAGAGTTTATTTGCATAATACCAAATCCCGACAAAATTAAATAACCAGCTACCCGAAAGACAGACTCAGGCTTAGAGCCCATTCGCCAAAGAATTCTATGGTATAATGCCAGGGGTTTTAGGTGTAATATAACGCAAAGCTAATTATACTGACGCCCGATTCCATTATAATCATTTCCTCTGCCCTATTTGCACTTCATCCTTCATTTTTATCCGTCCGGCAACTAATATTTTGCCGGGTGTGATATCTCCCTGAAATTTGTTCCTCTAATACAGAGACAAATGAAGAAAACTATACTATTATTTACTTTTCTGATCTTTCAAATGTCTGGTTCATTCTGCCAGACAACAATACAGGGAATTATCAGGACAAATAAAGGCCGGCCCGTAGCAGGAGCCAATATTTACCTTAAAGGCACCATTGAAGGCACAAATTCAGATGAAAACGGGAAGTTTTCACTGGTTACTGACCTTCCTGGTGATAAAATACTGGTTGTAAGCTGCATAGGCTATAAGACCCATGAAGAGCCTGTATCTCTTCAGAACAAAGATATCAACATTACTGTATCGATTGTACAAAATGATATAGAGCTGAGTGAGGTTACTGTCTATGCAGGTACTTTCGAAGCAGGCGATAAAAAGAAATCTGTAGCGCTTAACAGGCTCGATATGGCTACTAACCCTATTGGCTTTGGTGATGCATTAAGCGTTATCCGTACATTACCGGGAAGTAGCAATAGTGGTGATGATGGGGGACTCATAGTCAGGGGTGGAGAACTGAACGAGACAAAAACATTTATAGACGGAATGCTTGTGGAGAGTCCCTATACAGCAAAGATGCCCAGTGTTCCTGTCAGGGGCCGGTTTTCTCCAATGCTGTTCCGTGGCACAGTTTTCAGCACAGGCGCTTACTCGGCTGAATATGGCCAGGCTCTATCCGCTGTGTTGCTCCTTAATTCAATAGACATGCCGGAAAAGAATGAAACAGGTGTCTCTTTATTCTTTTCAGGCCTCAGCTTCAATAAATCAAATAAATGGGAGAAATCTTCTCTCTCAGCTTCACTGCAGTATGTAAATATGTCTCCCACTTACAGTCTGATCAACTCAAATATAAAATGGAGACATCCACCTGAAGATTTTAGTCCCATGATAGCATACCGCCATAAAGCAGGCAGGCGGGGACTGGTAAAAATCCTTACTAATTTCTCGATCGATAAGAGCAGTATGTATTATCCCAACCTCGATACCCGGAAAAATGACAGTATATCTATTGTGAACAGCGATTTGTTTGTTGTTTCATCGTACAAAGGGGCAATTGGAAAGGACTGGATTGTTAATTCGGGTATCTCTTACAACTATGATAAGGAAAAGATTAAGCTTAACAGTGATGACATAAATGCAGTCAAACAATCGTACGAACTTAAGCTTTCTCTGACTAAACCGCTGAATAAAAACCTAAAAGTAAAATTCGGCGCCAATGTGTTCAATGAAAATTACACAAGAAGCTATCTGCCCTTTGCAGACAACGCTGACAGGTGGAGGTTCAACAACCCTCTTATCGCAACCTTTGTAGAAACTGAGACTAAAGTATCAAGGAGAATTTCTGCACGGGTTGGAGTACGTGCAGAGGTGTTGTCATTGTCGGACGAAAAATATCTGTCGCCCCGTGTTTCGCTGGCATATAAGACATCCGCAAACAGCCAGGTTTCGTTGGGGTACGGTGAGTTTTCCGAACAACCGGTTAATGATTACCTGGTCTATAATAACAAATTGAAATCCGGGCGCGCTGATCATTATATAATTAATTACCAGCTAACGAAAAACAGCAGGATATTCAGGATTGAAGCCTATTATAAAAATTACTCGCGATTAGTTAAGTACGATTCACTTTACAGTACACTGCCCGGGTCATATAATAACTCCGGATCGGGATTTGCACGGGGGGTTGATCTGTTCTACCGCGATTCAAAATCAATACCAAATGGGGATTTTTGGATATCATATTCATATATCGACAGTAAAAGGAATTACAGGGATTACAGTTTTTCTCATGCTCCCTTTTTCATTTCAAAACACAACCTGTCAATTGTTTATAAATATTATATCTCCAAAACTGATTCGTATATAAGCGCAGGTTATGAGTATGCAAGTGGCAGACCCTATACGGATCCTAATATTGACATGACCACCATGAAGACGACAAAATCGTATAATAACTTAAGTCTGAGCATATTTCATTTTACAAAGATCTTTGAAAAGTTTGTTATGATCTTTGCCCAGGCTAATAATCTTCTTGGAAGTGAAAATATATACGGATACAGGTACTCGAAATATCCTGATGGTACAGGGGTATACGGATCCACACCTGTTATCCCTGTCTCAAAAAGATTCTACCTGGTAGGTCTGTTTGTTTCTTTTACAGGAAAACCCGAGATATGATTCAACTAAAGTATACAGGGCAGACCGTATTTCAATAATCCCCAATGATCAACTTTAATCAAATATTCATCCAAATGAAAAAATTAATATTTATAACACTGGTTATTCTGAACTTCCGGAATATGTCGGGCAGCGATACTCTCTACTATCCTGTCCTGAAAAAAAGTATTGACCTGGCATTTAAAGGCTATAATATGGAAAATTACACGCAGCTGGCTAACTGCAGTGAACGAATTCTGCTCGTTTATAAAGATGAATGGTTACCCTGTTATTATGGTGCTTATGCCTATTCAAACATGAGTTTCATGGCAAATGATGAGGATACTAAAGAATCATTTTGTGATAAAGCCCAGAACCTGCTCAATATTGCGATAAAACTAAACCCTGATGAGTCCGAGCTTTACGTACTTCAATCACTCATTTATTTTGCGCGAATGGCAATAAGTCCCATGATCAATGGTCCGCTTTTTATTCCAAAAGCGAATAAAGCCCTTGACAATGCTGAGAAGCTGAATCCATTAAATCCCAGGGCATACTACATGAAAGGGAAATCGACGATAAACACACCCAAATTTTTTGGTGGTGGCAAAGACATTGCTCTTCCAATACTGGAAAAGGCATTGACTCTATTCGATAAATTTACCCCTGCATGTAGTATAGCCCCGGACTGGGGTAAGGAAGATGCTCTCCAGCTTTATAAAGAATGCCTGAGAGACTCTGTATGAACATAAATTATATTCACTGGTCTTTGAAATATTATAATGTCTAATTTTGTTTATGTTTGACCCTGCCTGATTAGTTTTTAAAAATAACGCCATAACCTGCAGGATATAAATTACAGAAATGCTGTCACAACTACATAGGAAAAGAGAATACAGGGTATTCAGGTTTTCCCTCTGGCACATGATCATTCCGGTCGTAATAGGTTTTATCATTACGATTCTATCATATCCACAGGGGTTTCATTCACTCAGGTTTATTCTCTTTTTGATAATCTACTCTCTGTCAATTGGAATTCCTTTCATGAAAATATATGAGTATATTGAATGGAAGCTGGAACAGTATATCCCATGGCTTGTAAAACCGAATCTCAGGTTTTTCCTGACAGCATTTATTGAAATAACGTCTGGTATAGTAATCCTGTTTATCGTTAACTATATAATTTACGGTGTGATACAACACCAGGAAATAGGAACACTATTCAGCAGGACATCTGAAGGACTCAAATACATGGTTCTGTTCACTGTAATTGGTATAATAGTCATCAACAGTTCACATTTCTTTAACAGCTGGAAACAGGCAGCTGTCAATGAGGAGAAGCTGAAAAGAGAAAAGCTGGCTGTTGAATATGAGGCTCTGAAGAACCAGGTCAATCCGCATTTCCTGTTTAACAGTCTTTCTGCTTTGTCTTCACTGGTATATAAGGACCAGCAGAAAGCAGTTACATTTATCAGAGAATTCTCAAATGTATTCAGGTATGTTCTCGAGAGCCGCGACAGGGAGGTGGTTGATTTTGCAACTGAGAAAAAACTCCTTGAGTCAATAACATACCTAAATGAAATAAGATATGAAGGTTCGCTCCGGGTAAATTTAAACCTGGCTGAATCAAAGGATAAATTTATCGTTCCCATGGCTTTGCAAATGCTGCTTGAAAACGCAATAAAACACAATGCAATTTCAGAGAAGAAACCGTTGATGGTTGATATCAATGAAGAAGATGATTATGTCATTGTCAGAAACAACCTACAACCCAAAAAAAGTGAAATAGCATCAAACAGGATAGGGCTTGAAAATATCAGATCGCGATATAAGTACCTGTCTGACAAAGAAGTGATTATTGTGAATTCAGGTAAAGAATTTATTGTTAAGATCCCTGTATTAAGATTAAAAAATGGATAAAGCTCTGATTATAGAAGACGAAAAACCTGCGGCTGAACACCTTCAGAGGCTTATAAAGCAGATTGATGATAATGTTGAAATCATTCAAATTCTTACATCAATTGATGAAGCGCTTGATTGGTTCGAAAAAAACCCGATGCCGGATTTGCTGTTTCTGGATATTCAATTATCAGATGGATTAAGCTTCGAGATATTCAATCACATAAATGTAACCTGTCCTGTTATTTTCACAACAGCATATGAGGAATATGCTATTAAGGCCTTTAAGGTAAACAGCATTGATTACATCTTAAAACCAGTTGGGATAGATGACCTTCAATATGCACTGGAGCAGTTCCGATCAGCTCATAACATGATCAGTAAAATACCGGATCATGATTTAAGATTCAGGGTCGACCAGGTAATGAATCTGCTGACCAACAATTACAAATCACGTTTCGTGGTTAACGTGGGAATGCATATCAGGTCAATTGAGGCAGGTAATATAAATCTATTCTTCAGCCTGGAGAAGTCAACATTCATACTCGATAACACCGGGAAAACCTTTGATATTAATTACTCCCTCGACCAGGTCGATAAGATTATTGATCCGACCCGGTTTTTCAGGATAAGCAGGAAATATGTTGTAAATATAAATGCAATAACTGACATTATCTCCTATTCGAACAGCAGGTTAAAGCTGAAGGTGGCTGGCTCCGACGATGAAGATATAATGGTTAGCCGGAGCAAGCTTGCCGGGTTCAGAAGCTGGTTGGAGAGATAATGTCAGCTGGCAGTTTATGTTATTCTTAATATTCTCTTATTGTAAGTGAAACCTGGTATCCATTAGCCTCAATAAGTGGCATCCCTTCCTTCTCTGTCCCCTTCACAGCATCATACTCAATCTGTGAACTCTTTTCAATCTTAACGATGGGCTTAAAAGCCGACTCATTGATATCCAGATTGGGATAGTTGATATTTGCCTTGAATCTGTAATCAACTGTCTTTGGTATTACAACCGATACCTCAAGGTATTTTCCGTTTACTCTTATCTCTTTAAAGTCCCTTCCCATCCTGGATACGTTGAACTTATCGTTATAACCCTCACTTTCCGAAAGGGATTCGGCTAACTCATCAACTTTATAGTTACAGTATTTTGATTGATTAATCTCAAGGGCATTAAGTTTATCCACCGTCATCCTGTCATTATATGATGAACTTATGGAACAATTCTCAGCAGTCCCGAACAGGTACTCACCGTACTTGGATTCAATCCTGACATCTTTTACCAGTTTAATCGAAACAGAACCATCATAGCATTCCAGATCGGCTTTGCCGGATTGTTCTGTTACCAGGTCGGAATATTTTGCGACAAAGGTTATATCACCAGTTTTGGAAAAATTGTATTTGTCATTATAGCCGTTTATATTAAGATCTCCCGTATTACTGAAAGTTACCTTTGAATATTTTGATTGTATCTGGAGATTTCCACAGTCACCTGCATCAAGCCTGCTGTTATAAATATTTGCCCTGACATCCTTCATATTTTTAAACTCCATGGTACTGTATTTATCAGTTATCTCAGCCTTGCCCCCAAGGTTACCTCCATAAAAATTATCATTATAGAGATCTAGATTGACAGGACCATCAAAATCAGGCATATTAATCTCGGAATATTTCGATCCCAGGGTTAGTCTGCATCCTTTCGGCACCCATAACTCACCTTTTATATCAAATGATACAAGGCTGATGCTCTTTCCCCCTTTAAGCTTCATGGTAATTCGTCCCATTATGGAGTTACGGCTTTCCCAGAACCTGTTATCGAATGTCACTGACGATGGGGAGTGACTGAATTGGAGGTTATTGATAAAGTTCCCAAGCGTTTCGGCATCGTCATCCGACCTGGTCTCAGCATCTACGATAAGGTGGTATTCAGCTTCATCCTTGTCCCAAGTATGAATAACAAGGTCACAGTCGTAGTTATGAATATTCACACTTGCATCACTGGTGATCTTATAGTTCCAGGTATAGGTTTTCTGAAGGTCCTTCCCTGATGCTGATATCACCGATGCCAGACCTGTAAAGAGTATAAGCGCAATAGTACTAAAGCATTGTTTTTTCATCTTTTCTATAGTTTTCATTTTTTTCATGGCTTTCTGATTTGTTTGTTTCAAGAATTATCAGTTCAAGCAGGCGTATCTTCTGCTCATATGTAGCGAATATGGTGTTTATTACTCTTTCATTGGGACCAAGCTCCCTCAGATCTTTCATCGACTGGTCATATATTGTATCCAGTTTTTTTATCTCCCCGAACAGTTGCATGACTACACTGTCCTGGGTATTATAGTAAGATTTCACCTCGTCGGTTTTAAAGCTGACAGTTGCTTTATACTGACTCTCCCGGCGTCCAAGCCCGCTGTCGATCGATGAAAGAGTGACAATACCTGGAGAAGATCTTCTCTTTGTGATATCATTGGTGATATACCCCAATGCAAAGATTATAAAGGCAACAGCTGCTATATTCCTGTACCTTATCAGTCTCAATTTTAAGGATTTTCGTCCATCGTTGTCTTTCCTGTCATGCAGCCCTCCCTCAATGCCTTTCCATACAGCATCATCGTCGGGTGTTTCCACATCAAGGTTCTTCCGTTCGGAGATAAGGTATCTTTCCAGTTTACGTGACATATATTTTTTGTTTCAGTTCCTTGTTTAACAGGGTCAGTGCCCTCTTGTACTGCGATTTGGATGTTGACTCCGATATGCCAAGCATTCCAGCTATTTCACGATGTTTATATCCTTCCAGGGCATGGAGCACCAGGATTGTTCTTCCCCCGGGAGGCAGGCCTTTTATGGAATGATGTACTATAGCCGGATCGATGCTGAAAGCAGGCTCTTCTTCCAAAGTATGTTCCAGGGAGTGGTATTCATCCAGGTCGTCAAAAACCAACCTGTTACTCCTGAGATGATTTATACAGTTATTTATCACAATCCTTTTAAGCCAGCTTCCAAAAGCACTATGGCTCGAAAGTTCGATAAGCTTCTCAAATGCCGTGATAAAAGATTCCTGCAGGATATCTTCAGCGTCCATCTTGTTGTTAAGGAATCGGATTGCAATATTATACATAGCCTTTGAATACTGTTTATAAAGCATGAACTGGGCAGTGACCTCCCCTTTCTTACATCTTTCGATCAAATCACCTGTATGCAAGTCGTTCCCGTTCATATTCTCTTATTAAAGACTATGTAAGTTAAGAATAGTTGGAATAAGTGAGGAAATATTTCTGATAGTATGCAGAAAGGTTAAGGGTTTTAGGCAGAGTTAAAAATTAAAATCCCTTTATGTTTTAAAATCGGGCGGGCCTGGCATAAAAAAACCGGTATATTCAGGTAAAATAGTATCTATGATTATCCTGTAACAGGAAACATATTTATTTACTGACAACATATTCAGAAGGAAGGGTATCTCCTATACGTTTAACGAGTAGCTCCCCTTCCCATTCTAATCCCATGTCAACATTACCGTTCCTGTCAAAAAGTATGTTATGCCTGAGAAATATCACCTTGCTTAAACTATTGAAATACAAAACTTTAATATTTGCATCGTAGTTAAAATATTTTTTACACCCTTGCGGAGCATCCTGATCCGAACAGTTCTCTTCATTAACCAGGTCCTTATAATAAAGGCTCTTGCCGGAATATGCTTTAACCGTAAAACCCTGGGAACTAAGGTCATTTAACCATAAAGATCTGAAAAAGTGCATTCTTGACCCAAGATAAGCCTCTTCCCTTCTTTTTTCATAGATCTTAAAATCCCGTTTCCCGGCTGCTATGTCATCAGTGAAAAGAATATTCCCTTTGTACAGGAAGGATTTGGTAACCCGGTAATATTCAAAGTTATCGAGGTAGTATGTTATTTTATATCCCAGTGACCTGTTAATTATGAAGATCGGTCCCGAGGCAAAAGCCCGGAGCGTATCACGGCATGAAGAATAATTAAAGGTTATAACTCTCTCATTTGTTATCTCACATTGGCTGGCATTATATGTTGTTCCAAGGAACACATTCCTGAACAGGGTCATATACTCCTTTCTTTTACGTGCAAGTGATTTATCAGCTATGAGAACCTCTCCAAGTTCATGAATCCTTGGTTTCATATATACTATTAACCTCACAGAATCAGAGTAATCCTTCACTGTAACGGAATAATAGCCAATAGAACTGACAATTATCGGCATTGAGAAATACCTGGAACCATCCAGTTCAAAATTGCCGTTCTCATCCGAGAGGGTTCCTGTGAAAGTCCCGTTGAAATAGACTGTAGCTATAACAGGCTTGCCGGTCCTGACTTCAAGTACAGTTCCTTTGATAACCTGGGAATAAGAAATAATATTAATACAGAGTAGCAGAAATACGGAAACAGTTTTCCTCAATGGCAAATGAAAGATCCGTAAATTATCTTGCTCCTCAAAAAGAAAAAACATATACCCGGAAAATTGATTTAACTGAACTAAGAGTAAATATCAGTATTAATTATGAATCATCCTATCAATTTACCGGATTTCCCAATGATCCCGGACATTAAGCTTTGCTCACAAAATGATATCAATGAATTGTTAGTTTAAATTCAGTATACACATCACAGGACGCGCCGTAACGCTGTGACTGTTTAATTAGATGTCTTTGTCTTTATCAGGATCACTCCCCCGAAAGCCCTGGAACCGTAGATAGAAGCAGAAGCATCTTTAAGAACATTTATTGATTCCACCATGCTTGGTTTTACACTTTCAAGTGAACTTACAGGGACGCCGTCGAGAAGGATCATAGCCGGGACCGGGCCGTCCATATTTGTGGCTCCCATCAGAACACCAGATGAGGTAACTCTAACGCCCGGCACTTCTCTCTGTATCATGTCGGACACTGAAGAATAGGACGAATAATCCTTGCTTTTCCCATCAATCATGGATATATTATTTGTAAGATTTTTTTGTTTGATCTGGTTGTATCCCAGGTTGACAGGATCATTCCCGTCGTGATAAGGTTCTTCAGGAGGAGTTTTTGACAATATAGATGAGAAACTGACATTTATTTCGCTCCGTCCCTTGATTGGCACTTCAAAATAACCATTACCAAACGTGAAGAATCCCAATTTTCCGGCATTTCTCCTGACTCTTATCTTATAGTTGCCTTGTGAATCGGTAACATAACCCGTTTTTTTGTTATCGACCATGATTATGGCATTCGCAATTGGACTCTCATACTTATCATGCACCGTACCGGTTATGACCATTCTTCCGGATTTCTTCTGGGCTTCAAGGCTGCATGTAAATATTACGGGCAGCAGAATTACAAGAAGTGTTTTTGCTTTCATCTCTTTCAGTATTAGATTCCTTTCCCCTGGAAAATTCGTAAATCAAAGATCACATTACAAAGATACAGTACTAACAATTAAAAGTCAATTTAGTTGTATATATATCATGTAATTAAGGCGGCAGGCTCCCAACGGGAAGGCAACAGGAATAAATTGTATAGGGTTTAGAGTTTAAGGGTTGGGTCATGCGGTCATGCGGTCTTGCAGTCTTGCGGTCTTACGGTCTTGAGGTCATTTGGTTTTGCCCCCGATAAATCGTGGCAGGCTGTTGCGCCCTTGCGCCATTACGGCTTAAAAAAAAACATAAAACGTAACTATCCTTCCCGGATATCGTAAGAGTATAAAAGTGAACGTCATAAGATAATGACAGATGAATATAAATCATTAAGCATGGTCAGGTTTATTATATCCTTTCTGGTAGCACTGGTGATTATAACTTCGCTTTCCGGTTGTGCATCTTCGAGAAAGAGCACCTCTGACCTCAGGGGACTGATGCTCCTGGAAAATACACAACTTGGCAGGAACAGGTCGTACTATTCAAAGCATGGCAGAAAAAAGCTCTTGATGAAACATGCAAGATTCCACAAAAAAATAAGGAAGAAGGCAATAAAATAATAGGCTTCGGGTTGACGATCCGCCTATGGTGGAGAGGAACCGAACTAAAGGCGAGCTCGGCACAGCCAAATCCCGCATTAGCGGGATGTCGGGTTATATTTTAATATATATATTAATTAAAGACAAAGCCGAATTTATTGATTTTATTTGTTCATTTTTTGCTCGTCCAAAAAACGAACCAAAAAAGGACGGCGGAAATAATAACTTCAGCCTGTACGTACGCCCGCTACACAGGCTATGTTGGCGCTACCGTACAGCCTGAAGTTCGCGCCATTTCCGCTTTGCCTACCCGCCGTGATTTATTATCTGTAAGTACGCTGGATTTACTATTTGATTTCAAGCGGCCTCAGAAAATTTTGGGGAAAAGTGAATGTTTTTAAGCTTGCTGCGAAGGCTGGCGGTCATTTGGCTTTGCCCCCGATATCGGGGCAGGCTGTTACGCCCTTTTTTTCAAGCTGAAAAACCCCCAGATACCATAAGTCAAAATTATATATAGATGAAATAAGGTCTTTATCCTTTTAATACATGTATATTTGACGACATAGGTTCTTTCATGAGATTCAATTTACCTGTTCATTATAATCACTAACAGAAAGGATAATGAAATGTGTTTTTCACCAGAAGCAAGTTTTACGGGCGGCATTATCATTTCTGCAATTGGTGTTATTACGGTAAGAAAAGTCCATAAACCTTCCCAGATTCTATTCGCATGCATCCCATTATTCTTTGGTTTCCAGCAATTTGCTGAGGGCAGCCTGTGGTTAATGCTGCGATCAACTGAACATAACCTGTTTAAGGAGATTTCGACATATGTATTTTTAATAACGGCCCAGGTAATATGGCCTGTAATGATTCCTCTTTCGGTACTATTCCTGGAAGAGTCGAAAAGGAAGAAAAAAATATTGCTTGCTCTTCTTCTTGTCGGGATTATATTATCGGGTTATTATGCTTTTTGCTTATTCTCTTTTACAGTCACTCCGGTAATTGAAGGTTTTCATATTAAATATCAGAATGACTTCCCAAGATCTCTTGCAATGACAGCTACAATATTTTATTTAATTGCAACCATAACTCCCCTGTTTGTATCGAGTGTAAAGAAAACGCATCTGCTAGGAATCATGATGGCATCATCATGTATAGTTACTGCAATCTTTTTCACTCAATACCTTACTTCAGTATGGTGCTTTTTTGCAGCACTCATCAGCGGAGTAGTCCTTTGGATTTTAACCGATGTAAAAAAGGAATTCAATTTAGAAAGATTGGCGCTGCTAACAATCCGTAGACAGGACCCAGAGACCAGGTAGAGATCAGACTTTTCGTTTTCCTATCCCTCAGTCTCTTCGCCTCTGTGTCACCCTCTCAATCCCTTCACCCCTTCTCTTCTTCCTGCCGTTGCGCCGTTGTTCCATTATGCCATTGTGCCTTTTTTACTGTGAAGATTAACTATGTGAATAATATAACTTTATTTAATAATTATGTAATGATGTAACCTCAGTCATGGTCTACCTTTAGATTTATTGATAATCATAAAATAAATTGAGGAGGAAATAAAATGAAAATTGATGAAAACATCGATCCTAAGCCTGTAAATGACAGTGCAGAGGCTAGAAAAAAAGAAACCCTTATCAAAGAAAATGAAAACAGGCTCAGGCAGAAAGCAGTAAAAAAAGCGGTTGTAACGACTTCAATCATAGGATTTGTAGTCCTGTTGATTGCTATTTTTATTGCCTATTGGATTTATAGCCGTGATCATAAACAACTGCTCAATCAGATGGAAATGCAAAAGAATACTTTTACAGAGAAACTAACATCCCGTGATTCATCGATAGGAGAATGGACTACCACATTTAGCGAAATTGAAAAAAACATCGCACTCATAAAGGAGAAGCAACACATAATTACAACTAATTCGTCGACCGGAGAATTATCAGGGAATAAAAAACAACAAATTATTAATGATATTAATTACATTAATACTCTGCTCGAACAGAACAAAAAGAAAATTGCCTCATTAAACAGTTTGTTGAGTAAGTCAGGAGGAACAATAAAGGGTCTGCAAAGCACGATCGAGGGATTGGAAGCATCGGTTAAACAGAGTGAAAGTGATATTGCAGAATTAAAAGCCACGCTGGTCACAAAAAAATTCGAGATTGATCAGCTAAATACCGATAAAACCGAATTGCAGGGAACAATTGTTCAGAAAGATGAGAAAATCACTGCTCAGACAGATGAGATGAACAAGGCTTTTTTTGCATGTGGAACCTTTAAACAGCTGAAGGCTAAGGGTCTTTTAACCAAAGAAGGGGGATTCATCGGATTAGGCAAGACGACAACCATAGCTGCAAGCTTTCCCGATAGCTTATTCAAGCAAATCGATATAACAGTTACGAAATCGATTCCTGTAAATGCAAAAAATGCCAGGCTTATCTCTGAGCATCCCGCTAATTCATATAAGTTTATACGTGATGCAGACAAAAAAATTGAATCCATAGAGATAACTGATCCTGCTCAGTTCTGGAAAATTTCAAAGTATGCAGTTGTAGAGATATCTAATTAAAGTACAGATATATTTTTCATAGAGGCTGTCTCAAAAGATGAAATCCAGTAACCGCTGAGTTCGCTAAGAATATACGCGAAAATCGCAAAGTGTTAAATATCAAAATATTGCCTTTGTGTCCCTCGTCCGACCGGTATCCAGTATAAACAATTCCATTATGGCATTTCAGCCGGACGGGCTTTGCGGTTAAAAATATCTTTTAAGACAGCCTCTTGATTTTAATAATGGGGTGTTTGCCAGCTGAGGCTTGCTGCTTTATCCTTGTTAACCCATCACCATCCCTTTCGTTACATTATTTTTGCCCCCTGCCCCTTTTCTAAACCTTAACCTTTGTATTACAAGCTGGGCTTATTTAAATTCTATAATCACAGGTCAAATAATGGGATCCTGACAAAAATCTTTGCGCCCACAGTCCTTACAGTATTTTCCCAACCATACTTCATCAAATTGCTTCATAATGGCCTGGACAATTGTCAGATCATTAGTAATAAATCCTGATTCAAAGTTTCGGTTATTGGGACTTTTAATGCCTAAACCAGCACCAGTAAGATTTGCGGAGCCGGAATAAGCAAATTTACCATCGATGATGATATGTTTGAAATGAACTCTGGGGCATAACTGCCTTTCCATGCTATCCCATAACATAGGGTATTTGTCAAAACTTCTTCTAAAGTTGGCACCAGGTTCTTTTGCATGTAAAAGGCGGATGGCAACTTTCTTTTTCAATAAACTATCAAGCATACCCAAAAAAGACTGAACCTTGCCTTTGTAATGGACATGTAAATCTTTAATGTCAGCGGTACCGATCCAAACAAAGGAAGATGCCGTTGCAATAGGTTCAATAGCTTGTTTATATAATTGTTCGTTTGTAATAAAAGTTGTGCTCATTTACTTGTCGGTATCTGTGATCCCTTGCTTATAACTTAACTATAGAATATGTCGATAATTTCAAAAACAATATCTTTCCCGGCTTGCTTTAAAATAACCTTGTCACCAGTTTTTTTATTTATTAATACTCTGGATAATGGTGAAATAAAGGAAACTTTCCCCATCGAAATATCTGCTTCATCAACACCGACAATCTGGAATGTCTGAATATTTTTGGATGAATCTGTTTTCAGAGTTATAGTTGCGCCGAATCTTATTTCATTCTGTGGCTGATCATTTAAATTAACTATTTTGGCTTCAGCAATTCTGCTATTCAAAAGTTGTAATTTTGCATTAATATAGTTTAACTCAATTCGTTTCTCATTCTCGTTAGCATTATTCAAATTGCCCTTTTCATTTTCAAGCATCTGTTTCTCAGCCAATAGTTGATTCATCCCAAACGGGGTAACAAAGTTTGTCACTCCTTCCGGTAAATATGCCCTCTGTGGCACCATCGGAATTTCTTCCTGATCGTCTTCTTTAACAAATCCTCTGCTCATAACTTAATAATTTGAATTATAGTCTTCCACTAAGTTAGTAAATTTTTGGGTCAAGCTATTACCGGACGATGTACGACATAACGACATAACGGGAGAGACTGAGGCATCGGGTTCCGCTTCGTGGGATTTCGTCACTGCGTTCCTCAACATCAGGCGACAGGAAAAGCGGAGAGCGAAAAGCGGAGAGCGTAAAGCGTAAAGCGTAGAGCGTAAAGAGTCGTGCAGTCGTGCATATTAAAATTTTGCAGTTAATTTCCAGCATAGTACTGGAAATTTCATAAATTGCATCTGTCCGTTGCGTTTTATTTTTTATGTGTCCTCTTTTCAGAAACAAATATGTTATAGGATCCAAACGATACCATGGGTTTGATTATGCATCCCAGGGAAAATATTTCATTACCATCTGTACAAAAAACAGAATTCGTTGGTTTGGGAAAATTGAAAATGGGGTAATGATTCTTTCAGATCTAGGTAAATATTTCCAAAATGAATGGTTAAAAATCCCTGATATCCGCCCGGATATGAATATAATCCTGGATGAATTCGTTATTATGCCCGATCATTTTCATGCCATAATTATTATCGGTTATAACCAATATAATCAGAATAGTCCCGGTTACCATGGAAACGCCATGCATGGCGTTTCTAATGAATATAACCAATATCAAAATGAATTCGGACCACAAAAAATTTATCGTCGATAATCAGGGGTATAAAATCGGCGGTTACGACAAATGCAAAAAAACAAAAAATGGATTTTCAATGGCAACCTCGTTATCATGATCATATAATAAGATCCCATAATGAATTGCAACGAATCAGGAAATATATTATCAGAAACCCACAAAAATGGAAGAATAAATAATTCTGAATTTGTTAAACGCAACCAGTTGCAGAAACTCTGCTCAGAGATATATTACACCATTTTCTTTGCCTTGATTACTTCAGAAGGGAAAGTATTCTGGCTGACCTGTAAATCATCCAGAATTTCAAATCCTGCATTTTCGAGGTGTTCCCTGAATGTAACGGGCCTGCAACCGGTCAACATGCCAGGGAAGGATTTTGCTATATGATACCATAACCTGTGAATCTTTTTTGTGCCAAAAGAAAATGTTGAAATAACAGCTATGCCACCGGGCTTCAGCAAACCGTGGAAAACAGCTGCTACCCTATCAAAAGATTCTTCAGGCATGAGATCAACCATAAAATTATTGATAAGTATGTCGAATGAATTATCTTCAAGCTTTAAATCAAAAACATTAACCTCCTGTAAGTCAAAGTTATCCAGGTGATTTCGATGAAGCCGTATCCTTGCTTTCTGAAGCATATCCGGAGAAAGATCGATCCCAATATTGTATCCGTCAGGATTGCTATTAACGATCTTTTCGAAAAGTTGTCCCGTACCGCAGGCCACTTCTATAATATACTGATGATTTTTGATATCAGCCAGTTCAAGTACCTTTCTTGCTGCCCTGGACTCAGTCAGACTGCCCCAGAAATCATAGATTCCTACAACATTCCGGAAATCCTTGATTGTCTTATTTAAATCCGTCTTCCTGGTCAAAGTTGTATGCATCATTCAGAAGTTTTATTAATAGATTGTTTATTCAATTTTTATTTTGCCCAAAATAAAATAGTAGTCCCGTGAAATAGCTTTATTTCAGATAAAACATTTAAAAAAACAAATGGTTGTCTGATTATTTCAAAGGTGAAACAAAATAAAAAATCCTAATTTTTCATTCTCTCTGCGAGGGCATCGCGGATCATCTTCCTCAATTCCAGCTGTTTGCTTTCAACTGCATGTCGCGAAGTCGGCCGGAAATATTCTGCATAACGGCATTTGGCCAGCTTATATGATAAATCATCCGCGTTGCCTTTAACATCAACTCCAAGTTTGATGGGTAACGGACAATCAACCACAGAAATATGGTAATCGAAAGTCATGTCTAGATTATGACGACCAGCAACTACTGCCTTGTATTTATCCATTACAATTAGGAAAGGATAAACGTCGATCTCATTTCGGAATATGGTGAATTCGGCCGACAGAGAATCAACTTTATTCTGGGTCTTCTTATTGAATCTGAGCTTTTTGGCTATCTCGCTGAAAGTCTGACCATCCATCAGAACCAGATTGTTTCCTTTAATTGATGCAGCTCCGCGTAAGGTCGATTTTTTGATATTATATAAAGAATCGAGGTATGTCTCGGCTGCAAAATGAAATTCACCTTTTCCTCCAAATGATCTCAACATAGGCATCAGGGTATCAATATCAGGGATCATGGTAAGCAATTCATTGATCTCAACATCCATCATATGATAATCAATTCCGAGGAACAGGTGATTTGGACGGACTGTGCGATACAGAGCCGTTAACTGCATCCTTGCAGCAGGTGTATCGAATGTAAGTCCGTCGAGAAGGAGGACTCCATCATGAATCTGCACAGCACCCCTGATATTAGTAGCTGTGTCAACACCCAGTGTAGCCAGTTTGACATTAGTATTGAGAATCACATCCATCTTCTTTGGCACCATGTAAGGACCGGTATTTATAGTGTCAACTGTTGTGTTTTCATACTTGTTTACACTTGTTGAATCATATGTACCTATTCCGCTAGTCAGAGCCATCAACTGGGCAACATCAGTTTTATCCGATATAAAATTGAATTTACCCCTCAAGATTGAATCACCCCTGAAATATGATAATACGTTATTAAGATCACCGAAAAGATGGAAATCAGATTTCCCTATTTTCATCCTGCTTTCCCTGATGCGGAATGTCTCGGGGTCGAAGTCCATTTTTATGGACGGAATCTCTATTGTATTTGTAAGTTCTGACATGGTAATCAAACCCTGGCTGATGTCAACATAACCCTTTACGAGCCATTGCAGGAAGATATCCTTCTGAGTATTGTCATTTACAATGTCAAGGTTGGTGCTGATCTTATTAATAGTCGCAGTGTTTTTGCCCATAGCCGATTTCAGCTCACCGCTGATATAGGATAAGCTGATATTTGGTTGTTCAGCGTTATCAGCTCCGGGAGATAAGGATACTTTCCCATGTGGCGAGTCGATAGCAAACGCCATATCATCCGTTCCAGCCGATATTGAATCCATGCTGAAGCTGCAGACAACATCAGGTATTCTGGTCGTATCCCTGATGTCTGATGCCTCGAGGATAAGTGATGATTTTTTAAGCGATGCATTATAGCTTGCAATTTTCCCTGCCTCAATATTGTCCGAAATTATTGATGCAAAAACAAAACCGGTTTTTTTTGAGAAAGGTTTAGCATTAGGCAGAGAAAAGTTGATTTCAGATCTGTCAGTTTTAAGTGATATGCTGTCATATTTAACATCAATCCCGGTCAGATTGACCGACCCGGATAACTTCATTTTTTCGATTTGCATTTTCTCAAGCTGGCTCAGCGTAAAACGCGACTTAACCTGTCCGGATGCTCTACCACTGATTGTTGTATTCATATTTCCGGGGATCATACTATTAAATTCGTCCAGTGTTAAACCCGCATTAGTGGTGAGACTGCATGAAATATCCTTAAACAGATGTGTTACAATACCTTCGGTCCTTATCGCAGACTGGGGTGTTTTTGCAGTGAACCGGTTAATACGGACATACGATAGTGAGTCGCTTGTCAGATCAGTGAAAATCGCTAAATCACCATTTATATCATGAAGCGGTAACGTAAAACCGGAATACTGCAATGTTCCATTTTCAAACAAGATATGCATATCCATAAGTGGCATATGTGAAGCATTATAGATGCCTTTGATACTCCCGTCAGACGACAGCAATCCGTCAATAACAATGCCATTGAAATATGACTTATACGAAGGTGGCACAAGCGCCAGGATATTTTTAACCTGCCATGATGCAAGTTTATAGTTAAAGTCGGTGGTAATATTCTTGCTTAAAGTATCATTTTCAATAGTGCCGTTAAGAAAAAATTCCATACCATTTATTGATGCTGATGCGCTTTTGAGCTTCATAAACTGTCGTGAAGTGATAATATCTACCGGAAGATCAAGTTGTACTGCAGCCTGCTGAAGGTATTTTTCTCCGTCATATTCAAGCGATATCATTGAGTTGATTACATTAACATTACCTCTCATATTATCCTGAGTAACTGTCCCGTTAATTTTTGCACTCAGGTCACGGATTACAGTATTAAACTTTCCTCCGTCATATTGAAACGATAGCATTGAAGTGCTTACCATAACATTACCGCTTATACTATCACGGGAAATCGTCCCGCTAATTTTTGCACTCAGGTTACTGATCAAAGCGTTAAGCTTTAATGACATATCATTATAATTAAAGCTGACATCTTTCACTTCAATATTTCTTATGTCAATGAAAGGTAATTCAGCTTCCGAAGCTTCAGCAGGAACCGGATTTGGATCAGGAGTCACTATGTTGTAGTTGGTATTTCCCAGGCTGTCGGAATAAACGTTAACCGATCCGCCATTCATCTCCAGCCCGATAAGGATAATATCTTTCTTTTTCCAGTATTCTCTTGCATCAATAACAGCAACCAGTTCATTTACACTGACCAGAGTATCAGACAGGGAACCAGAGACATGGTTGATTAATGCAAAATTCCTGACTTTCAATCCAAAATTCGGGAAGGTGCTGAAGAATGTTAGTTCTACTGAACCTATTTCCGATTTGCAGGTGATATATTTCGCAGCCTGTTTGCGAACAACCGGAGTGAGCCTTTCAGGAGTAAAGACAATCCAGACAACAATACTGATTGCAATGATCAAAACTCCAAGCAACGACAGAATAGAAATAAAAAAAATCTTTATGAATTTTCTCATAGAATATTCAATCCAATGATTAACAACCTAGGATAAAGGTAAAACTTTATTTGGTCACCTTGGTAAAGGAGAAGTTTACCCCAAAATCATCGTGATATTTCAATGAAGTGGCAGTCAATTCCGTAACTGTATATATCTTCGGTACAGTGCCACCCATCTCAAGGATGTGGATATGTGTCATTAAATCGTTTACCAGCGTCCAGGTAAAGCTCTGTGCTTCCGCTTCTGTGACATCATCGGATGTATCCCAGGTACCGCCCGTACCGTCAGCAAAATATTTATAGAATAAAGTCCCTGACTGCCATTTCCCGGTCAGCAGGGTCTGATCGAAAGTTGTCTCCTCTTTTGTACATGAAACAGCAAAAAGAGTAAACACAGTAAGCATAGTGAGATATCGCAGTGTCTTTTTCATCATTAAAGCGAATTTAAAATAAGCTGAATAATAATCTTTATTTTCAGGAGATTTTTGTTTGCAGTAAATTTTGCACCATGTAAAGGTACACAAAAATGAGAAGAATAAATTCAGGCAATTGTCAGCGGGTATTTTTTTGCGCAAATGAGTGGAAATAAATAGCTGTAAGGTTTTAAAATCAGAGTCTTCTTACTGCAATTACCGGCAAACGATAACAAATGCAGCTCCTCCACCAGGTTTGTTTCTCAGGCTATAGGTGAATCCATGATTGGTGAGTATCTCCTGGACAAGTGTCAGGCCAATCCCCTGTCCTCCCGGTTTGGCTGAATAGAATGGTGTAAATATCTTCTCATTAACCTCTTTTGATAATCCAACGCCATCATCTTCAAATGAGATGCTTACCGGGCTTGTTTTGACCGTGACCGTAATATTTCCACTTCCCTTTATTGCTTCGATAGAGTTCTTAATAATATTTGTGAACACCTGTTCCATCTGACTCCTGTCAGCGGATATTGACTGCGTTGATAAAGGAATGCTGGCTGTCAGAATGATTTCCCTCTCTTTGAGGATTGTGCCAAATGACTCAATAACAACCATCAATGAATTGTTCAGATCCATTGGTTCCTTTTCGGGTGGGGGCAGTTTTACGACATTTGAAAAATTCTGCATAAACCTGTTAAGTTGATAATTGCGCTGTATTGCAACCCCCAGCATCCTTACCATATCTTCGCTCTCCGTATCGTCGGAGACCCTGGTTCCGGACTGCAAAGTTGCCATTATCGAGTTTACTGATCCAATTGTATTGTTCACCTCATGAGCCATCATCCTGATCAATTTACCATAAGCCACCTTCTCTGCTTTCCTGATCTCTTCTGTGAATTCTTCAATCAGATAAAATGGGTGCTTAAAGCCTCTATCCATAAAATATAGTTTCCTGCACAGGTATTTTTGTCCGCCGGGAAGAACAATAAGCTGTTTCTCATCATAGCTTATCTTCTTTTAAACCAGCTACAAGATTACTGTTAAGATCATCCAGATATTTACCCTTAAAATTTCCTGGTTTAATATCGAGATACCTCAACCCACTCTTGTTGATATCTGTTATCCTGTCATCAAGGTCTGTAATAATTATGCCCATAGGAGAGGATTCTATCAACAGATCAAGAAACTGGTTTTTTTCCCTTACTGATAACCTTTCCTCCCTGAGGCGATTTATCATTGAATTATATACCTCAATAACATCATTAACCTCCCTGTTCTTTGTCTTCACCATTGTAATACTGAAGTCCCCTTCCTTTAAAAGGCTCAGATTACTTCCTATTGAGCTTATGGGTTTAAGCGAACTGAGAAATATAGAGACAGTCATCACATATAAACAGGAATCCCTATCTCCGAGCCGATCAGTAAAAAGGGATTGTCTTTATGAAAAGTATAAATTGCCAGGCCAGGAAGAGGGAAATACTAGTGTTAAGCCAGACTATTGTCCAGTTTTTACTCATCAATTTCAGGTTGGATTCCGTATTTATCCATTTTTCTGTACAGGGTTGCCCTGCTGATACCCAGTTTTTCAGCTGTTTTTGAGAGGTTTCCTCCACGTCTCTTCTATAAGTCTTAAGTATCATGGATCTCTCCATCTCATCAAGGGTTCCTAGGGTGTTGATTTTTATATCCCCGGTTACGGCCGCTACGCTGCTGCAGTCATAAAATCATTTGCCTTCATCTGTCAGCTCTTTGTTAGTAGAACTGTCCTTTCAATGACATTCTTAAGTTCCCTGACATTGCCCGGCCACTCCTGGTCATAAGCCACTCTTACCTTCCTTGAATATTGTCTTTACTTCCAAGGGAGTATGTCTTAACTGCATTACCAGCAAAATAGGACTGCCAGTGATGATATATCATCTCTCCTTTTCCTGAGAGGCGGTACTTCGATATGGATGAGGTTGATACGGTATAAGAGGTCTTCTCGGAATGCTCCCCTTTCAACAAGTGAATGAAGGTCATGGTTTGTTGCAGATAATATCCGAACATCAACTGTCATGCTTTCGAATCACCCAGCTTCTCAAAGGTCTGATCCTGCAGGACACGCAGCAGCTTAACCTGTGAGGCATGGGTGAGATCACCTATCTCATCAAGGAAGATTGTTCCTTTATCAGCTTTCTCAAACCTTCCGGTATGATCGCCTTTAGCATCGGTAAAAGCTCCTTTCCTGTAACCAAACATCTCTGATTCGAACAGGCTGGCAGGGATCCCTCCAAGGTTAACTTTAATAAATGGTTTCCCCTCCTTGGAGCTGTATTGATGTATTGCTGAGGCAATCAGTTCCTTGCCGGTCCCACTCTCACCAGTGATAAGACCGGGGCATGTGTTGGTGCTACCCTTCTGATCACCTCCAGGATCTCAAGTAGTCCTGGATCACTTCCCATTATTCCCTGAAATGCAGCAGTTCTTCTGGGTGATATCCTGGATCTTTATCATATGTCCGCTGCTCCGCCTGTGGACAGTGAGATAGATGTCTCGATCATCTTAAGTAGCTGGAATATTGTTCCATGGCTTTGTTACAAAATCGGATGCTCCCAGTTTCATCCCTTTCACAGCCAGCTCAACAGAGCCCCAGGCAGTTATCAGTATTACCGGCATCTCAGGCTTCAGGATCTTTATTTTCCGTAGTAGTTCAATCCCCTCTTCACCGTTGATGCTTAGGGAAAAATTCATATCGAGTAAAACAAGGCGAAAAGTCCAAGCTCCCTTATCTTTCTCAAAATATCGCCGGATCTGAAACGCAACCGGCTTGTATCCTGCTTTTACAAGCAAAAAATCGAGCGAACTTCTTACAGCATCATCATCGTCACAGACCAGTATCCGTTTATGAACTATTCATCCTGACGAAATTACTAAACTATTCTGTCTTAAGTGCAGTTGCCGGCTCGTATTTTTGAAGCAATGGCAGCCGGTATCCATGTACTCACCAGTACGAGGAACTATCATTGTCACAATGGCTATCCATACTGATTTAGCAAATACAAAGGGTTCAAGTTTACCACCGGGCACAAAAGTTGGTACCTGGAGAATTATAAGTATGACAATTGACAGAGCCAGTCCGGCCAGAAACATATTTTCAGCTATCAGTTGCCTTTTAATACCTGCACCTGTCGACCCCAGAGCCCTCTTTATCCCTATCTCATGTATCCTGAGGTTTGTATTATACCAGAGAATACCTATTGTGCCGAGAAATATATTTATCATTATAAAAAGGGCAATAATAATACTAAGGTAATTTCGCTGTGAACTATCTTCATTCTGACGTGCCCGCATATTATCAAGTGAATTGAGACTGCTTATTGTCCAGTTATCCGGGTTTAGTGTAGAATAAACCTGCCTCTCAGCAATACCAAGCATATCACCTGTCTTTCCCTTCCTTTGTTCTAACAAGGAATGACGTTGTCCAGTATGATTCCGGCTGTAATTTTTCAATGAACATAAACCACAATTCATAGGGTTTTTCAATATCACTTCTTTTAAATTCATCAGTTACACCTATCACCTCAGTACTTTTTTTTATCCCTGTTCCAGTATCTTACCAATTGAATTTCCTCCGAAATATTTTTCATCCATCCCTTTTGATATAATAATCGGCAAAACCGCCTTTCCACAATCTGTTTCATTAAACCATCTGCCTTTGAAGGGGACTTATCTTCATAACTCTGCGTAATCGATATCCACCTGCCTCATTGCCAGGTTTAAATGCTCATCCCCGCTTGTAAAATCGGTGGAATAAGATTATAATTGTATGGAAGTGCCGTTGAGCTGATTGATACTGATTCAACAAAAGGATTTGACTCAATTTTTTTTTTGAGATTCAGAAATGCCAGCTCGGTTAACTCTCATCCTCATTCTCTTTTTTATATATATCTATCAGTACAACATTATCTGTATTGTAACAGTTTTTAATCCTGAATGATCGTAACAAGGTTTACAAGATAAAGCGTCAGATTGAATAAGACCAGTGAGATCATAAACAACTCAATAAATACCAGGATATTACGTCTCCGGTTATTCCATATTGTTTTAAAGAATATCCGTATCATGCTTCACCTCCTTTCAGATAAACAGCAGGTTTCATCCTTGCCAGCCTTATTGCAGGCAGATAACCCGACAAAAGCCCGAAAAGAAGACAGGCAATCAGGGCAGCTGCAAAGACGACTATATTGAATGAAAAGGTCAATGGCACATTATTCCAGAAACTTACGCGAAGTGAAATTGAATTACCAAGTAAGGCAACAACAAGATATGAAAGGATGATACCTAATCACTCCTCCTGTAAGTGTCATCAGAATATTCTCAAATAGAAACTGTCCTCTCAGGACCGAACTGGGAGCTCCAAAAGATTTTCTGACTGCAATCTCTTCACCACGTTCATGTATCCTGGCAAAATTAAGCGCCATCAGGTTTATTGCAGGAAGAAGAATAAAAGCAAGAGCTATTAAGAAATATTTAATGATATTGTAGCCTAATGAGAACTCTTCAGGATCGCCGTAACCAACCATCATTTTTTCAAGCTGGTGTATATGGACCTGATAAGAATACTGTATGTGCTCGTATCAGCAGCATCCAGCCTTGCAATCATTTCCTGTACTTCGTTACTGATGGCACCGAAATCTTTTCTTGAACGAGGCTTTAAATGCAATTGTGAATCCTCCGGTAAATATATCAGACCTTCATGGTCACTCAGAAGAGTATATGGGAAATAAAGGTCACCTGTACGCATTCTGGTCAGTGGGAGGAGGATCCTCAACAACGCCGCAGACAACCAGATCCAGTGAAGTGAACCGGACTGTTTTTCCAAGAACATTTTTCCTTCACCAAAAAGAAGCTTCTTCAGGGATTTTGTTATGACAGCAAGGTTTGCTTTCTTCTCAACATCCTCCCTTGTATATGGTCTGCCCTCAAGAAATTTATAGTTAAATACATCCCAGAACTCCGCATCGGTGCTGCGACATCATTTTAAGCTGGTGCTTGCCGTTAAAAATAAATTCCCATTCATATGGTTGTACATTGATGTAATCTCTGCACTTTTAACATTCTTAAGATGATCCTCACAGAGTGTTCTTCCGCAACTGGACATATTATAATCCTGCCAGGAATACCTGCAGGTTGTTCTGTCTTTACCCTGTCAGAAAAAATCATCTTCTTCAGATCCGATTCCGGACCTGATCCGGAAGTGATCTTGGATATTGTCATACTGAAGATCATCACAAACATTATTGTCAGACTGATACCGAAAAGACTCAGAAAAGTGAAAAGCTTGTTTTGTGACGCAATCTTCAGAAATATTTTAAAATAGTTTTTTAACATTTTAGTGATAATTTATAGGTAAAATTTTTTCAGCTCCACAAGTCTGCCATCGAATAACCTGACTATCCGGTTTGTCATTTTTGCCAGCAGCTCATCGTGTGTCACCATTACTATTGTTGTACCTCTTTATTGAGCTTATCCAGCATCTCCATTACCTCATGTCCGATCACACTATCGAGATTACCTGTCGGCTCATCGGCCAGGATGATCCTGGGATTTCCTGCTATTGCCCTTGCAATCGCTGCACGCTGACACTGACCACCGGAAAGCTGGGAAGGATAGTGACTCATCCTGTTCATCAGGCCAACCTTTTCAAGTGATTCCGTGACTTCTCTTCCTGCGTTCCGCCAGGCCGGCATTTTCCTGTATATCAGTGGGAGCTCCACATTATCATAGACATTCAGTTCCTTAATGAGGTGGAAACTCTGAAAGATGAATCCAACAAGCCTGTTTCTCATCCTTGCTGTCTTCTTATCCTCATAGGTAATGATCTCCTGGTTGTCAAGCCGAATATTTCCGTTATCCGGCTCATCAAGAAGCCCGATAATATTTAAAAGGGTGCTCTTCCCGCACCCGGAAGGGCCCATAACAGAAACAAACTCACCTTCCCTGACATCTATGTTTATATTGTCCAGGGCAAGTGTCTCAACCTCGTTTGTTCTGTAGGTTTTGCTGATTTTCTCAAGTTTTATCATATTATTTATAATAATAATTGTTTCTTTTTACATTCATAGGTTCCCTACTCCCACTCTGTGCATTCTCCCTCCTCATGCTCTGCTACTTTTATTGCCTTACCCTGATCTCATCCCTTGTATATTTCTCATCTATATCGGTAAGTATAACCTTATCCCCTTCCTTTAATCCTTCAAGCACCTCAACATAATCGAAATTTGCATCTCCCAGGAGAACCTCTGTCCGGTAAGCCTTATTCCCTCTTATTACAAACATCTTCTTATATCCACGTCGATTTATAATAAGCACCATTAGGAATCCGTAGCACATTATCCTTATATGATATCACAACTCTTATCTCCAGTTGCTGGTCGGGACGCAGAGTTGATATATCACCAGTCATTTATTCTTATCTGACACTCCATCATTCCCTGGCTCACTGCCGGCATAATATTTTCAATTGTGCCTGTAGGCTTCTTCCCTGGTCGCGGATCAGTACCTTCTGACCTGTTATGATCCTGCCCGCCCAGGCATTGCTAATCGTACCCTTCAGTTTATAACTGGAAAAATCAGCCACCCGGGCAACCTCCTGGCCTTCAGAAATAGTTGCGCCTGGCTGATCAACGATCCAGCTCAGGTCGCCATTAAAGGGAGCTTTTACATAGGCCTGGTCAACCAGGTCCTTTGCTTTTACTATCTTATTGTTCAAAATGCTGATCTCAGTCTCAAGTTCCTGGATCCCATTTTTCTTTGCATTCACCTCGTTGTTGAAATTATATTTCGCCTGATCCGATTCCAGCTGAGATATCTCCCATTCTGTCTTAGCCTTTTTAACATTATATGCCGGACTCCCTCCCATTTTGTTCAGAGTGGCTTCAGCTTCATAAGTCAAGCCTGGCATTTTCCACCTTGTATTTCCTTTATCTTCCGGCTGAATTCAAAATCCTCCTTTAACTGCTGCAAGTCTATCCCCAGTTTTTCCTTCCTGATCTTCTGGAGATCGAGTTCATTTTTCAGCATATCAAGTTCATTTTCAGCTAATTTATTATTCAGCACCAGTAGCGTATCACCGGCTGAAACCTTTGATCCCGGATTCCTGACAATCTTAATCACATTACTCCTGAAGGGTGCTATGATCACCTCTTCATAAGCAGGTATTACTATCCCTGATCCCTGGACAGTGATTTGTATATTCCCTTTATCAACAAGCCCGGTAGTGACTTTTGACAGGTTCACATTCTGGTTGAAAGCCGATTTTAAGAAATAGTAATATAACCAGGGGTATGATAATTACAAGAGAGATCGTACCTGCCCTTTTTAACAATATTTTCCTTTTATGCTCTTTTGATACAGGTTTATCCATAGATAGCTTCCTTTTGTGTGCGGCATCTATCAGACAATAGTCATGCCATAAACACAACATGCTAATTTACTGGTATTTACAATCAGGCATTATGAAAAAAAGTGTAACAGAATGAGACAGTAGAGTACAGGTGCTGGGTACGGGGTACGGGTAATTCAATAGTCGTCCAGTCAGTGACAATGAATGAAGGTCGAAGAGCCTAATGACATCGCGAAGCGCTATAAGACGGCTCCACAAATAAGAGGACCATAACCCGGTACCCGGTTACCCGATTTATAATCTTTTATGTCCCTGTTAAGGTCAGTATCTTATTAAAGTCCAGGTAGGGTTACAGTTTTTTTTGTCTCCACTATAGGAACCTGTCAGGGTTGTATTATTATCATATCAAGTTTTATATCAATCAATTTCGTTAATAATCTCCTTGAGTTTATTAATTTCCTCTTTGCTCAATTTTTCTTCTTTAATTATAAAAGAAAGAAGTGATGCAGGTGAATTAGCAAAATGACCGTGATAGCATTTTTTTGACTTTTAATTTTCGATATTGAGCTTGACTTACTGCCGGATAATACTCATATGTTTTTCCATATGCTTTAAACTTAAGATATCCCTTACCGGCAAGTATTCTGGTTACTGATGATATTGTATTGTATGGAGGCTTCGGCTCATCCGGAAGCTCTGCCAGAACATCTTTTACAAATGCTTTTTTCAACTTCCAGAATATCATCATTATTTTCTCTTCTGCTTTTGTTAATTCTTCCATATTATTTTTTGTTGCTGATTTTTGTAAGTTCAAATATCAAGTCTACATTGTCAAATTCATCATTGGTTACATGTGCGGAATTGGCTTAGGATTTATCTTTTCCGGATCATACTTACCCGAAGCTAGCGAGTGCTTTAATTGATGATATAATTTTTGCTTTACTAAATAATTCTCCTGTGTGAATCCCAATTTCATTGACCGGATCTTTTGTAACTACACCATTAATTTTAACAATAACATCATTAAATTTTAGCTTGTTTCCCTTCATTAATTGTTATTATCAGATCTACGGCCTCATTATTTTGATTTTCGTTCTACGCTTATCCTGGTAAATAAATATCCATTATCCTGATAGAGATTGCATCACAGCATCCTGTGCGCCCGATGTTCCGTTGAGCCTGTCTTCAATAAGGGATTTATTATATACGGAACCTTCCTTCAGTCCAAAGGCTTGATTTAAAGTCTTAATATCATAAACAGTATTTCCTTTCCAGATAATCTTTCCGATTTTTAACTGGCTTTGATTGACATTTTCGTTTTGTTTTGTTTGAGCAGTCAGGGGATCCGGATTTTTTATATAAGAAAAGGAAAGCATTATAAGTACTGTAACAGGTATGAGTAATGCAAACATAAGCTTATGCCCCGGAAGGGATCTTGGCCTGGTTATCATTACTATTCTGCGCTTGATCTGGTTTCCGGAGAAACCTGCTGAAAGATTAAATCCTTTGACTTCTGAAGCCAGTTTCAGAAGAAGCTCAGCATAATCCTTTTTCCTTTTACCTTTTTCAGCAATCTTTTCATCCACAATGTACTCGTGTATCTCCTGAATTGATTTTTTTAGATAGATCAATAATGGATTGAACCAAAAAATATATTAAAATAAACTCAATAAATAAAACATCCAATGAATGGAATTGCCTGGCATGGATTTTCTCATGATCTTTAATCCTTTGTAATTCATCTGCTGACAAACTTTTGGTAAGAACTGGCTAATGAAAATATAATTGAAGAATGAGAACGGTGGCACTTTTTCATTCAGATCAACGAACCAAAATCCACCATCCCTTACTTTTGGATTTTGTTTTATGCATTTTTGTATACTTCGGAGATTCCTGGCGAAATTGTAGGCGTTATAAAGTAACCCGATTATATATAATACCATAACCAGGATAATTAATCCTTGCTGTCTATCTATACCCTTATTATTTAAGGATTGAGCACCAGAATATCCGACCGGCTGATTGCCTGAGAGTAAGTGGTAATTATTAAAAAGGTTAGAAGGGAGAATTGATGATCTCCAATGAATAGGGATAATTATAAGGGGAAGAATTAAACTTAGTGTTACAGTAATCAATAAATAGACTCTCATCCACGAGAAATGAGTAAGGTTAGCAATCAGTAATCTGTATACCATTAAAAAGAGTAATAAGCAGACTGTGCTTTCCAAAACGTAATAAATAATTGAATTTGTCATGGCTATGGTTTATTAAATTTTGGATAAAGCTATAACTTATATTTCAGTTATACAACTTATTTATAAGTTATTTAATTTATTTTTAAGTTTATTCAGATTTTGATTTCGTAATTATCTCAAATTACATTGAATTAAGCGCATAGCGCAAATTATTGCCTGGCAGGACCATATTACTTTTCTTCTGCATATGTAATGGTCTGTAAATTGAAAGGGATGGCATTTATATCATATGTTTTGGAAGAAGCAGCTGTGCTGTACAGGAAGGATGAGAACTTTGCCTCAATAGTCTGTCCGGACAAAGAATCACCAGTGGTAATACTTATTTTAGTAGCTACCAGAGGGATCAAAGATTCTCTGTCAAAAGCTACAAGCTTATAAACTTCAGTATGGTTCTCTCCGACTACTGTATCCTTATCAATCAGTTTAAACCTTAAAGCTTCTCTTTTATTGATGACAGTGTCCGTTAACGGGATAATACTATTTGGCCTGTTCAGATATCTTTTTTTAATTTCATTCATTATTTCATTATACGATAAGTAATAGAGTATTGATGATAACACCCTGTTCCTGGGATCAGGATATTCGGCTAGTTTGTAGATCATTACCGATTTCTTATCCTCATCAGAATAGAGGAATAAATCACCATTATACAACATGGTTATATTGTCACTGGTCAACTTATAATGAGCACCAATGATTGTATCATCCGGAATCCGTGTAAATTCACAATCTCCGCTAAGTGAATGGCTTGTACCTGATGGTGTCACTTTCCACAACTGGTCGACTTTATAGCTGAAATCTGAGATGCTGTCGAATTTATTGATTAAAGAATCTATCGTTACTGGTGTATCAGATGTTTTTACCTGTGAAATATCTTGTGGTCCGGATTTACATGAAACTAGTCCGCATATGATTGTAATAAATAATAAGTCTTGTTTCATCGCTGGGGCAGGTTAAATAATATATTGGACAAATTTCTTTAGCTCTCTGATTATAGACAGGTATATCTCTGATAATATAAACTTAGCAAAATTCAATCAAATACACTCCTGGGATACTGTAATTCAGTAGTAATTCAGTAGTAATTCGGTTGTAATTCAGTTGTAATTCAATGGTAATTCAGCAGTGATTCAGTAGTAATTCGGTTGTAATTCGTTGTATTTCAGTTTTTTGGAAGCGGAAGGTTCATTTTGTGAACAATGGAAATAAACCTGGGATTGTCAAATAGTGGTTCACACAGTAAGCTATGTGTAACTATATATGGCATGCTTTGGCAATGTATTTCAAAGCCCTTCTCAATCCAATCCATCGCTTTATCCAGTTGATTCACCATTATATATCTGAAAGCCATTTCAATGGGATCAATGTACTCACTTTTGGCTATTTCCTCCAGTTGACGTAAAATTTCTTCATAGGCCGCAACATAACCCTGTTCCTCGTAAATCCTTTCAACCCTTGAAAAGACGACTCCTCTGGCAGGTAAAATATATTTAGCTGCTTTCATTACCTTATCATAATCCACGCAACGAAAAGCTGCGGCTTCAATTATATTATTTGCAAGAAAATGCCCCGGATCATCAACTGTTACCTTTTCCGCCTCAGCCAGGGCATTTTGACAATCCCCGATACATAATAACGCTGCTGCGTATTGTAACTGTATCAAAGGATTCTTTGGATCAAGGTCAATGGCCAGGTTGGCTTGGATTCGTGCTTCCCCAGGCCTCTGCAAACTGCTTAATAACTGTGCATAAATGACCCTTGCGATAGCATTGCTGGGGTTAATGGTCAGTGATTTCAATAACTCCTTCTCGCTCTTCTCCCAGTCCCACTCTGCCAGGTAAGCCATCTCTCCACTAATAAACCGGGAATCAGAATTATCCGGATCCAGTTCAAGTGCCTTATTCAGGTTTTCAAATATCTTAGGCCCGGCAACCTCAGGTGACTCAAACCCCATTTGAGCTATTGATGCCCAGACCATAGTCAGGCCTGTATATAGAGGCGCCCAGCCAGGGTCCTTTTCCACAGCACTGTTCAAATATTCCCTGGCTTTCATCAAGGATTCCCTGTCAAGATCCTCCAGGTAATAAATACCTCTAAGGTATTGGTCATAGGCATCTCTGTTGACAATTCCTGTTTTTGCAAGTAAACGTTCCTGTTCAGGTGTTAACTCTATCATTAATTCATCAGAGATTTGTTTTACAACCTGATTCCAAAGGCTCTGGATTTTCCTTTTATCCTCTCTGTAATTGGCCACCCAAATTTGTTTCTCTTCGGGAAAAGGAGTGATCACACTAATCTGGATGCAGACAGTGTCACCATAACAGGTCAACGTAGGTTCTACCAGCGCATCCACTTTCAATTCATTTGCAATATCGGATGCTGATTTTCCAGTATTTTTAAAGACACTGGACGAAGTCTTGCAGATTACCCTCAATGCACCCAGTTTCCCCATATCCCCGATTAGTGAAGCGTGCATACCATCAGCCACATAGTCCAGATGTTCATCACCAGTGTAGTTTTCAAAAGGAAGAACAACAAGTCCTTTTATCCCCTCAGCCTTTGCAACCCGTCCTACCTTGATCACATCTGTAAGAATTAATGACACAACAATGACTGCGGCAAGCAATAAAACAGCTGAAACCATCAGTAGCCGTTTTTTAGAACCTGTTGTAACTTTAAATGATTTTTCCTTTACTGTTGGGTTTTTAATAGTAGAATTAACTTCCTTTGGCTCGCTTTCAAGTTCCAGCGGTTCTCCTTTCAATCCGCTGATATTCTCTTTTATCGCATTGGCAACCTTATTGATCTGATCGCGATAGAAGGTTTTGTAAAGGTTTTTTTCAGGTTGATCAGATGGAGTTAATGGTCTGTTTACTCCTGCCGACTTATAAATAAATTCGATGCCACGGACCACTCCTCCTAATACCGATTCACATAGTCTGATGTCGGTCTTGTCTAAATCATAGATCCTTACCGGAAGTACTCTGTCCGCGACATTACCATTGGGGAGTTTTATTTTCAATCCGAACTGATCATTTGAAGCTTGTTCAACAAATGCCTTGAACTCATGTTCCCAGGCAAAGGATTTAGGATCACAATAGGTGCGGGAGATGATGGGAATAAAGATAAGACATTTCAGTTTCTCTTTGATCGAGGCGGCTACATCATGTGTCTCAAGAAGCCCGTCGTGAGGGTTGGTGTCAAAATAAACGCTGATTTCTTCTTTGAAGGTAGCCTCCAGCTCCTTCTTCAGGTTGTCAACAAATTCTGTTACCCAACCGTCATATTTATTGTCTTTCTGACGGTAGCTTATAAATATATCATAATTATAACCTTCAATAAGACTGGCCATATTTAATATATTACAAAGACGTTGATAATCAGTTGCAATGTAAATTTAAACCTTTTTCTTCTAAATGTCAATCTTTTTCAGGACAAGTCCCTATCACCCGCTCTCTCATTCTTTCCTTGGTGCCGTCATTTTGCCTCATCCCCAATTGCGTACCTGAGAGCTGCTCTTGCAAGTATGCGGGTTGAATCCAATACCGGAAGTGATGAATCTCCAGGGAGGACAATTAAGGGGATCTCAGTGCAACCCAATATCACAGCATCACAACCATTCGATTTGAATTTCTCAATAATCTCCAAAAAATAATTTTTCGAATCATCCCTTATAATCCCATTCACCAGTTCTGTAAAAATGATACCATTAATTTTTATCCTTTCATCCTCATCGGGAATCTTAAAGCCGAGATTCCTTCCTTTCAATATTTCAGGATAAACCGGTCCCTCCATTAAGAATTTTGTCCCTAGAATCCCCAGCTTTTTATAACTGCTTTTTTCAGCAACGTTTGCTACTTCCTCACCGATATGCAACCACGGTAATGGTGATTTCTTTATCACTGAGGAGAATGACTGATGTATCGTGTTATCGGGGCTAATCAAAAAATCGGCCCCGGCATTCCTGAGTTTTTCCGAAGATGCCAGCATAAGACCGGCAACTCCTTCCCAATCGCCGGTATCGATGTATTTCATATATGCATTTAACGGATAGGTATGAAGGCTTATTTCAGGATGATTATGTTCTCCCATGTACGTGGATCCTTCGTTACATATTGTCTGGTAGCATAATGCTGCGCCTTCATAACTGCATCCGACTATTCCGATATGTTTTGTCATTGAACTAAAATTTTATTAACTCCCCATAAAATGAAATAGGAAGTCTTTTACCTGTTAAAGTTAATAATTATTGGACTCAAGGCTATATTCTAACCTTGTAACAAAAACTGGAAATGAGACAATATATTTTTGTATTTCAAGAGATGAAACCCAGGGGAATAAAGAAGATAAACCGGACTAATCACCTGCCCTAGTCTTTGCTCTTCTACCCGGCATTATCGTATGCCCGCCTGAGCCAGTTTATTACTTCCTTATCAACATCTCCTTCTCCGGAGAGGTTTATCTTATGTGAACACATGGCATTGGGGGTTTTTATCTCTTCCAGCCTGCCTTCGGGTGTTTGCCCTTTAAGATTTATTCCTACTTCAAACCGGGTTTTGGTAGCAGGCTGCAGTATTGAAAACTGCTTTTTCCTTCTCAGGCTGACATAAGCTGTTTTAGGAGCTACTTCAATGTCATTTCCAAATTTAAGTATCTCAGCTAAAAGGTTATTATATAATGAAAGGAAATGCTCCTTCCCCTTGTATTGCTTATCAATCAACTCATCTTTGTTTTCAAAGGATCCTGCATCGGCTCCCCTGGCCTTCATCGCAACCATGTTGGCAAACCCGTGTGTGAATGAATGATTATCCTTAAGATACTTAATAATTTCCCCATGCTTTGCGAAGTTCTGACCCTTGACTATATCAATCCACTGTTCAAGAGTTTTACCTGTGTTTTTATACAGGTTGTCCATCATTGTTTTTTCTGCCTGGTCCATATTGCAAATTTTTTCTCAGATCTGGTTTGTAATATATAAGATACTTACCTGATAACAAGTAAATATATAACAAATGCCATGTTCTGTTTGTTGAATAAAAATGTAAAAAATGAAATACCTGACTTATTATAGTTCGTGCACCGTTGGCTCTAAATATACTTTCAAAGATGATTGGGTTGAAAATCCTCTATCAGAAGTCAATACCAGGAATCTTTCACAATTATTGTCCGATCACCTGGCTTTTACTGTCACTTTCAACATTAATTTTCTGTTAGCTTCTTAACATTCTTTCCTTTATTGAATTTATAGGAATACGTGAACTGAATATAATTAGACGCATCGAATCCTATAATATTCTGTCGAACTATAAGACAGGTGTCGAGGTTTCAGTCCTGCTGAATCTTATATCCGTTGAAAATGGCAGCAGCCAGAAAACACCAAAATTATGGTCTTTAATCTGCTTTTGAACACCGATGCCATAAAAAGGAATGCTGTAGGTTTTTGACTGTGCATTTATATTTACTCCATTATAACTCAGGAAAACAAAAGCAGTTGTTGTCTTTTTTCTTATCGAGGTTGGCAAATGCGTAGCTTGTAATGCTGTATGAGAAATAATCCCTGGCAGGGATAGAAATTGATTCCCCAGTATATTCATTGTAATGTCCTTTATAGACCCTGGCATTGATATTTATGTACCACAACATTGCATTGACACCTCCGCCCAGCTCATATCCACTTAAGAAGATTATAAGGTTTGGAAATTGTTGTAAGGCTACCGTCAACAGGGGAATTAATAATAGATACTCGAGCTCCCGATTTTATTGGAAAAATATTCCTCGTAAACATAAGGTGAGAAATAATTACTGCCAAAGTTCCAGGTATAAGTTAGCTGAAGCCTGTCGCGATAATCAGGTTTGAGATCAGGGTTTCCCTGGGATATGTATAATTCTGTCCGATTTTCCAGTATGGATTCATGTCATAAATTCCGGGACGGTTAATTCTCCGGTTATATGTGAATTTCAGATTATGTGATGCTGAAAACTTATACTGGAGGTTTACAGAGGGCAGGAAACATGCATAATTAGGGTCTGTGACCGAATCAGCCATTATATGGCTGTTTTCCACCCTCAGCATGCCTGGAAGCCAAATTTCTTTATATTATATGTAATTCCGCCGTAAGCCGAATTCCTCAATTCATCATATTTAAACATATTATCCTACTTCCTGTGCTGTCAATATTAAAATCATAGCTCATATCCTGGATAATAGAACTGGTATCCTGTTTCGATTTTTGCGGATATACCGAGCGGATAAACATAATCCAATTTTGTTGAGAAATAATTCCTGTTCATTCAGGTTGTCCTCAAGTCTTGATATAAGTACTGATTATCGAATCTGTATTATACAGGAACCTTGTATTTGTAAAATCATTTCCTCTATCTGACTTGAACCAGTAATAATTGGTCTCGGCTGTGAATTCCTCGATCGGTTTCTTAAATGTTTTTTTATAAAACAGAGAAACTGACTGTTTCGTCACTTTGAAGTCCATTGCTGGTAATTAGATGAAACTGTATTCAAAGGTATACTGTTTTTATAGAAGGAACGTTTCACTTAAGAGATCCACTTTCTGATTGATTGGCTTGTAGCTTACATTAAAGCTCAGATTATTCCTGTCATTCATATAGTAATCAAACCCGGTATTGATGGTTGACATTGTTACTTTTATACCTCCGTTTCCAGCCAGGCTTGTTGTGGAATCAATCATCGAAAAACGGCTTTCATTTGTATTATTGATATTAAGACTCTGGGAAAAAGTCAATGCAGTAACATAAAAGGTTATTTTACCCATAGAATAATCGAGACTTCCGGTAGCAGAACTTGTTACCCTGTTAAATGGTTTTATATTCAGACCCACATTTCCGTTCATACCATACCTTGCTTCCTTTTTCAGGATTATGTTTATCACTCCGTCAATATTTCCTTCATATTTCCCGGATGGGTTATTTACTAATTTCAATACTCTGTATATCAGATGGAAGTAATTTAGCAAGGAATTCCCTGTCGCGTTGTCTTCCATCCACCTGGATTATAAAATTACTGCTGCCGTTAAGTGTAATATTGTTCTGAAAATCAACATTTACCTGTGGGATTTTCTTCAGAATATCGTAGCCGTTACTTGAGGACTTGGCTATCACAGAGGGAATGGAATAAACTGTCCTGTCGACCATCTCTTTGCCTTTCAGCCGTTCACCGACAACCGTAACTTCCCCTAAACTTGCAACAGCTTCATCAAGGAAAATTGTATCAACATTGATTTCATTCTTACCAGCCTCAACATTAACTTCTTTCCCGTTAGCACTGTAACCTACAAAACTTGCTTTCACAAAATAAGTACCTGGCTTAACTTTTTCCAGCAGGTAAGCCTCCGTCAGTCAGTGTAATCACTCCTGTAACCATGTTTGAATCAGGAAGATGGATAAGTGCGACTGAAGCAAACTGCACCGGTGCTTTATCTTTCTCATAACAAACCTTCCCCTTTAAGTTCTGTGCCTGTGCAGCTATAGACGACAACAGAACCATCAATAAAATAAATTTCTTCATCGGTTAACTTTTAATTTAATCCGGTAACAACAGATTCACCTGTTATATCCATTGGCATTTGCATTGTCATCCCAGGCGCACTGATACCAAGATTCCCGGCTATATGCGATTTTGACCTGTTTTCAACAATCAATCCTGTTGCGGTATTTAATACAATGGTTGATTTACTTAATCCTTTCAGATCATCATATGTTACCGTGGCACCTCCCGACATTATAGGGCTAGCGTTCCCGGCAGGTTTTATTTCAGAATCAGCAGTAATATTTGCCATGCTTCCATCTATTCCGTCAAGATGGTATGTCGTATTGATATTAAGCATCATCCCCCCGGAGTTCGTCATTTGTACGACATTCCAGCTATCGCCGGCAGATACCTGGCTTCCGGGCAGGCAGTATGTAAATATCTCGATCATGTTTTTAAGGCTGTTGTCGCTGACCATGTTTAGTATCTGTTTCTTTACACCTTCAGCCATCATGCCGGTTAATGAAATGGAACCAGTATCTTTCAGAATGATATCCGAGATCATCTTTAAATTCACAATTTCAAGAGCCTTACCTGAGTAATCCATCTTAACAAAAAGAGCATTCTTGCTTAAACGGTTCATTATGGAGGACATAATATCCGATACTTCAGATGATTTGATATCTCCCTCATTAACAGAACTTATATTAGTCATTTTTCCCATAGCGTTTGTATTTGTGCTCAGGGTATCAAAATGGATTTCTGTTATCATGAATTGTGGCGTATCATCCATCTTCTTGATTGAAAAGGAATAATCAACTTTTGACTCAGTTGTTTGTTGATTACCATTAATTGTCTGACTGATTGACTGCTCAGACGTCATTTTCATTCTGTACACTTTATTTTTCTCCAGATTCAATTTAAGACTGGCACTGGTCTGAGCGAAAACCGAAATACAAAGAACAGCCATGATTCCTGATAAGAAGAACTTTTTCATTAGCCTGATATTAAATGATTAGATTTGATATATTGCCCACAAAGTTACTACATGAGGAGCTTTTTGAAATCAAAAATCGGTAAACGGAAGATTTTATAAGGTAAACAACAGTATTTCATCTCCTGTTGAACCAAAAGGGGAAAAATTCAACCCGGGAATAACTTACAATCAGACAAATAATTGGCGGAATGAGTCTATCCTGACTCAGGGTTCCCTTTCTCTTGGCTTATTAAATCTCTTCTCCTAAAAGTCTCATACAAGATCAGGTCAAAATATACTCCCGCCGTCTTCAATCTGTTTTGTAAGGGTATTTAGCAGCCTGACCATTGGTGCTCCATCAATAACATCATGATCAATAAGAATTGTCATATTAAGTACTTCCCTGATCTTTATTTCATCATTAATAACAACCGGTTTCTTTATTATTGACCCTATACCGAAGGATATTGGATGTATTGATTTGTGAATAAACCAGCCATTGATCCTGCCCATCATACCTACCGATGTTATTACAGCATTACCCATCTTCCTGTATGCCATCTTAGGATTACCAAGTATTATTTTCCAGATAAGTCTTCGTAGAAATCCTGGCATATGGTAATAGAGTCTTTCCGAAAAGCTGCTATTTTTATTTATGACTATATCATCGTCTGACAGATTAATATCTTTGGCTTTCTCAATTTCAGCGCTTATCTCGGCAGCGCTTTTCAAATTTGTTTTTTCAATAACCATGGGTAACGGGACTTTCATTCCATTAACCTTCTTTTCGATCAGCATTGATATATTAATATCGTTGAAGATCAAAAGTTTCCTTTTATTGTAAAGAAAAGCCGCAGCTTCCGGATGTTCATGAAGAGTGCTGCCAATGACTTTAATAAGCCATCCGTTAAAAGAGACATCTATACCCTGCTTCCTGAGAATCCTGAGTTTCTTTCTGCTCTCGGTGACGTCAAACTCAAGAAGGGCACTTACATGATGTTTAGAAAGCCCTGCAGTGAAAGTATCAAATGTCGCTATCCGGGATGATGGTATCCTTTTATATGTCCAGGGGTCTTCCATAATACAAGGATAATGAAATTATAATGAATTGTTTTACCGCACACCTTTCAAAAGATTTTACAATCGTATCGATAATCTTATGAGACAAATTAAAAACAATATCATGACAGATAATCCTAACTATTTTCCCTCCTTAACAAGCCATGTATTAAAGTTACGGATTGAAATTATTCCACAACATCCTATCTTACTTTTCCTGGTACATGGTCCCAAAAAGGAAAAGGCCATTCTGTAAGTTCAGTCATAGACTGTAATATCCCCCAATGACTTATCATAATGATAATAATATTTTAAAATTTGTAAATAGCGCCAATTGTAATGCTTCCGACTGAAATGATATTATCAATACCTGCTCCGATATTAAAAGTAGAAGTCTTATCCTTTACAGCTCCATTTTTAGTTGTATTATTATGATACCCAAAACTCAGAAAATTGAGAGATGTTTCAAGTGATAATCTTTCATTCAGTTCATAAGCCAGTCCGGGAAATACATTAATATAAAAGCTTGTGGTAGATGGTCCGTCTGTTGTTGTCCCCCCGCTTTTTGTATTTGAACCAGTAAACAACAGTCCGACGTTTGCCTGTCCATATATGGAAAATTTATTAATCTTTAATGGATAATACCTCATAAACGGCACTATCCCAACAGTATGGGATTTTGAAACTACTTCATTGACACCTGGCATTCTGACGTGGCCGTATGAAATACTTAAGGCAGCACCCACTGCCACTTCTTCCGACATGAATTTTCCTACCTTTGGTAAAAGATCAATACTAAAAGATGAAATTTTGTCAGTAGTTGTGGATCCATCATCGATACTACCACCAGAGGCTTTAAAACTAAAATTACCTCCAATAAATACCTGTGCATTCAGACTAAAACAAAGAAAGATTAATAAGCCCGTAAAAATAAATCTCGTTGATTTCATGGTCTTTTTTTTAAAAAATGATGTCTGTTGATAAATATAAGCTCCTGTGTTAAACTGTATTGCTAATCAAAGTTAAACAGAAAATGCTAATTCAGCCAGTGAACAGCTGAAATTTATACCTATATTTATTGTTGCTCTTGGAAAGGGAATTTTTCTTACTGTGAACCTGCATCTTCATATAGTTACACTTAACGTTCCATATCCCCCTGATTATGGAGGTATGATAGACACATTTCACAGGATACGATCACTACATGATATGGGGATCCGCATCCATCTTCATTGTTTTGAATATGGACGCAGGCACTCGAAGGAACTTGAAGAACTATGTGACACAACTGACTATTATCCAAGGAGATCTTTATTCTTATCACAATTTTCTTCTCAGCCTTCTTCTGTAATAAGCAGGAAAAACAAATCTCTTTTGAATAACCTGGTAAACAATAGCTACCCTATTCTTTTCGATGGTCTTCAATCATCTTTTTATATCAATCATCCTGATCTTGCTGTACGAAAAAAGCTTGTAAGACTACATAATATTGAACATAAATATTATTCCTCGCTTGCAAAAAATGAATCTGGTTACTTTAAAAAGTTATATTTCCGTATTGAATCGGAAAAACTCAGCCTGTATGAAAATGTTCTCAGAGGTGCCGATCGGATCCTTGCAATTTCTGAAAAGGATCAGGAATATTTCAATCACAGGTTTCATAACTCCGTACTCCTTGGTCCGTCTCACCCTTTTTATGAACCTGTAAGCCGAACAGGAAAAGGTGATTATATAATTTACCACGGAGACCTTTCAGTCAGGGAGAATGAAATAGTGGCAAGGTTTCTGATAACCGGGGTTTTTTCACAGATACCTTACAAATGTATCATAGCCGGGAAACACCCTTCAGGGGCAATCATTTCTCTGGCATCCAGACATTCAAACATCGAGGTTTTCGCTGATCCGGATGACCATATTATGAAGGAGCTGATTATCAATGCTCATGTCAACATCCTGCCATCCCTTACATTCAATGGCTTTAAACTGAAATTACTGATGGCCCTTTTTGCCGGCAGGCACTGTCTTGTCAACTCTGCAACAGAAGTTAACACCTCGCTTAAGAGTCTCCTTCATGTTGCTGATTCAGACAGTGACCTGGCCGAAATGATCCATTACCTGATGAAGAAACCTTTCACCGAGGCAATGATCAGTAAACGTGCATACATCCTTTCGAAAAATTTTGACAACATGAAGAATGCTGAAAAGCTAGTTAAAATGCTTTTCTAATATGAACATTAGTTTTATACAATTGTTATTAAGCTAATATCAAATCCAGATCAGGTATTCCTTAGTTATTTTTTTACTCCGAATAATATTGAGATTTAATATCAGACCTACGTTTACAATTTAGTGTTCAGGTGTTTTACTTATTTTATCTGTGTGAAAAATGAAAAATCAAAGTTCTAACCCAAATTCACAATGGGGAACTATTATTATCGGTGCCGGACAGGCTGGATTATCTGCCGGATATTACCTTTCAAAGACTAATGAAAATTTCATAATTATTGATTCTGTAAATAAAATCGGAGACTCCTGGCGAAACAGGTGGGATTCCCTTCACTTATTTACTCCTTCTCAGTATGATGGACTACCCGGACATCCTTTTCCTGCATCACGTGGATACTTACCTTCAAAGGATGAAATAGCGGATTATATTGAAAAATATGCCACAGATTTTCATTTGCCTGTCCGCCTGAATGAAAAAGCGTTACGTTTGTCACGTAATGAAAAGGGATTTGAAGTAGTTACAAGCAAAGGTGTGCATATTAGCAATAATGTAATTGTGTCAACAGGGACTAATCCTTTACCTCGTGTACCAAATTTTGCCGGAGAACTGGATAAAAACATTTATCAAATTCATTCCTCACAATACTTAAATCCTGATTCTTTGCCTTCCGGGGATGTTCTTGTTGTAGGTGCAGGAACTTCAGGATTAGAAATAGCAATTGAGCTTTCTAAAAGCAGACATACTCTTATCTCCGGCCATCCTACTTTTCATATCCCTGATCAGGTCTTTCGATACGCAGGAAGTTTATACTGGTGGTTTGCAAACAACATTCTGACCATCTCGACACCGATCGGAAGAAAAGCAAGAGTTGCGATAACCAGCAAAGGAGGCCCATTAATAAGCGTGTCTGTCACAGACCTGGTTCGCGCAGGTGTGGAACAGGTACCACGGGTTAGAGGCATTGAAAATGGTATGCCAAAGTTGGAGGATGGACGTATTGTAAAAATTAATTCAGTAATATGGGCCACCGGTTTCAGACCGGATTTTTCATGGATTGAACTTGATATCCCATTTGATAAGTCTGGATGGCCTGTAACAAAAAGAGGGATATCATCCGACGAAAGTGGATTATACTTTACCGGGATGTTATTCCAGTATGGTTTGACTTCCGGTCTGATAGGCGGTGTTGGCAGGGATTCAGCATTTGTTGTAAAACACTTGAGGAAGAACCGAAACGGCAGGTCCGGATAATTACACTATCATCAATGCATAATAGAATAAGCCAACTGCATATGTTTGAGAATTCAAGGTATTATTAAGACTACACTTAAATCCTGTTTGCTCATCGATATGCAATAAAGAACAACCTTTTAAAAGGGAAAAGGACCCTCCCATCCTTTTGTAAAGGGTAGTCCTTTCTTAGCTCAGCCAAAAAATATTCTTCAAAATCTCTTCGGTCGTTATCCGAATCCAGCCTGTCCAGATATGGTTTTAGTCCTGTACTTCTTATCATATCAAGTATAGAAAGATGAGAATCCATTATATGCAGGTAATCGGTCTCCCACATCTCTATCCTGGCAGCATATCCAATTAGCTGATCATAGTAATATGAATGATCATGTATTGTAAACAGTTCTTCAAGGCCTCTTGTCTGAGAGTACCACCTTTTTTCAGCTGCAGTTCTTGTAATTGCCTTCGCGACAGGCATCTCCATGAACATTGGGATCTGAATAGCCAGTACCCCTCTATTGTTAATGATGTCAAAGAACTTCTTCACCAAAAGATCATGACCCGGGATCCATTGAATTGTGGCATTTGAAAAAACAATATCATATGTACCGGGTATTTTGTCTTTTAATGCATCCATTAATACCCATCTCTGATCGGGATAGTCATTCCTTGCCTTTTCAATCATAGCAGGAGAATTATCAATACCTGTTATCTCAGCAGTGGACCAGCGATGCAAAAGAACCTGTGTGCTGTTGCCAGGTCCACATCCAATATCCAGTATCCTTTTTGGATCTTTCAAATCAATATGGAAGACAAGGTCCACTGAGGGCTGTAGTCTTTCCCTGTTAAATTGCAGGTATTGAGTGGGATTCCAGTCTTTTTTACTCATAATTACATTTCCACTATCAGCTATTCACAATTAATCACAATATTCTATGACCATCATGCATTACTGTTTTATGGCATTAACAAGTACGAATGGAACACTCAGCGTAAGGCCTCCTGTGATTTTAGCTTTCTCATTCAGGCGTTCTTCCAGGGTATCAAAAACCTCCTCAAGTTTGTTCGCAGGTATTAATTTGATCCAAGAATCCATAAATGCCAACCTGATGAAATAGTGGTTCAGCATTGCTGATCCGTCTGTAAACCTGTAATTGAACTGATCATGCTCAAGGTCCTTAATTATAAAGTCGTTTCTCCGTAGCATTTCTATCATTTCCTGGAGTGGCCTTCGCTTTTCGTAAATATGCTGATGCATCAGTTTTATTTCATGTAACAGCTTCATTTCATGAAGTATTTCCTCCATCTGTTCATAGAACTCGAACATTGTTTTGTCAGTATTGAATGTTTGAACGAATTGTCCGTCTGGCTTAATTATTCTTGAACATTCCGATATCACCTGTCCGATATTGTTTACATTATTTATTCCGTTATTGCTGACAATCAGGTCGAGATAATTATCTGCCAGCGGAACAGATTCTGCCATGCCTTCGATGATCTTAATATTTGTTATCCTGTACCTGTCAATCTTTTCCCTGACTCTTACTATTGCTTCAGTCCAGGGATCAATCCCATACACTGTCGACCCTGACCCCAGTCTCAGGGCTATCTCTGTCAATGGAAAACCTGTACCAAAACCTATATCGAGAGCAGTAATATTAGATTTATAATCAATGTAGTCCAGCAGTTTCAGACCAAAGGGAGCCGACCATATCGGACATTCATCAAATACATTAATAAATGTATTCAGGTCGTGATCATTTTTAAGGTATTCTTTCATGATAACATGCTAATTCCCAAAGACCTTCCTTAGCAATTCAGTGGTTCGGGCCATTGGATCCTTTCGTATCTTAAGCTCCTCTTTTGCTATCATTATAAATAACCCGTCAATGGCCCTCTCTGTCACATAAGCCGCCAGGTCGGGGTTCATCTTCTTTACAAAAGGGATCTTATTATAAATATTGATCAGGTCGCTCCAGTATTTTGTAGCATCCACACTTTCAAGAGAGGTCTGTATTATTGGTTCGAATTTAACTGTCAGCTCAGGGGTTGTCGTTCTTTGCAGATACATTGTTGCTGCATTGTTCTCTCCCCTGACAATATTGATAGCATCTCTTATTGTCATCCCTTTGATGGCAGCAATAAAAATGGGTTTTGCTTCATTCGCTGCTTTTTCCGCAGCCCTGTTCATGGATAGGTTGAATTCATCAACTTTTTTACCCAGACCTATTGCTCTCAGTTTCGACTCCATCTCCGTTGCCTCGGGAGGGAAAGGGATCTTTATTTCAGGATTCCCCCAGTAACCGTCGAGGACTGAAACGAGCTTCACACTATTTCCGGTTCCGTTTATAAGTGCTTCCCTTATACCATCTGCTGCATCTTTCTCAGTCAGGCCTGCATTGGGCTGGTTAAAGAATTTCTTTACCTTTTTGAATAACTGGGCATCGGCAGTCTGAATACCTGATATTATTATCAAAGCTATAATAATTATTTTTTTCATATTGTGAATTGAATTAATTTAAATTATAAATACTGGACACTGGACGCAAGACGCACGACAAACGACTCAGAGAATAGAGAACAAAATTTCTGAAAATGATTCATTACCTAACATCGCCTGTCATTTATTATACAAAATACATTTCCCTATTTCCCTCTGCCTGCCTCCGCGCCCTTTGACCGCCGAAGCCTTGTCGAAGGTGGTTTGCGCCGTTGTGGCGTTACTCTGTTGTGAAACAAGAAGCCGGAAGGTTAGCTCCGTTGAAGAGATTTGGAGTGGCTGTATTCCTCCAGGCAAAACGTACAGCTACAGGGTTTTTAACTTTCTTGGACTGTACAACAACCTTTTCTCCCTCTATCTTTGCTTCAGCCGGGTAAAAGACCTTATCAGCTCCGGCTATCTCAAAATAATTAAGCAGTTTCCCTTCAGAATGTAAGCCCTCACTATAATCAAACGAGATTATTGCCTTGTTCTTATCAACAACCATATCTTTAAATAATGGTCCCGAATCTTCGAACCGGCTCAAATTATAACACCTGTTAAGGGCCAGATAAGCAAGTCTTAATGCAGCATCCTGTTTGTCTTTCGGATGGATATTGGTAGTATCGCATATATCACTGAGCACAGCCATACCTGTATTGGGCAGTTCAAGAGCCCTCCTCTGTTCGTCCCTGTACCATTACCCCATCAAAGTTATTACCGTACCTGTATGGCGCTATTTGTGCATAGTAAAACGGGAAATCATAACCCCAGTTAGTTCTCCATCCCTTAATAAGTCCTTCGAGAAGCTCCTTATAGGCGTAGGCATTTACAGTATTTGCCTCACCCTGGTACCAGAGTACCCCTGCAATCCTGAAGGGGATCATTGGTGAGATCATCGCATTGTATAACCTTGCTGTTTCTACCGGACCCCACGGAACTGGTACCTGTTTCGCAGCGGCCTCGCGGAGAAAATCATCCTTCTCAATAACATTTTCCGGCATCCATGCCTCGGCAGGTGTACCCCCCCAGCTTGAATTAATTATTCCTATTGGAACTCCCAGCTCCTTGTATAGTTTCCTGGCAAAGAAATAGCCTATTGCACTGAAACTACGCATAGTCTCAGGTGTACATTTGGCCCAGCTGCCAGTAAGGTGCTGCTGCGGACAGAGGGCTGTTGATGAGTAAACAGTGAAAAGTCTGATATTCGGATAATTTGAATTACTTATCTCCTCTTCAGCATTATCGATACCCGACTGTGCACTCCATTCCATATTCGACTGCCCTGAACAGAGCCAGACTTCCCCTATCATCACATCGCTCAAGGTGATGCTGTTGTATCCCCTGAAGGAAATATCATAAGGTCCTCCGGCATGCAGGCGTCCTATAGCACAATTTTCCATATGCCCTGGGTATTGGCTGTAGATTAAGCTCCGTATCGAGCCACCCGGCTTTCACTGTCACTTTCTCCCCGGCTTTTGCCCAGCCCCATATCGTAACATCTGCCTGTTGCTGAAGTACCATGTTGCTTGAAAATATCTCCGGAAGTGAAATATTGGCCCTTAAAACCTGAAGAGATAGTGAGATGAGAACGACTGAAAATAACGCTCGTTTGATGGTTGCATTCATGATTGATAATTTTTTTTTATAAATATAAACAATTTAAATCCCAATAGAAACGCCATGTATGAGTCATTTGAACGATATAATTTGATTAAAACGGTATCAAACGGTTATAATTGCATAAAATGACGAGTTAACGACAAATTCATCGTAATGACACGTCATGTTGAACAGTCAACAACACCGTCAGATTCCTTCGTTTCGCTTTCGCACCCCGCACGACCGTGAGGTATCTCAGGTGTATACATTGCCATTACGACATGATCTAGACGAGGACTGGCGACCTCAGGTAAAATGACTGTTGACCGTAACTAAATCATTTATTAACTTGTGACCTCTAATTTATATGCTTTTAATTATCTTTACTTATCACCGCCAAACATTTATAAGTCCTGAAACGTTAATAGTTAATTATTATAAGCTTAATTCCTTAAAGATGAAAAAACTTTTCCTTCCCGTTTTGATGATACTCATCTTACAAACATCCTATGCCCAGACAGAAAAAATTACAGGTTTCACTGATAAAAATATTGACAGGCAACTGAATGTTGAAAAAACATTTGATCAGAATCTTGATAAAGACAACATTGGAAAAACAATTAAGATCCTTTCAGCTAAACCTCATCATTTAGGTTCTCCCGGTGATAAGGAAAATGCGGAATATATTCTTAACCTGTATAAGGAATGGGGGTGGGATGCCAGCATTGAGACATTCTTTGTATTATTCCCCACTCCAAAGACAAGGGTACTGGAGATGATCTCTCCAACAACATATAAAGCTGTACTAAAGGAGCCTGCTCTTAATGAGGATGCTACTTCAGGCCAATCAGGGCAGCTGCCAACATATAATGCATACAGTGCTGATGGGGATGTTACAGCTGACCTGGTATTTGTTAATTACGGACTGCCCCAGGATTATGAGGTTTTAGATAAGATGGGTATTGACGTAAAGGGCAAGATTGTTATTGCTAAGTACGGTCACAGCTGGAGAGGAATAAAACCGAAAGTGGCACAGGAACATGGAGCCATTGGGTGCATCATCTACAGTGACCCTGCTGATGACGGATACTTCCAGGGAGATGTTTACCCGAAAGGAGCTTACAGAAATGAGTATGGGGTACAGAGAGGCTCTGTTATTGACATGTCCGCCTGGTACCCAGGTGATCCGCTGACTCCTGGCACCGGTGCAACAAAAGACGCTAAGAGATTGGAAAGATCAGAGGCTCCCAGCCTCCTGAAGATCCCTGTTTTGCCAATAAGCTACCACGATGCAGCGCCCTTGCTTAAAGCTCTTGGCGGACCTGTTGCACCAGTTAGCTGGCATGGTGGTCTGCCATTTGCATATCATATTGGACCGGGCAAGACAAAGGTACATCTTAAATTACTTTTAACTGGGATCTTGTGCCATGTTATGATGTCATTGCTAAAATCCATGGTGTCAAGATATCCTGACGAGTGGGTTATACGCGGAAATCACCAGGATGCATGGGTCAATGGAGCAGGAGATCCGATAAGCGGACAGGCTGCCCTGCTCGAAGAGGCCAGATCGATGGGCATCATGATGAAAAACGGGTGGAGGCCTGACAGGACAATAGTGTATTGTGCATGGGACGGTGAAGAACCCGGACTGCTTGGATCAACAGAATGGGTTGAGGAACATGAAAAAGAGCTGCAGAGAAAAGGCAGTGGTATATATAAACTCCGATGGTAATGGCCGTGGATTCCTCTTTGCACGAGGGCTCGCCTACCCTTGAGCCTTTCATGGATGAGATCGCAAAACAGGTCATTGACCCCCAGACACATGTAAGTGTATTTGACAGGAAAAAGGCACATGATGCAATATCCGCCGGAAACTCGGAAGCAAAGAAAAAAATATGGGCCAGAAAGAATTAAAACTGGGAGCGCTTGGGTCAGGGTCCGATTATTCATCGTTTATCCAGCATGCGGGGATACCGGCACTAAACCTGGCTATGGAGGGGAAGACGGGAGTGGCGATTATCATTCTATATATGATTCATATAGCCTGTATACAAGGTTTGTCGACCCTGGCTTTCAGTATGGTGTTACACTGGCAGAGACCGCAGGTCATGCTGTTTTACGGATGGCAAATGCCGATGAGCTGCCTTTCGATTTCACACATCTATACAAGACAGCCAGGGAATATTCAAAGGAGCTAATGACACTTTTAGAAAATAGCCGCGAGAGCACCGATGTAGATAATAGCCTGATCATTAAAGGCAGGTATGCTACAGGTGAAGATCCTACAAAAGGCTTATATGGCCCCAGAGTTAAACCAGAGGTGCCATACCTGGATTTTTCACCCCTGCACAACGCTTTACAGGAATTGGGAACCAGTGTCGATAGCCTCAGCATTATCTGTCAAAAGAATCTAATGACAGGAACCATAAGCAAAGAGTTTAATCAGAAACTTTACAGAGCTGAACAGCAGCTACTGACAGAAAAAGGTTTGCCCCGCAGAGAATGGTATAAAAATATTCTTTATGCTCCCGGATATTACACGGGCTATGGCGTCAAAACTATGCCAGGTATAAGTGAAGCTATCGAAGAAAGAAACTGGGAAGAGGCTCAGCAACAAATAGAAGTCGATGCCAAAATATTACAGGATCTCGCACAATATTTTAATACTGCTGCCGGTGATGAAAAAAATTGATTCCCGCTAAATTTATTATCACGGCAGGAACGGCAGCAGGAAAACCTGCCAGGAAAGACCAATTACAATTTCTTATCAGGTTAAATTTTAACAATCGGGCAATGAACCAACAGGGTTTGTTGTTGTTTGAATATTTAATTACTACCTGTCAAAAGGGATAACCTAACTCATTACACGATTTATGTTCAGTTCATTATCATTTAAACCTGTAAGAATACTTGTCCCAGCGATTATCCTGTTTTTAATTTTTTCATGCAACAGTGAAAATTCTCATTTTCAACAGATCAGTTCATCCCATTCAGGGATTCATTTTGTTAACAGGATCATTGAAAATGACTCTGTTAACCAGCTTGACAATGGTAATATCTTCAATGGAGGTGGCGTTGGAATAGGCGATTTTAACAATGACGGACTGGCTGATATCTTCTTTACAGGGAACATGGTCCCCTGCAGACTATATCTCAACAAGGGTGATTTCACGCTTTGAAGATGTAACAGATATGGCTGGTGCGGGGGTGAAGGAAAATGGTGCCGGGGAGTATCGCTTATTGACATCAATAATGATGGACTTCTCGATATCTATATCTCAGCCACCATTAGCAAGCGACCCTGAAAAGAGAAAAAACATCCTGTATATTAATCAGGGTAATAACAGCAGTGAACATACCGGTATTTAACGATATGGCAGCGGAATATGGTCTCGACGATGATTCCCATACAACACAGGCTGCTTTCTTCGACTATGATAATGATGGTGATTTAGATGTCTATCTCACTGTTAACGAGATAAATGACAGGAATTCACCCTATATTTTTCACCATCTGACCCGTGATGGCTCCAATTCCAGCAGGGGAAGCTGTACCGCAACGAATGGGACACTATCCTACATCACCCTGTTTTCACCGATGTCTCCGAAGAAGCAGGCATAATGACAGAAGGATATGGTAACCAGGCCAGTATCACCGACATAAATAGCGACGGATGGAAAGATATCTATGTCAGCAATGATTACCTCTCTAATGACCTGCTGTGGATCAATAATAAAGACGGCACCTTTTCTGAGCAGATTACTTCCATGTTTCAAGCATACTTCCAACAGCGCTATGGGAAATGATGTCGGCGATATTAACAATGACGGACTGACGACTTCATAACGCTTGACATGAACCCTGAAGATAACTTCAGGAAAAAGATGATGCTCATTCCGGCAAGCTACCAGTTCTATCAGAATACCGAACGTTACGGGTACGGATATCAGTATACACGCAACACGCTTCAGATAAATGAGGGACCTAAGGATTCAACAGGCACACCTGTGTTCTGCGAAATAGCCTTTTATGCCGGCATTGAAGCCACTGACTGGAGCTGGGCTCCCCTGCTTGCCGACTTTGATAATGATGGCTATAAGGATCTGTTTATTGCAAACGGCTTTCCACGGGATATTACCGATCACGACTTTGGAATGTTCAGGATGAATGCATTGCAGACCGCTTCTAAATCTGATATCCTTAAGCAGGTGCCGGAGGTAAAACTCCATAATTACATATTCAGGAATAATGGGAATATGGCCTTTACTGATATGTCCGGGACATGGGGATTCTCATCTCCGACATTCTCAAACGGGGCAGCCTATGGCGATCTCGATAATGACGGTGACCTCGATCTCGTAATAAACAATATCAATGATGAAGCCCAGGTATACAGGAACAATGAGAGGGAACAAACCCGGAAACAGGTCATTTCCTTGAAGTTATCCTGCATGGGGACTCACTTAATATCAGTGGGCTGGGTGCCTTGATCGAGATTTATTATGATGATGGCAAGCAGCAATTGTGGGAAAATGCACCTGCACGCGGTTACCTGTCAACAGTTGGAGGAATAGCTCATTTCGGTACTCGGAAAATCCACCAGGGTAGATTCGATGATAGTCAGATGGCAAAACGGGACATCAGAAATACTTCAGAATATCAATGCCGACCAGGTTTTGAATGTGAAAACAGATGATGCGCAGAAGCTTTCTTAACAAACCTGTGAAACCGGCAATCAGGAAAAGCCTGTTCATGGATGTTACAGAACCTGTTAAGGTTGCAATATATAGATAAGGAGAAAGATTTTGTTGATTTCAATATACAAAAACTGTTGCCTCATAAGTTTTCTGAATCCGGTCCCTCAATTGCTGCCGGTGATATTGATGGTAACGGCCTTGAAGATCTTATTACGGGTGGCTCTTCTCATACAAGCGCCACTATCTTCTTACAGAAAAAAGACGGGACCTTCACTCATAAGCCTCTCCTGAGTGATGAGATCTTACAATCCAAGACATGGGATGATACCGGCATCCAGCTATTTGATGCAGATGGAGACGGTGACCAGGATCTTTATATTTCATCAGGTGGCTATGAGAATGAACCATATTCGGAAGCCTACAGGGATCATTTTTATCAAAACGATGGAAAAGGTATTTTACAGAAGACTCCTCAGCCATTCCCATAGACTTTACAAGCAAAGGGAGTGTGAGAGTTGCGGATTATGACAGGGACGGAGATCCTGATCTCTTTATCTCGGGCAGGGTATTTCCATGGAATTATCCAAAGCCTGTTTCCAGCTTCATTTACAGGAATGACACAAAAAACGGCAAAATAAAGTTTACTGATGTTACAAAAGAAATTGCACCTGATCTTATCAATTTTGGTATGGTAAGTGATGCCTTGTTCGCAGATATTAATAATGACAGGCTGCCTGATCTTATTATTGCAGGCGAATGGACACCAGTCACCTTCCTGCTCAATGAGAATGGTAAATTCAGGAACATAACGGATCAGACAGGTTTAGCGGGTCATAAGGGCTGGTGGACTACTGTTGTAGCTGCGGATTTTGACAATGACGGAGATATGGATTTTGTAGTGGGTAACCTTGGCCTAAATTCATATTACAGGGCCAGTGAAGAATACCCGGTCTCTGTTATGCCGGGCGACTTTGACAATAATGGAAGTTATGATGCCTTTCCTGCCCTTTATATGATCGCCAGTCAACAGGATACTATATGAGCAATTTTCCTGCGCAGGGAAGAGATGATATTGTCAAAGAGATGATAGGGATGAGATCTAAATTTCAGAATTACAAATCATTCGCAACGCCACCATCGACCAACTTTTTTCCCCTGAACAGATGGAAAAAGCACAGGTGCTTAAAGCCACTGATTTCAGGTCATCCTTTTGCAGAAATGACGGCAATAACCATTTACCCTAATTCCCTTGCCACCTAAAGGCTCAACTCTCCACCTCTGGAGGTTGGTTGCACAGGCGATTTCAATGACGATGGCAACGCGATGTTCTTGCAAACACCAATGATTTTGGCACCGAGGTCTTACAGGCAGATATGATGCCTTAAACGGACTGCTGATGCTGGGTGACGGGCATGGCAATTTCAGCCCGCTGTCATTGATGAAAGTGGCATATTATCCCCGGTAATGGCAAAGGCATTGCCACTTAAGGGGTCGGAGGAAGCTCCTGGTGGCTGCAGCGCACAAACAGAGGGCCACTGAAAATTTTATGCTCAGGGAAACCTGAAAAAAACGAAATGAATAAAAGAAAATACATATTAAAATCATTCTTCTGAATATATAAAATGCCTTACCAAAACAGTCTGGTCCTTATCCTGGTACTGTCAGTCATCGGCTGCAAAAGAGAGGTGGTCAATGCAGATATCGGATGCTGAGATCATTGCATAACAACCAGGATAAGCTTACACAGGTAATTATCTATGATGTCTTTACACCACCTGTGGCAAGCAGGCTATATGTATATGCATCGCTGGCCACCTATGAGGCTATTAGTTTAACGAGAAGGCTATCAGTCAATAACCACCAGGCTGACATGGCTTTGATCCTATGCCAGTCCTGAAACAGCAAAAATTATAATTTCACCCTTGCTGCCAGCAAAGCTTTTTTTAAAGTGGTCCGCAATGTGAAGGTATTTTCGGTGGATTCCCTGACTCATTATGAACAATCTGTTTATAACAGGTTCAGGAACCTTCTGGATGATGCAACCTACGAGCGATCGTTGATTTTGGTGACAGTGTGGGGAGTACCGTTTTGCGCAGAGCTTATATGGACGGTTATTTACAGTCAAGGGGAAAAGAGAAATACCTGGGAAGTAATGATACCGGGAAAATGGCGGCCCACTCCCCCTGACTATCTGGATGGTATTGAATGGTGCTGGAACACCATGATGCCAATGATTATGGATTCCGCCTCGCAGTTTAAACCCTGCGAGCCCCCTGCAATTCAGTATGGACACCAATAGTCTCTATTATAAGGAATTGCTCAATGTTTATACAATCAATAAGCATCTTACAGGGGAACAAATTGATATAGCACGTTACTGGGACGATAATCCTTTTGTTGTGGAACACGTGGGACACATGATGTTCGGCAACAAAAAAATAACACCTGGTGGCCATTGGATGGGTATATGTGCAATAGCCTCAAGAATGGCCGGCGCTGATGAAGTGAAAACAGCCATAGCATATGCCTACACTTCCATTGCGTTATATGATGCTTTCATTTCATCATGGGATGAGAAATACCGAAGCAGTTATATTCGTCCTGTAACGGCTATCAATGAGTCCTTTGATCCCAACTGGATGCCACTATTACAAACACCCTCATTCCCGGAATATACAAGTGCACACAGTACAATCTCAGCCAGTGCAGCCAGTTTGCTTACTTCCATTTTCGGACAGAATTTTGCATTCCAGGATACTGCAGACCTCAGGTATATAGGTATGCAACGACATTTCAGTTCATTTGAGGATGCAGCTGCTGAAGTATCCATCAGCAGGGTTTACGGAGGTATTCATTACAGGTTTACTGCTGATACCAGTGTACTGAAAGGCAGGGAATTAGGTAACTTTATAATAAGTAAACTCATGAAATGATCTGTCAGTATCGTATACTGACACCTCTGCTTCTGACCGACTCCCTGTTGTCACCTGTAAGAAGAGATATCTCATAAATATAGAGTTCTCCCTTCCTTGCTGTATTATCCAGATACTGGTTTTCATCTTTTGATAATGTTGCCAAGGCTGTTGCTTTTCCGCCTGGCTGTATCCGGTACACCCTGACAGAGACAACGCTTTCGTCATTCACCTGTCCCCAACTGATCATAATACCTCCTGTAGTTCCCACAGCTCCTGAAATGACCGGAGGAATGATATATTCGGCCGGCATGCTGTACGAGATTAAGTTACTCATCGGACTCTCATTCCCGTAATAATCTATTGCTGTTACAGCATATTGATAGCTCATCCCCTGGACGACAGTGGTATCGCTGAAATAATTTTTATCATTCCTGAGTGTGTCGTTAGGCATCATAACAAAATTCTTTCCCGCCGTACTTTTCCTGTAAACCTTATATCCCATTAACGACTTTTCACTGTTGCGCAGGTCGTCCCATATTAACATTATACCATTACCGGATCTGTTTATTCTTGGATTTAAGGGGACCCCGACAGCGGACCTGACTCCCGGATTGGCACTTGCAGGTGAAGAAAGATCACTCATCTGGTCCAGGTCATTCACTGCCCGTACAGCATAACGCAGCACACCACTCCCCTGTCCCTGTCCAACTGAATCAATATAGCTGAATATCTCGCCCCCTGCAGGGATGAGCGAGGAAACCTGTATATAATCAGATTTCTCGTAGACATACCTGTAAACATAAAACCCTTTCACATAAGGATCGTGATAGCTCCAGTATACTTTAACTCCTCCACTGACACTTTCAGCGCCTGTCTCGTCCGGGGGAGAAGGTTTCTCTCCGGGAGCCCTGAACATAACAGATACTCTTGCAGTGGGAAGACTTTTGGAAACCGGTCCGTCAATTACCAGGTAGTACCAGTAATTCTCGTTTGCAACAGGAACAACATCTGTATAGGTTGTATCGCCTGCCGGGAGAAGGGCTATCCTGTCATATCTGCCGTCGAATGACGAGCTCCTGAAAACTTCTATCCCACGAAGATATTTCTTGTCCCGGAAACTCCAGCTTATCTCAACCTGGTGGTCTTTATCCCTGCCCCTTGCCTTCAAATAATCAGGAACCGGGTTATATGCATGTCCCAAAGTACCGGCCCCCACAGTATCAGATCCGGGACCGCTGTTGCCGTAAATATCAAGGGGAAGCAGGTAATACTGGTAAAATGCCGGTACGGTTACATTGGTATCAATAGCTATGAGAAACACAGTGTCCCGGGATGAATTATATCCTTTTATTGCATCAATTTTCTTAAAATCTCCCTTCCCGAAAACTCCTCTGTATACAGCAAATGTATTAAGCATTTTCTGTTCAGGAACATACCAGCGTATCAGTATCTGCGAGCGCGACTCTTCCTTGTTGCTGAATACCGGTCTCATGATATCTGTCACAGGCGGAAATGAAGCGGTATTACTCTCTCTCTCCCAGGCACGTGTATCTTTCCCGGTAATCTTTCGCACACTGTATTGATAATCAGTACCAGGCTGCACATCAGTGTCAAAATAAGCTGTTCCAAGTGCCAGGTGCATCACGGGTAAGTCAGGCATGGTAATTGAGTCCGATGTTTTATGCTTCCCCGCATAATTTCTTAATCCAGTGACTTCTTTGTCGCCGAACTTTTCAAGGTCTCCGAAGTATGGACTGTATTGTGAAACTATAGCCTTCATCTCCTTTTCATCTTCCGGATAGGTGGCGGTCCCAATCACGGTGTAGTTTGCTCTGCCAGTCTTCCTTAATATCTCATACCGGAAGCCCCTGGGGATCTCATTACCCAGGTAGATCCAGATACCGTTCCTGGTCCCCACTGCTGTCGGCCTGTTTTCCTGGGCTCCGGCAAATGGAGCTGCTAATGAGAATAAGAGGACTGATACTATTAGACGATAAAATGATATCCTTTGCATATTACTTGGTTTTTCTTTTCAATAATATTACCAGTTGCCAGACATTGTTGACTGACCACTGCAGTTCCCAAAGCCAAAATCAAGACTTGTATTTCCATTGGAATCAAAAGTCATATCTACCTTTATGCCTTCGCTGACACCTCCACCGATACATGCCTTGCAACATATTCCATCCCAGCAAGGAGTTGGGAAACACTGACTGGCTGAGCCACTGATAGTAAAGCTGCCACAACCGGTAATTGAAAATGTTCCAGTGTTTGACTGGTAGATGCCTTTGGCTCCCAATTCAGCCCTGGCCTCAGCACTTAGTTTTGTACAGGTAATAGATGAGGCGCTGAACCAGGCATGTGCATAAGCCATTGCTCCAATACCGTACTCGTTACCACTGTCGTCAAATCCCATCCATAGCCGGCCATCCAGTCCTGCAGACAGGCCCAGTTTGGCATCGAGAATCCCGATGTTTATCTCAAAATCGGGTATGTTGATTATCGGAACATCTTTCTGTCCTGTAAAGAAGAAGCCTGATATCCCTGTTTTGAAGCTGGCAGGGACGCTCTTGTCATATGCGAACTGCATCAGGGTCTGAACCACATCAGGCGCCATCTGGTGATAATCACCGAGAAGCATACCCGCCTGCATATTACCTATCCCTGGGGCTGTCAGCTGACCTCCGAGGAGGAAATACCAGCCTGAAGCATCAACCAGCATGTTGGCAGCTCCTTTCATTCTCATGGCACCAACCTGCTTATCCACGTCGAGATAACCCGTAAGACGTGCATTCTGAATATCATATGTTATTGACATTCCCCCGAATGGGGTTGGGATATTCTTAACACCCAGACCCTCATTGTCGGCTGTTATGCTGCCATGGACAGTAAAAGTCTTATGGAGATCTGACTCCATGCCTTTGAATCCTGTCATATCACCACTGAAGCTGAAATTATTCCAGTCGCTTATATTCGGCACAACTTCCATCTTCCCTTCAATGCCTGCCAGGTAGGTCTGACCTGCTCCCAGAGGCATCTTCTGTCCTTTAGGATCAACTTCCAGCCATGCTGCATTTACAGTCCTGTGCAACTTTCCTTTAAGGTTGATCCCCTCACTGTCTTTTATCGTACCGGTGGCCGTGAAGCCTGTCGCATCGAGTTTCTGATCACCCTGTGTAAGTCCAGAAATAAATGTGATACCACCGGGCCCGTCAAAGCTCACATTAAAAGGCATCAACTCAAAGTTAACCTGTGAGGCGGGTTTTGAGAATTTGATCATAGCGCTTTTTGACTTGATCCTTGGAATATCCAGATCGATGTTACATGACATCAGGAAATATTTATCGCCACCATAGAAAGACAGAGGCTGAACCTTAAGCAACTTATAAAATGTGACCTCCTGGGTCTGGTTGCCCTGGTCAATTTCCTGTTCACCATTACTCAGCAGTGAGAAGGACTGGAATTTTATCGCAGCTCCTGGTTCCATTCCCGGCAGACCGGTAATCGACACACCCGGGGATCCCTGTGTTCCTATTATCCTGAGCTCCCAATGCCCTTTCCTGTCTGATCCTATAGCCGGGTTATATCCAAACGATGTGTTTGGGGTAAGTATGTTTAGAGGGATCACACTGGAGAACGTTAGATCATGTACGTCACTCTCCCCCACTGCAAAATTGTCGGGGGTTATCACCACTTTTTTGACTGGTACATCAATTATACCCGTCTTAATTGTTCCCTGCGGAATGTAAATACCTTTTTTGGTCTGTTCAATATTCCAGCCTGTGCTCTGGAAATCCCATTTCTCAAGTTTGAAAGACAGTGGTTTATTTCCCGTCAAAGGATCTATGTTAGTAGGTTTCAGTACGAGTTCGCCTATATCAACGGAGAGTATTGAAGGTACAATACCCGTTATAGTATTAGTAGTCAAAACCGTAGATATACCAATCTTGTTGCCTTCAAGCCATGAGCTTGTCTTACTCCCTTTTGCATTGAAATCGAGGAATTTGAACTGCACATCGTTACCTCCCGGACCAGTAATTCCCCATTTCCTGGCAGGATAATCATTAACCGTAAGAGTAATCACGTCTTTCTGGGTGCTGCCCGGTTGGGGTGACAAGTATAATGGTTCATCGGCCTGGAAGGTGATATAACTACCTGAATACTGGAAAGAGGTCTTCATTATTCCTGCCTTGCCTTTTATCTGGCCCTTATTGTTATCAGAACTTACCTTTAGCCTTGACCCAGTTGAAGGAGTCTGAAGCACCCCAAACACATCATTAAGTACAAGTTGAAGATTAGTGATATCCGTCTCAAACTCAGCATTAGCGGGAACCCCTAACGGAATACCCCCGGTGGTGAACTTGCCGCTTTTCTTGATCTTCATATCTGCAAACGGGATAGTCAGTCCGTCATCAGCCATTTTGAAGTTAGGATTGTCCGGAAGGTTAATGAGGGCACCTGTCAATAGATAGGTTCCATCTGATTGTTTTTCTTTCTTTTGTATATCTACTTCAAAGCCAAAAATATTCTCAATGGCAATTTCATTATCAACCTGAAGGGTAAAATCAAGTTTGTTCATTTTTTGCAAAGTCAGTTGTTTTGACTGGCTAACAATATTGGGCACTGAGTTTGGTTTGGTTGCCCATACGGTTATATTTGACGGGTCAACCGGCACTTTATGGAGAGTATAATTGCCATTATCATCTGTCTTTGTCTCAATGCGTTCTCCGTTACCCTGCTCAACATAAACAGTTGCATCCTTAAGGGCAACTTTGTTATCCCCCAGAGTCACCTTTCCTGTAATCTTTGTTGCTTTATCAAGCAAGGCAGGTGGATATACGATCGTTGTCTTACTATCCTTCACATTATTAAGATGATAGGGAGTATCTTTCAGGTCAGCATCATCAGGTGCTTTTATATCGAAATCGAAGGAGGTACCATTGTTTTCAAATTCAAAGACCACTGTACCTCTCATATCGGCTGTCTTTGTAATATCCCCTCCGGGTACCTTAAGAGTGACCTCTGCCATTGGCACCGGTTTGAGACTGCTGATAAGGTAAATTTTAGCAGCCGGTCTTTCGGCAACCATAAAACGAACCCTTTTTTTCATACGGTACACCACATACGGTTTCAATGGCTGGCCAGCTGCATTATTTATTTCTTTAGGTATGTCGACTGTATATGTCTCCGAAGTATAACCCGGATCTTTGGGAATGATCTTAAGTTGACGTCCCTTTCCTGAGGGAGCATGTATGGAGAAGACCTGCTTCACATCAGTCGGCATGTTTACCTGGGAGGCACTGGCTCCTGCAACCTGCATTGTACTATTATTGCTCACTCCTATGTTATTAGACTGAACATTAGTAGCCTGCACATTATTCATTTGAACAGTACTCACCTGAGCATTATTGCCGATATTCCCTGTATTCCCGGTGTTGCTTCCTCCTCCGGCCTGGTTGTTGTATTCAAACTGCATTGTTGTTGAAGCAAAAGCAAGATCATCTACCTGTATATCGGCGGCAACAGCCTTACCCTTGTCATCTACAACATAGCCTGTGAACAAGCCGTCCGGCACAAGATGGAAATTCTTTTCTTCCTGCTGACCCCAGATGAGTGTCCCAAGGTGCTCAGCCTGTCCTTTGAAGCCGGATGGAGTGCAGAATAATGTACGGTCAGGACCATTCACCGGAGTTGGGCCTTCCGTATTGAATTTACCTAGCTCCATATCGAGATTATCAAATTCATAAAAACCCTTTGAATCGGTTTTGGCAGTACGAACAAGGACATTGTTAACAGAAGTACTATCATAGTTACTTAGCAGCAATAGAGTAATATTACTCATAGGTTTGGCGTTTACATTCTCTACATCAACCTTCCCTATTATCCTCGGCCGTTGAGGGTATAATTCCATGGTCATTTCATAGGTCCTGACCTGCAACTGACTGTTCCATGTTATATTCTCACCATAAGCCTGTTCCGAAGTAGGGGGCAGATTGGAATTGGTATCTTCGTATCTCATACTATTGAAAGGAAAATCTTTCTTGTCTTTAAAGTAAATCGGGTAATAGGCCCTTTCTCTCTTTTTAAAGATGTAAGGTCCATTGATCATATCCGGTTCACAAACCAGGTAGTACCTGTCCTGGCTATTATCCGGATTATGCTGTACCAGGTTTGTGAATATAACATTCCCGTCACTTTTGGAATAGTCTGTTTTAAGAAGTTTCGGCAGGATGCTCACCTGCAACTGCCCGTTTGGTATTGAATAGCCACCTTCATCACGTGGTACGTTACCTGCAAAAGATTTGCGGAAGATTGTTGTCTTGACTTTTTCCAGTGCAGTACCCTGTCCGGATTTGGTTTCATAGAACTTCGAGTTAGTCCATTGCGTATGAACCTTCAGGTTATAACTCTTTACATATGATATCACAGTACCAAGGTCGAGGGATTGCCATGGAGTTACTTTAATATTGATATCGGGGCTGCAATAGTACATATTGTCTACCTTCAGCCTTATCACCTTATACAGTTTACCGGTTACATGATCGAAAAACTCTCCCCCGTTTGATTTCCAGTCAGCATTGGCATCAACAAGACCCAGTTTCTGTTCAGTATCCATGAACTGAAAAGTGAAACTGCCATCCGGGCCTGTAGTAGTTGTGGCAAGTATCTTTTCCTGATCGGGATATGACTGCATGAAAATTCCTTCTGTCCTGATATCACTCATGTCTATAGCTGACCCGTCATAACTCTTGTTATTGACCATTCCCTTCAATACATACGTCATAACCAGGCTGACTTTTACGTTAGCCAGTGGTTTTGAACCGGCAGTCGAAATATTATCATGATTATATACCAGGCCATCGCCCATCTGAGTGATTGATTGCTGGGCAGGGCCAAACTGCTGTGATGACTGTGAAAAAGTACCGCTGGAGCTTGATCCCTTGAATTTATAATTGAGGTTCCCGCTTACTACTGCTATTGGAACAGGATCAACATTGGTGACAGTACTGATCTTGGGTTCATTCTTTTTCACTGTCTCGCTTTGTGTAACGACGTGGAATACAGGCATCTCCTTTGGATCCCACTTAAACCAGCAAACCTCGCTCCTGCCATTATTTGAAAATTTAGTCCTCGATTCCCTGTCTTCTGCTGTAACCTGCCATGCATAAAAATGCCCCTTCTGAAGGAGAGTCTGTGAAGGACCGTAAAAGAACGAAAAACCACTCTGGACGGATGTCTCAAAGAACGGCGGTTGTGTAGAGGTGAGCATTGCATCATTCGGATTCTGAGTGGAGTCGAGCAACTCCACGATTTTCAGGTTATACTGAGTCCACGCCGGAGCTCCTGTTGCCGGGGTCCAGCTAAAGACAATGCTCTGAAGGCCTGTCTTATTGAGGATAGCTCCGCATTGGGGATTAATGGTAACCGGGGGATCACCAAATCGAATAGTAAAAAAGTTACTACATCCTAATGGTTCATCAGATGAGATAAAAGTCCCTGATCCATCCTTCATCCTGAAACAGATCTGGTAATTCCCTTCCGGAAGACCATCATCAATTAGTTTTTGAATTGGAATACCTGAACTGACAAGATTAGTATAATCAAAGTATCCTGAAAGGTCGATACCGGTATACTGGTTCATCTCATTAGCCGAAACAGAAACAGGTAAGGGATTATAATCCGGGGATGTACGCAGGTCAACACCGTTATCACCTTTGATATGAACAACAAAAGTGCCCCTTGTGGTAAAAGAAGATGTGATCATCACCCTGGTCAAATCCGGGTAACGATAGATATCTGTCGCATAGGGTGGCCGTACCATTGTATTAATAACCAGGTTCTGTTGCCCGTTAAGGGAAAGGACAAACAGTCCCTGGAAAAGAAATGCCAGAGACATCCATAACTGTCTGAAATATCTGTATTTGGTAATGATTGTCGTCATATCAGAAAGTATATAAATAATCAAAATCGACTCTGTTTTCAAAATAGGATGGATAGGTGGTATTAACACCTTCGTTAACCTGGTGGTTGTACCTGAGGGACAGCCTGTGATTTTTGGCAGGCTTGTAACCTAATTGAAATGTTAAGATACTTATCCTGTTAGTTTCTTTATCCTGAACTTTATTCTTCACTGCTGAATAAGAAAGTGAAGTATTAAGCTTATTCTTAAGGAATGATTTTCCAAGGGCAAGTGAAGGTCCTGTAACAAGTGTGGTAATAGTATCCTGTCTGAACTTCGTGTAATTAAATGATATTGATGCATTCATATTCCATGGTAGGTAGCTCATGAAATAACCGGCAGACAGTATATTAGTTGAGAATTCGCTGTATTGAGCTGTATTCTTGTTTCTGTCATTTAACTTCTGAGAATTAAAATTTATCATCAGGTTATGTGCAAAAGACTTGCCGTTAAGATTAATGGACTGCACAATTCCAAACTGGCTGGTTGCCTGTGCCACTTCGCTTTGCCTGAGGGTATCGATCGAAAGCAATCCCGATTCCTGTGCCAAACCATAGTTTGAATATGTGGCACTCAGGTTGTATTGCGGAACAGGAATGAAAGTCATTCGGGCAGAAGTAATGGTTCGCCTGGTTCTCAGGCTCTTATCATTACCCAGGTTGTCATATTGTGATCCGAAACTACCTCCGAGAGTCAGCTTCTTCTTTATCATCTTAAAAGTTGGTTCTACAGTAATATTACTTATATCAGTAAGAAAATAATATGCTCCCATGGATTTAAAATCCGGCTCAATACGCTGGTACTTTACTAATAGTTTAAAGAGATCAGATTGATATCCTATGCTTGTTTGTATAGCATTGCTTGATGTGGTTGAGAGATGGGTCTTCATGAGAAACGGGAATGCCTTTGCTATAAAGCCCCCGGTTGTATCGGAGAGCTTTGTCGCCATGTTTTTTGTATAAAGGCTCTGAGCCACCTCAAAGTCAAAGATAAAATTCTTTGCAATGACTTGTTTTGAGATAAGGGAAACAACCAGGTTTTCATCAGGAGTAACCTGGTACTGCATCGGAATATCACCGGCTGATGTAGAATCATCTTTCGCCTTTAGTATAACCAGGTTAACATTGTTTTTCGTGGTTCCGTAGCCGAAGGTAAAGGCAGTTCCTCTACGTTTATAAGCAGGCGTCTGTGTAATTTGTACCTGGGGATTGTCTATATATTTTACTGGCTTCAGCAGACGTCCCGTGATAAGGCCAATATGGAACTTTCCCGGTGACAGCTCAAAGCCGGCACCTGATATTGAATGGCCGGCAAGTGCGTAGGTTGACCAGTTTAATGATTTATATCCAAGATGAAGCTTTGCCCATTTATAGGAGGGGCTGACCCCGAACTGGTTAAAGGGCTGACGAAAATCTCTTTGCTGTTCACTTATCCTGAATGAGAAAGGCAGTGTTATTCCATAAAGGGAGACAACGGGGCTGCCCTGGATATACCAGACAAAAGGACTCAAGAGATGGATTGGTTTTATTGGTGTTATAAAACTGTAGTTTGGTATTTATCGTCCCGCTTATCTTGAATGGTTCCTGCTTGCTAATATTAGCCAGATCCTGGGCGAAAGATGTTAAGTCAGTTAACAGAAGAAAAAACAATAGCAGTAGAAAATAGCAGCTCCTTTTCATTTGATGGAAAGTTGATTAATCCAGATTATGTAACTAATATTCCTATAAAAAATGAAAAAGCGTTCTTTGGATCCTTCATGCAAACGGGCACGAAAAATTCAAATAACTATATGATAAACAGCTGAATACCAGCTTGACATTTTATATATTGCTTATTAAAACAAATATAATGAAATATGTTTTACAAAATTGCAAATAGAGATTAATAGCAGGAAATTTATCGTGCAGGGTGCAGGGTGCATGTGTTGCAGGATTCGGGGGTGCAGAAGTAATTGATTCCTTGCTTTTTTTTTGCTTTTTTCTCACTTTTTTTGTTTAAATTAAACCCATAAATGAGTAACCTAAACACTAACCACCTGTTATGCTCAACAAGATTCTCTCTTTCAGTATAAAGAATAAACTGATCGTTATCCTGTTTACTGCTACTGTGTCCGCATTCGGACTATATACTGTCTTCAGAATTCCTGTAGGCGCAGTTCCCGACATTACCAATAACCAGGTGCAGGTAATCACTACCTCAGGCAACCTGTCCACTCAGGAGATAGAACAGTTCATAACCTCACCTGTTGAGATGGAGATGGCTAACCTGCCGGGTGTCAAAGAGATCCGGTCCGTCTCTAAATTTGGACTCTCCGTGGTCACAATTGTCTTCAGTGATAATATGGGAACATATCTTCCCCGTCAGCTGATAGCGGAAAAGATTAAAAGTGCATCAGCCAACATCCCGGAAGGCTTCGGTACTCCCAATATGGGTCCGATAACAACTGGACTGGGAGAGATATACCAGTATATCATAGATGTCAAACCGGAATACAAGGACAGGTATACCCCCATGGATCTCAGGACCATACAGGACTGGATTGTCCGCCGCCGTCTGTCAGGTATAAATGGAGTGGTGGAGATTAACAGCTGGGGAGGCTACCTTAAGCAATATGAGATAGCAATAGACCCGAAAAAACTAAAGGGAGTAAACCTTACACTGCTGGATGTCTTCAATGCAATATCATCTAACAATAATGTGTCTGGAGGCGCTTATATTGAAAAGACAAACCAGAGTTACTTCATCAGGGGTGACGGCTTGGTGAGATCATTGCCCGATATTGAGGATATAGTTGTATCCGGTAATAATGGTGTTCCAATATTTATCAGGGACATTGCAGATGTTCATTATGGATATGCAAACCGTTTTGGTGCAATCACTGCCAATGGAAAGGGAGAAACTGTGCTGGGCCAGATAATGATGCTGAAGGATGCCAATTCAAAGGAGGTTATAAAGGAAGTTAAGAAACGCGTGGATGAGATTCAACAGAACCTCCCTGAAGGAGTATTCATAAATCCTATACTTGAAAGAAGCGAACTTATAGGTGAGACATCTGCCACAGTAGCAGAAAACCTTATACTCGGAGCGCTGATCGTATTCTTTATCGTACTTCTATTATTGGGCAACCTCCGGTCTGCCATTGTTATTGCTTCAATGATACCTCTGGCATTATTGTTTACCATATCAATGATGTATATATTCGGTATTGATGCCAACCTTATGAGCCTTGGAGCTCTCGATTTCGGTATTATCATCGACGGTGCTGTCATCATAGTAGAGTATATAGCGCTGCAGATAACGATAAAGAAGGATGAAATAACCGGCGTGTCAGGGGAAGAGCAGCAGGCACTCCTCGATAGCGTTTCCTTCTCCGGGTCATCGAAAATGATGAATTCAGCCATCTTCGGGCAGGTGATCATATTGATTGTTTTCATACCCATTCTCTCGTTAAGCGGAGTGGAAGGAAAAATGTTCCATCCTATGGCTATTGCCTTTTCCTTCGCCCTCATTGGTGCAATGATATTTGGTCTGACATGGCTACCCGTGGCAGCTTCTCTTTTTCTGAAACCAGGGAAAAAGAAAAAACACGATATCTCAGCATGGATAATGAAGATTGTCCATAAGTCATATGAACCGGTTATCAGGTGGTCCTGCGGACATAAGCGCGCTGTTCTTGGCGCCGCTCTGTTCTCTCTGGCTCTGACCCTGTTCCTTTTCACCAGGATCGGAGGTGAATTTGTTCCAACTCTCGATGAAGGAGATTTTGTCATCCAGCCCGTGCTGAAGACCGGCACCTCACTCACAAAAACCGTTGAGACAACCACTGAGATGGAGAATATACTGATATCCCGATTCCCCGAGGTGGACCAGATAGTAAGCCGTATAGGAGCAGCTGAGGTACCAACTGATCCCATGTCGATGGAAGAGATCGATATGATCATCAAGCTGAAGCCTAAAAAAGAATGGGTAAGTGCAAAAAGCAAGGAGGAGCTGGCCGGGAAATTCAAAGAAGCATTGTCGGTTCTGCCTGGTCTCGAGTATGAATTCACCCAGCCAATTGAGATGCGTTTTAATGAACTAATAACCGGAGTAAGAGCCGATATTGCCATTAAAATATTCGGAGAGGACCTTGACTATATAGGGCAAAAGGCAGTTGAGATCAAGAATTTAATCTCAGATATTCCCGGGGCCGGTGATGTTATCCTTGAAAAAACCGCAGGTCTGCCACAGGTGAGAATAGCCTACGACAGGAAGAAGATCGCATATTATGACCTCGACATAAAGTCCCTGAACGGATATTTATCAACAGCATTTGGAGGACAGGTTGCCGGAACCGTTTTTGAAGGGGAAAAACGTTTTGACATGGTGACCAGGCTCAAAAAACAGAACAGGACTGATATAAATGATATCAGGCAATTATATGTGCCTCTAAGTAATGGGAAACAGATCCCCCTCGAGGAACTGGCTGATATACAGTATGCCGAAGGCCCGGCTAAGATTTCCAGGGAAAACACTCACCGACGAGTTGTGGTCAGTGTGAATGTAAGGAATCGCGACCTGCAATCAGTGGTAAAGGATATACAGGCAAAAATCAATAATAATGTCACCCTTGAATCGGGTAACTATATTTCCTATGGTGGTCAGTTTGAGAATCTTCAGAACGCCAGTCGAAGGCTAATGATAGCAGTCCCTGTTGCCTTACTGCTTATATTCATCTTCCTCCATTTTGCATTCAAATCATTCAAGGATGCCATTATGATCTTTACTGCAATTCCCCTGGCAACTGTCGGAGGAGTGATACTCCTATGGATAAGAGGCATGCCATTCAGTGTCTCGGCAGGCGTAGGTTTTATAGCATTGTTTGGTATTGCTGTCCTTAATGGTATAGTACTTATTGAACATCTTAAGGAGCTGCAACATGATGGGGTTAAGGATATTAGAGAAGTAATCCTGAGAGGAACAAAAGACAGGCTTCGTCCTGTTTTGTTAACAGCAGGAGCTGCAGCGATGGGTTTCCTTCCTATGGCGATATCCACAGGTGCAGGAGCAGAGGTCCAGCGTCCGCTGGCCACAGTTGTTATCGGAGGACTATTCACTTCAACTATGCTTACAATGATAGCTTTGCCTTTACTTTTCGAAATCTTCAACAACGTGAAGAGGATCAGGTTTTTCCCTTTCAGAGTGATCAGGTATAAGCCGGTCGTTATCCTCCTTTTCATCCTCCTTCCTGCACTATCATCATATGGTCAGAAAAAGAGATGACTCTTAATGAGATCATGGATATTGCCCTGGCTAATAACAAAGAGATTAATGCATATGCATTGAAAGTGAAAGAGATAGTTGCTCTCAAGGCGACTGCCTTCGATCCGGACAAAACAGTTTTGAGTTATGGATATGATCAGAATAATATTACTCCGTTAGGTTATCCTTTACATATATGGGGTATATCACAGGACCTGAGTTTTCCTACCCTGTACTTCGCTGAGAGGAATGCGAGAATGATAGATGTGTCAAGAGCCGAGCTGGCCCTGGAGACGCGCAGACAGTCTCTTCAAAAGAATGTCTCACTTTCTTTCTATACACTCAAGATACTTCAGGCCAGGCAGGATATGTACAGGAGTATTGACAGCCTTTATTCCGACCTGCTGAGGAATGCTGAATCAAGGTTTGCAAAAGGCGATTACAGTCAGCTTCGATCTCCTAAATATAAAAGCACGTCAGCACCAGGCTAAATTAAACCTCGATGGAACAGGATACTATATTCAAACCACATTTCAGAAACTGAAGGCACTCATGAACTATGAAGAGGATTTTGCAGTAGCAGGCAATATTGAAATGATAGTCGCTGATGAGAAGAACATAGAATCATATCCTGCCGTTCAATTGTTGAAATTGCAGAATAATTATGCCGAGGCTTTGTTGAAAATTGAGAGGAATAAAATGCTGCCTGATCTTTCACTGAACTATTTCACAGGTACTGACAAACATGAAAGCTCGAGGTACTACAACGGATTCCAGGTAGGTGTGGCAGTACCCCTTTTCTTCGGTAGTCAGAGATCAAGGATCAAATCATCAAGAATCTCTATCGATTCCCGCCAACTGATGACCGAGTATGAGATCAATGCCCTGAAAAACAAAATAGCCGCTTACAAGCGGGAAGAACTAAGACTCAGGGAGGCCATTGATTATTTTAATTCAACAGGCAGTTTACTTTATGAAGAGATCCTCAGGACTGCACTTAAGAGTCTTGAGAGCGGTGAGATAGATCTTTTCAGGTTTACCAGCAGCTATGAGAACGCTGTAATGATTAAACTGGATTATCTTGACAATGTGTTACAATACAATACTAATATCCTGGAACAGATGTATTTATCAAATTAACAGATTATGATTATGAAACTCAAATTTATATTTTTTATCACTGCAGTCATATTTATTTCGTGTAACCATACGAAAAACAATGAACAGGTTGCAGATTCTGCAGATAACCTGATAAGCATTACACATGAACAGTTTGAAACAGGTAAAATGGTCATCAGCGAACCTGAACAGGTCCGATTTGATGACGTAATAAAATGTAGTGGTAACATAATGGTGGAGCCCTCAGGGACTGCCAGGATAAGCACGCCTGTTCCGGGCCATATCCAAAAGATCAACTGCTCATGTGGCCAGAATGTAAGGACAGGTGAAGCTCTCTTTGAGCTTGCCGGCGATGCATTTATTAATCTGCAGAGAGATTATGCTGAAAGCGAAAGTCAGCTAACACGGAAAAGATCTGAATATGAAAGGATAAAATCACTCTATGGTGAAAAAGTAGGTACCGAGAAAGAGTTTATAATGGCTGAGAGTGAATTCAGGTCAGCTAATGCACAATATTCAGCTCTGAAATTGAAAATCAATTCTCTTGGTCTTGATGAATCTAAAATAAAAGATGGGAATTTCTATAAGTCCTTTGTTCTGAGATCTCCGTTTAATGGTTTTATTTCGGGTATCAATGTAACGATTGGCCAGTTTACCGATCCGCAGATGGTTATTGCCGAAGTGCTGGATGTCAACCAGCTACAACTCAGAGTTGCCGTATTTGAAAAAGATCTTGATAAACTTAATGAAGATCAGAAGATCTCTTTCAGCCTTTTGGGGAACAAGGACAAATCATATTCGGCTACATTGAGATCCATAGGTAAAAATGTTGATCCGGAATCAAAAACAGTATTTTGTTATGCTGATATTGATGACCCGAAAGGAGCAAATTTTGTTAATAACGCATATATTGAAGCAGGGATAGTAACCAGAGACGAAACTGTTATGGCGGTACCTGAAGAATCCGTGCTTAGTCTTGAAGGGAATAATTACCTCCTTGAATTTGTAAAGGATGAAAACAATACCTATTTCCTGAAAAAGACAAAAGTCGACCTGGGACGTTTATACAATGGGTATGTTGAGCTTCTTTACCAACCAAAGGTTGAGAAAATAATTACGAAAGGAGCTTATAGTATAAAGCTGGAATAATAATTCACAGAAATGCCTTTTAAGCACAAAGGGAGCAAGCTTAAAAGTGAAAATTCTCAATTCTGTTGTGATGAGTATCCCTATTTATTCCTTTTTGTAGGCATCCTGTACAAATATCTGTTCTTTGCCTCTTCGACATCTGCTTCGGGATCTATGTATATTTTTGTTTTGTGATCAATGATAACTTCCTTTAATTTAGAAAGATCGGGAGATTTATAAACATTTTGTTTCTTTTCGAACATAGTACTTTTAAATTTCTTACAAGATACGATTTTTTGACCAGAATAATACATTTATTTTCAATATATTAAATAATATTTCCCTGACCTTACTGGCCAAAAAGCATTATGGGATACCCCCAGAAAGCATATTTGTCTGATTAATAAGACATACAACTAAACACTGATTGAAGAGCTTTGCAATAATGCAGATTAATCCCTCCTCACTCCATACCTTCCTTTTCAGAATCAGAACCATAAGATAGGCGCCGTAATGGATGAGTCTATGCGTTTGGACCAAGTGCGTACATTCAGACCATATTAACCTGAAAAAAGTGATATATATGCTGTTATTAAACATTTCACTTGCTTTCAGGGTAATAATAACGTCAAAACCTGAAATAATTACGTATCTTTGCGGCCTAATAAACAATGTGATTCCCATGTAGCGTTGTCACACAGTTAACCCAGTCTGCATATAACTTCACTACGGCCGGGATAAATAACCCACCGCTCCCGGAGCCACACTATAAAAATATAAAGATGAATCTTGATGAAATGAAAGCACTTAAGTTGGGGAATCTGTCAATTGCCATTCCGGTAATACAGGGGGGAATGGGTGTTGGCATATCACTCTCAGGGCTTGCTTCTGCAGTAGCCAATGAGGGAGGAATAGGCATTATTTCGAGTGCAGGACTTGGACTTCTGTACAGGGATTTTTCAGTTAATTATCTTGAAGCAAGTATACACGGACTTAAGGAGGAGATACGGAAAGCCAGGGAGAAGACCCTGGGTGTCATCGGTGTCAATGTTATGGTGGCCATGACAAATTTTGTCGATATGATAAAGACCTCCATTTCTGAAAAAGTAGATGTTATTATAGCTGGAGCAGGTCTCCCCCTCGATCTTCCTTCATTTTTAAAGAAAGATAGTGTTACAAAGCTTATTCCAATAGTCTCATCAGCAAGAGCTGCAAGAATAATATGCGAGAAATGGAAAACCAATTATAATTACCTCCCGGATGCAATGATAGTTGAAGGGCCTAAGGCAGGAGGGCATTTAGGATTCAAGGAAGATCAGATTAGTGATAATAATTATACACTCGAAAAACTGGTACCTGAGATTGTGAGTGAGCTTAAAATCTTTGAGGAAAAATATAATAAACAGGTTCCACTTTTTGCGGCTGGAGGGATATATACCGGCGATGATATCAAGAAAATTATGAAGCTGGGCGCAGCAGGTGTACAGATGGGAACCAGGTTTGTCACCACAAATGAATGTGATGCTTCCGAAGGTTTCAAACAGGCATATATAAATGCTGTGGAAAATGATATTGAGATCATAAAGAGTCCTGTGGGGATGCCCGGCAGAGCTATTTTCTCAAATTTCATCCAGAAAGTAAAAGACGGTACAAAACAGCCAAAGAAATGTCCTTTTAAATGTATCAGGACCTGTGATATCTCCAAGAGTCCGTATTGTATAATTACAGCACTTATTAGCGCATTGAAAGGGAATTTTGAGAATGGGTTTGCCTTTGCCGGAAGTAATGCTTTCAAAGCTACAAAGATATCATCCGTCAAGGAGATCTTTCAGTCCCTCATTAATGAGTATAAAGAGAGTAAATAGATTTCTGAGCCTTAAATTTTACTATTGATACTGAATCACCCATCAATTAAGTGAATGGGTGCATTATCAAAAATCCTTAATCTTCGATCTTAAAAATAACAGCTGATACTGCCGGTAATTTAACTTTATCCAGTTTTTTACCCGTTTTGTAAGAGCATTTATCAGTCGTTCCGAATATGTACGAAACATGGCCCGCATTCATGCTATTATCCCACTACATGGGTGTACAGCTGCGGGAATGCATCATGCTCCCTTCTACATCTGGGGATTGAGGAATATATCGCATACCTATCTCATCACCATAATATATGAATGGCACACCTGGCAGGATAAGGAAAAATATCAATAACCCTTCGGGGACAGTCAGAATTGAAATTTTAAAATAAATCTGGATCCCTTGTTTGGAACAGAATTAACTGAAATTGTGCCATAATGATTTTGCATTATTTGCTTTGACAGGCTTAATCCTATCCCTGAACCATTTTTTTTTGTTGTATAAAATGGCACAAAAATATCTTCAATAATATCACCGGATATTCCTATCCCATTATCTTCAACCTGAATTAAGATCCCGCCCTCGGTATAGAATGCATTAAGGTGAATTGTTCCTTTCTTCTTGCAAGATAAGGCCTCAACAGCGTTTTTTATTAAATTTATTAGAATCTGCTCAACCTGAGCGTAGTCTGCTACCAGATCAATATCTTCAGGATAAACGCTTGCAATAATTTTTATATTATTCGGAATAACTGATTCCATTAGGAGTTTGCATTTCCGGAAGAGATTATTAATAGTGAATTTGCTTAAATCAGGTAATGGTAATGATGTCAGGCTTCTGTATTTATCAACAAAATCCAATAATCCTTTTCCTGTTTCTTCAATTGTATTCAACCCGGATAGTGTTTTTGTAACTATTTGATAATCTATCCTTTCTAATGGAATTAATTTTTCATTATCCGTTTTTTTAAAGTACCCTGAAATCACTGTGGTGAGAGAAGTAATCGGACTTATTGAATTCATTATTTCATGAGTCAGCACGCGGATTAATCTTTGCCAGGAATCCAATTCCTTTTTATCGAGTTCATTTGTGATATCCTGAAAAGAAACAAGTTTTACTACATTATTTTCAAATTTCAGTTCGGTAGCTTTTATCAGGATACTTTGTATGAGATTGTCAATTTTCATTTTATGCAATATCTCCTGTCCCGGCTTTATAGTACTTATAATTTTATAAATTTCATCATTTGTAGTTCTTAAAGACGACAGTTCCTGAAGTTGCTGATCATTTAAATACCTTTTTGCAGCCCTGTTATAGATTTCTATCCTGCCATTCATATCAAATGACAACAATCCAACATCAACATGGGCAACCAAACTTTGTAAGAACTGGCTGGTTCTCTCATTTTCTATTTTAACACTCTGAATAATCGTATTTAAATCATTCATTCTGTCATGCAATTTCCTGTACGAATTATTCCTTGTATTATCTGAAAAACGGACGGATGAGTCATAACACTGAACCGATGAAAAGAATTTTTCCAGATCAGTATTTGTTCTGTTAACCTTATTGACCAGCATCCAGGTCTGTAATGTAATGAGGAAAATCATACCTGTAAGTGTGTAATAGTATCCCTGGTCAAGATGTTGTAGCACTATTCCTAAAACCAAACTGGATAAAACAATAAAAGTCACACGTAGAAATACATTGATGAAGAATCTGTTTAGTACCATGGTTGAAGTTTTCTAAAGGTTATACTTTTGCATTTTATTGTACATTGTTTGTCTGGCTAATCCAAGCTCTTTTGAAGCTTTCAGAACACTTCCATTATTATTTCCCAGAGCAGTTTGCAGGGCTCGTTTTTCTATTTCGGCAAATGTTGGCGGCTTTTGCTGTTGAGAAGGTTGTTGTAATGAATGTGAGATTATAAAATCTTCCGGTATTAAAATATCAGATTCACATAATATAACTGCTTTTTCTACTGTATGACGCAACTCCCTTACATTTCCCGGCCAGTTGTATTTCATTAGTTTATCAAGAGTTTTGCTGCTGAATTTCAATTGGAATTTCTCATATTTGACTGAGTACTCCTTTAAGAAATGCTCTGCAAGCAAAACAATATCTTCACCCCTGTCACGCAATGGAGGTATATCAATCACGATTGTATTAATCCGGTAATAAAGATCCTCGCGGAAGAGATTCTTTGTGACCATTTCTTCCAGATTTTTATTGGTTGCACAGATAAGTCTTATATCAAAAGGTATCGGTGTTTTTGAGCCTACCTTACAGATTACCCGGTTTTGAATGGCTGCAAGCAGTTTTGATTGCATTGTAAGAGAAAGGTTTCCTATTTCATCCAGAAACAGGGTGCCACCCGAAGCCGTTTCGAACCACCCGGTTCTGTCTTCCCTGGCATCAGTAAAAGCTCCTTTAACGTGTCCGAACATTTCACTCTCAAATAATGTCTCGGTAATTGTTCCTATGTCAATACTGATAAAAGCTTCGTAGGCCCTGCGTGAATTATTATGGATCTCTTTTACAATTAACTCTTTCCCTGTCCCATTCTCGCCTATTACCAGAACATTTGCATCTGTTCTGGCTACCTTTTTTATCATCTGTAAAACATTTTCTATTGCCCGTGATTTTCCGATCAGTGGATCAACCTGATTTATAATCCCTTTATTTATCTGCTTTTGTCTGTCGCGGAGCTTCTTGTTCTCAATCTTTGATTGTCTGAGTTTAAATGCTGCCTGCAGGGAAGTAATAAGTTTATTATTGTCCCACGGCTTCACTACAAAATCAGTAGCTCCCTCTTTTATAGCCCTTACAGCCAGGTTAACATCGGAATATGCAGTTATCATCACTACAATGGCCAGCGGATCTGATTTTATTATTCGATTGAGCCAGTAAATACCTTCATTGCCAGTATTAACGCCGGCTGAAAAGTTCATGTCCAACAGGATAACATCATACTCCTCCCTGTTTAAACAGCTGATTATCTGATTAGGATTTGATATTCCGGTAATACTGCCAAATTCTGGTTCAAGCAACTGGATTAATGCTTTCAAAACCTGTTTATGATCATCAACAATCAATAATTTACCTTTCATTATGTAATACTGTTATTCAAGTTAATTAAGAACTTACACAGAGTTTCACAAAGGGTGCACAGAGTGGCTCAGAGTCTCTTCAAAGCTATTCTCTGTGTCACTCTGTGGTTCTCAGGATTTCCTCTGTGTTACCATTTAAAAATCTGCTAAAAAGGTTATTTACCAGCTTCCACTTTAAATTTCTTTAACTCTGACCAAACATTTTAAATTGTTAACTTATGTCTAATATATGGGCATTTCTTGCCCCTATATTAGACAAATATAAAAAATATTATTTTGATTTTATTACTTAAATAATTAATTTTCAAAGAGTAAATAATAGTGGTATGGTAATTGGCATTAAGAGAGAAGGAGATTGCTTCGCTTCGCTCTCAATGACTTACAAGTAATGAAGTTGCAGTTGTCCCAGCAACCAGCAACAAGTAACCAGCACCAAGCAACAATGATAAAGAACTACTTCAAAATCGCAATTCGGAATATTAAAAGAAATTCCATATACTCAATTCTGAATATCAGTGGTATGGCCATTGGCATGGCATGTGCAATTTTACTCCTTTTATGGGTACAGTATCAATTCAGTTATGACAGGTACTACAAAAATGCTGACTTCTTATATCGAGTGCTTGAAAGACATTATACTGACGGGAAACTGGAACAGGTTGCCGTCACAACATATCCTCTTGCTGCTGCTTTGAAAGCAGAATATCCCGAAATAATACGGTCGACAGTATACCAGAATTTCTGGGAAACATTTATAAAAGGGGATAATACTATAGAAGGAACACTTGCCACGGTGGATAAGGATTTTTTTAAGATGTTTGATATTGTGTTTGTTCAGGGAGATAAAAATAACGCTTTAAACGGTCCTTATGATATTATTATTACTGAGGACATGGCAAAAAGATACTTTGGCAGTGAGGATCCACTTGGCAAAACAATGAACGACGGTCCGAATCTTGTTTTCACAGTCACAGGGGTGATAAAGAACGTTCCGCGTAACAGTCACTTTTATATTGATTGTTTAGTTTCCAGTGAGTTTTTAAAAATGAGAATTGCAGGCAACCTGAATGATTGGAAGAATGCCAACACATTTACCTTTATTGAGCTTAAGCAAGGGACTGACAGCAAGAAAGTTGAAGAAAACATTAAAGGAATTATACAAAGATATCTTAAAGAGTCAAATGCTGAAATATTCCTTCAAAACATAAAGAAGATACATTTATATTCTCACGGGATGTATACTAATGATATTGAATATGGCAATATTACACCTGTCAGACTTGCGAGCCTGATTGCAATATTAATTCTCACTATTGCCTGTATTAACTTTATGAATCTCTTAACTGCGCAATCATCCGGGAGGGCAAAAGAAATAGGTGTACGTAAAATAGCAGGGGCATCCAAACAAAAAATAATCTTTCAGTTTTTAGGAGAATCTCTGCTGATCGTATTTGTTGCACATGTAATTGCAATGATCCTGGTTGAATTGTTGTTGCCCGTTTTTAATACTGCAATGTTTATTAAGTTGGGAGTCAACTACCGGAGTGCAGGATTATATATAGTTTTAGTCACAGTAGTATTGTTTTGCGGATTATTGGCGGGGAGTTACCCGGCATACTATTTATCTTCTTTACAGCCAATTAATATATTGAAGGGAATTATAATTAAAAATACCGGAAAGGCAAGATTCAAAAGAATGCTGGTCGTGTCCCAGTTCACACTTGCTTTCCTGTTTATTATAAGTACTCTAATTATCAGAAGCCAGCTCAGCTATATGAAAAGTAAAAACTTTGGTGCTAATATAGATAATGTTTGTTATTTTGAATTCAATGAAGGTATACGACGGGAGACTATAAAAAGCGAACTCAGCAATATTCCTGAAATATTAAATGTAACAATTACCGGACACCAATATATTCTAAATAATTGGTCAACTGTGAATGATTTTAGTTGGAAAGGGAAAAAGGAAGGCAATGATATTATGTTTACTATACTGGAAGCTGATAAGGATTATGCTAAAACTTTTCACCTTGAGCTTAAGGAAGGGAGTTATTTAAATGCCGATGAATTTTCAACTGATAATTCTGCAGTAGTGATCAACGAAAAAGCAGCGGAAATTTTGGGTTTTAAAAATCCCGTAGGAGAAATATTGACAACAACAAAAGGATTAAAATTTACTATTATTGGCGTATTAAAAAACTTTCATTTTAAGTCATTCCATTTCACAATTGATCCGCTTCTAATAATACCAATACAGTCATATACTATAGGAGGTAAGTGTTATCTCAGAATGAAATCCGATTCAATTGCTTCGACAGTAAATAAAATCAGGAAAACGATTAAATCATATAAAACTGATTATCCTCTGAAAATTCAATTCCTTGAGGATGACTATGATAGCTATAATCGGATAGAACTGATTTCTGGTACTATGTTCGGGTATTTCACTTTCCTGACAATTATAATATCAATTCTTGGTCTTATCGGGTTATCTACTTTCATGACAGTGCGCAGGACTAAAGAGATAGGGATAAGGAAAGTGAACGGTGCAAAATCACCTGAAATATTCTACATGCTGTCAAAAGAATATTTTGGATTAGTTACTATTTCATTTTTAATTGCAAGTCCTGTTGCCTGGTTTGCGACTAATATATGGCTTCAGAGTTTTGCATACCGTATAAATATAAGCTTGTGGTTATTTGTCCTAGCATGGTTTATAGTAATTACTATTACCATGCTGACAGTAGGATTACAATCCTATCGAGCAGCAAGTAAAAATCCTGTTGAAGCGCTACGATACGAGTAGTTAGGTTGTCAGGTGCTGACTTTTTCCAGTTTCCCATCCTTCATTTCATAATAAAGAGGTTTGCCGGTCGGTATTTCCAGGCTAAGTACCCCCTCTTTTGTGAGCTTATCGATAAACATTACAATTGAACGCAGACTGTTGCCATGGGCCGATACCAGAATGTTCTTACCCTCTTCCAGTTTAGGTATTATATTTTCTTTAAAAAAAGGGATCGTACGTTCTGCCGTATCCTTCAGGCATTCACCGTTTGGCGGAGGAACATCATAACTACGCCGCCATTGATGCACCAGGTCATCGCCGTATTCTTTTGCTGTTTCAGCTTTGTTTTTTCCCTGCAATTCACCATAATAACGCTCATTAAGGTGCCAGTCGCGGTAAACCGGTATAATGCTTTTTGCCATTTCCTGACTATAAATAATTGTCCAGTCTTTCATTTTCCCTTCGTCGTGAATGACGACCGGGGTTTTATCGCTTTTATTCTGAGCCAGAGCCAGCATTGCCGTTTCGATAGACCGCACCTGAACCGAGGTGTAAACTACATCAAATTCAATCTTTGATAATTGTTCACCGGCTTTTATTGCTTCTGTAATACCGTTTGGAGACAACGGTACATCCACCCATCCTGTAAAAACGTTTTTTTTGTTCCAGACAGACTCCCCATGCCTGAGTAAAATTAATTGTGCCATAGTTTTACTTTTTTTATACTAAATTACTGTTATAGATTTATCTAAATATACAGATTGAACAGCTTCAATTATAGAAACGCCCTCTTTAAAAGGTTTTTGGAATGCTTTTCTTCCCAAAATCAGACCGCTTCCTCCCGCGCGCTTGTTAATAACTGCTGTACGCAATGCATCAGCCATATCGTTTTTCCCGGAAGCTCCGCCGGAATTGATTAAAGGTATCCGTCCGGCATAATTATTCAGTAACTGGTAGCGGGTTAAATCTATTGGATTATTAGAACTAAGTTCAGAATACATCCTTTCATCATATTTACCGAACTTTTCCCCATACTCATTAAGAGCTTTGTACCCGCCATTGTTCTCCGGAAGCTTTTGTTTGATAATATCTGCCTCAATGGTTACACCAAGATGATTTGCCTGTCCTGTCAGATCAGCAGAAACATGATAGTCTTTATCCTTTTTAAATTCGCTGTTTCTTAAGTAACACCACAAAATAGTAAACATTCCTTTTTGATGCGCATAAGCAAATATTTTGCTGATTTCAACAATTTGCCTGTCAGATTCAGGGGAGCCAAAATAAATTGTCGCTCCTACTGCTGCAGCTCCCATATCATAGGCCTGGTCAACCGACCCAAACAGAATCTGGTCGAAAGTATTTGGGAAGGTCAATAATTCATTATGATTAAGTTTTACAATAAAAGGGATTTTGTGAGCATATTTACGGGAAACGATTCCCAGCACACCAAGGGTAGAGGCTACACCATTGCAGCCTGCACCAATTGCGAGTTTCACTATATTCTCAGCATCAAAATAAATAGGGTTTTTTGCAAACGAAGCCCCAGCAGAATGCTCAATTCCCTGGTCGACCGGTAATATTGAAAGGTATCCCGTACCTGCCAGATGACCTGAATTATACAACCAGGACAAATTACCCAGTACCCGGTTATTCCTGTCGGAATACATAAAAATATTATCCACCATTTCTCTATGTGGAATGGTTATCATCTCTTTACTGATTTTTGGAGTAAAAGATCCAAGTAATGATGATTCTTTTCCCAGAAGTTCCTGAATTTGTTTTGTTTGTAGCATAACTATATCTTTTTAAATGTATATCTTCAATTGTGTATCCTCCGTAAATTGGAAGATTTTTTTCCTTCCTGTAATTAACGTGTATTTTATAGTAAACAAACCTTAACCCCTTTATGTTGGACAGATCTTTTTAAAAACTACACAATGAGCACAAAGTGTTGATATAATTTAAAAGATTAAGCCCTTCAGGAAACACTCCTGGAGAAGATTGCTCGTCACGCTCCCGCGTGACTCGCGGACTTCCAGGTGGGTGGCTAAAATTATTAAGCCATTGCACATGCAAGAGAAGATTGCTCGTCACGCTCCCGCGTGACTCGCAGACTTCCAGGTGGGTGGCTAAAATTATTAAGCCATTGCACATGCAAGAGAAGATTGCTCGTCACGCTCCCGCGTGACTCGCGGACTTCCAGGTGGGTGGCTAAAATGAAAAATGACCTCTGTCGCTTCGCTCCTGAGGTTTTTTTATTGCTCTTTTGCTTTCAACTGCAAGCAGTTGACGCTTCAGATCAATAAAAAACCACATTGTTTTCACAATGTGGTCATTTTTCATTTGTCGGGGTGAGAAGACTCCGATACTCTCTTTTCTCATGTCAACCAACCTCCCAATAAATCATCATTAGAGCTTATTTTATGGGCATTTCAGAATTATTTAATAAATTAGCTTAAAAAACATCTCAAACACCTTATTTCACAAACTGTTCCCGAAAGTTCATAATTCGTTCATAATTTGACTATTTTTACAAATCCACCTATATCGCTAATTATGAAAACTTATAAAAGATCAAAACTCAAGGTATATAATAATAATGGATACAAGTACATTTATGTCTACTATAAGGAAGACAATTATGTATTAAGAATCAACACCAGGTATGAATTTGCTAAGAACAAGATGACTTCTGAAAACTATTTCAACACAAAGATGAAAGACCATGAGAAGTTGAATGGGCATATGCAGGAAATACAGTGGGTTGTTGATGAATACATTAATTTAGTTAGTGGCCACAGGCCAATAAATCAGCAAGAATGCATGCGTTATGTTAAAAAAAATAAATACAATGCTACGAAAGTTCCGGTGGAAACTATAAGCAAGATGACCGGATTATCAGAGTATTATGATCAATTCTTTGAGACAAAAAAAACAAATCCTTTTTTAAAATCCATATCATTAAAGAACTATCAATCATTCAAGAACTTCTTAACTGATTTTCAGAAATATGAAAAACAGACCTACTTTTTACTTCATGTTGATAAGAAATTCATTAATCTGATGATAAGTTTCAGCCAGATTGACTTACGGAACCTGAAAGGTTATGTTAGCAAAGGTCATTTGCAACAAAATACCCTTAAGAAGCGACTTGATGTATTTAAAGAGTTTTTAATTTGGCTGGGAGATGAGAATATAGCAACTTTTAATGTCCATAACCTCTTCCCAAAAATAGAAAAGACCAACAAGGAAGTTGTTTATATTACAAAAGATGAGATTCAAAAATTAATTGAGACACGACATAAAATAGAAGGTGATTATAATAAACTTGCTTTTGATTCTTTCATATTTAACTGTGAGTGTGGCTTACGATATGAAGATTTGAGCCATTTATCAAAATCTGATTTTACTAAGATCCCTGATGGCTATGTATTAACAAAAGAGCTACATAAACATACAGAGAGGTTTGCAAGTGAAAGTCAAATACCCATTGTTCACCCACTTTTATTAGAAATTATTGAGAATTACAACTTCCATTTTGAGTTGAAAATGAATTCCTTTTACAACCGGACGTTGCGCAACCTTTTTAAAAAGCATGATTTATTTACAGAACCGCTAACGAATAAAAGAAAATATATTAAAGGAATTGTTGAGGTAGATGATGTGCTGAAGAATGATGTTATAACATGCCACAGCTGCAGACGAAGTATGATCACAAACGCTTTCCTGGAAGGTTATAATGATGCTCAAGTTATGCAAATGAGCGGTCATCGTAATTTGAGAACCTTACAGAAGTACACAAATTTTGCTAATGATGAATTGCTAAAGAAGAACCTGGATCAGAAACTTCGGAAATTAAAAAAAGTCAGAGTAAAAAATAAAAATTGATTCTCATCCCAACTGATTAAATCAAATATCTACGAGGTCATTTTCATTAGTAGTATAAAACCCATCAACTTCTTATCTGTTTTGGAAATTTTTATCTGATTCTTTTTCTATGGTGACAACGCTTCATATTTGTCTTTTATCTGGTTGAGATATAATATTTTCTTAAATTTGCAACAAATTAAACTAGATACGACACAACACAATATACTATATATCACACAGCACAATAAACTAGATATTGCGCAACACAACAAACTAGATATAGATTAGGATCTCAAGTAGTATTATTAATAAAGTGGAGGATTAAAAATGCCAACACCAGCAAAGAAGCTAGCAGAATCACTTGAAGAATTAAGAAAGATTCAGAGTGAAGATGGGATTACTGCAATTCAAGCCAGCAGTCTTTCCCGAACACATCGTGAAAGACTGCTTGAGAATGGATTCATTCAAGAAGTTATTAAAGGTTGGTATATTCCCTCTCGTCCAGGCACTAAACCTGGAGATACAACTTCCTGGTATACTAATTTCTGGAAATTCTGTTCGGATTATCTAAATAACAGATTTTCTGGCAGATGGTGTTTATCCCCAGAGCAATCTATATCCATACATTCAGGAAATTGGACAGTCCCAAAACAGCTCCTGGTAAGGTCTCCAAAAGCAAATAATAATCTGACAAATCTGCTTCATGGAACTTCAATCTTGGAAATAACATTAAAGATTCCTCAGAAAAATGATATATATGTTAAAAATGGTGTCAATATTTATTCATTGACAATGGCACTAATTTCATGCTCAGAGAGCTTCTATGTACAATCTCCGAGTGATATCCGAGCTGCTTTATTATTGATTAAAGATTCATCAGAAATCCTAAATCCACTTCTAGATGGTGGACATTCTTTAATTGCCGGAAGACTGGCCGGAGCTTTTAGAAATATTAAAAGATCAAAAATTGCAGACGATATAATCAATACTATGAAGTCTGCTGGATACGATGTACGTGAAAAGGATCCATTTGATGATAAACTTCCGATAATTTTGTCCGAAAGAGATAAATCTGCTGTTGCACTCCGTATAAAACTTATGTGGCAACAGATGAGGAATATTGTAATTGAGAACTTCCCTGAAGCTCCAGGTTCAGCAAAGGATATTTCAGAATATTTAAAAAAAGTTGAGGATATCTATAAGCTTGATGCATATAATTCGTTATCAATAGAAGGATACAATGTTTCAGTTGAACTAATAGAAAAAGTAAGAAGTGGGAATTGGGATCCAATTGGTTCAAAAGAGGATATTGAACATAAAAATGCCCTTGCTGCTAGAGGATACTGGCAAGCTTTTCAGAAAGTAAAAGAAAGTATCCAGAAGATTCTTACAGGCCAAAACCCAGGAGCAATAATCTATAGTGACCATGGTTCATGGTTTCGGGAATTGTTTGCACCAAGCGTTACCGCAGGGATTTTAAAACCTTCTGATCTTGCAGGGTATAGAAATAATGATGTTTTTATCAGTCAGTCACGTCATGTTCCACCAGATCCAGATTCAGTCCGTGATGCAATGCCAACGCTATTTGAACTACTTGAGGAAGAAACTGAACCTTCTGTAAAGGCTGTGCTTGGACATTTCTTTTTTGTATATATTCATCCATACTCGGACGGAAATGGCAGGATTGCAAGGTTTTTAATGAATACAATGCTTGCATCCGGAGGTTATCCATGGACGGTAATTCCTGTAGATAAAAGAGAGAATTACATGGCTGCCCTTGAAAAGGCTAGTGTAGATCAAGATATTAGTGTTTTTGCTGCTTTTATTGCCAATCTTACTAAAGAACAAATGAAGAAAGAGTCTTCCTTTAATATCAGGAATTCTTAATTTTCTCACCCCGACTGAGTAAACGAAATGGCCTTGTAAATCAGATATTTACGAGGCCATCTTCATTAGTAGTACAAAAAATAGGAGCTACATAATTATTCACATCGCAGTAGAGAATTTGAAAGATCACTTTTTAACTATCTTTTCAATATCCTTCAAATCTTCTAGAAAAATTCTCCGATCAAAAATTTGATAGTTAGACAATTTTTTGAGATGACAATATTTATATTTTTCTCCTGATCCACAAAAACACTTTTTGTTCCGCTCAAAGTGCCTTTTATTGGATAGAATATAAAGTGATTCTAAAATCGTTTTAATATCCGTTGTTCCAAATTTTTCTTCATAGTATTGAATTATTCCTGAACCGAAATGAGAATATTCACCAATCCCTTCATCAATATGCAATTCTTTTAATTTGTGGCTAGCAAAAAACGGGATAACCAATTTGTCTATATAATCAACCAATGAATATTTCTTGCCAAGAATAATATATTCTTCCAACCTTGGAGCTAGACAACACTTACCTTCAGAATCTATGTGGTTCTCATGAATCCAACCTATTTTTTTACCCAGCTCAAAAGTAGATGGTATTATATTAGGGTATGCATATGGTATACTTATTTTAACTTGATAAATATCCCAGAGTTGTCCGTTATAGGGATCAATAAGACTAATACTACCGCTTATTGAATATCCATACTTTTGTTTAATTGGCTTCCTAAGATCCTTGTGAATTTCTCTTAGGCCGAGATATTCTTCATTTATTCTATCCTCTAAAGTACTCCTTGTAGCCACATCTTATGCTCATTTGTTAATGGTTGTGCTAACTTCTTTAATCCAGCATAGGGGTCACCTATATGTCTATGTAAGATATTGAAAGCACCAGCGGTCAATAGTTTACTCTTGTTGAAAATTGATTCTCCAATAAGCCCTTTTAAAACAAGATCTGTTTCTTCGTCACCTATACTCTCTTTAAGCTTCTTCCATTCCCCAAAGACATGCGCTATAAATTTTTTAAATTCAGTATAATGCTCAGGTTCACTATCCCACTTATCTGTAAAATCTTCTTCAGGGTTTACAGGATTAAGAATTTTTAATCTAACTGGCAGGCTTACTTTATGCGTAAGGGTAGATATAATACCGTCTATGGTATGAAATATACTATCTTCCCCTTGATATAGTTGACCAGCAATGGTAGTCAAGACTATGCTTGAAGTCTTGTAAGTTGAATCTTTATTGAAATATTCATCTCTGTATCTTTTGATCAATTGCACTGCCCTCTGAAGCGGCTTTTTAGAAAAAAAATCATCTGCGGGCAGATTTTCTGCTCTAAGAGCTTTTTCAAGGTAACTTTCTTTTATAAGATTTGCCTTAGCTAAGAACCAATCTGCATACCCCTTGGGATTACTTGACACCCAGTCATTTAGTTTTCTATCAGGTACTTTAATCTTATTATTGTCATAGGGATTTTCCTGGATACCGGGCATAATATCCATATGAAAATCACCGGAGTAATTCAATCTCAGACATCTATTCTTCAACTCCAGCATTTTCGTATATTTCTCATTTTCATTAAGTCTTCTCTTTAGTTCATAATAGACTATATTCGGTGAGGTGATATTGTAATCTGCGATAAGGTGCACGACAATATCAAGATCAAATTCCTCAGAACTTAGTGGCTTAACAGAAGTCTGAATCCGGACCGAACCATGAGGATAGACATTGTACTTATAAGGTTTGAAAAACTGTTCATCTCCCTCAATCCAATCTTTGACAGCCTCGTAGGCATTCTTCATTCTTTCATATCTTGATTTGTCAAGTTGAATAGCCTCGGCCATACTGTCCAATAAGCTGTCAAGTCGAGTTAGTTTCTTATTTATTGATATCATAATGGTAATATTTTAATCGAGTGTGGTAAAATCGCTAACCCTTTATCAGTGGACCCTTTTCTTATTTCATCAGGTGTAACAAAAACAACAGCATCGGTTTTATCTAAATCAACAAATGCTTGTTTTTGAAAGTCGTTCTCAAATTTCAATTCATAGATCTCAGCATATCTGAATTCATCAACAGGATAAGCCGGAGAAGGGATTACTAATTCTTCTGTTTTTTTTATTAATGAATATTGAATATATTGGAAAAATGAGAAAGGGATCAGGTTTGAGTCAATAAGTTCCTCGTAAAATTCCCTCCAAGGATCTAATTCTCGATTCTTTCTTTCTTCAAACCATCTAAGGTATTTAAACAGCTTCTTCCTCTTCCTCATAATTAGCCGGAGATCATTTTCTGTATCTTCGTCCCTAGGGACTAAACTGCATGGTTCAAGGTCAAGATTGTCAAAAAGTTCTCTGTTTTCATCTTTAAGGTATTTAAATGTACCTCCAACCGGTTGATATCCTTGCCTGTCTTTCTTGTGTCTCCTAATCAATAGGAATTTCCCATTGATTTCGATTCTAAATAAGTAAGCTGTTGTAATTCTTATTGGTTTATTTGGCTTGCGTATCCAAGTACAAATAATAATCTTAAGTCTTTTCCTGTGGTCATATAGATTAACGCAGATTTCAATAAAACTAGCCATGAGTAAACCAATACTTATTTTTAGAAGAGTATCACTTACTTGTAGATTTTTAAGGAATAAGGATACTAATATTCCAATAATACCGATAATTAGGCTAATTAATCCCTTTGTGTCCATAATCAGTTTTTTGGTGGGAAAGGATCATTCCCATAACTGTTTCTCTCTCTTATCTTACCATTTCTTCTATGAATAAGCATTTCAGACTGTTGATTCTTCGCTATCTGTTTTGCAATATCAATTGCTTCTTGCTGAGTCTCTTTTACTCTTGTTGCTTTTTCATTTCCAGCACCCTTGACGGCCCATCCGTCTGAATGCTTTACTACATGTTGATTTTTACCCATGATCTTTCTATTTAATATTTATAAAAAAGGAATCGTTGCAACAACTATTCCTTGTATCCTAAAGTCTCTGGTTAAAATAATTGGTTGATGCTTTTGTTCCGTGGACCTTGGTCTAAGAACTATTGCATCACTGTTTTTACGAAATTCTTTTATAGTTGCTTCATCATCGATTACAGCCACAACGAAATCACCATTCTCGGCCGTACTTTGTTGCTTTACTAGAACTAAATCCCCATCATTTATTCCAACTTCATTCATTGAATTTCCACTAGCCCGTAATAAGAAATATTTATTAGATCCTTTTATTAAATCAGTGGATACTGGAATTTCACTTTCAATATTTTCAATTGCGAGTATTGGTGTTCCACATGCTATACTTCCTAATAAAGGAATATTAACAGTCCCGGTAGGAATTACTAAATCGCCACTAGTATACTCAACCCCATTTACACCTTCTTTGCCATTATAGGTTTCTTTATGCAATAAATCTCGGGCATCGACTCCTAATATCCTTGCTATCTTATATAAGTCATCAAGACTTGGCTGTCTTCTATTCTGAACATAGGAGTTAATCATATTGTAGCTTTTTTCCAGCTTTTCAGCTAACCAGGTTTGCTTAACTCCCTTTTTTTCTAACACTTCTTTAATTCTATTCATATTTAATAAATATATGGGCATAAAGATAGTAAAAATAAATTAATATATCTCACCATATGAGATATATAATACAAATATTATGATTTATTTATTAACACATGATGACTTATATTCATTTGAACTTGGCATTTAATTAATTAAAAACGATTATTTTCAAAATAGTGATTTTTCTGTGCAGCCAATCTGCACTTTACTAATAATTTTACTTAACTTAGTGATCTTCAAAATAATCAGATATAAATATAGGTTTATGACACCAACCCATATTCATCATGGCTACAAATAAGAACGCTGTCTTACGCTATAACACCTTGGACAAGTGCTTTAGTAACATTGGAAGGAAATACTATTTTAATGATTTGCTTGAAAAGGTAAATGAAGCTATCGAAGACTTTGATCCAGGTTGCATTGGGATTAAAATAAGACAACTCCGGGATGATATAAGATTTATGAAAAGTGAAGCTGGCTACTCTGCTCCAATAATTGCTATTAAAGAAGGTAAAAAAGCCTATTACCGATATGAGGACAATAAATTTTCTATAAACAATAGTCCACTAAATTTAACTGAAATTGAACAACTCAGAAATGCGATTTCAGTTCTACAAAGATTTGAAGGTGCTCCACAATTTGAGTGGATTAATGAAATCGGTCCTATGTTGACTTCCCATTTTAGTCTTAACAAGGCGGAACGAAAAATAATTTCTTATGATTCGAACATTGATTACTCTGGATATGATAAGATCCTTCCCATCTTTAATGCAATAGTAAATAAACGGGTATTGAAAATTTATTATAAATCATTCAAAGATGAGGATTACCATCTAATTTTCCATCCCTATTATTTAAAGCAATATAATAACCGATGGTTTGTTTTTGGCATGCATGCTGAGTACAAGGAACCCTGCTGGAACCTACCCCTGGATAGAATAATGACTTTAGAAGAGATTGACTCAGTATACACTTATACAGATATTGACTGGGAAGATTATTTTTATGATATCATAGGGGTAACCAAACCTGCAGATTGTAAAATTGAAGAAGTTGAGCTAATCTTTTCAAAAGAGCAGGCCCAATATATTTCAACAAAACCACTCCATCCAAGTCAAAAATCGAAGATACTTGAATCGGGGGAATTACAGGTCAAATTGAGTATAATCCCAAATTATGAATTGGAAATGAAGATTTTATCATTTGGAGACAAAGTCAAAATAGGGCATCCAATCGAACTTCAAAATAGAATTGTTAGTCGATTGGAACTAGCATATAAAAGTTATTTCTAGCTGTGCATGATGAATGCACAGAAGTTATTAATCTTTGCATTATATTATGGGAATTATTTATGGAAAGAGTGGAGAAGAATATGAAAAATAGTCCGGCTGAAGAAATTGAGTCAACTTTCTGGTCGATGTTTGACATTTTAAGAGGAAAGGTTGATATGAGTGAAAGTTATATTTTACTTCTTTATCTATCACTTTATAAAGATGATTTATTATCAAAGATTTATACATTAATTAATGGAGATTTTGCACCTGAGTTAGCACAAAGATTCGCCAAAGAATATGCAGAAAAATTACCTGAAAATAAAAAAGAGTTATCAAAATCATATGATTCAATTATACAAGGTCTTTATAACTCTCTTGGAAATATTGATGAACCGGAAATCTTTGAAATTGTCGAAAAGCTCGAAGAAATAGACAGGGAGATATTATCAGAATACTTTCCCGAAGTATTTGATAGCATTCTTTATAAAATTGTACAATCGCAAGGAAGATATAGTGGTGAGTTTATTCAACCTGTTGAATTAACACGCTTCATCTGTGCCTTGTCTGATATGCCAGATAATTCCAGTGTTTTCAATCCTTTTGCAGGACTTGCATCATTTGGAGTTTTTTTAGATCAAAGTCAAGATTACTTCGGGCAAGAACTTAATCGAAAAACATGGGCATTAGGTGCTTTACGTCTCATGGCCTACTCAAGGCCAGGTGTTTCAAAGTATGTTTGTGATGATTCAATTTTACATTGGCCTGATAATCAAAAATTTGACCTGATTCTTGCAAATCCACCGTTTGGTGTGAGGTTAAACCAGCGAGATCAATATCAATATCCTGAAATCAGAACTGTTGAACAATTCTTTATTCATAAAGGTATTTCATCTTTAAAAAGTAATGGAAAACTGATTGCTGTATTGCCTGCTGGGATTTTGTTTAGAGGTGGTGCCGATCAGCGCTTGAGAGAAACACTAATTGAAAACGACTTAATTGAAACAATCATCTCATTCCCTGGCGGTGTTTTGTTCAATACAGTAATCCCGTTTGTAGTCTTAGTGCTCAATAAGGATAAAAAACTTCAAGGTCAGGTAAGATTTGTTGATGTCAAAAGGTTTGTTGAATCTAAAGGAGCGCGTGGGAAGGTACTGAATGATTATTCCATTATTGCTCTTATTGAATCGAATAAAGAGTCTGATGTTCTGCGGGTTGTTACTAACCACAAAATACAGGAAAATAATTACAATCTGAATGTTCATAGATATTTTCAGAAAGACATTGTTACTGAAAAGAATGAGCACCTTGTGAAACTCAAGGAGATAATGGAGTTTGTAAGGGGACAAAGAGGGAACCTTCCTGAAAGTGGAAAACTTGTTCGCATCAGGGATTTGAAAGATGATAAGGTTGATTACAAGTTGGATATATCAAATATTGAACGCACAGAGTTACGAAGGCCTGACATACATCAACTAGATGATTCATGCCTCTTACTTGCTATTCGTTGGCGAACTTTAAAACCAACTTTATTCAAGTATGATGGTGAGCCCATTTTCAGAAATCAGGACATATTATCTTTTAAAGTAGATGAATCCATCATAGATATTACTTATTTAATAAATGAACTTCATTCAGAATATGTTCAGCAACAACTTGAAGCATACAGAATGGGAGCGACTATCCCTTTCATTCGTAAAGAAGACCTCTGTGACGTAGTAATTAAACTTCCACCTTTGGAAGAACAAAGGGCGAAGGTACAGGGCATAGTTGAATTATCTGATAAAATCAAAATACTACAGGAGGAAAGAAATGCCTTAGCTCATGGAGTAAGTAATAAACTATATGAAAGTGTTTCAACTATTAAACACTCATTAGGTAAGCCGTTGCTCAATATAGGTTCTTCATTGAGAAACATCGAGAAAGCCTTGTCCAGATTAAATGTAGATTGGGAGCAAGTCAAAATAAATGAGAGGTATGATATTACAATTAAAGATACATTTGAATCTATACACAGTAACCTGGAATTCATACACTCAGTTCTAAGAAATAATGAATCGGCACTTGATGTAACAAACTATGAGTTGGAAGAAGTCGATTTCCTGAATTTTATAAAGGGATATGTCAAAAGAATCAAATCAGCTGAGAGGTCCAATATCAACATTATTCTCGACATTCATCCGGATATCAAAATCCAGCTAAATAATAAAGTTGCTCTGAAAGCAAATACTGAATTACTTGAAATCGCCATGAACGCCATTGTAGAGAATGCGTATATGCATGCGTTTACTGATCACTCAAAAAAGTACAAACTTGAGTTTAGAGTGAGCTTGTACGTTGCCCCTAGTGTTAAAGCCAAATCTAATGATACCGTTAGTAGATTCGATACTTTTATTAAAGTGGAAGTAGCCAATAACGGAAAACCTTTTCCTGCAAATTACTCTATAGAAAAATTTACAAGAAGGAATTCCTTTGCCGGAGAAACTGGCAATACTGGACAAGGAGGTTTTGATCTCAATGAAATCATCAAGTATCATAATGAAGGTAAAAGCACTTTGGAATTAATTATTGATGATATTACTACTGAATTCACAACGACCTACTCTTTTTTAATTCCTTTAACAAGATAAGCTATGTATAAAGTACTCTGGATAGATGATCAATATAAGGATGCAGAAATGATACAATTCTCAATTGAGGCTGACAATGAAGACTTAGTGCTGGATGGATATCCATCCTTTGAAGAAGGATTTGATGCGCTCGAAAAGAATCTTGAACAGTATGATGTTATCTTATTAGATGGATTATTCTTTGAGAAAAAAGGACAGGAAATTGGCACTGAGGATGAATCAGGAATAGGAATGGCTATCGCCAAAATCAACGAACTCAAGAGCAGGAAAGTTTTTCCATGGTTTGTCTTGTCCGGCAAAGATAAGTTTACCAAAAGTGAGAATTCTTTTCTTAAAGCTAACAAGGCAAAATGCTTCGACAAAACCAATCCACTAGATGTTGTTAGGCTTTTTGAGGAGATGAAAGTCGCTGCTAATCAACAACCTAATGTACAGTTGAAACACAAGTACAAAGACCTGTTGGAAGTGTGTTCAGATAGCTTTTTAGGTTCTGCAAATTATTCTAGATTGTTTTCCTTAATCAGACATATCGAGAATGTGGAAAGGCTATCCAATACTGAAGATATGCTCAATCCCATTAGAAAAATCATTGAACGCATCTTCACAAGATTAGGAGACGTTGGAACAATTCCTGATGCAGTTTTATCAAGCAAGGGATGGATTAATGGTTCAAGCCTTTTCCTTTCGAATAAACATTCAGATTATGAACATCAATCAGAGGTTATTCCACCTTTGATTGGCGAAAATATTTACCGCATACTCAACATCATCCAAGATGCATCTCATGGTGATGGCGAACTCAAATTAAGGGTAGATCAATACCTAAAAGGTGCCCAGTCCGATTATTTATACAGAAGCTGTGTGTATCTTTTGTTTGACTTGCTGCTATGGTTTAAAGACTATATGAACAACAATATTGATAAAGAATTAAACAAGTCAAGATGGAAGAGTAAATTGATCAGCGGTGATTGGATCAAAGGATCTGTGATTCGTATTGCAGAAAATGGATGGGGTACCTTTCAGCCTGAAAATGCTTCTATTACGATAAGCATCCCCCCAAAAATGGTTTGCGATAACAGTTTATCTGAAAACGACCACATTAAAGTGATTACAGAACCAAGTTCTGATGGAATGAAAACTCATATTAAGGCAATTAGTAAAGAAATATGACTAAAAATACCATAACCCTCTCCCAGCTCGAGCAATACCTCTCGAAAGCAGCATGGATTTTAAAAGGACCTGTTGATGCGTCTGATTTTAAAGTCTACATTTTCCCGCTTTTATTCTTTAAAAGAATCTCCGATGTTTACGATGAAGAGTTTAAAAATGCACTTGAAGAATCTGAAGGAGACAAAGACTATGCAAATCTTCCGGAATTCCACCGTTTTATAATACCCGAAGGTTGCCATTGGAAAAATGTTAGGGAAACTACATCAAATGTTGGATTGGCAATTGAGAAAGCACTGAGAGGAATTGAGCAGGCCAACCAGCAATTCCTGTATGGTATCTTTGGTGATGCACAATGGAGCAATAAGAATAAACTGTCTGATCGTTTATTGATTGATCTGATTGAGCACTTTTCTCAATACGATTTATGTAACAGCAATGTAGATTCTGATTTGCTTGGAAATTCATACGAGTATCTCATAAAGCATTTTGCCGACTTGACCAACAAAAAGGCAGGTGAATTTTACACCCCTCGTTCAGTTGTTCACCTTCTGGGGTTGATTCTCGATCCTCACGAAGGGGAAACAATTTACGATCCGGCTTGTGGCACCGGAGGAATGCTCTTGGAATCTGTTAATCACTTGAAAGAGAATAATGAAGATTATAGAACCCTTAAATTGTTCGGGCAGGAGAAAAATCTGACTTCCAGTTCTATTGCTCGTATGAATATGTTTCTGCATGGGATAGAAGATTTCCAGATTCATCGTGGAGACACACTTCGCAATCCGGCTTTCTTTGAAGCAGACGGATTGAAAACCTTTGATTGTGTTATTGCCAATCCTCCGTTCTCGCTTAAAGAATGGGGTGCGGAAAATTGGGCAAACGATCCTTTTGGACGAAATATAGCCGGAGTGCCCCCACAAGGTAATGGAGACATGGCCTGGGTGCAACACATGATTAAATCGATGAACAGCACAGGTCGCATGACTGTAGTGCTTCCCCATGGAGCTTTGTTCCGCAAAGGTGCTGAAGGGAAGATCCGTGAAGCCTTGCTCAAACAAGATATGTTAGAGACGGTCATTGGGTTGGGTCCTAATGTCTTTTACGGGACACAACTGGCCACTTGTGTTATGGTATTCAGACAAAACAAAGAAGAATCTAAAAAAGGGAAAGTGCTATTTATTGATGCCTACGATCAGGTACGCGTGGGAAAAGCGCAAAACTACCTCGAACCTGAGCATGTAAATCAGATTTTCAAATGGTATAAGTCCTATGAAAATGTAGAAAACTACGCAAAAGTAGCTTCGGAGGAAGATTTAAAGGAAAATGATTACAATCTGAACATTCCATTGTATGTCGAAAAGGTCATTAAAGACAGTCTGCCTTCAGTGGAGGAAGCTTGGTCTGATCTAAAAACTGCCTGGCATGAATACCTGAAGGCGGAAGAAAAGTTTAAAACTATTTTAAAAGATTTTATCGCATGACCCAACAACAACTCGAAAAATACCTTTGGGGTGCGGCTACCCAACTGCGTGGCACTATTGATGCTGGTGATTACAAACAGTATATTTTCCCGCTATTATTCTTCAAGCGTATCTGTGATGTGTATGACGAAGAATTTGAACGGGCACTGGCAGAGAGTGATGGTGATCTGGAATATGCTGCCTTTGCCGAGAACCACCATTTTCAAGTGCCAGAGGGAGCACATTGGAAAGATGTAAGAGAAACAACCATAAATGTGGGTGTGGCTTTGCAAAATGCCATGAGAGCTATTGAAAAGGAGAACCCCGATACTTTACACGGAATCTTTGGAGATGCCAGCTGGACCAACAAAAACCGCCTGAGTGATGAAACGCTCATTAATCTTATTGAACATTACTCACAGCAAAAGTTAGATCATACAAATGTACCTGATGATCAATTGGGTAATGCCTATGAGTACCTCATAAAAGAATTTGCCGACGATAGCGGACATACCGCAGCTGAGTTTTACACCAACCGCACTGTTGTAAAGCTCATGACCCTGATTGCGAACCCGCAACCTGGAGAATCAGTATATGATCCCACTTGTGGTTCGGGCGGACTGTTATTGAATTGTGCCTTACATTTAAAGGAAGAAGGCAAGGAATACCGAACCCTCAAATTGTACGGGCAAGAGATTAACCTAATTACCTCCGCCATTGCACGAATGAATATGTTCATGCACGGCATTGAAGAGTTCAGTATTGTGCGGGGCGATACCTTGTCCAATCCGGCCTTTTTGGAAAATGATGAACTCAAAAAATTCAATGTCATTCTGGCAAATCCGCCTTACTCCATTAAAGCCTGGGACCAAAAATCGTTCACTAACGACCCTTACGGTCGTAACCTCTGGGGAACACCACCGCAAGGTTGTGCCGATTATGCATTTCAACAACATATACATAAAAGTTTAGTTGATAAAAATGGAAGGTATGCTATCCTTTGGCCACATGGTATTCTATTTAGGGAAATGGAGGCAGAAATGCGGAAAAAAATGGTTGAAGAAGATCATGTAGAAGCAGTAATTGGGTTAGGTGCAAGCCTATTTTACAATTCTCCAATGGAAGCAATGATATTGGTTGGGAATATGAATAAGTCATCGGAACGTAAGGGAAAGGTTCTGTTTATTAATGGCAAAGATGATGTGATTGATAATAAGGGATTAGCATATTTAACTCAAGAGCATATCAATAAATTCTATAAGGCCTTTATGGAATATAAGGACATTCCACATTACGCAAAAGTGGCTTCCATTTCTGAAATATTGTCGCAGAATGGTAATATGAATATTAATCTTTATGTCAAAAGAGAGAATTCAAATGCTGATTTATCATTTGCAAAAGCCTATAATGAATGGAACCAAAGTGGAGATAAGTTGAAAGAATCAATGAATGACCTATTCGAATTAATGTAATAGATGGAAGAAATGTTGGAACAAATAGTAGGTGAGCTACAATTAGATAAAAGTAAGTGGAACTTAATTAAATTGGGTGATGTAGCTATACAACAAAAAAAATCTGTAGATCGAGATAATACAGACTTAACACGCTATGTTAAAGGTGAACACATGGGGTCAGAGGATCTTCATTTGCGGGAATGGGGAGAATTAACTGATGAATATCTTGGGCCTGCATTCATTCGAAAATTTGAAGAAGGGGATATTCTGTATGGCTCGCGAAGAACATATTTGAGGAAAGTTGTAATTGCTCCCTTTTCTGGTATAACATCAAATACAACTTTTGTTGTTAAGGCCAATGAGAAACGCATAGATAAAAGATTGCTTCCTTTCATAATGATGTCAGAAGGATTTACTGAAAACTCGATTCGAAATTCAAAAGGTTCGGTTAATCCCTATATCAATTGGAAAGATATTGCCAAATACGAATTTCTTCTCCCCCCAAAAGAACAACAATCCCGACTAGCCGAACTCCTCTGGGCAATTGATGAAGTGATTGAGAGTGAGAGGGAGGTGTTGAGAAAAATTCAAATTGCGTATCTAACTAGAAGAGAAAATTTAATTTCGGACGGGGGATTTGCAAAAAAAACACTTCTAGATCTCGTAAGGAATTTGATCACATATGGTATTGTTCAGCCTGGTCCAGAAGTATATAACGGTGTGCCTTACATTCAAAGTTCTGATATCAAGGATAATGAAATTGTTAGGAATTTATCTAAAACTTCAAATGAGATTGCTAAAAGTTATTCAAGATCAGAAGTAGTGCCTGGTGATATTATTTTTTCACTGCGAGGGAATTTAGGAGATACAGCTATCGTTCCAAGTGACTTTAATAGAACAAATATGGCAAGAGGAGTTGCAAGAATTTCATTAAGAAAAGATTATGATAACCTATTTGTAAAATATGCTTTAGAAACAAAACCAGTTTTAGGTAAAATTTTAGCTGTTTCACAAGGGAGTACATTTAAGGAGGTTTCGCTAGACACTTTAAGAAAAATTAAAGTCCCTGTTCCACAAAGCCTAAATCATCAAAAAGAAATAAGTTCGATTTTGAAACTTATGTTGAATACTAAAAGTCTTAATCAATCAAAAATCTCCTGTTCAAAAGCACTCCAAAAATCCCTCATCAACCAAATCTTTTAGCCATGGCATTCAACGAACTCAATAGCGTAGAGCATTACATAATCCACCATCTGAGTGGGGTCAATCTGAATGCCAATGGAGTGCAGGAATCCAAGATAGGATATGGAGCTGCATGGGAGTATAAATCCGCCAATGACATTCAAAGAGGAGTTAATGAAGTATTGGTAGAATCAGATATAAAGGCTGCCCTTATTCGCCTCAATCCTGAAATTAACCAAAACCCTGCCCTGGCCGATGAGGTCATTTATAAATTAAGAGCAGTACTAATTGCGGTCAATCAGGTGGGTTTGGTAAAAGCCAATGAAGAGTTCTTTAAATGGATGACAGACGAGAAAACCATGCCTTTTGGTGAGAACAACCGTCATGTACCAGTTCGTTTGATTGATTTTGATAATTTGTCGAACAACCACTTTGTAGTCACCAATCAATTCCGAATTCACCACCGTGAAACCAAAATTCCTGATATCGTACTATTGATTAACGGAATTCCGGTTGTAATCGGAGAAGCTAAAACACCCATTCGTCCTTCGGTCAGCTGGCTGGATGGCGCCCATGAAATTCATGATATTTACGAAAACAGTATACCTCAATTGTTTGTTCCCAATATTCTGTCTTTTTCTACAGAAGGAAAAGAACTATACTATGGTTCAGTTCGATCCCCACTGGAATTCTGGTCTCCTTGGCGTTTGGAAAATGATGATGATGCACTAGCAAAAAGACTTGGTCTGGGTGAAATTGGGAAGGAACTTTCCGACCTGTTAAGCCCAGCACGGTTGCTGGATATTCTTCAGAACTTCTCACTTTATTCTTCAAATAAAAAGAAGCAGAGGATGAAGATCATTTGTCGGTTTCAGCAATACGAAGGAGCAAATAAAATTGTGGAACGTGTTAAAGAAGGTCGCTTGAAAAAGGGATTAATATGGCATTTCCAGGGATCTGGTAAATCATTATTGATGGTTTTTGCTGCCCAAAAAATGCGAAAATCACCCGAACTTAGAAGTCCAACTGTTATTGTACTTGTAGACCGTACCGACCTTGATACCCAGATAAGCGGAACCTTCAATGCTGCCGATGTACCAAATGTGGAAACCACCGATAGTATTAGTGAATTACAAGCTCTGCTGGAGCGTGATACCCGAAAGATTATTATATCAATGATTCATAAATTCAGGGATGCAAAACCTAATATGAATTTACGAGACAATATAATAGTACTTGTTGATGAGGCACATAGGACTCAGGAGGGAGATTTAGGTAGGCAAATGCGAGCTGCTCTGCCAAATGCATTCTTATTCGGTTTAACAGGAACCCCTGTTAACAAAGCTGATAAAAATACATTTTGGGCATTTGGGTCTGAAGAAGATGAGAATAACTACCTCTCTCGATATACCTTTCAGGAATCTATACGCGATAACGCCACCTTACCGTTACACTTTGAACCACGTCTATTAGATGTTCACGTGGATAAAGAATCAATGGATAAGGCATTTTCAGAATTTAAAGAAAATGCTGCTCTAACCGATGAAGAAGCCGATGCACTTAATAGGAGATCAGCAAAAATGGCTGCGTTTTTGAAGGCTCCTGAAAGGGTCTCTAAGATTGTGAAAGACATTGCTACTCATTTTACAGAAAAGGTAGAACCGCATGGATTCAAAGCTATGATTGTTACTCCGGATCGGCATGCCTGTGTTCAATATAAGGAAGAATTGGACAAATTGTTTCCGCCTGAAGCCAGTGCAGTTGTTATTTCAACTTCAGCCAATGATGAACTTGAGTTTAAGCAAAAATGGGGTATGGATAAAGGTAGTCAGGAAAAAATTGTCGATGAGTTTAATGATAAGCTATCTGATTTAAAGTTTTTAATAGTAACGGCAAAATTATTGACCGGATTTGATTCCCCAATTTTGCAAACCATGTACCTGGATAAATCCTTAAAGGACCATACTCTATTGCAAGCCATTTGCAGAACCAATAGGTTATATCCCGAAAAATCGTTTGGTAGAATTGTCGATTATTTTGGTGTTTTTGATGATGCAGCTAAAGCTCTTCAATATGATGAAGAGAGTATCAAACAAGTCATTTCTAACTTGTCTGAACTTAGAGGAAAGCTACCTGAGGCAATGGCAGATGCCTTAAGTCATTTCGAAGGAGTGGATAGAACATTAGTTGGGTTTGAAGGCCTGGAAGCAGCTCAGAATGCAATCGCAACAAACGAAAAGAAAGATGCATTTGCAGAAGATTTTAAATACCTCTCGACGTTATGGGAGTCCTTGTCGCCAGATAATATACTTAACATATACAATGAAGATTACAAGTGGCTCTCACAGGTTTATGAATCAGTCAAACCAGCTTCTGATAATATAGGTAAGATATTATGGTTTTCATTAGGGGCACAAACAACAAAATTAATTCATGAAAACATCCATGTAGGCGACGTGCATGACCTGGAGGAGTTTGTTCTGGATGCTGATGTAGTGGAAGAAATTTTTAATAATCCGGATCCAAAAAATGCTAAAAAACTTGAGAAGATTTTGATCCACAGGTTCAAAAAGCATGCTATTGATCCAAGGTTTAAAAAATTAAGTGAACGTCTTGAGGAACTTCGAGACAAAGCCGAAAAAGGATTGATCACTTCAATTGAGTTTGTTAAGGAGTTGTGCAAGTTAGCCAAAGAAACTGTTCAGGCAGAGAAGGAATTGGAGGTAATATTAAATGAGAGTAACCCAAAGGCAGCTTTAACTGAGTTATTTTTAGAATTGAAGACTGATCATACACCTGCTGTTGTTGAACGAATAGTTACCGATATAGATGCCATTGTAAGAGTTGTACGTTTCCCTGGTTGGCAAAAAACTATCTCTGGCGAAAGAGAAGTACAAAAATCACTGAGAAAAGCTTTATTGAAATATAAGCTGCATAAGGATCAGATATTGTTTGATAGAGCATATGCGTATATTAAGGAGTATTACTAATGGGTACTGTTATTGCATGGTTATTTTGGAAGAGCGCATTACTAGAAAGTGTTGATAGTTTTTACCAAAAATGGCAAAATCACTTAGTAGCTTCTTGATTGATACACATATAGAAAAAGTTGATTATGTACGATACTGAATCATACAAACAACCCTTCTGGGCAGAGAACAGTGGCTTTATGACTGGCCGGGATCCTCTTGGAATTCAAAATAGTTCAATCTCACTTTATGCTGCTTTATTGCCTGGAATGACCAATCTGACACTAAGAATACGCTATTATGGACTTTATTGTTGGTTGTTAAAGGAGTATGATAAACTGCAGATAGATGCTGAAAAGAAAACCCTTCAGCATCATTACAATTTCATCCGAAGAGCAGAATTGACCATTGCCTTCCTGATGCTTGCTAAGGATCCGGAAGTCACCAGCATTGTAGGTCGTGATTTTGCAGATAAGAAACTCCAGGAATTCAGGGGAAAGGGATCTTACAATATTTCTGAAGGTGCTGACAAGTTGAAAAGCACAAAAAAGGGGTCAGTATATTGGGATTATACTTCAGGAGCGCTGGGTCAATATTATGCAGGATCACTCATTGCACTTGAACTGATAGAGACAAGCACTAAGTTCTTCTTAGTACGTGAAAAGGGAATTAAGATGGCTAAGATCTTTGATAATAATATCAATAGCCAGGCACGACAAACTTTTCTTGAGGTATTAAGAAGTGGTAATCTAAACCAAAGAGATCTTGAACTGCTGGATGACTTTGCTATCAATAATATTCATCAAGATTCATCTGAATGGGAGTTCTATAAGTCACTGCTGCTTGAGAACGATGGACAAAAGACCAGAACATCAGATAACAAAGTCCCATCAAACAGGAAAGATACCATAAGTCTTTTTCTTAAAAATATTTCAGAACCGGGTATAGAATGGTTTCCTGAGCAGCAATTTCAAAAAGTGTATACTGGTGCATTGACCTCTGATACTTCATTCGGGTGGTACTACTATTACATTAACGAGGCCATCCATTATTGCATTGAGACGCTATTTTGGGGAATGCTAATAGAACTTGAGGGTAAAAGTCTTCCGGTTCATATATACATATCTGATATTGCGAATTCAACAAATAGGGAATTGCACGTTTTACACAACAAGATTAATGAGCATCAGATTTTAAAAGAAATTACTAATTTGTTGCCTGTACCCAATCTCCCTGGAGCATTAAGTCAACTGGAGGAGCTTACTAAATCTCCCAGGCAAGCTATCAGTGCAATGGGATTCGCTTTAGGTCTTTTGCTGGAGATCTACAATCTGGTAATAGAATTTCGGGGTAGAATTAAGGATTTCGAGAACAAATATTATTTGGTCTTCCAGAAAGGACACATAAGCGAATACCTCGAAACCTATTTTGATAGTAATATAGAACTATCATTGAAAGATTTTACTAAGCTCTTGACAAAGAGAATCATCAACGATCACATTGCCACAGCCTACAGAAAAATGGGGAATGGTGAATCTAATCTGGTGAAAATTGTAATAGAAGATGGAATTATCGGCCATATACAGACCATGGATCCACGATTTACGAATCCCCGGTTACGGACATTACAAAATTTTCTTACAGACCTGGGTTTCATTAGCGGTTCTGGCCAGATAACAGACTTAGGTAATGAGCTTATTGAAGAAATTGCCGTATTATGATTGAAAAGAAACTATATCAGGAGATCCAGGGCGGAAGGAATAAATTTCATTCTGCAGTTCTGACTAGTTTCTCTTTCAATTTTCACCATTTCGAAAACCAGGTGTTGAGAACTCTCCGACAGAAATGGGTGTCAAGTATTATGATACTGGTGGACCAAAGAATGCTTGACAATGAATTAGGAGTTGCATCCGGGAACTTAAAATACCTTAGCCAGTCATATTCTGTATCAGGAATTGAGTCGAGGGGAGCTTTTCACCCGAAATTAAACTTTCTGATTGGAGATGATCAGTTACTTCTATTTTTTGGTTCAGGCAATATAACTGCGGGAGGTCACGGAAAAAATCATGAGCTCTTCACCGGATTTTATGCTGACAAAGAAAACCAGGTTCAATTGCCACTGATTCTTGAAGCCTGGAATTATCTACTCACTCTTGCAAACCAAATTGAAGGGTATAGTAAGGACAGGTTATTCAAAGTCCTCCCTAAAACTTGTAGCTTGTTTGGAAATAAGATACAATCCAAACATGAATTCTATCGACTTGATCAGGAATTTGAAGTTGCTTTGCTATATAATGATCAAACAACCATATTTGAACAAATAGCAAGGCTTATTCCACCAAATGAAGTAACACATATTACTGTTGTTAGTCCATATTTTGATGAGGATGGCGCTACATTGCTAAACCTTATGTATCAGTTTAATAGAGCCAAGGTCGATATTTACCTTCCATCCAAATATGGATTGCCTCCCAATAAAATGGCACATCATCAGAAAATTGATTTTTACAATTGGGAAGAAACAAAAAGAGGGAAACAATCCATTTCCAGCTCAGAAGATTACTACAGAAAATTGCACAGCAAGATCTTCCATTTTAAATCAGGTGAACATGAATATTGCATTATCGGTAGTGCCAATGCAACTCTCGCAGGATTAGGGAGCGAAACCATTGGATCTTTGAATGAAGAGTTTTGTGCTCTTTATAAGACTACAAAGAAAGGATTGATCGAGGAACTTGGGATTTCCGGAAAAAAACAATTAATTTCTGTTGAGAAATTAGTACGTGATGATTCATCGATTACTAATCCGGATAGAACTATTCATCCGAAGAAAGCACGGATCCACTGTGCCGATTTAAGAGGAAGGCGCTTGCGGATAGAATATCAAGCTTCATCCGAATTGGTTCACCAATTATGCATTTATGACAGCAATGGGAATGGACTACTAAGTGAAGTATTTGAAGCTACAGATACGAATTCATCAGTATTATGTCTTCCTGAAAAAGTACTTAACAATAATCCTTCATACGTCGTGTTCGAGTCTGAATCAGGTGATGAGATATCAAATAAACAGCTCATCAATTTAATTGATAAACTCATACACACTGATCCGTCTAAAGGAAACAGGACTATCCGGCAGGTATTAACATCACTCGAAGGAGGCACAATAAATGAATTTGAGATTATTGAATTCATTAATGATTTGAACAAAAGTCGGGAGACATCCTCTATCATTAGATCTATGAGGGGAAAATCCTCTGGTAAAAATGTAGATGATGATGAGGTTTCTGCAGCAGAAATGACATATGATGAAGCAGTAGAAGCAGCAAAGGATCATAAGAAATCAGAAACAATTGTAAGAGGTCACTCTTCAATACAGTTATGGGAAACCATTTCAAGGTTGTTTCAGGAGAAACATACCAACGTGGATGAAGAATTGATGGACGAGGAAGAAGAAGGAAGCGCAGAACGCAGCAGAGAAAGGAAGGAAGCGGACCAGGATCAGGATAAAGTTGTCATCAGGAATGTTGACCATTTCAGGAGAATGATAAATAGTGTCACCAAACTTGCTGATAATTACATTGCCCAAATAAACAAGATATGTTACAAAACAAACCACCAGATAAATGAACTGGATTTAGGAAATTTCCTTTTAGTGACGCACATTTTAACAGTCGTCTGTAATTTTAAGGACTACGAATTTGAAAAGGATGATAATCCGAGTTCCCATTTAAAGGAATTGGAGCACTTATATACATTTAAGATACTGGAGATACTGCATACTTTTAACAAACTACTGATAAAAATACCGATCATTAAATACCAGGAAAATGATTATCAAAAGCAAAAATTTGATGAATTCTTTCCAAAGGTCGGGTATCATTTTTGGTTCTATATCTATCTGATTCAATACAGATCCGGACATCAGGTAGTGAGAGATAAGGCGGAACTCGCTGCTTTGAATTTCCTGCATTATATAAGGGAGCCTGACAAAGGATTTGATAAATATCTAAGATCTCTTTCAGCGGCATATAATGATATGTTCTTCAATCCTCTGGCAGTTGTTAGACTCTCTGATCAAATCCTTTCAATATACCTGAATCCTGATGGCAGATATATAGGTATTGACCATTCAGGCATTTGCAGGGTATTGTCAAGCGATAGTAAAGAGGTTCATTATAGCAGCTTATTTACGACTGGCCGAATCAGTTATGGACAGCTAAAAAAGCAAAAATGTAAGTTTAATATTTTATGAATATTTTCTATATCACTGTTAATGAAAAGCTTATCAGAATAGAATATTTTATTCTGATAAATTAGTGTTATACTAATGAGAAAAAACGGCCAATCAATACAATTTTCAGCATCCGATCTTATAAATTATTTGGGATGCAAACATTTAACATGAATTAGACCGGAAAACCGTTCTTGGGGAAATAAATCCGCCAGATTGGATTAATCCGGCCTTAGTATTAATTCAGCAAAAAGGAATTGAACATGAACAAGCATATGTTGCACATTTAAAATCCCAGGGATTAAATGTATGTGAATTAGAAGGACATTCTATTAATGATACAAAGGCTGCAATCTTGAAAGGATATGATATTATCACCCAGGCCAGATTTGAAAAAGATGGATGGGTAGGTATTGCCGATATCCTGAGAAAAGTTTCTGGAGAAAGCAAACTTGGCGAGTGGTATTATGAAGTCGAAGATACAAAGCTTGCCAGGGAAACAAAAGCCGGAACAGTGCTTCAGCTGTGCCTGTATTCTGAATTTCTTGGTGAGATTCAGGGAAGAATTCCTGAATACATGTATGTTGTAAAACCAGGAATTGATTTTCCAAAAGATATGTTCCGATACCCTGAGTTCGAGGCCTATTATAGATTTGTAAAGAACAGGTTTCACCAGGTCATTTTGGCTGAACCAGTGGCAACATATCCTTTACCAGTAGCAAAATGTGATACGTGCAGATGGTGGAAAGAATGCAATGCGAAATGGCATGTGGATGATCACCTGTGCTTGATTGCAGGTGTCAGATCCCATCAGATGAAGGAGCTTGAACATCAAGGTATCTCCACCCTTGAGACATATGCCCAGGAGCCAGAACCATTCCGTAAAGTTCCGGAACAGGGTAATGAAGAAACGTATAAAAAGATTCATCAACAAGCAAAGATCCAGTTAAAAGGCAGAAATGAGAAGAAAATGCTTCATGAATTACTTCCTGTTGAACCTTTAAGAGGATTGAACAGACTACCGGAACCATCAAAAGGGGACCTGTATTTTGATATTGAAGGTGATCACTTTTACGAGGAGGGTGGAATTGAGTATTTGTTTGGCGTTGCTTTTTTAAATGAAAGCAATGAAATTGAATATAAAGTATACTGGGCAAAAAACAGGATGGAAGAAAAGAATATGTTCTCAGAATTTATGTCATTCATTCTGAAACGTTGGAAGATCTTTCCGGAAATGCATATTTATCATTATGCTCCCTATGAACCTACTGCAATTAAAAAGTTAGCATCCCGAAGTGCAATATTTGAACAAGAAGTAGATCAACTATTGCGTTCAGACCGATTTATTGATCTGTTTTCTGTTATAAAAGAAACGCTCATTGCCAGTGTTGAAAGTTATTCTTTAAAAGAAATCGAGAAGTTCACTGATTATTCACGCAAAGCTGATTTGAGGCTTGCCAGTGATGCCAGGAGAAGAATGTCAATCGCACTTGATTTTGATGATTTTTCATCGTTTTCTGATTCTGATTTTGAATTGATTGAAGCTTACAATAAAGATGATTGTCTCGCCACGCTTGCTTTGCATAAATGGATAGAATTCATTTACCAGGAACAAATAGCTAAAGGAGTAGATTTATCAAGGTTAGAAGACTCCTCTGGTGAAGCTGGGGAGTCTATTGCAGAAGGGGAAGCGCATGCACGGGCCTTATATGATAGTTTAGTAAGTGATCTGCCGGATGATCCAGGTGATTGGGGAAATGAAGAGCAGGCAAAGTGGTTGTTAGCTCACCAGGTTGAATTTTATCGCAGAGAAATGCGAAGTGCCTGGTGGGAATTCTTCAGACTGCGGGAATTGGAACCCAACGAAATGATGGAGGAAAGAAAAGGAATTGCAGGACTTAGATTTCAATTTACACTCCCAGAATCAAAAAGAGTTCCAATAGACAGATATGCTTATCCTCCACAGGAAATTTCTATGGATTCAGGGAATGAGGTCTATGAACCACATGGAGAGAAAATAGGAACCATCCATGATTTTTCACTTGAAAACAGAACGGTGGATATAAAGAAAACCGGTAAAACGGCTGATATTCATCCATATGCTGTGTTTATTAAGGATATAGTGTCAAACATTGCATTAGTACCTTCTTTTCACAAATTAATTGAATCTATTATTTCCAATGGGTATAGATGGCAATGGCCCATACAGAGCTGGCAGGGATTTGCTTTTAAAACACCCACCACGATTATCATCCGTTGGGACATTTGGTGTTCAGAATGGAGAGACAATTGAAGAAACTGCCTTGAGAATTGCACTTAATCTGGATAATGGGATCTTACCTGTTCAGGGTCCTCCTGGTACCGGGAAAACACATTTGGGAGGAAGTATAATTGCAGAACTTGTGAAAAGAGGGAAGAGAATAGGTGTAACAGCAGTTAGTCATAAGGTAATTCGAAATTTACTGGATAAAGCGGTCGAACGGGGGAAAGAAAAAGGAATCAATGTAAAAATCGGACATAAGGCAAAAACGGATCTCGGAGATGGAACTTAATCTGAAGGATAAAGTTGCTTGTATGACAGCATTAAATCAGGGCATAGTAGTAGGTGGTACTGCCTGGCTTTGGGCGGATGATATATTTGAAGAAACACTGGATTATCTTTTTGTTGATGAGGCTGGGCAGATGTCTTTAACCAATGTTCTGACCATTTCCAGGGCAGCCAGAAATATCATTTTATTGGGTGATCCTCAGCAACTGGAACAACCCCAAAGAGGGTGCCCATCCAGAGGGCGCTGATATATCCGCTCTTGAACACATACTTGATGGAAACAAGACAATGCCTGAAGACATGGGATTATTCCTGGGTATCACATGGAGACTGCACCCGCATAATAACTCAATTTACCTCTAAACTGTATTATGAAGACAGATTGCGTTCAAGGGAGGGACTTGAAAATCAAAGGCTGGAAGGGAACACACCTTTTGCCGGCAGTGGTCTTTTTCATGTGCCAGTTGATCATTTTGGCAATCAGAGTCAATCCAGAGAGGAAGTTGAGGCAATTGTGAAAATCGTTCATCATCTCATGTCAGCAGAAATAAATTGGATAGACCGAGACGGATTATCAAGGGCACTTCAACCAAATGACATATTAATCATCGCTCCATATAATGCACAGGTAAGCGCATTGCAGGAGGCATTATCTGGATTCTCAGTAGGCACGGTTGATAAATTCCAGGGACAGGAAGCACCAATTGTTATTTATTCAATGACAAGTTCATCCTCAGAGGATGCTCCCAGGGGCATGAGTTTCCTTTATAATCCAAACCGGATGAATGTGGCGACCAGCCGGGCCAAATGCACAAGTATACTTGTCTCAACTCCCAAAATTTTTGAGGTTGAATGCAATACCATTGAGCAAATGAAGTGGGCGAATGGTGTTTGTTTGTATCAGGGAGATGGCTAAAGAAATTGATATATCTGTTTTATAATTAAGACACTATAGATTATTAAACAATATCTCTAATAAATGAATTATATCGTTCAGTATGATAATAGCATAGAAAAGGTACTTGATCATTTCCTTTTCAAACTTGACGAAAACCCTATATTAAAGATCAATCCAATTGAGGAAACATCCTATCTGGGAATACCTTTCGATATTAGTGTTGATCATTATTATGGACGTATTCAAGATGAGGTTAAGAAATATAAAGAATACATAAAGGAGTTTGTGGAGAAGAATTCAGAAAGTCCAGAGACGTTTAAGTATATTGAATCGACTTTAAATTGGCTGCTCATAAAGTTAAATAAAGTACGTACTAAGTTTGTAGAATCACCTTTGCGAACAGAATGGGATATTCTGTCCCATGGATATGTGATTCCAAATCCTAATAAATTAGCTCGAATCAAAAATGATGAAAAGACTACTCGCCATGCATATCGTTTTTTCTATCAGATGTCGAGAATTCAATTATTATTTATTGAAGATTTGATTTCTTTCATTTCTGGACAGGTGTTGCCAATTGCAAAGATAAACCGGGATCTAGATCATACTGACAATAGAATACTATTAACAAAATCAAAAGAAGTATTCTACTTCATTATAAAAGAGCAACATTTGAAATTCAGTCACCATTTTATTTCGAGACTTCATTCAGAACTAAAGAAGAATGGATTTATCAATTGCACTTTACCTGACCTGAAAAAACTATTCATAAAGTATACTGATGAAAGACCAGGTTCATCGCCAAAACCTATTATTTGGACAGGGAAATCTTATAATAGCCTAGCATATTTAATCAATCGTCTCTCGGGCACTTTTTTAACTCGCACCAAATCTCCCTCTAATTATGAAATCGCTATAAATCTCTTTTATAATAATACCGAAGGTTCTCTTTTTACTCCTAGTAAATACCGGTATGATTATAACCTCAGTCGAAAAGTGAAAGAGACTATTGATAATATACTTAAAGAGTCCTGGCAAAATTTAGACGACAATACAATAAAATGATTTTTTGATTTTTATTTGTTATTGTTTCCTATTCTCAAGTAGATTCCTTATTCCCATAATTCTTATTTAACGACACTTAAACCGACATATCAAATGTCGGTCAATAATCGTGTATATAACTCATTATCTTTGCGTTGCATTGCATGAGTTTTATGTATTTATTAACAAAAAAGAAGATAAAATGAAACCAGAAATAAAAAAATTCAAAAATCAACTAATTGAAACTATGGTCCCAGCATTTGAGATAGATGGGCAATTTGTTCGAACAGCGTTTTTCTTGACACAGAATGATAGCATTATAGGATTAGTTGCTCCGCTAACCAAAAATGAAACTAATCCAGGTATGGATTCTTTAGCCGATTTCATAAAAGAAAAGTGTAAAGATCCAAATATTAAGGCCGTTGCAGTTATTATGGAAATTAATATTAAAAATCCCAATGGTATAAAAATCGGAGACGGACTTATGATAGTAGTCTCAAGCATAGAAGGAGACGATGTTACAGTCTATAATGTGGATTGTGATCAGAAAAAAGTAGTTGGGTTATATGATACTGATCTACCCGGAGCAATATTCAGAGGTAGGTTCTCAGGATTCTTTCAAAATATTAATAATTAAATACATATAAAATGACAAAAGAAGAATTTTTACAACAACAAACTAATGATGTTATCGAAACATTCGAAAAACATGGCAGCTTCCCCCCAACATTCGCAATTCTATTTGATGATGGGACTACAAAATCGATTGCAACATCTTTTTCCGGACTTGAAAGTAAGGATGCTTTTGATTCTATGATGCGAAGAATATGCAAGAATCCAAAAGTTATTGCAAGCATTTTTACATGTGAGGCTTGGACTTCTCAAACTGCAAAGAACGAGAATAAACGTCCCTCTGAATCAGAAGATAGAGAGACCATCGTTTTCCTGCTTTATTCTACTCGTGATAATATTGAGGAGTTTCATTTACACAGGCCAAATCATAATGGCAAACTTGAGCTTGTTGATATCAAGAATAAGTATGAAGGAAGGTTTTATAATCCATTCAATACTGTTAAAACTATGACAAAGAGTGAAAAGGAACAAGCAATCAATAAATTCCAAGAAACGGTTCGTGATAGTCTGTGCCACGCATTTGTAGAATTTCAGTATATGGTTCCGATTCTGTATTTTCTTAGTAATACTAAGGAACAAGTTAGTTTGCGTTGGATCCCTGATGAAGAATGGATGGATAAGGATGGTTTAAAACGAAAGATTGAAACCAAATGTCAAGAACCTCAGACTCTCGCTTTTTTGTTGGCTTTTCCAGCAGAAAGCAATATGGTCAATATGCTATTAATATCAGATGAAAATAAAGAAGTGTTCACTTATGGAATTGATGAATCTACAACAACATTGAAATTTATAAGTAGAAGACCATATGATGGAGAGTATTCCGGTTTTTTCCAATCTGGCCAACATAAAAGCTAGAAAAATTAGATGAATTGCAAAACAATAAACTAATGAATAAAGCTGAGCAAAAAATAAGCATGATTGGTTATCGACCAAAATTGCTGGAATCAATTAAAATCTCCTTCATCGGAAGTGTGTTTGAACTCAACAATTGCGCAGTAATGCGTGAAATACTGACCGAGCATTGGACGCTTGATGAACTATATGCAATTGCCCAAAATACAACTTTGGAGAATTGTGGTGCAGTATTACCCTATCTAAAAAGCGCTTATAATCCTTGTAAAAGCATTGTAAGGATCGTTAAGGAAGGGACCAGGATGTACTCAAAGGACATATATGGTATTGATGAAACAGATGAAGAAACAACATGGGAGTTTATTCCAGATAATAAAATTACTAAAAATTAAAATTATGAAAATTACAGAACCGTATAATTATACAATAAAGGAAATGAAGCAAATAATTGTTGAATGGGAAGCAATGGGTCAAATAATCGATGATTACAAGGTGTCAGAAGGAATCGAAGATCTGGCTGAGGAAGAATTCATATACCTTTTTGGAGAATCAACGCTATATCCAAATATATATTTTGCTGATCCTTATGAGTGTTATGACTACAGATTTGCGTCAGATTATGAATGGTACTTATTAAAAAATGGATTTAATCCGTTTACGGGTGAAATTTTTAGCGAAACTGAATGGCCTATTTATCATATAATAGAAGGAATAGATACTATTAATCCTGACGATGTTAGCCAAGAATTTCATTTTTGTAATTCTCAGTTAACATTTGAAGAAGTGATAAAAGAAGCTACTATAATGGATAGATTTCACTTAATCATAGATGATAACCATAATATAATTGGCTCCGGATTTTTTGATGCGGGAGATGATATCAACGAATATTTTAGAATCAAAGGTTTAAATGAGGATTTTGAGTTTATGAAAGTTGAAGAACCTGACACTATTGATGAAGGTGAATGGGAATTCTTAGTAGCTCAAGATTTGGAGTATTATTCCTCATTGAAATCTAAGGATGTTGATGTTTATGTTTCTGACATCTTGGAGGTGATAGAATTGTTGAATAAGCCAATGGACGAAACAGCTTTTCGTTTATTAGTTCATTGGAATGATGGAGAAAATCAATTTCTTATTATGGTAAATGACTATGAACAGTATTGTTTTTATAAAGTTGGACTTGAAAAAGAAACTTCCAATATTGACAGAGCAATATATCTGGGATCCAGTATGTATTCAATGTTTGTTCTGGACATAATTCAGTATTTTCAGAACACCGGTAAGGCATTAGGATATTGTGACGGTTCGACAGAAGTTGAATTCCTTAAAGGTACAGATATTACTAATAATCAGATATTATCTAAAGGAAGGATAGATCATATTTCAGACCTCGCAATTCAGAGATACTATGCTGGAAAAATTAATCTGGACATTGAACAAGCTCTGATTGTAATGTTATCAATAACGCACTTCTTAAAATTCGAGATGGACCATCAGAAGGCCTTGTATGACAAACATAATGATCGAATGGTAAAAGAATTAGAAGATTTTAAGAAGGCAGAAGGAATTACGAATTGGAGGGGAGAAATGGGCTGGATTCATAAGAATGGAGCATTGCAATATAATATTTGCATTCAAGATTTATTGCTTCAAACTCTATATAAATTAAATGGCAGCTATTATCGCACTAATGATCGTGACTATGATTGGGAAGAAAAATTTGACAAAATTTTTGTTGATATGCCATTTGGCCGGGAATTCGACAGGGCAATGATAAAATTTCTACTCCTGCCTTTGTATAATTCAACTCACAATACAAATTATATTCTTGAATCCGATTATTTAAAAAAATAATATTTATAAAACTAATGAATAGAATTATGAAAAGCAGAGGCAACTATTTTTATTTTAAAAAACTTGAGTTGAAGACAAATTTTACTCAAATACCTAATCAACTTTTTGATATTAACCTGACTGCAACAGAGAAATTAATACTCGTATATCTAATTTCAAATGCTGAATCATTCAGAGTCACGCACTACCGTATTGAAAAATCTGTTGGATCAGACCATCGGACAGTGAAAAAGGCCATAAGGAAATTCCAGGACATGAAATTAATCGTTCCGGTGACCGATAGAACATTTAGTTTAAATATGAATGAGTTAATTAAGTTGACCCAAGTGAATGAAATTAAAGACTGGATTGTAGGTAATTCAACTAATAGTTATTCAACCAATAGTGAATACACTGATGGAAATACTACTAATAGTAATCCGACTAATAGTAATCCGACTAATGGTAATTCAACTAATAGTAGTCATACCTCCAATATACCTGTTCAATTACCATTAGCCAGCGGTAATTCAACTACTAATTTAATGGGAGAATCCCCTAATAACAATAAGAAACAACAAGAATTAAAAGAAGAAAGAAAAGAAGAAAAACAAAAAGAGGTTTTTTCTTCTTTTTCTGTTGTTGATATTCAAAACGAAATTAATGATTATTTAAAATCACCCTCAAAGTATTTTTTTGGTGATAATGTCAATTTATTAATCGGAACCTACGAAAAATATAGAGTTCAATATCAGGATACAAAATTAAATTCTATTACTCGATTTGATCAAGTCCTTTATTTTTTCTTATTAAGGGCAACTAACTCCTCAGATGTGCAGGACTTAAATTTAAATCTTAAACAACCAATATCAATTAATCTATCCGAGGTTCATACTGCCTTTAAGTTAATCATATCCAATAAAGTGGTCAATTCAGAATATAAGGACGAGGTTTTAAAAGTCATTAACACCAAGTCAGAGATAGGGAGTAGTGATGATGTATCAAATGAAAATAGCAAGGCTATCTAACACTGGTATTGAATCTTTAACTTCAAACCTGATAAAAGTTATGAATCATTAATTCCCATCTGAATGAGAACTATTTCGCCCTGGAGTTGCCTAAATGAACTCCTTGATAAAGGTTGAAAGTTCATAGTCAAAAAATGCAATTACCTTCATGAGGCTAAGAATATTGTAATTCTTCTCACCATTTTCAATTACCTGGATTGTATTAAAATGGACGCCACTTTTTTCAGCCAGTTCTTTTTGAGTCAGTAATCCAAAATTGAATCTGAGTTCCCGGATTATATGGCCAATCTTCTGCAATTCCTGTAAATGTTCGTCGGAGATTGAATTTCTATTGGTATCTATTATTGCTTTCTTCATGATTGGCAGGAATAGGATTTCATAATAAATACAGACACAATAAAATGTTGGTTAACTATTACCATAATAATATGTTAAATACTAAATAATGCCATAGTATTGGGTAATTAATGGTACAGATAACCATACCAATAACTTGAAATAGTGCACTATTGAACGCTGGACAATGAGATTTTTAAGAGGTATTGCCTTAAAATGTGCCCCCTACAGCCAGTTTTTCGCTGCATTATGCAGAAATTCTGAATTTGTGGATTTATTTAGTTCTGGAATTATATTTTGGAAATGGTTTAGCCAACGCTATAAAGTGAATATTTAAATTGTGCTTAGACAGAACTTTAATTGTTTCGGAGTCTGGATATGCCAATCTGATCAATTATTATATATCAATATTCATTATTTGTACGGGTATATGATTCTAAAGCAAGATGTAATTATGATTCAAGTTATAATCCTCTAAAAAAATCTTCAAGAGATGAGATTTCAAGTTTTAACAAAACATTTATAAATAATTTTGTAGAGACGCTCTCCCCTCGTTCTATCCTGTTTAATGTTATTTTATTGATGTTTTTCTCTAGCGCAAAAACTTCATAGTTAGGACTCTTTCCTTTTCTTAGTTTTCGAACCTTTTCGCCTATTTGCACTAATTTCTGATTAACCTCCAAATAGGATTCTGGTACCTTCTTCGGTTTCATGTTATTTTTTTTGATATAAAATTAAGAAAATACATAACATTATATGTAATAATTTCGTATTACATATAAATATATGTATTTTTGCAACATGGAGAACAGACCTTTATTCATTCAGTTATCTTTCAGCACTACTGGCCCTTGTCAATCAAGGTTTTTGATTGTTTTAGAAGTGATCGATGATACAGTACAAAGGATACACCTTTTACACGTTCCATCCTGGCTGGTCTTTTATTCTGAAAAATATAAATTTTATTGTATCAATTTGAATTAGTAATATTCACTTCAATGCTGAGGGCAAGAAATGTGATAAGTAATTAATGTTTTGTGTCAAAAATAGAGTCTACTCTAAATGAGAACAAAGTAAAATGCATAATATACTGGTATTAAATGGATTAATATTTTATCTATTGCAATTACACGTTATTATTTTATGAACCTAAAATAGATACACTTATGGGAGTTACAGCATACTATATGCGAACAAGTCATTATCTTCAGAACATAGGCACACAAGTCGATAGAATCGAAGATGGATGGGTAGTTTATGAAGACAAAGGAATTAGCGGTAGAATATCATTTCAAGATAGACCAGCTGGAAAAAAACTGCTTGATGACATTTATAAGGGAAAGATAAGCTCTGTCACCGTTCTTAGGTTAGATCGTTTGGGCCGTTCGACTCAAAATATGTTGGAAATTATTTCCGAGATTAGCCTGAAATATAAAGTTCCTATAACCTCTTTAAATGAAGGGATAACCACCTTAGATACTAATGGAAACCAGACCCCCATGACAGGTCTGCTAATAAACATTTTATCCTCCCTTTCAGAGTTTTTTTATCATCAGAACCGAGAAAAAACAATGTCCGGAATTGAAAGAGCGAAAGTCCTCGGCAAATACAAGGGACGCCAATTAGGAAGTACCGAAACCTTAAACGAATTTATTACCAAACCAAAAGTAAAAAAGGTCAAGGAGATGTTAGAATTAAATATAGGTATAAGAAAAATAAGCCGAATCGTCGAATGCTCTCCAAATTTTGTCTACAAGGTCAGAGACCGATTATGCACTGGCAAATAAAACGAATAGAAATTTATGATGGCATAATGACTTTTAAAAAGGAGTTAGTTTTTTGGTGCCGGCAACCAGCTAAAAATAGGTTTTAAAATAGATTCATCATCCAAAGTCTATATAAAGTAAGATAGTGAGGCCAATGACCATAGCCAAAAATCTCCTTTGTATTCAAGCAACCATGAAATGGTATTAACCTGCCCAGTTTTAAGGTTCTTGATTTTCAAATAAACATATCCATCTTCATCCCAGACATTGATAAGCCTAACAGCATCAATATGCGTTCCTTCAAGTTTAAGGTAAGGCATATTAGAAACCAGCATTTTATTTTTCGTTAAAATAAATGGTAAATCAAGTCTCACGATATTGGGGCAGAAGTACTCCAATTTATTTAAACTGCTATAATCATTTTGATTCATTTACATAGTAGATTTAAAATTTAAATTCCAGTAAATCATCCCGGCTACGAATGGTTTTCCCATCCTGAAACATTATATCCAGAAGATCTTCACACGCAATCATAAGATACTGCTCTGGTGCTAAATTTATATGTTCCCGATGTAAGAATATTTTCAGGTGATGATACTTATCAGGAGCATCCGACATATTGTTAATTAATTCGTTGATATTATTCATGGATAGTGTCATTAATTGATTGCTTCCTGTTAAAGGAAAATCTTATTACGTTTTCATTCACTTCTTTCTCGAAGAAATCCAAATCTATGATAACCCAATCGCATACTGATACTTCAGTATCAAGTCGATGGTGTCGGTATATAATTTCACCTGTGACAATGTCAATTCCAACGATGTAAGCATCAAAACCTTTTAGGTATGCATGCAAGAGTTTAAAGTGGTTGAGGCGTATTTTAGCATTATCGAGAAAATCAAGTACTTCGTAAATCCTATTCTTTACCAGAATTTGGTTTTTTGTTAAAACACAATCGGATTTGATGAAGAACGCATCGTCACCTAGTTCCCTAAATAAATCTGGGATACGTGGGGGCGTCTTTTTCAATATGTTTTTCATTATGTCATTCATTTATGTCTGGTTTTTTAACATAAATACTTCTAAAAGTTAAAACAGGCTGGGGGGAGTGAAAAAGTACCTTCTTCCCCCCAGGGCCGGAGAAGGGGATGCTTATTGGCCGGGGTACTACATGGGAAAAGTCGCAGCAATATTTCTTTTTAAGCAATAAAAAAGAAAATACAGGTCGGCTGATAACCCATGTTATTCATTCAAACCAAAAATATTCCTAGAAAATAAAACTTGATGGCCAAAATGTCTATCTGAAAATTTTTTCCAAAATTTTAAAAACTTATACTTAAATCCAATTCGGAATGTTCCCGACAGTTTTTCAATTTTGGTATATTATAGTTTATACCCGTCAATGCATATAAAATACCCCAAATACTATTAAGGATGCTCGACTATTTAATAGAAAATAACTATTTTATATAAAAAAAGCATTTATTATCATCTATCCAGCACCTGTCTCGCCGAGTGGCAGGGACGGTTTGGTCTATGTAACTATTTTTTTCTGGATTTGTCTTAGAATACGAAGGGACGGAACCGCTAATGTATTTGAATAGATCAACAGGGAACATGAAAATTCCTAAAATTGATTTTTCAAGATATTAATATGAGTTGTAATTTGAGTAACTTGACAATATACTCGCAAAATTCATATGACAATTAAGGAGTTTAAATGGTAATTAAAAGGTGCTATCAACTACCAAATCTATAGCCTATGCCTGATTCAGTATTCAATAATTTTGGGGTTGAAGGATTATCCTCAACTTTTTTGCGTAACTGAGCAATGAATACCCGCAAGTATTGAGTTTGTTCAACATATCCCATACCCCAAACTTCTTTTAGTATATATTGATGAGTTAATACCCGGCCTTCATTTTTAGCTAGTAAAGTCAGAAGAGAATATTCGGTAGTTGTAAGTTTTACTATTTCATTCTTTTTACGTACAATGTGGTTAGATAAATCAATTGATAAAGAACCAAACTCTAATATCGGATTATCTGAGTTGTTATGAATTTGACGGATTGCGACACGGATACGAGCCAGTAATTCTCCTGTGCGAAAGGGTTTCGTAAGATAATCGTTAGCCCCGTTATCCAGTGCATGGATTATCTCTTCTTCCGAATTTCTTACCGAAAGAATAATAATAGGCCGTAAATACCATTCTCTTAGTTTTTCAAGTATCTCCATCCCATCCATGTCAGGCAGTCCCAAATCAAGGATTATGACAGCAGGATTATATGTTGCAGCAGCAACTAATCCATCCCTTCCCTGATGAAGCTTCAAAAATCTTATATCCATTCGAAGAGAGTGTGATCCCAAGCAAACGTCTTATTTGCACTTCATCATCAATAATTAATATTGTATCTGATAGATTCATAAATTATTATCAATTATTTCTTAAAATCTTCCTTTAATATTTCTGTTGGTAGCTTAATCGTGAATATTGCCCCGCCGTTTTTCCTGTTTTCAACAATTATTGTGCCTTTATGTGCTTCTACGAAACCTCTTGCGATTGATAAACCCAACCCTGTCCCACCTGCTTTTGATCCTTCCAGTCTGTAAAACTTATTAAATACAAGTGATATTTCTTTCCTTGGGAAACCAGGTCCCCGATCCATTACCTGTAAGGTAATCATTCCGTTGTCATAGAATGCTTTAACCCTGATATTTGTCGTAGGTGGTGCATACTGGGTAGCATTATAAATAAGGTTATGAAGTACCTGTTCCATTAATCCAAAATCGATCTTTACAAATGGCATATCTTCAGAAATAACTACATGAAGCTTAAATTGGACGAGTTCATCATGAAGATTTTCAGAAACCTTATTTATCAGATCATGAATATCGCACCAATCAAATCGTGGAGTTATCCTTCCACTTTCGAGCCGGGACATACTAAGGAGATTCTCGATAAGGCGATTTAGTCTTTGTGATGCCTTGAATATTTCATGAGACAATTCATTACGGATTTCAAGAGAATGCTGTGAAGAAAGAAGGGAGTCGGAAGCCCCCATAATTGTTGCAACAGGAATCCGGAGTTCATGTGAAATTGAATTAAAAAGTGTTTTATAAAGTTTATCCGATTCATCAAGAAATCGTGCTTTACTGGCAAGATCATCCAGGAACTCCCGTTCAACCGCATTAGAAATCTGGGTAAGAAATGTATCCCAAAACTCATCCATTTCACCTTGAAGGGGGCCAGAATGTATTACGGCTATTACTCCTGGTTTTATGCTGTTACCGGTGAGAGGATAAAAAGTAAATTTATTGGAAGGAAGCGTATCAGTATATTTCCCTGCTTTACGGGAATGGCGAAATACCCATTCAGCGACACTGATTTCACTATCTGATAGTTTTTTTATTGCATTGTGCAGTGAATACTCCGACAGATTATTAATGCCATCCTGCAATATAAAAATGACATCAAGTCCAAGATGTTTCTTTATATCTTTCACTGCTATTTCAATCAAATCATTCATATCCCTTGCATTAGCCAATTCTTTTGTAAGCTGGTAAAGTGCATTAGTACGTTCTTCCCGGACCCCGGTCAATCTCTCCTGACGACGTACACGTGATGTTAACACTCCATTTACTAATGCTATGATAAAAAACATTCCA
>CAWJLF010000011.1:0-158256 GCA_963843635.1 uncultured Bacteroidales bacterium | reverse complement strand
CATGGTGTCTTAAGTTAATGTGAAACTAAGTATAACCATTTGAAGTTCATATATGAAGAAAGTCATTCTGATTACAGGTATCTCTTCAGGATTTGGAAAGCAAACCGCTACACTTCTTGCTGAAAAGGGCCACACAGTCTATGGTACTGTCAGGAGGGATGTGGAAATTGATCCTTCGGTAAATGGTCTAAGACTCGACCTGATGGATCCCGATTCGGTAACAAAGGCTGTGAGTACGGTGATGGAAAAAGAGGGACAGATAGATGTTCTTATCAACAATGCCGGTATGCATACCGGTGGACCGATTGAAACATCCCCGCTTGAAAATATTGAACTTCAAATGGATACAAATTTCATTGGCATGGTCCACCTTACACGAGAAGTTTTACCGCTTATGAGAAAACAGGGTGGGGGTAAAATTATTAACCTGAGCTCAATAGGAGGTTTAATGGGCTTACCTTTTCAGGCATTCTACTCTGCAGGCAAATTTGCCATTGAGGGGTTTAGTGAAGCCTTGCGAATGGAGGTCAGACAGTTTAACATAAGAGTTATTCTTGTCAATCCGGGTGATTTTCATACCAGCAATTCGGCCAACCGAAGGAATTTCCTGGCTCAGACGAATGAGAATGATCCATACCACAAACAATTTTTAAAGACTCTGGCTGTAATTGAGAAAGATGAAGCTAACGGATGGAAACCAGTTATCCTTGCAAAAAAAATTGTTAAGATTGTTGAAAACAAGAATCCTAATCAAAGGTATGTTGTTTCTTCATTTGAACAAAAACTGGCAATAGTTTTAAAACGAATCCTGCCAGGTAAATGGTTTAGGCTTATATTACAGGATCATTATAAGATCAAGTAGCTTTATTTGTCCTGCGATCATGCAGTCTTGCAATCTTGCAGTCTTGCAATTAATACATCCTTTCATAACATTTCAAGGAGTAGTACATATAAGTACTATGCGCCGTTGAGCCATTAATAACCCCTATAATCAGCATCCATTACATTAAGTGTCCTTGGTATCCAAACGGCATACCTTGAATCCTCGCCCCATGTATTTCCTGCTGATGCAAAATCACAAAAGTTAATCTGTCTGGCATTACGAAATTCCCCTTCCAGGTCGGTTCCCAGTACCAGGGGTGCAGTAAATGACATCCATACAGATGAAGGCTTATTGGGAGAAGGACGCAGGTCAATTACTCCATTATTTGCTTTTATCACTGCACATTCAGTAACGGAACCATCACCAAATCTTGTATCACGGGCCAGCACAACAGGTCCTCTTATTATCGACTGCTTACCATCAAGCTGAAATAGTCTGGCTCGCAAATCCAATTCCAATGTTACTCTGTCGTCTTTCTTCCACAATCGTTTAATCGCTTTGTACTGCCCCGGGTTAACACCGGTGACGGTATCACCGTTAACTATCAAAAAGCTATTTTCACTCCATGATGGGATCCTGAAACCGATAGTAAAAATCCCCTCTGTACCGGGATCGATAACAAATTCACATTTACCGCTTACAGGGTACCCGGATAACTGCCTTATGACTATCTTGTTTTTGTTACTTCGCGGTATTACCGATTCAATATTTCCATACAGATTAATAAATATTTCCCCTGGTGCCGTCATTACGGCGAACCCTGGCAGCATTGTAAAAGCCCTGGGACCATTGGCATTGCAGCAATTGATATGCATACCGCATTGTTCCTCACCTGCATGTCTTAGTCCTCCCAACGGACTGTATTTGGCAATTTGGGATCCATCATTTTTAAGAGATGCCATTAGTGCATTGTATGTTGATTTTTCTATCTGGTCAGCATACAATGAGTTTCCTGTCAGTCTTAAAAGGTTAAAACACAGCTTCATCCATGTCATTGTAACACAGGTCTCCATCGTATGATATGCAGGTCTGGCCTGGTACCTGGCACCGCCATAAAAGCATTCGAATGAGGTTCCTGAACCGGCTATGTTAATCTCGGTTTCTATGATATTGTTTACTGCCATCTCAACTGCCTTCAGATATGAGGTCTCTCCGGTGATCCGGTAGAGATCCAGTAGTCCTTCATAACATGACATCATTTCGTATGCTTTCTGACCATTATCATAGGACCACCATACATCAGGGTGAGCGAATCTCTCTGCAACCGGGATACCTTTAAGAGCCTTGCCAATAAGCTGTGGACCATTAGGTGTCTCCCACTGATCCACTATATACTTTGCAAAAGCCAGGTAACGCTTATCAGCTGTATGCCTGTACAGAGATATCATAGGCTCAAGTATTGAACTGCTTGGCATGCCGCGGTAATTACCCGTTCTGACTATATTCACCTTACCGGGACCTACAAGTGTAAGAAGATGGTCAGCCAGGTGGCAGGCTCCATTAAGTGCTGACTTATCCCCGGTCATATCATAGTAAGCAAGCAATCCCAGAAGAGTGTACTTCTGTCCCCATATATCCCATTGCTGCAATTGTGAACTATCGGAATAATTACCAATATAACCATCAGCCATCTGAGTTGATAATAATCCGCTGACTGCATTTTTTATAATCTGAGACAAGGCCGGGTCGTGATCATACTGGTATGCAGCAATAGCTGATAATATCCATTTACCCCAGAACTCGGTCTGCCAGAGGTGTGTCTCCTCTTTATGACGGAAAGGTTCCACGAGATAATCCTGATCCTGTGCTTTAATCCGCTTTTCAATGACAAGGTTGATCTTGTCGCCCAGGTAACCTTCAATCCTGGTCGCTGAAGGATATAGCGGGACAAACTTATCTTGCACTAATGCGGTTACTTCTAGATTTACTGCAGCCCCCTGACCCGATATTGCCAGAGTGGATATACAAGAGATAATTAAAGATAATAGTATTTTCATTATGTCAACTTTTTTACAGGCCTCATATGAAGATGCTAATTTATAAAAATCATTGCATGAAATTGCATTCAAAGATTATTCAATCAAACCAATCTTAAAATCCTTTTTTAGGTATTTCATTTACCTCTTCCCGGGTACGAGCTGATCTCTCCCTTACCTTACCTGTGTTAAACTGATAACTTAACCTGAACCATACGGGAACAGCCGGAATCCTGACAGATCCCTTATAATAGCTGGAAAAATCAGGCGAAATTAAATCTGATCCCTGGTAAATAAAAGACCTTGTAAATGGCAATCCGCTCCCTATTCCCACCTTTATTCTTTGTTTGATTGTCTTGTCTATTGAAAGGAAATAAAGAGGGTCACAGAACGAATTATCCTGAATGTTATTTTTTGGACTGTTATATTGAAATACCAGCGAAAAAGTAAAGCCTTTTTTAAGTGCCATTATTGCTGATAGACTTGTTTCATAAACCAGATTATTCCTGTCATATACCTTATATTGTTCAGCAAATGTATTAGAGGCGGTTTTCAGATCGTACAATTTCAAAAAAGGATTTAATGTTATATTCCCAATCCTGAATGATCCCGTAAATTGAATCCCGTACCCGCTTATTGTTCCAAGGTTACCGGTCAGTGTCTCAAAAAGGCCGGAATTATTTATAAAGGTCAGGTTATCTATTAAATTTGTTGTCTTGCTCCAAAACAGTCGTGAAGCCAGATAATTGCTTTTTAACTGAAGTGAGTATTCCAGATCGATATTGTCTGAAATTTCCTGTTTTAATAAAGGATTCCCCTCTGCTATTGTATAAGGATCCGATGATGATACAACCGGATTAAGCTGGTAAAGGTTAGGCCTTCTTATGGTGCGGTTACAGGAAAGTTGGATGTTCTGATGTGACGATATTTTATACCTGAATGAAGCATTTGGCAGAAATGATGTAACGGGATCTCCTGCTTCATCTGCCATTTCCGATAAAGATCTTTCGACACGGAGGCCACTGGTCAATTCAAACATGGCCTGCTTCCAGGAAATTGTACCATAGGATGCCATGATTCTTTCATTATATCTGAAATCCTTTGAATAATCATCCCTCATTATTTGGAAGTTACCTTTGATACCTGTACTCAGGCTCAGGCTATTTACTATAGGAAGAGAATAATCTATTTTGAAAGATATGGCATTTTGCCTTGGTCTTGTGGAATTTATAAGGGAAGTGCCGGAATATTCTGTTCCGTCATAAATATATTCAGTAATGTTTTTTGCTTTCAGATTATAGTTGTTTATTTCAACAGATATTTCATGTCCGGTCTTTTCAAAGGGATGCTTATAGAATAATGAATAAAAAGTGCTGATATTGGCATCCTTGTCTTCCTTCCTTGCCTGCCAGTCATCATTATTACTGCCACTGACCAGGAGATTTGTATTACCGTCCAGCTCACGGGAATAAGGGTTACAAAAAGCGTAAAAATCAATCATATCGCCTGTATTGAAGGAATAATCCAGACCGTAAGTAAACCGGTGACTCCAGTTCTTTTGTCTTAAGTACTGGTTAGTGATATATATTGTAGTATCAGACCCATTCCAATAACTGCGACGGGTCTCTTCATGAAGATCCAGGTATGTAAGGTCTCCTTTGTAAGAAGCATATAGATTTAGCTTTTCAGTGTTATAGTTCAGACTTAAAGTAGGGAAAATATAAATCAGTGAACCGGAAAGAGGGAGCTCTCCGAAAACTTTGCCGCTAAGGCCCGAATCCCGGTCTTTTTTCAATATGATGTTTATTGCCCCCGTTACGTTTCCATCGTACTTTGATGTAGGCACACTTACGATTTCGACTTTTTCAATCTGATCGGGTGATAATTGACCTATATAATTCCTGTCACGCTCTTTACCATCAACATATATCATTATATTCTTACTCCCCTCAAGAGAAATGTTTTGCATAAGGTCAACCTGCACCCCCGGAATAAACTTCAGCACATCTGTACCGGAACCGGCAGCATCTTTGATTTTTTCGGTCATAAAGAATGTGGTCTTGTTGCCCTCTGATTTAGCTTTGACCCTCTCTCCGACTACTGTAGCTTCTCCTATTATCATAATAGTATCCTGCATATAAATTACACCGGCATCGATATCCTTATTCAGTACATCAAGACTTACTACAGATGGCTTGTAACCAAGGAAATTTATAATCAGGCTATAACTCCCATCGGGTACATTTCCTATGATAAACCGTCCCTGTAGGTCACTGAGTGTTCCTGTGAGCAATTTCTGATCTGTTTTTTTAATAAGTGATGCACTGGCATAAGGTACAGGCTGGTTTGTATTTGCATCAATAAGGGTTCCTTTTACAGATTGACCGTGCTGGGCAAAGACTTCACCTGTAAATGAAATTGCAAGAGCCAGGAATAGTAATTTAATCCCTGCTGTTCTCTTTAATAATGACTTGATTGCTGTTTCCATTTTTAAAAAAGTTTTAATGATTATGCCATCAAAGTGAAACATTATCAGAATGTCAGTCAAATTAATGGGATACACAGCTTGGAATTGTTATAAATGGAAAAACAACCCGGATTATGTGGGGAAAATATGGTGTGAATTGTAATTTTCTGTGATGGACGGACTATTGGCTTTGCCTGATTATTGTATTAAAATTCCTGGTATTTTGTCGTGAGACTGGAATTTCATCATCAGAACCGATCATTTTTAGCCTGTAACCAAGGGTGTTCCCTTTTTTTGACTGAATCCTTTTCAGATTAACTATATAGGCACGGTGTATCCTGAATATAAACGGTATCACAGATAACTGCTGTTCAATGTTATTAATCGAATTGCGCACAATTTTTTTCTGTTGCTTGCCATCCTGTTCAAGATGAAAAACAACATAATTGCCATCCGATTCAGCATAAACCAACTGACTGGGATAGAAACTAACCTCTTCCTTTTTGAGCTGTGATATAATGTGTATCGGCTCTTCAGGTATATCTCCGGAAGATTCATTAGACAATCTGTAATAACTTTGCACAACATCACTGAAAAATAAATAACGGTAATTTACCAGAGTGAAAAAACCAAAAGGGATTATTCCAATAAGAAAAGCTTTTTCACATGAATCTGAAAAGGTACGAAAGTTCCATCTGCTACTATGTACCTCAATAAGGAAACCTGCAAAATATACTGCGATGCCCATTCCTGCCAGGATAATTAATATGGATAATAATTCTTTCAGGATCGTCCAATCATTCTCATCCGAAAAATAAGCTAACTTCTTTATCAGCTTTGCCAGAGTAATAATAACGGCAGAGAAAACCAGACCATATATACCCATTGTAAGCCCCAGTCCAAATGATCTTGCACCTCGTGCTTCAAGAGGTTTGTAAATTATCAGGAAACCAAAACTGATTACAAAAAAGACAATTGCACCTATATAAGGCTTATTCAGAATATAATTCTGCGGTATCCTCTTGTTGAACCAATTTCTTATTGCATGTAACATCTGAATATTCTCTTTATAACTGCCATATCTCAGTAAATTCAGTATTCCTGTTGATTCTCAACGAATAATATCTGCAGGAACAAATTTACTATTTTAAAGACATCTTCAGATATTAAATAATAACAGTTACTTAAGTTAATTTTCAAAATATTGATACTTTTACTTCGTAATTTTTTTATATGACAGAGCTTGAAAAATATTTTCTCCGGTTCAGAAATAATATTGTTGGCAATAACAGTGAGATAGATACCCCATTCGGAAAAAAGCCCCTTGTATATGCTGACTGGATTGCGAGCGGAAGACTCTACTCTCCTATTGAGAAGAGGATTTCTGAAGAGATAGGCCCTATGATCGGAAATACACATTCAGAATCATCAGCTACCGGGAAAGCAATGACAGATGCCTATCACAGGGCACAGAAAATAGTGAAACATCATGTAAATGCAAACGATAATGATGTACTCATTTTCACAGGTTCCGGTATGACCAGTGCCATCGCAAAGCTTCAAAGGATCCTGGGCCTGAAGGTACCTGAACGGGCCATTCATTTTTGTGCTTATCCACATAACGAATTCGCTAAATGCAGTGATGTCCCCTATGATAAGCGACCTGTTGTATTTATCACGCATACAGAACATCACTCAAATCATACATCGTGGTTTGAAACTCTTGCCGAGATTGTAGTGCTTGAGCCGGCACAGGACTTAACTGTCGATCCGGATACTCTCAGAAAAGAGATCGTTAAATACAAAGACCGCCCGCTGCTTATTGGCTCATTTTCTGCATGTTCTAATGTTACAGGCTATTATCCACCTTACTCTGAACTTGCCCGGATAATGCACGAAAATAATGGGTATTGTTTTATTGACTTTGCTGCATCAGCCCCTTATGTTGATATTGATATGCATCCGGCTGATAAACTGGCCCAGCTCGATGCAATATTCTTCTCACCACATAAATTCCTGGGAGGACCTGGTAGTGCGGGTGTACTTATCTTCAATAAAGAATTATATAAAAATATCACTCCTGACAATCCCGGTGGTGGAACAGTGAAATGGACCAACAGGTGGGGAGGTTACAGCTATATTACCGATATCGAAGTAAAAGAAGATGGAGGTACACCAGGATTTCTACAGGGGATAAAAGCTGCCCTGGTTATGAAACTGAAAGAAAAGATGGGCGTGGACAAGATAAAGGAGCGTGAGAAAGAACTTGTTGACATTGCCTTCAGAGAATTATCAAAAATAGACCAGCTTCATTTACTGGCCCAGAATATTACTGACAGACTCGGTGTTTTCTCCTTTTATATAGATAATGTACATCATAACCTGTTCACAATTTTACTTAACGACAAGTTTGGAGTCCAGTTGAGAGGCGGTTGTTCCTGTGCAGGTACTTATGGTCATTTTTTACTTGATGTTGATCTGAGCATGTCGAAAGAAATTACAGACAAGATTGATGCCGGTGATCTCTCACTAAAACCCGGATGGATAAGACTGTCACTGCATCCAACCATGACCAATGATGAACTTCATTATATTATCAATGCAATAAACGTGACTGTTAAAAATGCTGTTGAATGGGGAAAAGATTACCTATATGACAGGCATACCAATGAATTTCATCACAAAAACAGCAAAGGGTCAGAAACCCTTCTCCACAACTGGTTCGAATCAGATATGTAATTCAAAGGAGGATCACAATCCATATTATTTTCAAAATAATCCCGGATACAATTTGCATTTTGAACATATGTTCATTATCTTTGTAATGAACTATTGATCATTATACATGTCGCCACGCCCAAAAAGATTAAGAAAAATAAGCAAGCCCCCTATTATTTCGGGATTTAAGCCATATGGACCGAAAGGGGATATGGAAAATCATGGTTCTGTTTTTCTTCAATATGAAGAATATGAGGCTATACGTCTCTGTGACTATGAGATGATGAACCATTTCCAGGCCTCGGAAATAATGAATGTTTCAAGACCCACCCTCACAAGGATCTATGCCAGGGGCAGGCAGAAGATCGCTGAGGCAATGGTAATGGGACGGCAAATTGTCATTGAAGGAGGAAAAATATATTTTGACAGTGAATGGTTTTCGTGTAAAGCCTGCGGGTGCTATTTCAATAATCCCGACAAGGAGAATACCATTACATGTTGTCCTCTTTGTAACAGTCAGGACATTTCAAAATGCGAAAATTTCAAATATGAAGAAGTGGAGTCTTTTGAACAGTGCCAGGATGTTTGTGTTTGTCCCAAATGCGGATATGAGAAACCTCATGGATTTGGGATCCCCTGCAAAAAAGAGGCATGTCCCGTTTGCAATTATCATCTTATAAAAAAAGCAACTCAATATAATAAAATCATCTGAAATGAAAACAGCAATAACAAGTACCGGAAATACTCTTGAGAGCAAACTTGATCAACGCTTTGGCCGTTGTGCTTATTTTGTAATCTATGATTCGGAATCATCAGGATTGGAATTTATACCCAACCATGGAAAAGATTCAAAGGAAGGAGCCGGGCCTGCTGCTGTGCAACTGGTAGCATCACGAGATGTAAAAAAAATTATATCGGGAGAATTTGGTATTAAGATCAAATCACTGCTTGACAGACTTAAGATACAGATGATTGTACTTAAAGAACCTGAAAAAAAGATAAGTGAAATAATTGAAATGTTAAACAAAAAATAAGCATACTATGGCACAATTAAATGGAACAGGTCCGGATGGCAAAGGTCCAAAAACCGGACGCCAACTTGGGAATTGCAAGAAACATTCCTCTGAAGATCTTCTGAACCGGCTGGGCAAAGGAGAAGGAAAAAGAAGGAAAGCCGGAGGCGGAAAAGGAGAAGGTAAACGCTTAAAAAGTAATTTGAAATAACAATTATCGAAAAATTGGAGGTTATTATGCCACCGTTTAATCAAAAAGGCCCGGCTGGGGAAGGTCCTATGACAGGTCGCGGGATGGGCCGCATGAACAGAATGAGGGGGGATTTTAATGTATAGGATGTCTTAATAGTTGAAATCCATTGACTTTTGATATATCCTAAAATAACCAAATAAAATTATTCATCACAAAAAAATATTATGAAAAAACGTATTGCCATCCCGCTTGAGAACGGGATATTATGCTCACATTTTGGTCATTGTCAGCAATTTGCTATAGTCGATGCCAGTGAGAACTCAATTTCAGAAGTTTCTTTAGTGACACCACCGCCTCATGAACCCGGATTACTTCCTGCATGGTTGGCTGAAAAAGGAGTAACTGATGTTATTGCCGGAGGTATGGGACAAAGAGCAATTGACTTGTTTAATAAGCAGAAAATAAATGTCTTTGTAGGAGCTCAGTTAAAAAGTCATGTTGATCTGGTAAAAGACCTGCTAAATAATTCACTTGCTGCCGGGGCAAATTACTGTGACCATTAATATCGGAAATAAATGATAGCAGATTACCGGTGCTTCTTTTGCTTCACTAAGGCATTTGATAGATTGATTGAAAAAGCTAATATTTCAAGTGAAGCAAAAAATTCTTTCACCTTTGATATGATCAATCTCTACCATAATAAATGGGATGAGCTCTTATCACCTGAATTTTCCCGTGAGCTTCACTCAATTCTAAGAAACTATACTAATAATCCTGATCCATACAGGCAGGAAAAGAAGGAAAATAATGATCAGGCTCTGGGTATGTTTCCCGATTTGGAAAAAATGATTCAGCGATCAAGTGATCCTTTTAATACTGCATTACGGCTTGCGATTGCAGGAAACATAATTGATTTTGCAGCCAATGACAATTTTAATTTACAGGCAACAATAGATAAAGCACTTACAGCTGATTTTGCAATTGATCATTCAAAACAGCTGGAGCAAAAATTAAAGAATGCTAAACATGTCTTATATCTGGGAGATAATGCCGGAGAAATTGTGTTTGACAAATTATTTATTGAAACTATTAAGCATCATGATCTCACTTTTGTTGTCAGGGGAGGTCCGGTTATAAACGATGCCACAATTGAAGATGCTGAATATGTAGGACTAAATAAAATTGTAACTGTAATATCAACCGAATATGATGCTCCTTCGACAATTGTTCATAAGTCGGGAAAGCTATTTCAGCAGTATTTTGAAAAAGCCGATCTGATCATTTCAAAGGGACAGGGTAATCTGGAAGGCTTACTCCCATTGAACGATAATAGGATTTTTTTCCTTTTAATGGTGAAATGCAATGTTATGGCTGAATTACTGAATGCAGAAAAAGACAGTCAGGTTGTTTACAATCCTTCCTATTAAAAAGCTGCTAAAGAATTAAAGGTAAATTAAATGATAAGTTTTGGTCCTGTACCATCAAGAAGACTGGGTAGAAGCCTTGGAATAAATAATATTATTTCTCCAAAAACCTGTTCGTATGGTTGTGTTTATTGCCAGGTTGGAACTACAACAAGAAAAAGTATTGTCAGAGAAACCTTTTTCCAGCCTGAAAATATTTATGAAAAAGTTGAACAGCATCTTAAACAACTCAACAAGGAGAATTATCCCGATTATCTTACTTTCGTTTCAAACGGAGAACCAACACTCGATATAAATCTGGGAAAGTCAATCGAACTGTTGAAGAGTTTAGAAATTCCAATAGCAGTAATAACCAATGCCTCGTTATTGTTTAACAGACAGCTAACAGATGACCTTAAACTAGCTGACTGGGTATCTCTTAAAGTGGATGCCGGCAATAATGATTTATGGCAAAAAGTCAACCGTCCTGATCCGGGCTTGGATTTCGACAAGACTATTGAGAATATCAATCTTTTTGCCGATGAGTACAGTGGTATATTATGTACAGAAACCATGCTTATTGAAGGAATTAATGATACTGTTAATAATTTAACAAATATATCAGGATTAATAAAAAGAATATCTCCACAGAAAGCTTATCTGGCTATACCAACAAGGCCTCCATCAGAGGAAACAGTGAATCCTCCGGAATCTAAAATACTTAATATAGCATGGCAGATTTTTAACAGTAATCATATAAATACAGAATTTCTGACAGGTTTTGAAGGTAGCAATACGGGTTTCACAGGTAATATTTATGATGATATACTCAACATAACGGCAGTTCATCCATTAAGACAAGATTCGCTAATTCACCTTTTAAAAAAAGACAATGCTGATTTTCTTGTAGTTAAATCTCTGATCAAACAACGATTAATAAGGTCAACCAAATATAATGGACACAAATACTATGTCCGGCAATATCATCGTCATATTTGATTATTTCATATGGTTCTTCAGTACTCAGAAGACATGCACTGGGAATTAAGGAAGAAGATAATATGAACAAATCTATGAAATGTTATCTGCCACACTGAAAGAATCTGATTAAATAGAACTGGCAGGGCCTCAGATAAACATTTAAAAAAGAAAGCTATTAACAGGGAAATTATACATAATTAAATAGAGAAGGTGATTTATTAGATCAGATATAATGGCAGGTTTAAATAGAGAAACCTTAGGTAGACCTGAACAACCATTGATTTTAAAATGCATATAAATTTCTATAAATCAATAATATAAATTTAGTTAAAATTACATATAATGAAAACAACAGATGTCTTGGTAATTGGTGGAAGTGCTGCCGGAATGGTTGCTGCTCTTACAGGAAAATCCTCCTGGCCAAAGAAAAACTTTATACTCGTTAAGAAACAAAAAGAGGTGATGGTTCCATGTGGAATACCATATATATTCGGAATTCTCGACAATAGTTCACAAAATATCATGCCTGTTGATAATATGCTTGAAAAAGCAGGCATTGAATCACTTGTTGATGAGGTAATCAGTATAGATAAAGAAGCCAAAACGGCAAAATTGGCAAGTGGAGAAACAATTCATTATGAAAAACTGGTAATAGCGACCGGATCCAGACCTGTTAAACCAAAATGGCTCATCGGTGGTGACAAAGAGAATGTTTTTGTGATTCCAAAAAACAAAACCTATCTCGACGAAATGAAAACCAAAATTGCTTCTCTTAAAAAAATAGTTGTAATAGGCGCAGGATTTATTGGCGTTGAATTTTCTGATGAGCTCTTCAAACATGGTTATGAAGTAACCCTGGTAGAAAAACAACCTGAAATCCTAAGCCTGGCTTTTGATGTCGAAATATCTGAAAGGATAGCGGAAATACTTAATCAGAGAGGTGTCAGAATAATAACAGGAAATGGCATCAAAGAAATACTTGGGGAAAAGAAAGTTGAATCAGTAGAACTTGAAAACGGAGAAATTTTGGAGGTTGATGCAGTAATTCTTACCGTAGGTTATAAACCAAACACCGAATTAGCGCGAAAGGCTGAAATATATGTCGATGAAAGCGGTTTTATTGCCGTTGATGAATATATGCGTACTCATGTTAAGGATATCTTTGCGGTTGGCGACTGTGCCCAGAAACGAGATTTTGTAACACGCAGCAGGGTTGCAACAATGCTTGCTTCAACAGCATGTGCCGAAGCCAGAATTGCTGGAATGAACCTCTTCAACCTGAATGTCGTGAAAACATTCAGCGGAACAATTGCAATATACTCGACTGCGCTTGGAAACACCGGCTTTGGAACAGCCGGAATTACCGAAGCCAGAGCCAAGGAAGAAGGCATTGAATCAATAACGGGAACATTTGAAGGCATGGACCGCCACCCGGGAAACCTGCCTGATGCACACAAACAACTTGTAAAACTAATCGTAGCGCGTCAATCCGGGATAATAATCGGAGGCGAAGTCATTGGGGGATTAAGTGCAGGGGAACTCACAAATGTAATTGGTCTTGCCATACAGAACAGGATGTCGGTCAATTCATTGATGACATCACAAATCGGGACACACCCGTGCCTTACTGCTTCACCTGCCGGCTATCCCTTAATTAAAGCAGCAGAAATAATTCATAGTAAATTGAGAAACAGATAATGAATACATTTCAGACAAAACACAGGATCTCGTATTCCGATACTGACCAGATGGGATTTATGCACCATTCAAACTACCTTAGATACTATGAAACGGCCCGCTGGGAACTTTTCAGAAGTATCGGAATAGCTTACCTTGAAATAGAGAATGAGGGCATCATCTTGCCGGTAATAAATGCTTCGCTGAAGTTTATTAAACCAACTTTTTATGATCACGAGATAATAATCAACACCCGTATAAAATCATTTAAGGGGGCAAGGATGCTTTTTGAATATCAGGTATTAAATAAGAACGGGGAGATCATTAATGAAGCTCTGATTACTGTCGCCTGCGTTAAAAAGAGCACAGGAAAGGCATGTTTCCCGTCAAAAAGGATATCAGATACCCTGAAAGAATTGATTGATAAATAACTGAATTATGGAAAAAATTAAAGCAGGTATAATCATTTGTGACAGGTATTCAACATGTGCCGGAGGTAAATGCTTCAGAGCGGCTGCCAATCGAGAAGGGGCATTCTCAATCTATAAAGACAAGGACCTCGAGATTGCAGCATTCACTACATGTGGGGGTTGCCCGGGAGGCAATATTGAATATGCCCCCGAAGAGATGAAGAAAAACGGAGTTACTCATATTCATTTTGCAACAGGATTCCTGGTTGGGTATCCCCCATGCCCTTATATGGAACACTTTAAGAATTTCATCCCTGAAAAATATGGAATGAAGGTAATCTTAGGAACTCACCCAATTCCCCAAAAATATTACCTTACTCACTCTAAACTTAAAACATGGAATAATAAATTCTTGCAGGATTCGATCAAACCTACACTTACCGCTGAATCAATCCGCCTCAAATATGATTAAAATTGCTGTTGCCAGTGGGAAAGGAGGAACAGGTAAAACTTTTGTTTCAACAAACCTTTTTTATACCCTGTCAAAAGAATAATTACAGGGTAACAATGGTTGATTGCGATGCTGAGGCTCCAAACGCTGTTGCATTCTTTAAAGCTGAAGTAGTCAGTAAAACTGAAGTTACTCAGCTGGTGCCGGTTATCAATAATGATATCTGTACTTTCTGCGGCAAATGCCATGAATACTGTAACTACAATGCTATCTTCATTCTGCCACCGATGAAGATTATTAAGGTGATAGAAGATCTGTGCCATGGTTGTGGTGCATGCAGTGTGGCATGCAAATTTGGAGCTATTACGGAAAAAGCAGTCTCACTTGGCCAGGTTACAACATTCTCTGTTAATGGGAAGCTTTCTCTACTTGAAGCCAGGATAAATATTGGAGTCATGTCGCCAGTAACAGTAATAAAGACTGCAATAAAACAGATTGATAATCAATCAGATATTGCAATACTGGATTCGCCTCCAGGAACTTCATGCCCATTTGTACAAACTGCTGCATCTTCTGATTATGTTATACTTGTAACAGAACCTACACCTTTTGGACTTAGCGATCTGAAACAAAGTGTTGAAACTCTTAGAACAATAAACAAACCTTTCGGAGTAATTATTAACCGGGCAGGTATTGGCAATGATAGTGTAAGTGAATATCTGACCCGGGAAAAGATCCTATTGTTACTAGAAATTCCTTTTAACAAAGAAATTGCCAAACTCTATTCTAACGGCAAACTGGTATCTGATGCCAATGAAAAATTTTCAGGGCAACTTCTTTCAGTATTTGAAAATATTTTTGAGAATCATGGAAATAGCAGTAATTAGCGGGAAAGGCGGAACAGGGAAATCAAGTATAAGCGCTGCATTTGCCACGCTGAATGGGAAAGTTGTTCTTGCTGACTGTGATGTAGATGCAGCCAACCTTTATTTGATCTTTGACCCCTCTGTTGAAGAGGAAGAAGTCTATATAGCCGGACACAAAGCTGTTATTGACTACTCCAAATGCACCAACTGCCAGATCTGTAAAGATTATTGCAGATTTGATGCTATATCCCTCAAGAACGATAAAATTGTTATATCGGAAATTTCATGTGATGGTTGTTTTCTTTGCTCACGCATTTGCCCTGAGAATGCCATCGAAATGATACCAAACGATAAAAGCAGAATGTATTCAGGTTCATTCCGCAATGGGAAAATGATTTATGGCCGCCTTGCCCCAGGTGAAGAGAATTCAGGAAAGCTGGTAAATATGGTTCGCGATAAAGCACAACAGGTATCAAAAGATACAGGGATTGATACCATTATTCTTGACGGACCTCCGGGTATAGGATGCCCCGTTATTAGTACCATCACAGGAGTGAACAGAGTAATAATTGTCACTGAACCGACAATCTCAGGTCTTCACGACATGCAGCGAGCACTTGAAATAGTCACCAAATTTAATATCAAACCTTCAATAATTATCAATAAGGCTGACCTAAATTCCATAATGACTGCCAAAATCAGGAAGTGGTGTAAAGAAAACGGGATAGATGTAAACGGAGAACTGGTTTTTGATGCTGAGATAGTTGAAGCCATGGTGCAAGGGAAAAGCATTGTTGAATATAATAGCGAAAATGATATAAGTAAAAAAATTAACGAAATCTGGACTAAGATATTAAACCCAAAATTATGAGTCAATTATTCGAAAAAATCCTCATGGAGGGAGTTAAAAACATTATTGTTATAGCATCAGGTAAAGGAGGAGTAGGCAAATCCACGGTTGCCGCAAATCTAGCGATTGTCCTGGCACGCGACGGCTATAAAACAGCGTTGGTTGATGCGGATATATATGGACCATCAATACCAAGAATGTTCGGTATAGAAAATGCCAAACCTGATGTTACAGCATTTGGGGATAAACAGTTGATGTTCCCTATTGATAAGTATGGAGTGAAGATCATGTCAATCGGCTTTTTTATTGAACGTAAGCAATCGTTAATATGGCGGGGACCTATGGCGGCTAACGCAGTCACTCAACTTTTCGGAGACACAGAATGGGGCGACATTGATTATATGATCATTGACTTCCCTCCCGGGACAGGTGATATCCAGTTGACAACTCTTCAGAAATTGAATCTGACAGGAGCAATTATTGTGACTACTCCTCAGGAAATAGCGCTCAATGATGCCAGGAAGGCTACTTCAATGTTCATAAATCCCGATCTGAAAGTTCCTGTCCTGGGCATAATCGAAAACATGTCATGGTTTTCTCCGGAGAAGCATCCCGATGAAAAATACTACATTTTTGGGAAAGGTGGCGGTCATAAATTAGCAATTGAATATGATACCTTTCTGCTGGGTCAGATCCCACTTGTTATGGAAGTTGGAGAGGCTGCAGAAAAAGGTCTTAGCATCTTCAGTCAGACAAATAAACTGGTTGTTGAGTCCTTTGAAAAAATTGCAGAATTGCTCCTCTCAAAGGTTGAAATAAAAGGATAAAATATTATCACCTGATATGAATTTCATGTAAATATTATTACTTTTATATAAATTCGTAATACTATGGCAGTTTCCCGTTTCAGTGTCAGTCTTGAAAAAGAGTTGCTTGAAGAGCTTGACCAGTATGCTGCTGATAACAATTTTGCAAACAGATCACAGGCGGTAAGGCATCTTATTGAAAAGAATATTGTTGAAAAAAAATGGCAATGTAATAATATTGTAGCCGGAGCTATTGTGATGATATATGACCATCATAAAAGAGATATTGTTAACAGGTCAAATGATACACAGCATAACTACTTCGACGTTATTTTATCATCACAACATTTTCATCTCGATCATGATGTCTGTCTTGAAATCGTGGCAGTTAAAGGTATTGCCAGCAGACTTACAGAATTATCTGATAAGCTTATCAGTATTAAAGGAATAAAGCATGGTAAACTGATAATGAGCAAAGCCGATTAATTTTTTTACCAATTTGGTAATACTATTTTATCTATTCGTAACACTTAACTCTTTCAAACCATGAAAAGACTATTCTCCTTTCTGACAACGCTAATAATAAGTACGGTTGTCTACCCACAGGAGAAGGTGCAAGCTCCTGCCATTAAGGACACAATTAACCTTAATGAAGTGGTAGTTACCGGAACAACAGTGAAAGTAAATAAGAGGTATGTTCCGCTTTCAGTATCTGTAGTCAATAACCTTCAGATATCTCAGTCAGTAGAGTCAGATGTCCTTCCAATACTGAACGGAAGAGTACCTGGTCTCTTTGTAACCGAAAGAGGTGTCATGGGTTTCGGAGTTGCCACCAATGCTGCAGGACAGATCTCCATCAGAGGAATAGGAGGAAGCCCTACTACCGGTGTACTGGTTTTAATAGACGGACATCCACAATATATGGGAATCTTCGGGCATCCTCTTTCCGATTCATACGTCTCATCAGATATTGAACGTGTTGAAGTAATACGTGGTCCGGCCTCATTACTATACGGATCAAATGCCATGGGAGGGGTAATAAACCTGATTACTAAAGCACAATCGAATGACGGATTAACTGCCAATGCCCATCTTATGTACGGTTCGTATAATACTCAGAAATACATGGCATCAGTAGGCTACAGAAAAAACAAAGTCAGCCTTTTTGCCTCTGTAAATCATGATCAGACGGATGGTCACCGGCCAAATTCTGATTTTGATATAACAAATGGGTATTTAAAATTTTCTTATGATCTGAATAAAAATATAAAGTTGAACTCTGATTTGAGCCTTGTCCATTTTAAAGCGTCAGATCCGGGACCAGACACTGTCGGTGCTGTGCCAGGAAGTAAGCTTGATATAAAGAGAGGTTACTGGTCCTTATCGATGTATAATAATTATGAAAAGTATTCAGGTACAGCAAGATTCTTTTACAATTTTGGTGTACATAATATTTCTGACGGCTTTCATTCCAACGATGCCAATTATGGGATTAATCTGTATGAAGCTGTGAAACTATTTAAAGGAAATAGTATAACCATCGGGACTGATTACACAGAGTACGGAGGTAAGGCTGAAAATGAACTTGCAATGGGTGGTCAGGGAATGATTTTTAAAGACACTACTCTCTTTGATGCCGGGTTTTATGGTTTTGTTCAGCAGACCTTGTTTGGCAAGCTAACACTAAATGCGGGTCTTCGCTTACAACATCACCAGGTTTTTGGAAATACATGGGTCCCGGCCGGAGGCATGGCATTCAGGATAAGCAATGCTACAACATTAAAAGCATCAATAGGAAAAGGATTCAGAAACCCCACCATACAGGAACTCTATATCTGGAATCATAATCCAAATCTGAATCCCGAAAAAATCATGAGTTATGAAACAGGGATTTTACAATCCTTGTTTCATCAGAAGCTTAAACTCGAACTGACAGGTTACATAATAAAAGGCAATAACCTGATTATCAATATCCCCCTTGCAGGACTTGAAAATGCAGGAGAAATACTGAATAAGGGGATTGAGTTTTCAGCGAGTGTCAATTTATTGGACAATCTTGATCTTAATGCAACCTATTCATACATACATATGAAGAGTCCTGTGTATGCAACTCCCAGAAACCACCTTTTTTTTAGTGGCGGCTATCATTTAAGCAGATTTCTGTTCAGCACTTCTGTGGAATATGTAAATCACCTTGATACAGATCCGTCAGCCGATACCAGGTATCAGACATACACACTCCTTAATTCTAAAATAACTTACCAGGCTGGTAAACATGCATGGTTGTTTATGAGTGCGGATAACATTCTGAACCAGATTTATGAGAATAACATATACTACCCGATGCCGGGAATAACTGTTTTCGGAGGAATAAAACTGAGATTATAGTGCACTTAATTGATTAAGTGGTTTCTCATTTTTCAGCAGTCTTACATATTTTTTAAGATGTAGATGCTCAGTGAAGTTATGAAAACCATAATTTTTCAGTATCACTTTCCAGTCGCGTTTAATAAAATCAAAGGCATATATACACTCAACCTTTTTAAAGACGACCCGATGTAACCAGGGCATTTTATCCATATCGAATTCGGCAAAATCAAGAATAAAAAAGCTTCCTCCAGGATTTAGATGGTTGAAAGCATTTTTAATAACAGCATCCCGTATCTCATGTGGAAATCCATGAATGACAAAGCTAATTAATATCTTATCATAGGTTCTACCAAGGTCAAAAGGCTTGTCTATCCTCTTGTTAATGAATTCAACACGTTCATCATTTCTGAATCTTGCAAGAAATTGCTTCTCCATATCCGGTGATATATCCAGGCCTGTAACCCTGCCATCCATACCAAGATAAGAGCACATTAATTTTGCATTTCGTCCGGTACCGCAGCCCAGATCAAGGATATGATCATCCGGTTTAATATCCATTTCCTTTATTACCTGGCCTATAAAACCCCGGTACAGCCCCATAGTCCCGATGTTTAAAACCTTGTCATAATTTCTGGCTGTAAAAGGTGTCAGTTCGACGCCTGATTCGGGATATAATTTGTTATTCATGATTGACGTTTCAGTTTTTCAATAGTATTTTGCTGTAGTTTTCTGTCCTTTACTACCAATGGCGTTACCGGAGCTTTGGATCTGGCATTGAAGATCATATCATGACCAAGACACAATCCCATCATAATATTTAGTTCGGTTCCGTTTTCCTCGAGATATTTTGCCTGACCTGCAGGATTGCAGGATATTCCTTTATATCCGGGTAACAGATCATCGAAAGGAACCCGCCCGTACTTACAACTAACCCTTGAAACATTGAAACCCTCGTCCCGAAGAATTTTCTCAAGATATTCTGATTCATGGTTAAATGCAATACAATGGGCTATCCCAATGCGCTCCATTCCTGACTCTTTTGCATATTCAATTATCTCATCCACCCTGTCAAGGTGTGAATTCAATGAATCCTCCGCCCACTTCAGGATCTGGAGGTCATCAATGTTATATAAACGGGTAAAATCATTATTATCCATACTAGAATTTAAGATTCAGTTACTTTTATTTCCGAAGTAAGCTCCAACGCTTTCCTGTATACTGCACTAACTCCACAATATCTTTCCTCTGATAATTCAACAGCTTTCTCCAGTTTATCCATTGGCAGGTTTTTGCCGGTAAACTCATAGACGACATGCATGCTGGTAAAGTGTTTGGGATGCTCCTCCGTGAGATCTCCTTCAACTCTGACATTAAAGCTATCCACTTCAATACGCATTTTTGCAAGAATAGAAATGACATCCATAGCCGTACAACCACCTAGGGCGAGCAGCATAAAAGGTTTAGGACGGGGACCAATGTTCTTCCCCCCAACCATCGGATCAGCATCCATTACAATCTTATGCCCACCGATATCACCTTCAAAAGCCATATCGCCAAGCCATTTTGTGTTTACAATTTCTTGTTTCATCCCATTTTTGTTTTTGCAAAGGTATTAAAGGAACCATCATGATCAAAACAACTTCAGATAAGCGCATAGATAGAAAAGTTGAGATATGTCAGCTTTTTTATTGTCGAAGCTCAATTCATCGGAATCAGGCAGACACAGGTATCGTTAGTTAAAGAAGCCGTAATCGATATGATAAAGGGACACAATAAATCAGGACATTTTATTGCATTTTACAGACTCCCGGTTAATTGTGAATTATATGATATAATGTAAGACATATAATGGATTAGGCAATAATCCATTACGGTATTGATGAAGTCTATAACTTTTCAGCTCAAAATAATTAATCTACTCTCCTTTTTCTAATTCCCGGAGTCGCTTTTCAATGTTTTTTTGCGAGTGGCTGAGGGCATCTGCCTGGGATTTAAGCAGTTTAACCTCATCCTCTTTACTCATAGAAGACATAAAGGGAGAGCCCTGAAATGATCCTGGATAAACTCCTCCGAAGTTCCTCCCCCAGTCGAAACTTCTGCCTCTGCCCATTCCCAATCCTCTTCCGTGGCCAAATCCCCTGCTCATTCCACCTCCAACTCCTTTTGTAAATCCCGGGGAATCAAATCCCTCACAATATCCTAATGCTCTTCCGGCTCTGGAACCTTGTCCCATAGGTCCGGTACGATCTCCTCTTGGCATAATACTTAATTTTTAATTATACTTTTTATTAAAGAATATTAATTTTTATTACAGTACAAATATAACATTTTAAATGAACATATGTTCATATGGTTTATTATTAATTTTATTTTCACATCCCAAATTGTAAAAAACTCGTATCCAGTGAGCGTTACAGATAAAATCAAATTTAACACCCCACCGGTGAGCAGAGCCGATAGAAGCATTATAGCTGTTGATTTCAATAAATCAACCACACCCAGTTATTTTGAAAGCACTGCAAAAGTAGCTACACACGGGAAGTACATAGATAAAACTACAGATGAAACAATATCAGAATAGGGATACCTGTTACGGGTTTTACTAAAGCATCACGCAGCTTTTCGGAAAAAGATATGAGCCATTCCATATCCTAATGATTGATTAAAAATTATAAATATTACCCGTTTTAATCAATGGCATACCAAAACTTTCATAGAAAGCCGACAAAGCAGGAAGATCAGTGCAATGTGAAGGCAAAACATGTTTCAGTTTATTCTCTTTCAGATACCTGATTGTTTCCTTTGTCTGATTGTTGATCTCTTTCAGATGAAACCCTCCCATGATGCCATAAAGGGTGTTGATCCCTGTAATTTTCTTAGCATGCTCCACTGTATTGACTATTCCCGCATGTCCGCAACCTGTAACAACAAACAAGCCTTCCGGCAATAACATAACGATCCCGCTGTCATCCTTGACATAGTCAGGGCTTCCGTCTTCAAAAACAAAAGAGGTGGTACAAGACTCAAACCCGGTCAACCGAGGAATCTCACCAAGGAAAAATATCTTTTCTGAAATTTTATAAGACCCTTTTGAAGTAATTAGTTCAAATTTCCTTGAAAATTCATCTTTTGCTTTTTTTAAACCAATATATGTCATATCAGTTTTTCTGTAGCGCTTTGTAAAACAACCCGGGTGACAAAGCAATCTGCCACCGGAGAGGTTCCATAATCCATCACCATGGTCAAAATGGCCATGACTAAGAATTACCATATCAATATCTTTCATACTGATGTTCATTACCTCTGCATTTTTCAGGAACAGATCGCTTTGCCCCGTATCAAAAAGTAATCGCTTCCCATCGTTTTCAATAAGATACGACAACCCATGTTCTGCAGGAGTATGTGAACCAGGATGATTATCTGTAAGCACTGAAATATTCATATTAAATTTTTATTCAAATTTAATCTAAATAATTTTTATATGAACAATAGTTCATTTAAATTTACAGTATCTTTAAATGAAAAGGAAGAAATGGTACAGCATGTGGTTATTCCTATAATTTACCACTTTATGCAAGTTTTTTGAACCAAAGTGTAAAAACCTGAAAAAGTTGACGGAAAAGAAAGTTTCGTGTTAATTAAATCAATCAAAAATGAATGAAATTATATACAAACCAATCGGCATTATTCATTCACAGTACGATAACATCAACGATATGCCCATACAACCAGCCTCTGCTCAGGGGATAAGGGGAACGGTTGAAATATACACTGATTATGCTATGGGATTGAAAGATATTGAAGGATTTTCACATCTCATTCTTATTTATCATTTTCATTTGTCAAAGGGTTATCAGTTAATAGTCAAGCCATTTTTAGATAACAACATGCGCGGTGTATTTGCCACTCGTGCTCCCAAAAGGCCAAACCAAATAGGTTTATCAGTTGTGAAACTTATTAAACTCGAAAATAATATCATACACATTGAGAATGTTGACATTGTCAATAATACCCTCTTGCTTGACATTAAACCTTATGTCCCTGATTTTGATGCTGCAACAGATGTTAAAATCGGCTGGCTCACTAAATCAAAACACAAGGTTTCAACAATGAAATCAGATAGCAGGTTTGAATTTTATTTTTAATAAAATTCCATCTTGATAAACTTTAACAAAGGTAAATTAATACTGATGTTCGGGCCGAAATGAATCCCCTTATACTTTCTTATCCGTTTGCGGGAATGTCTATGCAAATTGCGATCCTAATCAGAAAGTAACTATTTCATTTGGCTGTCATGAATCAAGGGAATTCGCGGGAATAGTGGAAGATGAAATAGTTATGGGGTTACCATTCAGTATTGCCTAAAACTTATTGCGCTATTACAACGACTAATTAAATAATCGACGTTCAGTAATTAGAATACTGTTTTTTTACTTAACCTATCAATCAATGCACATTTATAAAAATTCATACCCGCTTTTATTCCGCCACGGACTACAAATAAAAGTAATAAGCCATTATTCAGGGTTTAACCTGGTTATATTATCTGAATCGCATTTACGGCATTGGTCTACCGGTTTTATGGTAACCATTGTTTCGTGACAATCATCGCACCTATACCAATAATCCTCAGCCACATACGTCCCTCCCTGAATAATAATTGCTTTCCCTTCTACAAACGCCTTTGCAATATTTTTACGGGCTTTGTCGTATAGTCTTGTAAAAGTCGGACGTGAAATGTTCATTTTTTTTGCAGCCTCTTCCTGTGTAAGGTTTTCGTAATCGGCAAGCCTCAAAGCCTCATACTCTTCATATAAAAGATCCACAGATTCCAGTTCACGCATAGGAATGCCAAATGGTTTATACCCTTCCATCTGAGGAGGTCTTGTTATTCTTCTATGTCGAATACGATTGGGCATTTTGAAATTCAGATATAAATTAAATCGCTTTTAGTACATCAATAATTAAGGTACAAATTTACTGTTTTAATGCACCAATGTTCATTTAATCTACTTTTTTTAATTAGTTTTGAAGCCACATCCGGCCCGCAGCTTAGCTGGCAGAGCACGTGACTCTTAATCATGGGGTCCAGGGTTCGATTCCTTCCGGGCCGACAATTTTTACATCATCACCCATTTGCGCTAATAAGTTGCAGAGATTTTTTGTTCAATATTTCAACTTTTTTCTTTGCAATCCTTATTAAGCCGTCCTTTTCAAATTCAGTAATGACCCTGCTGACACTTTCCCGTGATGAATCTACAAGGCCTCCTATTTCTTCCTGATTTACCGGTATTGTAAATATGCTTGAGTTATATATCTGTTCCGACATTTCCAGTAACACATCTGCAATTTTACCTCTTATCTGCTTCTGGGTACGGCTGGCGCACCTTGAAAATACTTCAAGTTCTTTCCTGCATAACTCAATCATAATTTCATATGAGAAATCAGGGTTTATGCTGAGCAAAAAACGAAAAGCGCCCATATCTATAAAACATACCTCTGATTTTTCTACAACAGTAACCGAATACTGATTTATCTTATCGCCGAAAGTTGTTGGCAATCCCAGATAGCTGGGCGCTTTTATCAGACGGATAATTTGTTCATGGTGTGGACCTGCAATATGAAGCTTTGCCAGGCCGCTGCGCAGGTAGGCAACATTTGTTGAAAAAGTACCCTGTTTTATTATCGGATCACCCTTACGGAAATTTACAAGCGCGCAATTGCACGACAGTTTTTCAATCTCCTCTTCACTTAATTTCGATGCTGCTTTTGACTTTATGCTACAAAATTTGCATTCGCTTTTCATTTTTCAAAAATACTAATTTTTGTGAGATAGATCACAAATTAACATAATCAAGCTCACAGGTGAACCAATGATATAAAGATTAAGATTGACTTCCTTTGTTAATTAATTAACAATAAAAATTTATTATTATGGAACAGAAAACAATGTGCCTCGGTTTATTCTCAGGAAGCGTAGATAAACTAACGGCTGCAGGTATTATCCTTGGGGGTGCTGCTGCAATGGATATGAAAGTTGACATTTATGTCTTATTGCAGGGAGCGCGTGCTTTCAGGAAGGATGTCGGCGATAATCCTGATAAACTTCAGATGGCCGAAAACCCAGACTTGAAAGAGGAATTTCTCAAGTCACTGAAGAACCTCAACGTTAAATCATGGGTTGAATTTTTTAAAGAGGCTAAAGAGATCACTGATGTTAAAATTCATGTCTGCGGTCTTGCCGGTAAAATATGGGGAGCAGATAAAATGGAAGACTTTATTGACATTGCTGATGATATCTGTGGTATAGGAGCGTATATCACTGCAACACAGGAAGCTGATGTTAATTTATTTATTTAGACCTAATGGGTAGGTATAATGATTAAATAAAACACTAATTATCAATCTAATAAATAATATAAAATGACACTGGAAGAATTAAAAAATTTACATGCTACCAAAGTTGTTGATGCCCGCGGCACTGCTTGTCCCGGGCCACTACTTGAAGCAAAGAAAGCTATTGGCACGATTAAAACAGGGGATACCATGGAGGTTTTATCTGCTGATGAAGGAACTAAGGTCGATATACCAAAATGGTGTACCAAACAAGGTAATGAATATCTTGGAACTATTGAAGAAAGCGGATATTTCAGGATCTTTCTTAAGAAAAAATAGGAGATAAAAATGTCAGGCGTTAATAGTAAAAGTGCCAGAATACTGGTATTTTCTACTGAAAAAATATCTGATCCCGCCATTGATATGGCGGGATTATTAAAGTTGCATTACCCACCAACAGTATATACTATTTCTGTTCCCTGTTCCAGTGGAATAAAATCAAGGTGGATTATGCATGCCTTTGACAAAGGCTTTGATGGAGTATTTATAGCTGCTGATGGCAGTGATTGCCCCTATGGTGAATCATGTACTGAAAAAACTGGTAAGATAGTAGGCCAGACACATGAACTGATGAAAGCTAAGAAGATAGAGACTTCCCGTTTAAGGATGGCTGCAATTTGCTCGGTCTGCAGCGAATCATTTGTTAAACAGATGAAAAGCTTCAGCGAGTACTTACTGAAAAATTTAAATGCTTAATTATGAGTGGTAAAATAATGAATGCCTCGTTCGATGCACTTGTTATTGGTGGTGGTATTGCAGGTGGGGAAGCTGCTCTAAATTTAGCCAATAACGGGTTTAAGGTTCTTGTTGTTGAAAAAGATCTTTCCTTAGGAGGAAAGATGATTCTTTTGAGTAAAGTATTTCCGACTTTAGATTGCTCTGCCTGTATTACAACACCAAAAGTTTCTGAAATATCGAGACATCCGGGTATTACAATCTTTACGGAAAGTGAAGTAAAAAAGATAGAAAAGAGAGATGAAAACAGCTTCGAGGCAGAGGTAATAAGAAATCCACGCTATGTTATTGCAGAAGATTGTACCGGCTGTCAGCTTTGCGAACAGGCATGTCCTGTCATCGTTAATGATCAGTACCAGTACAATATGGTTGGCCGGAAAGCAGCATATATCCCTTTCAGTATCGCCAGCCCAAGAATTGCTGCCATAGATATTGAAAACTGTACTTTGTGTGGCGCCTGCGAAAAGGTCTGTCCAACAAAATGTATTGACTTCACCCAGGAAGCCATAGAATATCATATCAATATAAAAACAGTTGTTATTGCTACTGGTTTTAACCTGTTCGACCCTCTCAGGATACCACGATATGGATTTGGAAATTACAAGAACATTATTACTTCCATGCAGATGGAAAGACATCTGGCTCCTACCCGGCCTTTTCATACTATTCTGAGGCCTGGTGACGGCAAGATGCCTGACAAAATAGCATATGTTCTTTGTACGGGTTCTCGCGATGTTACTGTCGGAAACCCGATCTGTTCGCAAATATGCTGCATGTATTCAATTAAGCAGGCACAACTGCTCATGGGTGCATTACCTATGGCGGATGTGACAATTTATTACATTAACATAAGATCATTTGGCAAAGGGTTTGAAGAGTTTTATGAACAGGCCAAAGGAATGGGAGTCAATTTTGTTAAAGGTAAAATAGGAAAGATAGCTGAAAAAGAGAACGGGAACCTTCTACTACGGTATGAAGACATAAATGAAAGTACCGTGAAAGAGGCTGAGCATGATCTTGTGGTGCTCTCAGTCGGTATTCTTCCAAACCCCGACACCGCAACATTTTTTCCTGAAAAAGAACTGGAACTTGATACTTTCAGCTTTGTAAATCAAACCGACCCTCTTGCCCGCCCTGCCAAGACAAATATTGAAGGGGTCTTTGTTGCAGGCACAGCCTCAGGACCAATGGATATACCCGACTCAATACTCTCAGCTGGCTCTGCTTCCGCTGAAGCAATAAGTTATTTAATTCAGAAACAATGAACAAAAAGTTAGGCGTTTATATATGTCATTGCGGCGGCAATATCGCTGATTATGTCGATGTTGAAAAAGTAAAGCGGGCCATTGAAAACGAGGAAGGCGTTAAAGTTGCCAAAACCACTATGTTTGCATGTAGCGATTCGAGCCAGAAAGAAATTGTAGATGATATCAAAAAAAATGAACTGGATGGCATAGTAGTAGCTTCCTGTTCTCCTAAGTTACATCTGATAACCTTCAGGGCAGTTGTTGAAAGAGCAGGACTGAATAAATACAACTATGTACATGCAAATATAAGGGAACAGGCTTCATGGGCCCATTCAGACGATAAAACCGGAGCAACATTAAAAGCAATTCAACTCGTAAAATCGGCAATTTCCAAAGTGCGCCTCGCTGAAGCACTTTATCCTATTGTTATACCTTCAAAAAAGGCAGTGGCTGTAATTGGAGGAGGCATAGCAGGCCTAAGAGCAGCCATTGAACTATCAGATATGGACTGCCCTGTAACCGTGATAGAAAGAGAACATTTTATTGGAGGCAGGGTTGCCCAGTGGGACGTTCTGTTTACTACAAACCAGACCGGCAAAGAGCTGGTAACCAAATTGTACGATGATGTTATGAAGCGCAAAAACATCACATTACTAACAGGAGCCGAAGTAATATCCAATACAGGGAATATAGGCGATTTCAAACTTAAAATTAAATTATCGCCACGCTACATTATCGAAAAGTGTAATACAGGTCACCTGCAAAAGGCTATTGATGCCTGTCCTGTTGAAGTTCCCGATGAATTCAATTTCAAGATTACCAACAGGAAAGCGATATACCATAATTTCCCGAGTGAATATCCCCATTATCCGGTCATTGATATAAAGAACTGCACCAGATGCGGCGAGTGCGAAAAGATTTGCGACAGCGTTGATTTCTCCCAGAAAGAAGATATAACTGAAATCAATGTGGGTTCAGTATTGATGGCTACAGGTTTCGATCCATATACTCCTGATGAAGGAGAATTCGGATATCAAAAATATGCTAATGTAATAACGCTGCCTCAATTTAAGAGGCTTATCGAGCTCAATGATAAAAAACTAATATTCAAAGGAAAAGAAGTAAATAATATTGCATATATATATTGCGTAGGAAGTCGTCAGATCGATGGAGACAATAAATTTTGCTCAAGATATTGTTGCACCTCTGTAATACATGCTTCTATTCAGACAAAGAAGAAATTTAAAAACATTAATAATTTTCATTTTACACGTGGAGTAAGAACATATGGTAAACAGGAGGTTCTGTATAACGAATCTCTTAAAACCGGTGATATTTACATGCAGTCGTATGAAGATGACCCGACTGTTGTTACTATGGAGAATGAAAAGACCTTGGTTAAAATTAACGACATTTTAACAGGCAAGAAAGAGATAACGGTTGAAGCTGATCTTGTTGTGCTGGTAACTGGTATGGTACCAAGAGCAGATAATACGGTTGCATCAATCTTTAAATTACCAAAAGGCCGCGATACTTTCTTCAATGAGATCCATATGAAACTTAGACCTGTTGAAACTGTTATTGACGGGATAACAATAAGCGGAGCATGCCAGGGCCCAAAAAATATAATGGAATCGGTTAATTCTGCTCTTTCAGCCGCTACCAAATCATTCTCATATGTAAGTAAAGGAGAACTTGAACTTGAACCAATAATTGCTAAAATCGACAAAAGTGTTTGCACATGGTGCGGGGCCTGCGCTGAAGCCTGTCCGTTCGATGCTGTCAGAATGGTGAAGGATGAGAAAAAAAATACAGCAACAATAAATAATTCAGTATGTAAAGGATGTGGTATGTGTCTTCCGGTATGCCCCGTGAATGCAATAGAATTAGTTGCCTACTCTGACAATGAAATAGAGAATATGATAGATGCGCTTGCAGATGTTAAAAATTGATTAATTACTTTTTACTTATTCAAAAATATTTCACCATGGAGATCGAGAAAGGGAAAACATATAAATACCTGAGAGAGAAAAGAGAGGTATCCCAGGGAGCAAAAGATAAAATGAAACAATTCAGCAAAATAAAGAAATTAATAATTGATGCACTTCAGGAAGGTGAGCTTACCATTGATGAGCTTACACAAAAAGTCAATCTGCCAAAAGATGAAGTTGTATTTTACCTGATGTCGCTTATTAAGTATGGTTTAGTAGAGAAGGGGGATATTGATGATATGGATGAATATTTTACTTATAAACTTAAAAAATAATGTCTATAATTAATCCTGAATTCGGAAAAGAGTTAAACAGGTATGGAGCATTCGATTTCAACGCTTGCTATAACTGTGGCAATTGTACCGCTGTCTGTTCATTATCTACCGAAGAGGATTCATTCCCCAGGGAAATGCTCCGATTCAGTGTCCTTGGTTTGGAGGATGAGATAAGGTCTTCACTTAAACCATGGCTCTGCTATTATTGTGGCGAATGTACGACTCATTGTCCTCAGAATGCCAATCCCGGAGAATTGATGATGTCTCTGAGAAGGTGGCTCACATCAGAATATGACTGGACAAAATTATCAGGTTTATTATATCGCTCCTTCCCTCTTACAGTAATTGCTTTTATAATCTCAGCTATTGGGATTTTGGCTTATAGCATATCAAAGAATTTTAATATGCCTGAAATAATGTCGTCAGGACATACTTTTGAAGTTGTTGCCATTGCATCGGTTTTTGCAATAATTCTTTTACCAAACATTGTAAGGATGTGGTGGTTCATTATTTTAAAACCAAAGGTTAAGGTTCCATTATTGAAATACCTTACCGGGTTATGGGAACTCATTGTTCACATGTTTACACAGAAAAGAGCACTTGGCTGTGATGAAAATAAGCTAAGATGGTTTGAACATTTTATTCTTGTTTTCGGGTATTTAGGTTTGCTCTTTACAACAGTATTTCTCGACTGGTTTTCAAATACAAATATGTTAGTAATTGTTCTGGGCTATGTGATGAGTTTAATAATATTCATTGTCACAATTGTTTTTATGTGGGACCGTCTGATGAAGAATAAGGAGATAAGCAAAAATTCACAACCCTCCGACTGGATGTTTGTCGGATGGTTGTTTTTAATGGGGCTCACAGCATTTTTTGTCAGGCTGTTCATCGATACCGGATTGCTCGGTAATAATAAATGGCTCTATATCTTTCATATGATAATTCTTGTTCAATGGGCTTTGATAATTGTCCCGTTCGGGAAGTGGACACACTTTCTTTACCGTTCATTTGCCATGTATTTTGCTAAACTAAAAAGCTAAAAAGTTAAACTTTTCTTAAATACTTGACTTCATTCGATTTTTTTCGTATCTTTAATCATTCTTATATAAGAACTATTCTTATCTGATAATATTTCTTAAATGGCCAATGAAGCAATAATAAGAATTCTGGTTCAGAATGATTTGAAAGTAACACCTCAAAGAGTAGCTATCCTGGAAGTGATACTGGCTAATGAAAATCATCCTACTGCTGATAATATCACTGAATGTCTAAGACTTACACATCCAAATATATCTCTGGCGACTATATATAAAACTCTGGAAACTTTCTCTAAAAAGGGCATTGTTCACAAAGTAAGTACCAAAAATGATACTACCAGATTTGATCCTGTCAATGAAAGGCATCATCATTTATACTGTTCAGAATCTGATCGTATTGAAGATTTCTACGATGAAGATCTCAATAAAATACTCGACGACTATCTCAGGAAAAAGAAAATACCAAATTTTACAATTGAGGATGTTAAGCTTCAGATCACCGGAAAATTCACTAATAAAAACCCAGGCAAATAGCCAGCTTAAATTATCAGGCAATGACAGAAAAAAATTCAACAAGCAGCTCATTTACTCAGAGAACTGGGAATCAGGCCATTATGAAGGAAAGTAAAAAGGGCCTGATTTTACTACAAATGTGTGTGCAATCACTTTAAAACTGTTAATTACCTGGATTTGTACATTATTTAATAATGGTTAATTATAAGCTAATATATATTGGAAATGGAAAATAATTCAAATAATAGCTAGCAAATGTCCCTGTTACCGGGGCAACTCAAGTGCAAAGTGTCGGTTCAAGCGGCACAAAAAACCGTGACTGGTGGCCCAATCAGTTAAAATTGAACATACTTCGACAACATTCTTCTTTATCTAACCCAATGGGTGAAGATTTTAACTATGCTAAAGAATTTAAGAGTCTGAATCTGGAGGCCATAAAAAAAGACCTTCATAAGTCTAATGACCAACTCTCAGGATTGGTGGCCGGCAGATTTCGGCCACTACGGACCGTTGTTCATCCGCATGGCATGGCACAGTGCAGGAACATACCGCACAGGTGACGGACGTGGCGGTGCAGGAGGCGGACAACAACGCTTTGCACCGCTTAACAGCTGGCCGGATAATGTCAATCTCGACAAGGCACGCAGGTTGCTTTGGCCGATCAAGCAAAAGTATGGCAGGAAAATATCCTGGGCGGACCTTATGATCCTTGCAGGTAATGTCGCCCTGGAATCAATGGGATTCAAAACCTTTGGATTTGGCGGTGGGCGTGAAGATGTATGGGAGCCCGAAGAAGATGTTATACTGGGGTTCTGAATCCAAGTGGCTGGAAGATGACAAACGTTATTCCGGCGAACGCGACCTTGACAATCCTCTTGCAGCCGTACAAATGGGATTAATCTATGTGAATCCGGAAGGGCCAGAACGGAAATCCTGATCCTGTTGCAGCAGCCAAAGATATTCGCGAAACGTTTGCCCGTATGGCCATGAATGATGAAGAAACCGTGGCACTTATTGCCGGTGGACATACCTTTGGCAAAACCCACGGAGCCGGAGATGTAGTAAATGTTGGACCTGTACCTGAAGCTGCCGAAATCGAAGAGCAGGGCTTAGGCTGGAAAAGCAGGTTTGGCACAGGAAAAGGAGGCGACACAATCATCCAGCGGCATTGAAGTTACATGGACACAGACTCCAGCCAAATGGAGTTTTTACTTCTTCGAAAACCTGTTTAAATACGAATGGGAACTAACAAAAAGCCCGGCAGGCGCTCATCAATGGGTAGCAAAAAATGCCGGTAAGGTTATTCCTGATGCCCACGACGCATCAAAAAAACATGCACCAACGATGCTTACTACTGACCTTTCTTTGCGATTTGATCCTGTTTATGAAAAAATTTCAAGACGTTTCTATGAACATCCTCTTGAATTTGCCGATGCCTTTGCCCGTGCATGGTTTAAGCTGACTCACCGGGATATGGGACCACGTTCACGCTATCTAGGTTCTGAAGTACCAGCAGAAGAACTGATCTGGCAAGATCCGATTCCTGCCGTGGATCATGCGTTGATTGATGAGAAAGATATTGCAGCATTAAAAGCCAAAGATATTGAATTCAGGACTTATCCGTATCCCAGTTGGTATCTACCGCATGGGCTTCTGCCTCTACTTTCCGTGGATCCGACAAACGTGGTGGCGCCAACGGTGCCCGCATTCGTCTTGCTCCACAAAAGGACTGGGTTGTTAACAATCCTGCTCAGCTAACGAAAGTATTGAAATCACTGGAAGGATATCCAAAAAGAATTCAACAGTGCCCAATCTGACGGAAAAAAGGTTTCTCTTGCAGACCTTATTGTACTGGCAGGTTGTGCAGGTGTTGAAAAAGCTGCAAAAGACGCTGGTTCTATTGTAACTGTTCCATTTACTCCGGGGCGCATGGATGCATCGCAGGAGCAAACCGATGTGGATTCATTCGCAGTGCTGGAGCCTGCAGCCGATGGTTTTCGTAACTATTTAAAAACGAAATACACCATATCATGCTGAAGAGTTGTTGGTTGATAAAGCGCAATTGCTGACATTAACTGCTCCTGAAATGACAGTTCTTGTTGGCGGTATGCGTGTGTTGAACACAAACTTTGACAATTCCAAACATGGTGTTTTCACCAAACGTCCGGAAGTTCTTACCAACGATTTCTTTGTAAACCTGCTCGACATGAGTACGGCCTGGATGCCAACATCTGAGACCAAAGAGACATTTAATGGACGTGATCGCAAAACCGGAAAGCTAAAATGGACAGCAACCCGGGTAGATCTTATCTTTGGTTCAAATTCAGAACTCAGAGCCCTTGCTGAAGTGTATGGAAGTGCAGATGCTCAGGAAAAATTTGTTAAGGATTTTGTAGCGGCATGGAACAAAGTAATGAACCTTGATCGCTTTGATTTGGCTTGATTTTTTCAATAATTAAAAATTTACAAAGCATAAAATCGTTTGTGATATCGCAAAATCTGCCTGCAGGCGGATAAAAATTACAACATGGAGTAGCTAATTAAGAAAAATACTCAAAATCAGAATAAATTTTAAAACCAAAATCTGAAACTTATGGGACAAAAAGGAAGATCCATAGTAAAAATGGATGTTGATGAACTAATCAACCTGCTAAACAAAGCATTCTCAGACGAATGGCTTGCATACTACCAGTACTGGGTAGGCTCAAAGGTGGTTAAAGGACCTATGAAGGATGCGGTCATTGCAGAACTTACTCTTCATGCTACTGAAGAACTGAGCCATGCAGAACTTTTTGCAACCAGGATAATACAACTCGGAGGAACCCCTGTACTATCGCCTGAAGAATGGCTTAAGATAACCGGCTGCGGATATGACACTCCCACTGATCACTATGTTGAAAAAATTCTGGACCAGAATATAAAGGGAGAACAGTGCGCGATAAATTATTATAGTGAATTACTGGATGTTACAAGGACAGGAGACCCGGTTACATATAATATTATTCTTACTATACTTTCACAGGAAGTTGAGCATGAGGAAGATCTGTCATCACTCAAAGAAGATCTGGAACTGATGCTTACAGAGAAATAAGTAATATATCAACAGAATCTATCTAACAATTTCAAAATAATAATAATTATGGAAGAAAACCAGGTAGTACCTATGCCCCGCATTGGTGAAAAAGCACCATCATTTAAGCAGTAACAACACAGGGAGATATTAATTTCCCCGAAGATTATTCCGGAAGCTGGGTTATCCTCTTCAGCCATCCTGCGGATTTCACGCCAGTATGCACATCTGAATTCATGACTTTTGCCAGTCTGGAAGACAAGTTCGAAAATGCCAATTGCAAGCTTGTAGGACTGTCTGTTGATGGACTCTACAGTCATATTGCATGGTTAAGAACAATAAAAGATAAGATTGAGTACAAAGGGATGAAGAATGTTGAAGTTAATTTCCCTCTTATTGAAGATATTACTATGGAAGTAGCAAAAAGATATGGTATGATTCAACCCGGTGAAAGCAGTACTAAAGCAGTAAGGGCAGTTTTCTTTGTTGATCCGAAAGGATTAATCAGGGCAATAATATATTATCCGCTCAGTCTGGGCCGTAATTTTGATGAACTCTACAGGGCACTTATTGCTATGCAGACAGCAGATGAATTCTCAGTGGCCACTCCGGCCGACTGGCAGCCAGGAGATGAGGTAATTGTACCTACAGCAGGATCGTGCGGAGTTGCAAAGGAGAGAATGGAAAATAAAACTGACATGAAATGTTACGACTGGTTCTTCTGCACAAGGAAGCTTGAAAAAGAAAAGATATTAAAAACAGTCCTTAAAAAACAGAAATAAAAATAAATTTTGACAACTGAAAAAATTAAGTCTCCTATTTTTCTTGTGTTTTTGATTGCCTCTTGCAATCAAAAGCCCAAACCAGGCTACCACCACTGGCATAAACGGTTCTGCAGATACAATTACTTCAGTAAGAGATGGTGTATTTATTCATATTACAGAAAGTTATAATGATCCACATCGTGTGTTGATGCCATTAAAAATGGCAACTATTATGGCTAATGATAAAGATGTTATTGTGTATATGGATATCCATGCAGTTGAACTATTGGTAAAAAGTGCAAAAGATCTTAATTATGCCGATTTCGAGTCTGTCCAGACATATATAAAGCAACTTGTCAGCAAAGGTGTGGGAGTCTATGCCTGCCCTACCTGTCTTAAAATTGCAGGCTTTGCCCCTGCTGACCTGATGGATGGCGTACAGGTAGCGCAAAAAGATAAATTTTTCAATTTCACGAAAGGAAGGATTCTGGCTCTTGATTACTAGAATCCCACATCACTAAATAGTAAAAACCAGTTCTGATACAATATCAAGAACTGGTTTTTTAATTAAATTCCCGATCACCAGGATCCTTATTAAGAAGACGAACTTTTAACAATACCGGGTGTTATGTAAATAACGAACAAATAATAAAGATTTATAATTATTTTAAACTAATGAACGAATTCGATATTAAAGCTGCAGATTGGGATCTTAATCCAATGATATGGAACAGGGCAAACGCTATTGCCAAAGAAATTAAAAACCTTTTACCACTGAATAAAACAATGACCGCCATTGAATTTGGAGCCGGAACCGGGGTTACCAGTTTCATTCTCAAAGATTCACTTAAAGAGATCACCTTAATGGATAACTCAGTGGAAATGGTAAAAGTAATGAACAGCAAGATAATGGAATCGGGGGTGAGCAACCTTAAAACTATTAATTTTAATCTTGAACAGGATACATATAATAATGGGAAATTTGATCTTGTTTTCAACCAGATGGTCCTTCATCATATAAATAACATTCCAGGCATTATTCAGAAGTTTTTTAACCTCCTCAACCCCGGCGGATTTCTTGCTCTTGCCGACCTTTACCCTGAAGACGGTTCTTTTCATGGAAATGGATTTACAGGCCATAAAGGATTTGATCCCAATGAATTGGGGAAAATGGTATCAAAAAAGGCTTTGAAAATATAAGCCTCCGAAATGCTTTGTAATCGATAAAGAAATAGCAGCTTCCGTAACGGAAACAATTTGATATTTTTCTAATTACTGCCAACAGACCGCTGGAATAAATTATTAAACAATCCTAGTCCAGATTCAATAGTAATTGTTAAATAAGTCATTTTTCTGCAGGCTTTGAAAATATAACTGGTTTTTATTTTGATTATGAACGCAGGTTCATTATCTTTGTTAAAAATAAAGCCATGAAAAAGCCTGTTATTATTAAAATTCTCCTGGTACTTCCTCTTATTATATTTGTTGACTATTTAATTATGGCAGTATTGGGTTGTGTAACATGTCTTTTTGGATTTGGAGAGGATTTTTATTGCGGTTCTTTTTGCCTTGCAGGAAAAATAATTTTAGCTTTGTCAGCAATTTTCTTCGGGTATCTTATTTACCCTGATATCAGGGCATTTTTCAAACAAAACATGAGATGGCACGGCCAAACAAAAGCAGGAAAATATCTAACCCCCCAAAAATGAAAGGCTTTAAACCTTTCGGTATGCCATCATGTAAGATTGAACCTGTCGTTTTGAAATTCGAAGAATATGAAAGTATTCGCCTGGTTAACTATGAACTTCTGTCCCAGGAGGAATCAGCTGAACTCATGAACATTTCACGTCCTACTTTTACACGTATATACAACCGTGCATTAAAACAAATTGCAAAATCTTTTGTTGAAGGTAAAGCTATTGAGATCGAAGGTGGAAATTACCACCTTGATAAAGATTGGTACCGCTGTAAAAAATGCTTTAAGCTGATTGAGGGTCTTGAGAATCATTCAAAATGTAAGGATTGTAAATTATATGGGGATAGTGAATTGATAAAAATAAATTAGAACTTAAAATATAATATGGAAATAATATTTGAAGGAGACAAGGTAGTTACAGCATTATATAATGGGCATAAAATAAGAACCGATCAGCCTCTCGATAACGGCGGCGGCAATATAGCTCCTGCCCCGTTTGATCTCTTTATGGCATCAATCGGCACCTGTGCCGGAATCTATGTAAAATCTTTCTGTGACAGGCGTAACATACCAATAGATAGAATCAGGATCTCTCAGGATATTGAATATAGCAATGAGTCTCACCTACCGGTTAATATTACAATAAACATTAAACTCCCGGAGGACTTCCCTGAGAAGTATAGAGAAGCGGTAGTCAGTGCTGCGGAACTATGTGCTGTAAAAAGATCAATAGCCAATCCACCAGTATTCGAAATCATTACCTCTCAAATATAACCGCTTGATAAGTCACCATCAGTTTTTTAATTCATCTAAAGACTTAATAAGAGAAGTATAATATAAAATCCAGTATAATTTAAAAAATTAAAAATGAAAATAGCAGTTCCCATAACAAGCGAAAATCAGATCGACAGCCATTTCGGCCATTGTGAATCGTATGGTGTATTCACAATAACGGATGATAAGAAAATAGAAGGTGTTAAAAAAGTTGAATCACCACAGGGCTGCGGATGTAAATCCGATATAGCTTCTGTGCTGGCTGCAGACGGAGTATCTTTAATGTTGGCCGGAGGTATAGGAGGTGGGGCAATCAATGTATTGAATAATAATGGGATAGAAGTTGTGAGAGGTTGTGCCGGTGATGCTGCCGATGTCGTAAAACTGTACCTTGAAGGACTCGTTCAAGACAGCGGGAGCAGTTGTCATCAGCATGAGGATCATCACCTGCATGGTCACTCATGCAATCATAATTAATAACATCAAGGTTCCCTTCAGTCTCATTGTTGATAAGAATTTTACCCGGAGATAATAATTTTCAACCGGAAAAAGAAAGAAAAGAGTAATTTAAGAGGTTACTTCTTCAGCTCTGATTATGAATATTGTAACATACAAACCTCTTAAATCTGTCTGGCTCAAAGCTTCTGTTATCGGCAGTTTCTGGGCTTCAGTGGAGATCATTCTGGGCAGTTTTCTTCATAACCTTAAAGTCCCCTTATCCGGGACAATGCTTTCATTTATCAGTGTCTATCTGCTGGTTTCATTTCTCCAGGTATGGAAAGACAAAGGCCTGGTACTTAGAGCCGGCCTGATCTGTGCCCTTATGAAATCCATTTCACCCAGTGCATTGATTATTGGACCAATGGTTGGAATTTTCACAGAAGCTTTACTTCTGGAATTTTTTATATTGATATTCGGGACAAATCTGCTGGGGTATATTGTTGGAGGGGCCTTTGCCGTATTAAGTGCACTGCTCCATAAAATAGCCAGCCTGATCATAATGTATGGCTTTGATTTCGTTAAGATACTGAATGCGCTCTATCAGTTTACAGTAAAACAAATTCACCTGGTCGACCCTGATCCGATACATCTGGTAATGCTAATTACAATAATTTATCTTGCAACCGGCATTCTTGCAGCAGTTGCGGGTTATTTCACAGGTGAAAAGTACCTTGCAGGACGGAAAAGATTTTCTATCAATGCAGAAATAAACGTAGAATACAACAATAAAAATCCTTTTGAAACACAAAGTCATGGTTATTCAGTATTTAATCTTTTCCTTAATATCTTTGCCCTTATTACCAGTCTTCTGATTATTAATTCCGAACTGAATGTCTTATTCTGGCTGGCTCCGTTTATCTATGTTCTTTATTGCGTATTACACTACAAATCATCGCTTAACAGGCTAAATAAGATAAGCCTTTGGTTACAGTTCATAGTAATCACAGCTATTGCTGCCTTTCTATGGAATAGTATATCAGGTAAAAGCTTTTTTTCCTTAACAGGGCTGACCGCGGGGCTTAGGATGATTAGTAGAGCTGTAGTTGTGATATTAGGTTTTGCAGCCATAAGTATTGAATTAAGAAATCCTGTTATAAAATCTGTTTTGTACCGTAAGGGCTTTGCCAGCCTTTACCAGTCACTAAACCTTTCATTCTCTGCGCTCGGTTCGATTATTTCATCTCTGCCTAAATCTGGCAGCTTACTCAGACAAACACGTGCCATTATACCAGGTATACTTAGCCAGGCAGAGAAACTCCTGAGCATATTTGAAAAAGAAAATTTAAACAGGTCTCCGATTATCATGATTACAGGAGATATTCACCAGGGTAAGACAACTTTTTTAAAGAAAGTATATGATGGACTTGCGAAAGAGAAAATACGGATGGCAGGTTTTTTATCGCTGGGTAAAGACAGGAACGGGGAAAGGGTAAGTTTTGATATCTTCGATATCAGGACAGCCACTACCACTGAATTATGTACAAAGATCCCTGCTCCGGATCGGATACGATACGGTAGTTACTATTTCAACCCTGCAGGGTTAGAGAAAGGGTATGATATTCTTGATATTAAGAATCTTACAGGGACAGACCTTGTAATTATTGATGAAATAGGCCCTCTTGAATTAAACAACAATGGCTGGAATAAGGCAATAGAATCATTGTGCAATAATTCTTCTATACTGCAGGTTTGGGTGGTCCGTCGTTCGCTTTCGGAACAGGTTATCAGAAAGTGGAAAACGGGGGATGTCAGTATCTTTGACATCCGCACAGATACAACTGATAACGTTATCAGGTACGTAAAAGAAATTCTGGAAAGCTAATTATTCCTTTTTTCGTGTATTGAGACCAAATGGCAGGTACAAAGGGCAAAAACTTAAAAGACTGGTAAGTACAAAAATACCGGAGACGATTAAAAGTATTATTCCCAGTGTTCCGGAGATTATGTGTGTAAAGTAAAGCACAACCACTATAACTGCAACCAGTATCCTGATCACCTTGTCAATTGTTCCCATGTTCTTGTTCATATCAAAATATAATTTAATTAATAATACCAGAATTAATCCAATTCTTTGGCAATCGCCATAGCAGCAATTGTTCCATCTGCAACAGCTGTGGTTATCTGGCGATATTTTTTACTGATGATATCCCCAACTGCATAAACTCCCGGGATACTTGTCATCATATCACCATCGGTCTTAATATAGCCCCAGTTGTCAAGTACGAGTTTATCTCTAAAAAGATCAATATTGGGTTTCATCCCTATAAAGATAAATACACCATCGCTTAACAGTTTTACCCTTTCTTTTGTTCTCAGATTTTCAACTTCGGTTATCATTTTATCTCCAACCCGGGCAAATGACCTTGGTTCATGTTCAAAAAGGAAATCTATTTTGGGATTATTGAAAACCTTATCCTGGGCCTTTTTATTAGCTGTTAATTTATCAAACTGGTGGACTATTGTAAGTTTCCCGGCAAATCTTGTAATATACTCTGATTCTTCAACTGCCGAGTTTCCTCCCCCAATAACAATTACTTCCTTATCATCAAAGTATTTGGCATCACAAGTAGCACAATAAGATATTCCTTTCCCTTTAAGTTCCTTCTCTCCGGGAGCACCTGTCAGATTCGGGGTTGTACCAGTTGCAATTATGATCTTTTTCGCCCTTACAGTCTCATATTCATCGATAATCACCTCTTTCTTATCCAGGTCCACCCGCGTAACATCAACTGCCACTTTGTAAACAGTTCCACATAACTTTGTCTGCTCACTCATATTATGTGACAGCATATAGCCTGCCTGCGGTTCAATAAATCCGGGATAGTTGGATATTTCGTGTGTCGTTGAAACATGTCCGCCCGGTAGTCCGGTATCGATCAGTACAGTATTCACTTTTGCCTGGCAAAGATAAAGACCTGCTGTAAGACCACCTGGGCCCGCACCAAGAATAATTACATCAAATTCGGATACAGATGGTTTAATATTATTCTTTATTTCTTTTACCCTGCTGTCAGGAAGAAGACTGTCAAGATTACGGATAATATCAAATCGTTTTATACCACCGGCAAGCCTGTCTCCTACTTCCTTTCCATTCTCAAAAAACAACAAAGTCGGTGATCCTTTGACTCCTAGCTTTTCTGCCAGTTCCCGGTTATGCTGCCTGAATATTTTAAGAAACTTCACATCTTTTCCATATAGCTTTGACAGATCCTCATATTTTGAGGCCAATGCCTCACATGGAGGACATTCGGTTGAATAAAAATCAAGTACAACCCTATCTGTTTTAAAACCTCACTTTCAAATTCTGCTGAATTTATCTCCTTCATTTCCTTGTTTCAATTAACTTAAAAGTATTAATCACTAACATTTTCAAAATATGCTGCAAAGCCAAGCTCCAGCAGCTCTTTAACCGGTCTGCAATCGGAAGTACAAATATTACCTGTTCGGTTTTTTGCAACTGAACCGCATCCTCCTCCACAGGCAAGCTGTACAGAGCATCCGTTACATTCCGGATATTGAGGTAACATCACGTTTTTCCCATACCTCAATTATATCATCTTTTCTGCTTACTGCGGGATAAAATGTACCAAGCGATTCATCTGCTTTTCCCACAGTTGCTGTGCATGAATAAATCTGACCTGTATAATCAAACGCCCATTCCGTCTTACAGGCCGGACAGGCATCAAAGAGCGGATCGGGAAGCTCTCCATTCTCAGAGATAAATTTAGCAACGGAATATGCCGGCTTATAAAATTCAGGGATATAAGGATATTGCTTAATAAGATCATATACTGTTTCATACAGTGATACCCTGTCAAATAGTATGTCCAGGTGACGACTGGCAATGATGAAGCTCATAATTCCGACCAAGCTGGGTCTTAAAGAAGGGACTTCCTGTCCATCCTTTATCAATTGCAAATCTTGCCAGATTCAGGAAGATCGTCAATATTCTCCTTATCAATCACCATCCTGAGGTTAATATCAATCTGTTTTCAAGGCAGGCATCTATTCCTCTAACTATCTTACTAAATGTTCCGCCTCCCCCTTTCAGGAAACGCCGGTTATCATGGACCTCTTCCGTACCGTCAAGGGTAACCTGTACCTCTCGTATTCTGGCTGTCTTAAGTATCGGAATATACTCATCAAGAGTAATAACCATTTGTAACAAAACTCACTTCAATACCAGCATCAGTGCCTTTGACATAATATGTGAAATAAGCTCCTTCTGTCTTGAGCTTTCAAGGAGTGGTTCTCCTCCGAAGATTGTTATATATTTCTTTCTGTCCTGCAAACTCCTTCACTGATATATCAAAAAATGCATCTGTCACCTCATTGGTCAGCCCATTTACAGGGTTTTCATATTGATCCTGGTAACAGTAAGAACAGGCAAAATTGCAACTGTAATTAGTTACGAAGAAAATCTGTATCTCATCCTTATCACGTGAATCCAGAAAATCGAGATATCTCTTATCGGTACAAGGCCACTTCTCTTCATGCCTCATCAGTCAATGTATCCTTTTTCATGAGACACCTGATAAATTCTCTGTCTCCGGCATCTTCCCATTGCATAATTATTTCAATCTTCCGCATCAGCTGGTTCAGAATATCCGCATTGCCCGATAAATGGATTTAGAATGAAAAATTTTCAGAATTTTTGATTCTGGAAAAAATATTATATTTCGAATATTTCATTTGAAAGACTAATAAATTTAATAAAACGGGATTTTTTAAGAATATACAGACTATGTAAAACATAATAGTGCAGTAATTACAGAGATGATTAATCGTGGCAGCCTACAACCGTTTTTGATGTTTTAGCACAACACTGTGCCACTTTTGTATTTGTTCTTGTCTCTTTCTTTTTAATTACGCTTTTCATACTTCAAAATTTATTTAATTAATAATACTTCATTAACTCCTTTAATAAGGCTTTCCTTTGGAAAGAGCCCATTATCATCTGCGGTTTTCCCTTAAGCGGAATGAACAACAATGTCGGCAGTCCGGTTATTCCAAGATTTTGGGCTAACTGCGTCTCCTTATCAGTATTGACTTTATATACTATATTTTCCTTCATATTCCTTAGCTACCTCCTCAACAAGAGGAGAAAGTTGACGACATGGAGGGCACCAGTCGGCATAAAAGTCGATGATGGCAGGTTTAGTCCCCTTGTAATTCCATGCCTTTTCTCGTAATCATAATTGAACATATTACTCCTTGAATGTATCATTTGTCAGTGGTTTAACCACTTCCCCTGAATTCACGGTGTTATCAGACAGTACTTTTATTCTGGTTCCTGTGCTTCAACTTACGGTAAAAATGGAAGAATTATTGCCAATAAAAAAAGATTCCTTTTCATATCATAATTATTTAATTTTTACAAGCAGCAACCCAATTTCCTGATGGTTTTCACCTGCTATTGTCCAGCTTGATACCTTTGCCTTTCCTTTCTCATATGGCTCAGATTCCTCTAATAATCTGTATTGAGTTGAAAATCCCGCCATGTTAAGCTGATCCAGATATTCATCCCTTGTTACTGAACCTGCCCAGCATTCTGATATTGCTACCGGATCATTCCGATATTCCTCTGCTATAGGTTCGACAGCATAAATATCACTGACAATAAATCGGCCTCCTTCTTTAAGTATCCTGAATATTCATTCCATACAGCCTGTTTATCTGATGCATGATTGATTGTACAGTTAGATATAACCACATCAGCAGTATTGTCCTCTAAGTTCAATCTTTTCAAGCGAACTCCTGAAAAAACTCACATTTTTAATCCCAGTCTTTCTGCTGTACTCTGGCCTTTTGTATCATTCCATCCGAGATATCAATTCCATAAACATGTCCTTCTTTCCCAACAATCTCCGATAGTCTTATTGCATCTGTTCCCCTTCCGCTTCCAAGATCAACACATACCTCCCCTCGACCTCTGAATAATTTATTGCTCCTCCACACGACAGACAACATGTTGATTCCGCCAGTTCACTATATCTTTTATTTATTTCTATATATGCCATAATTTCATAATTTATTACAACATGTTTTATTAAAAACGGCACAAATGTAAGACAAAAATATATAAATCGCAATAATATCACCTAAATCTTTTTATTATCACTAAACATTTTTATCTTTGCTCATAAAACCCATTGTATAATGAGCTCTATTTTTAAAAATGATCTTGACTAATAAACAGGCTTGAAGAGCTTTTTCGACAGTGATGAAAAGTGTTATGAATTCCTGGCTGATCTGAAATGGAGCTGAGGTTTTGTCTGCAGGAAATGTGGAAATTCCAACTATTGCCCCGGTAAAACACCTTTTTCCAGGCGCTGTACAAAATGTAAGACTGAAGAGTCTGCCGCTTCAGGTACAATATTTCCATAACTGTAAATTTCCTATCAGTAAAGCATTCTATATTGCCTATAATGTATGTAAAGGGAAAGAGGATGTTTCAACCTATGAGTTTGCCAGACGTTTTCGCTGAGGCAGATGACATGCTGGAATTTCAAAGCTAAGATACAAAAGGCACTACAGAAGATGGATTCTCTTACAGAGAGAGAAAAGTCATCAATAGAAAAAATACTTATTTAGTAACAAAGTCGGTCAGCCGTCTATGCATAATAACAAAAATTTTCCATGCCATTCATGATCCCATATAAGCTCAAAAAAACTGATCCGGATGTTCAAAAGAATCACAATAAAGCTTATTATTCAGCAACACCGTTAACTATAATTAATGTGAAATCCCTTTTTGTATCGGTTTAAGCAATGCTTATTCAACATACATATTTATCAGCTGTTCATAAAGTTCCTGTTTTCCACTTTTCGTAGAAGGCTCACCATTTCCCCTGGCAATCTCTCTTAACTGCTCCAGAGAAAGGTTTCCATTCTCGAAATCTTTTCCCTTTCCAGCATCAAATGATTCATATCTCTTTTTGCGCATTTTAAGATAATCGCTGTCGTTTAATATTCTATCAGCAATCTTTAAAGACTCTGGCAAAGGTATCCATCCCACTTATATGGGCTATGAAAATATCTTCATTATCCGTTGAGTTCCTGTCGCACCTTGGCGTCAAAATTAATTCCTCCTCTTGAAAACCTCCTGCCTGGAGTATAACCATCATGGCTTCAGTTATCTCATATATATTTGTCGGGAATTCATCGGTGTCCCATCCATTCTGATAATCCCCCTTATTGGCATCTATACTGCCCAATAGTCCTGCATCAGCAGCGACCTGCAATTCATGCTGAATGTATGCCCGGCAAGAGTGGCATGATTGACCTCTATATTGAGCTTAAAATCTTTGTCCAGGCCATGCTGCCTCAGGAATCCGATGATTGTTGAAACATCATAATCATACTGATGTTTTGAGGGTTCCATAGGTTTTGGTTCTACAAGGAATGTTCCTTTAAATCCGATTTTTCGGCCATAGTCCCGCGCCATAGAAAGCATCATGCCCATATGATCAAGCTCCCTCTTCATATCTGTATTATGGAGACTCATATATCCTTCCCTTCCACCCCAGAATACATAATTTTCACCTCCCAGAGCAATTGTGGCAGCAATAGCATTTCTTAACTGAACAGCTGCATTTGCCACTACATCAAAATCGGGATTTGTAGCAGCTCCGTTCATATAACGTGGATTGGAGAAGAGGTTTGCTGTTCCCCATAATAGTTTCACACCGGTCTGTTCCTGCATCTTTTTCATCACAGGGACTATCTTCTCAATCCGCTTTTCAATTTCAAAAACAGATCCGTCACCGACAACATCTGTATCATGGAAACAATAATATCCTGCACCTATCTTTGTAATGAATTCAAAAGCCGCATCCAGCCTTTGCTTTATCCTGTCATCATCCGATGCATCATTCCATGGATATAACCTGGTTGCATTCCCAAAAGGATCCGAACCGTCACCACAGAATGAATGCCAGTATGCTATTGCAAATCGAAGATGGTCCTTCATCTTTTTTCCGGAAACAATTCATCCGGATTATACCATCTGAAAGCCAATGGATTCTTTGATTTTCTCCTTCAAATTCGATTTTCCCTATACCGGGATATGCTTCTTTTTTACCTTTATAAATCATAATGTTCAGTATTTTGGATTTATTCAATGTTTCTATAATGGGCCCTAAACACGAGTTTTATCAGTTAAAATGCTTTCTTAAACATGTAAATTACTCATTTTATTGCGGCCAGAAGAACATTTCTCCATTGCAGGTAAGCTTCTCCATATCTTCTCGGTTCCGTCCTGATCCGGTTCTGTCACTCCAACTGTCTTAAGCCGGTAAAAGCTTCTTTATCAGATTTATAATAACCACAGCCTATACCTGCTCCTCTTGCAGCACCTGCATCCATCAGTATTATACAGATGTATTACTGTCCGGTATATCATGACAATGTTTGCCTGAAAACCTGACTCAGGAACATATTTGCTTCACCGGCCCTTATCACTATGGGTATCAATGCCTGTCTCCTTCATTATATCCAGTCCGTACCTGAATGAAAAAGCTATTCCTTCCTGTGCGCTCTGAATAGATGAGCAGCTGTATGGAATTAAAATTCAGTCCAGACATTCTGTGCTCCAATATCCTTGTTTTCAAGCATCCTTTCCGCTCCGTTTCCAAAAGGCAGTACATACAGTCCTTCTGAACCCGACGTACACAGTTCAGCCAGCTTCATTCATTTCATTATATGTCGATACCTCTACTACATTACGTCTTAGCCATGAATTAAGTATTCCTGTACCGTTGATACAAAGCAGTACACCCAGACGCGGATTTTCCGATGTATGATTGACATGTAAAAAAGTGTTTACCCTTGACAGGGGATCATATTTCTTCTTATCAGTAACCCCGTAAATAACTCCTGATGTGCCTGCGGTTGCTGCCACCTCTCCGGGGTTAAGCACATTAAGCGACAGGGCATTGTTTGGCTGATCGCCTGCCCGTATGAAACCGGTATTCCCGTGGGTAAGCCCAGCTCATGATGCTACTGACTTTAACAAGGTACCACTTACAGCAAATGAAGATGTGACTTCAGGAAACAAGACCTGTTAAATCCGAAATAATCCATTAAGCTCTTCCGAAAGACGGTTACTCTGAAATCCCAGAAAATACCTTCGGAAAGACCTGTATATGTTGTACTTGTTTCACCTGTCAGCCGCATTGCTATATAATCTCCGGGAAACATAATCTTATCTATCTTTATCAAAGAGATCCGGTTCATTCTCCTTGACCCATGCGAGTTTTGATGCTGTAAAATTACCAGGTGAATTAAGCAGATGAGAAAGACAAAAATCATTTCCAAGATCATTAAAGGCCTTATCACCGTAAGACACTGCTCTGCTGTCGCACCAAATTATTGAAGGCCGCAGTACATTTCTGTTTTTATCGGTTATCACCAGTCCATGCATCTGATAGGAAATGCCAATTGCACCAATGTCATTCCTCTTCTCTCCCAGGTGGGTTGTACAGGATAAAACAGCATTTTTCAGGTTTTCCCACCATGTATCAGGATCCTGCTCAGCCCGTCCGGGCTTCACAGCTCTTATCTTCATTTCATCCTCAGGGGAGAAGGCTGAAGCCAGGCACTGACCTGATATACCGTCGATAACAGAAGCTTTGATTGATGAACTTCCCAAATCCATTCCCAGGAGTAACATACCGCTTAATTTATATTATAATCTCCGTATTTTCTAATAGATTCTCTGCGTAACAATAAACCCAAACCTTAACCTAAGTTGTAAAAAATGACACAGAGTTATATAAAGATCAAATATACTAAAATCAGGTCATTTGTCTGATATTTTCTCTGCTTCGTTATCTTTTCATCAGTTCCCTGGTCTTCTTTCCCTGTAAATACAACCGGGCATATCACATATCCTGCAGGTATAATCAAACCTGCTGACATTCCTCCCTGCCCCTATGATGCCACTTACTGATTTCACAGGTTCCATAAGTGCTGAATCATTCAGTGTAATACCGCAATTGTTTCCCGGAATCAGGCTAAACAGCTTATGCTGTTCAGCAACATTCCATCCACAGTAACCAGGACTGTACCGATTGGTAATTTTCATGCCTGTTACGCCAAGTGAGTTTTCCAGTTCAGCTTGTAAGAGATCAGCTGCTGCTTCTGTAACTTCACTACCCACAAAATCGATGATATAGCCTCTGAGCAGGTCTCTGCCGGCCATCGCCTGCCTGCTTAGCAGACTAAACTGTTCTCCTGCTGTACACAGAAAAACTGCAAGAGACTCAGCTTTCTTCAGTTGACTGAAAATTATCTTTTTAACATCAAAAATTACTCCACTGACCTCAATGGACCAGGTCAGATTGTCAATGTGTATTTCATTATAAATATTATACTGAGCCTTTATGTTACATATGTTGGAAGCCTCCTTTAAAATGTCATTGATCAGATCACTGACCAGTGACCTGTCCTCTCCTTCCTTATAACCCATCATATCGCCGATACCTTCTACAGTGAGATTCAAATCTTTATAGTCGAACTGAAAACTTTTACTGGTCATCTTTGACGAATTAAGTTCCTTATTTCATATTGTCTCTCATCTGGAATTGGTCAACATACCTTACAGCATATTCATCTCTTTCAAGGATAAGATCAGTAGCCCTTATAATAGAAGTTATAACTGAAGGATTGGCTATGGGACAGGTGAGCCCTTTAAAAATTGAAAGCACGACAAAAGCAGAATTCAATGCAGATCTGTCCGGCAATCCAAAGGAGATATTGCTTGCTCCCATTGTTATATTCAGTCCCAGCTTATCATGAACCAGCCTGATAGTCTCAAGCGTTACCAGGCATGCTTTGGGATCAGCACTTACAGCCATAGCCAGTGGATCAATAATCACATCTTCCTCACTAATCCCGCTTTTTACTGCCCTCTCCAGGATTTTTTCCACCACAGCCAGTCTTTTTTCAGGCTCTGATGGTATCCCATTCCCATCCATTGCCAGTGCTATGATAGCAGCACCATATTCTTTTGCTATCGGCAAGAGGGCCTTTAAAGAAATCTCCTCCCCATTTACTGAGTTTATGAGACATTTGCCTGCAGCTACCCTTAGAGCAGCTTCTATCGCATCAGGATTTGGAGAATCCAGGCAGAGAGGAACATCGAATTTTTCATTGAGAGCCATAACAACAGCAGGAAGTAGTTTCACATCATCAACACCGGGAAAGCCTACATTCACATCCAGAACATCTGCCAAATTACTGATCTGATTTTCAGCCAGTTCATACATATATTCGAAATCACCCGTCTCAAGAGCAGATACCAGTCTTTTTCTCCTTGTAGGATTGATGGATTCACCAATTATTACAACAGGGCCATTGGTGTCAATTGTGACCTCTCTTGTTTTGCCTCTGAGAATTGTCTGCATAATAATTTACCTGTCTCTAAGAAATAAGACTGTTCAGATAATTAACTGCACCCTGCGGATCGGGAGAATAAAAATCCGCTCCAATTTTATTACAATAATCAGCAGTTACAGGCGCTCCTCCAATCAATATTTTTGATTCACTGTGACTCTCTTTAATTACAGCCACGATCTTTTTCATATTTTCCATAGTAGTTGTCAGTAGAGCTGAAAGACCTATTGCTGCATCAGGGTTTTCATCGAGGGCCTTTAAAAATTTTTCCGGTCCTGCATCAACCCCCAGATTAATAACCTCCCAACCTCCGCCTTCAATCATCATAGCGACAAGGTTTTTTCCGATATCATGTAAGTCCCCTGATACTGTTCCAATAATAAACTTGCCTTTCCTTTTGGTTTCACCTGAAAGAAAAAATGGTTTGAGATGGATCATGGCACTGTTCATTGCCTTTGCTGACATCAGCATTTGAGGAACATAAATTTCCTTCCTGCTGAATTTATTACCGACAACAGCCATTGCAGGTATAAGGGCATTCTCAAGAATTTGATCGGGAGTTAAGCCTTTTTCAAGGGCTGTCTGTGTAAGCTCATCAGCACCATCCATCCCCTTCATGGAAGGCGGATATGTTGATGCTTTATTGATCTTCCCAAGTTCCACACATTTAGCAATGTTATCAAGAATCTCATTCATAGATGAAAGGCAATTAAAGGTTACTGACCGGACAGTACAAGAGTGACTGTCATTTCTTTATTCATTACCAAAGTAGTTTATTTTTTTCGTAAGAACCAATATCAAATCGATTTTTTAGCTTTACTTTTCATCATATCAATAATCGAACTCACCAGCCATTCCATGCAGTTAAAATGGTCGGCACTTTGATGTCTTTTTTCCCCGATTCAGTCGTAATGCTTAAAAATATGTATCTTTAAAATATCATTTTTTACATAGTCCGTATTCTACCGGGAGCCATTAAAACAAATAATACCAGATAATTTGGATCATTTTACCATATAATTTAAATGCTGTAAACCATGAAATACTTTTTAATTCTTATGTTTAGTCTTCTTTTAAACGCCGTAATGGCTCAGGATAACAGTGTTGGTATTTTTCAGAACAATACTGATGTCGGAAATCCTAAACTGGCAGGTTCAGCCACCTACAATAAAATTGACCAGAGCTATGACCTGAAAGGCAGTGGTTACAATATATGGTTTGAAAGGGACGAGTTTCATTATCTCTTCAATAAGATAAAGGGTGATTTTATTGTGACAGCCAATTTCGAGTTTGTCGGAAAGGGAACAGATCCTCACAGGAAAACCGGATGGATGGTAAGGGAATCAACTGATGATAAGTCTCCTCATATTTCCGCCACGCTGCATGGAGATGGTCTGACAGTTCTTCAATGGAGAGAAAGTAAGGGTGCTGAAATGAGAGATCCACAGGATGAGATTTTCGCAAAGGATTCATCATACAATGTGATACAGGTCGAAAGAGCAGGAAATACTATTATCATGCGTGCTGCTCACGCCGGTAAACCGCTTGAGATAATCGGCAGTCGTGAAATAGATAATATACCTGAAGAAGTCCTTGTAGGTCCGTTCATTTGTTCTCATAACCCGGATGTTTTAGAAGCAGTCAGGCTGTGGAATGTAAGGATCGACAAGCCGGTAGCCGACAACTATAACCCGGGCAGTAACGGGGAACTTGGCTGCAGGCTTGAAACAATGACTGTTGCTGATGGGAAAAGGATGGTCATCTTTGAGAAGGGCAGCAGGTTTGAAGCGCCCAACTGGATGCCTGACGGTAAAAAACTTCTGTTTAACATGGGCGGTCTTCTCTACAAAATCCCTGTAACAGGGGGCGAACTTGAAAAACTCAATACAGGTTCCTGCACAAGCCTAAACAACGACCATGGCATTTCCTTTAACGGGAAGTTGCTTGCTATAAGCAGTTCAAGAAGAGGGATGCCTGGTGGTGGTTCAACAGTGTATGTTTTGCCGCTCGAAGGAGGGGAACCCAAATTGATAACAGAAAACACACCTTCATATTTCCATGGATGGAATCCCAACAACAAAGAACTGGTTTATGTAGCCATACGTGATGGTAAAACGGTTTATAATATCTACAGGAATTCCATTGATGGGGGAAAAGAGGTTGCAATGACAGATATTAAACCCGGCCAGCATGTTGACGGATGTGAATATTCCCCTGACGGGAAATATGTATACTTCAATGGACAGCTTACTGGGATGATGCAGATCTGGAGGATGAAGGCTGATGGATCAGGGAAAGAGCAACTGACTTTTGACAATTATAACAACTGGTTCCCACATATCTCACCTGATGGTAAATGGCTGGTCATGATCTCATTCCCTCCTACTATAGAACCTAACAGTCATCCATCCTACAAACGTGTTATGCTCAGGATTATGCCTGTTGACGGAGGAGAACCCAGGGTTCTGGCTTACCTTTACGGCGGTCAGGGAACAATTAATGTCCCATCCTGGTCCCCCGACGGTACAAGAATTGCTTTTGTAAGTAATTCAAAATAGCTAAGTTTTTTCAGGTTGTAATCGCATTACTTATAAGGATTATCCGCCATAAAGAGCTTGTATCAAAAAATTTTTGATACAAGCTCTTTTTTTTAGAGCATAATAACTTCTTTAACAGGAATTTCTCCGTAGACTACATCAAGAAAAGGCTTTCCATTTCTCATTCCGGCATTACCAAATCCGGTACCAGTAGAGATAAAACTTGTAAAATCGACCTGTTTTGAATTAATATATAACTCCTGGGTAACAGCATCGTATCTTATACCTGTTAATGCCTGTAACATAGCATAGCTTGCCATAGCCCGTGCATACCAGTGTCCGCATTCATATTCATCAAAAGGATTTCTTACTCTCCCGTCATACCTGTCACGACATGCTTTAACGATTTTGAGACCTTTATCTGTCTCTCCCACAAACATAAGGTGTGAAGCGACCTGATACTCAATTCCCGTCCATACCTCATTGCTGTAGACAAATGGCAGGGATGGCATCTCCCCTTTTGGCCAGGTACACAGGAGAAGTCCACCTTCTTTGCCAAGAGCATATGAGGGCCGTTGAGGATTTGAGTGGTCCGACAGGTCATTCCTGAAATTATACTTATAGACAGAATTCAGGTGACTTAGCACCTTTATTGAATCCAGGATATTATTCAGGCCACACACATCTGCCATCCAGGCTCCCAGGACCCCATCAGACAGGCATCCTTTACCGTACTGATATTTAGGACCCTCCTCCTGCAATATCCTTAGAGCTTCAGCAGAATAGCTTGTATTAAATGCATTTGCAGATGCTTTTACCGGGTCAGGTGCATTCAGTCCCTCCCATTTAATATTCTGATAGAAATATTCCCCGTCGTATAGTTCACTCTCCATAGCCTCTCTCCCCTTGCTGTACAATGTATTGTACTGCTTTGTGTCTTCACCAAGATATGTTCCCATAACAGAGATGGCCTTTAAGGCGCCAAGATAGAAACTGGTACACATTCCATCCGCTCCCCAGAATTCAATATCATAAGTATTATGATGAGGTTCCTCAAGAGTTCCTGTTAACCGGGGATCCCATGTTTTAATACAATAGTCAATACTCTCAATAACTTTCGGGTATATTTTTTTCAACCATTCATCATTACCACTTATTCTCCAGTCTCGATATACCTTCATAATACCTCCAAGTTGGCCGTCGGAGGCTGCATAGAATGTGGTGGCGACAGGTCTGATTGGCAAAGCTGATCTGAATGTCTGATGCCCATCCTTATCCTGGCTTGCATTAAACTCTGTTTCCCGAAGAGTCCTTTCAAGTGACGGGAACAGATGAGGAATTGCCTGGGCATAATTCCATACATGAGTACATGAGCCAGTGCAGCAACCTGAATTATCGCTGCACCCTTCATAACTCCACAGTTTACCATCTGGCTGTCTCAGTACGGTGGGAGACTTGAGGATAGTAAGATTCGCAGCAATGGCTTCGATTACTTCAGGAGGAAGTGTGGACCTGTAGAAAGCATTTTTAAAGAGCTCCGACTTATCATGCAGATCTTTGTAGTTTGTTTTCCAGTAGCTTATAACATCCTCAATTCTGCTGAATTTACCTGAATACCAGGGCCTGTAATATGGATCATTGCACGAACAGTCAGGATCTGAACAAAGTTCAGTCTCCTTTTCTTCACTATCCTTGCCATACTTAAGATTTGTATCGGGAACATACCATGCCATCAAAAGCTTTATCACCCTTGTCTCTCCAGGAGCAAGAGTAAAAGGTACATACAATGATGCACCGGGAGCATTTTTCTCTGCCTCTGCAGAGTTTCGTGTTTCGCCCTTCAAAATTGTTTCCCATGTTATTGTAAGAGGATCCCACCATCCTCCTCTGAACCAGCAATGATCCACAACGGTCCCGGGGTCATTAGTGAATATGGCGAAATCCCCTTTTGTCTCAGGTGATACCGTTGTTCCTTCTTCCGTTAGGATAAATCCGTTTTGTGTGGATCTTATATGGTTTTGTCCGCCAGCCACACTCATAAAGTTTACCGAATTATAGGAAAAGACAGCCTCAATCTTTGAGGGTCCTGTGTTTTTAAAAGAGTATTCAATAGCACCAATCGGCATGCTTGAATTATCAGCATCAGCAGGTATAAATGGGCTCCAGCCTGTCAGGCTTATCTGTAATGGCAGATCATCATCCTTTAGGTCAATGACTGCAAAAGGGAATCTCGACATGAATGATGCATACTGAAATCTGGGTAACCCATAGCTCGATCCCGGAGATCCGTTAGCTGAATTTGGTTGACCAAATTTTTTCCAGTCCGGAACCTGGCCTTCAAGCACTTTAGTGCCATTTTCTATTCCCCTGACAGAAATTGCGGCAAACATGCATGGTTCATTAAAGACCTCAGGCCTGTTTCGAACCGACATATGCGAAACGGCTCCTGTTCCTTCCAGACAAAACATCCCCGCTCCTATACCTCCTACCGGGAATGCAATCCGATCGAGGTACTTTCCGGTATAAATTCCGTTGTATTCATGTGCCTCAGACAGGTTGGATTTCATTTCCCTGTTACAGGATGATATGATCATGCTTAAACAGACTATGCAAATAATCTTCGAAAAGATACCGTTTTTCATCATAATACTGGCTTTTCAAATGGTTTAACAAAATATGCTTAGAGTCATTATAAATTTATCGGGACTGCTTCACCGGTGACTGGTTTTACATAAAATTATGAAAAAGACTTTGAATGAAGGCAATGTAATCTTCAAAAACACTTTACAGATCTTTTAATTGAAAAAATAACTACATTACAGCTGGGAAATATTTATATATAATGCGTTCACGTTTATACGCTGTAATTTCTATACCTGTTTTTGCTATACTCTATAGCTATACGGCCATAGGTGTCCTTATAGTGCTTTGCCTCGCGGAGCTAAACATGAAGAAAGTTGTTAGAAAAATGATCCAGCTATGGGCTAAATCGATATTCCTGATTATGGGTAAAAGGTTCAGGATTTACGGGAAGGAATATCTTAATACTGACAACAGGTATATTCTTGTGGCAAACCATGGAAGCCTGTTTGATATAGTAGCAATAGTATCATTCTTTCCCGGTATATCATGGTTCGGAAGAGAACGTCTTCTTAAGGTACCAATATTTAACAAAATACTTAAACTCACTGATTATGTTCCGTTTAAGGAGCCTACTTACAAAAACACACGGGATATGATAAGTCAGCTTGCAGACATGTCAGAACATAATACTGTTGCCATCTTTCCGGAGGGGACAAGAACCCTGAATGGTCAGATAAATGATTTTTACAGGGGATTCATTTATCTTTTCCGAACCAGAGATCTTGAGATCATGCCGATCACACTTAACGGATTCTATAAGCTTAAACCAAAGAACCGGTTCTACATTAATTTTGGTTCGAAACTAAATGTAGTTATTCATAAACCAATAAGCAGAGACGAATTGATTAAAAAGAGCGATAATGAAATTGTAGAAACAGTAAAATCGATTATTGAATCTGCATATTTTTAAGAACTTATTTATAAGGGACTATGGATGACAAGACAAAAAAATGGGTATTCATTGTAAATCCTGTGGCCGGAAATGGTTTTGCTGCAACCATTGTTCCAAAACTGAAGGAAATGATCAGTGATCATAATATCAATGGCAAGATCGTATTTACAGAGCGTTGCGGACATGCAACAGAACTCTCAGCTAAATTTCTGCAGGAGGGTTATAGCTTTATTATCGGTGTTGGTGGTGACGGAACCATGAATGAGATATCAAAACCACTTATAAATGAAAAGAGTGTAATTACGGGCCTAATCCCGGCCGGAACAGGAAATGACTTCATACAGATACTGGGATTCCCCGATCGATTTGGGGATGAAGAGTGGGATATTTTTTTCACAGCCACCACCATGCCAATGGATACAGGTTCATGTAACGGGATGACATTTCTTAACGGAATGGGATTAGGGTTTGATGCGGAAGTAGCATCTGAGAATTATACCGAACCGGGAAAAGTAAAAAAAGGAGGGAAACATAAATACATCTGGCATATTATTAAGACATTGCTGTTTTTCAAAGAAAAAAGGATGACAGTATTGACAGCATCGCAAAGAGATGAAACTGACTGTTTCATTAATACAATAGCCATTGGCAGAAGGTTTGCCGGAGGATTTATGCTTACTCCCAAAGCAATTGCCGATGATGGCCTGCTTGACGTGTGCATGATAAAAAGACTTAATCTCATTCAAAGATTTAAAATATTGCTAAAGGTACCCGGCGGTGAGCACATAAAGGATAAGAAAGTCAATTATTATCAAACATCCGGTATTTCTGTCACCTTCCCGGCTGAAGTTCCATTTCATATTGATGGCGAGTTGTATTTTTCTTCTAACTTTGATGTTACTCTTTTGCCTTTATCTTTAAACATCATATATAACCCTCATGGAAGACACTTCTTCAAAAGTAAAAAGGACTGAAAGCAGTTACTTTGCTTTTTTTGATCTCGACCGCACCATAACGGGTGCCATTAGCGGGAAAGAACTCGCAAGGGGAGCATTCAGAAAGGGGATAATGAATTTCCCTGATCTTATCCGCGGTATTTTTCTTTCAGTGACATTCAGGCTGGGACTAAAGAATCAGAACGACATAATATATGACCTGGTTAAATGGGTTAAAGGAATGCCGGAACAGACATTGTCTGATCTTTGTACTGATATTTCGGAAAAGATACTTATACCCTCTGTATTTGAAGATGCAAGATCTGAGATAAAGTATCATCTTGAGAATAATGGCAAAGTGGTTATTCTATCCTCAGCCCTTAAATGTGTTTGCAGTAAGATGGCCAATGATCTGAATATAGGCGATTTCATCTGCTCGGAACTTGAAGTGAAAAAAGGTATCTTAACAGGACGATCCAGGGGACCGCTCTGCTTTGGTAAAGAAAAGCTGGTTAGATTCCTTGAATATTGCTGGAAAAACAATGTTTCAATCGAAGATAGCTGGTACTATGCTGATTCGATATCTGATCTTAATGTTATGGCTGTAACGGGTCACCCGGTTTGTATAAATCCCGACAGGAAGTTAAAAAAAGCAGCAAGGGCTAATAAATGGGAAATAAGGAAATGGAAATGATATTTCCCTGTTAGCCTTTATAAAATTTACCTGTTCCCATTTTACAATCAATTTACTTCGAGTTTCTGCCATTCAGGTAGTTTTGGGAAGGGGGCATGAGGTTCAGCCTGGTACCAGAAACATGTTGATGCAATATCCGACTGTTGTTTAAGATACCTGCCTCCGAGATGCCAGCCCAAATCCTGTATAGTGATCTTAAGATCTTTTTCAAAGCGGACTGGATCCATAATATGCCATCTGTATAGCCCGAAACGCTGTTGTGAGCTGTATGCGCCGTCAGGTCTTATCACCTGGGCCAGGCCACTGTATGGAGTACAGAACTCGGTATACTTACCATCCCTGTCAAAATTATATGATCCGCAAAAATAATCTTCAGTACCAGTGCCGCAAATAGTAGGGAATTTTGTATCGCCATCAATATAAAACTTTATTTCACCTTCACCCCACCATCCGTTATTATTCACTCCCCAGGCCAGGTATACACCGACAAACTGGCCTTTTCCCTTAATCCCGTCATTAATTGTGTATATTGAAGTCATGTCAGTATTTGCCCTCCTGAACTGAGCATGAAAATAACCTGCATCTGCAGGTACATCTGTCAGTGTATAATCGACCTGGTAATAGAGCGTCATGGCATCGGCAACGTTAACATTCTGCATTGTTATCCTGCATTTCTTTCTGAAAGGCATTACCCAGTAGCAATTAAATGCGCTGCCGGGATTTACACATACAGCCGATGATACAAGCGGTGAATACTTGTTCCATCCCATCCCGAAAAAATCACCCACAGGGCATTCTACTGAAGGCTCTGTTTCATCATCCCAATAGATGCGGAGTATAGAAAAACGCCAGTTGCCTGTAGGCGTCATCCAGATATGTTGAATTGCACCCGGACCGTCGATCTCAGCCATTGTGAATGTCTCTCCCGGCTTAATCCTCACAAAAGGATTGACTTTCCAGCCTTGCCCCAGGTCTCTGGCTGCATTGGCTGCATTTGCAGTATTAGGTTTATCCCTGTCGGCAGGATCAGCCATGCCGGCTTTTCCCTTTTCACCGGTGAAATTCTCAGGACTGATTGAACGTGTTTTGGCATCAGACAACCTGTAAAGGTTTCCCATATTCATCTCGAGACCGTTGAATTTCGATTGAGCAGACAGGATAATGGGAATAGCCATAAGAATCATGACCAGAAATGAAGTCTTTTTCATATCATGTTTTTTTAATTTAGAATGACAACTCACTCTAAAATTAAGAAAACAGCTTTAATTCTCAGGCATTAATAAGAATTTTATTTTCTCAGAAGATATATCTTATTGAAAGAGCACCTCCATCACCCCTGAAAGACGCGTCACCAATAATGCTGAAAGCAGGCTTCCTGTTTATTGCAAGACTTTGGTAACTGAAGTATTGTGAACAATCTGCCGGGAAATATGGTTATATTATTTCATTTTGAAGGAAACACTTAATTATATACATTTGAATAGGAGATATCATAAGTAAGATATCTGATTATGAACCTAGATTTTACAATCATGAAAACTTTTATCCTTACAACAATTATTATGGCGACGCTGATATCATGTAACGGGCCGGCAAAAAAAAAGATCGTATATCCTGAAACAAAAAAGGGTAATGTTGTTGACGACTATTTCGGAGTTAAAGTACCCGATCCATATCGTTGGCTTGAAGACGACAAATCACCTGAGACTGCTGAATGGGTTAAGGATGAGAATCTTGTAACGTTTACCTATCTTGAAGCAATCCCATACAGGGAAGAGATCAAAGAGAGACTTGAAAAAATGTGGAATTACGAGAGATATACTGCTCCGGTAAAGGAAGGAGAATATACCTACTTCTCAAAAAATGATGGGCTTCAGAATCAATTTGTTATATACAGGCAGAAGGATAGTGAAGAACCTGAGGTTTTTCTCGATCCCAATACTTTTTCAGCTGACGGGACCACTTCACTAGGCGAAATGGAATTCTCTCACGATGGCAGTAAGGTAGCTTATTCGATTTCAGAGGGAGGATCGGACTGGCGTAAGGTTATTGTGATGGATGCCCTGACAAAACAGATAATAGGTGATACACTGAAAGACATTAAATTCAGCGGTCTGTCGTGGCAGGGCGATGATGGTTTCTATTATTCAAGTTATGACAAGCCAAAAGGAAGCCAGCTCTCAGCCAAAACAGATCATCATAAGCTTTATTTTCATAAGCTGGGTACAGCTCAGTCAGAGGATAAAGTTATATTCGGAGCTGACATTGTGAGGAGATATGTCGGAGGATATGTAACAGAAGATGGCAGGTACCTTGTAGTAACAGCAGCAAAGTCCACATCGGGTAATGAACTGTACATTAAGGACCTGAAAAAACCAGGAAGTAAGTTTGTTGTAATCCAGGATAATTTTGATAGTGATAGCTATGTTATTGATAATGATGGTTCAAAACTATTTATTGTAACCAACTTTAATGCTCCCAATAAAAGGATCGTGACAGTTGATGCAAGTAATCCTGGTGTTGATCACTGGGTTGATTTTATACCCGAAACCGAAAATGTTTTGGATCCTGCTACAGGAGCAGGTTACTTCTTTGCTCATTATATGATAGATGCCATATCAAAGGTCAAACAATATGACCGGCAGGGCAATCTGGTAAGGGATATCAAGCTTCCCGGCCCAGGTAGCGCTTCGGGCTTCGGAGCGAAGAAGGAGGACAAAGAAGTGTATTTTACGTTTACAAATTATACAACACCGGGTACAATATACAGGCTTGATCCTGTTAGCGGAACCACTGAAATATATAAGAAACCGGCAGTAGCATTTAACGGTGATGAATACGAGTCGAAACAGGTTTTTTATAATTCGAAGGACGGCACACGGGTACCAATGATCATCACTTACAAGAAAGGTACGGAGATGAATGGAAAAAACCCAACTCTCCTGTATGGTTATGGAGGTTTTGACATCAGCATTACTCCTTCATTCAGCATACCAACAGCACTATGGCTGCAAATGGGTGGTATTTATGCTGTCCCTAACATACGAGGAGGAGGTGAATACGGTGAGAAATGGCACCTGGCCGGTACCAAAATGAACAAGCAGAATGTATTTGATGACTTCATTGCAGCTGCGGAATATCTTATCAGGGAAAAATATACTTCCTCTGATTTTCTGGCCATAAGAGGTGGATCCAACGGAGGCCTTCTTGTAGGAGCTGTCATGACACAACGTCCTGATCTGATGAAAGTAGCACTTCCTGCAGTGGGTGTAATGGACATGCTGAGATATCACAAGTTTACTGCAGGAGCAGGATGGGCTTCAGATTACGGGACATCCGAGGATAGCAAGGAAATGTTTGAGTACATCTATAAATATTCGCCTGTTCAGAATGTCAGAGCCGGAGTGAAATATCCGGCAACCCTGATCACCACGGCCGATCATGATGACCGGGTAGTGCCTGCCCATTCCTTCAAATTCGCCGCCGAACTTCAGGATAAACAGGCAGGTGACAATCCTGTCCTGATCAGAATAGAGACTAAAGCAGGACACGGAGCAGGAACCCCGGTCAGTAAGTCTATTGAACAATATGCGGACCTATTTAGCTTTACTCTATATAATATGGGTATTAAGAAATTAAAGGATCAGAGTCTGGATTGAACGGGGAGGACTCTGAATAGCTGCAGCGTTGGGTCCAATACAGAGGTTATATGTTATCCTCTTGTTACTCTGGTTCATAACAATAATAACCACTGTTCCATCGGTATTTAAAAACGCTGTTGTCAGCAACTGGCTGCGGCTTGGAGAACTGATAATACGTTTTGCGCCGGGTCGCACAAACCTGGAGAAATGACCTATGTAATAGTATGAATTGGTATAGATTATCTTATCTGTCTTTGTATTGTAGTGTACTGGCGCAAAACAGAAATTGCCAACATGATTCGGGCCTCCCTGTTCATCAAGCAGGATATTCCAGTCTGTCCAGCCTACGGTCCCGTTGTTAAAGTCATTTATCATTGATCGTCCATACTTCTCTCCCAGGTCCCATGAGTAATACCTCGTAGAATCAAAACTTTCTGCACAGCCCTCGGTAAAGAGCAAATTCTTATCAGGGTATGCATCATGTACCAGTCCTACATTCTCAAACAGCATTTTGCCTCCACTCCATGGCTCATACCAATGGAATCCCATTCCCCATGCATATTTTGAAGCTTCAGGATCATCAAATATAACACTGGCTCTCTGATACATAAGGTCGCGATTGTGATCCCAGACAATTATTTTCTTACTGCCTAATCCGGCATTCTCCATTTCTGGACCAAGATATTTCTTTAAAAAATCTCTTTCATCGTCAGCAGTATAAATACATGATTCCCAAGTCTGTGAGGCCATGGGTTCATTCTGAATAGTAATCCCCCATACAGGAATACCTTCCTTTTCATACGCATTGATGAATTTAGTATAATACTCAGCCCATGGCTGGTAATAATCGGGAGAAAGTTTACCTCCATGAAGCATATTGTCGTTATCCTTCATAAAAGCAGGAGGACTCCAGGGACTTGCAAAGAGAGTCAATTTTCCACCTGCAGCAGCAATTGCCCTTTTTATGAATGGGACACGATACTTCATATCATGTTCTATATTAAAGGTCTTCAGTTCTTTATCACCTTCACTTATATATGTATAACTATCACTGGAAAAATCACAGCTATTAATATTTGTACGTGCCAGAGTGTACCCTATACCATCATTTGTATCATAATAAGCACGAAGTATTTCCTCTTGTTTTGCTGTGGGCATCTTTGCAAAGGTCTCAGCTGAAGCATCAGTCAGGGCACCGCCAATGCCCAGGAAGGACTGAAATTGTTTATCAGGATCTGCAAAAACACAAATCTGTGTCTCAACAGGCTGTATCAGTTCCCTGAAACTTACCGTATCCGTAAGGGTAAGCCGAAGATCTGTGCTATCAGCAGTGGTATAAACAAGAACCTTTTTACCCGACACGTCGTATTTGCCAGTACCGGATGATCCGTTTCCAGGTGTTTGTGATCCCTGGCTGCAGGAAATAAGCACCAGGAAACCGGAAATTAAGTATACATATCTTTTCATAATGCGAATTATTATTTGATTAAAAATATCATCCTGACTCCATAAATATACTACAATTCTAAGATTTCATAATTTATTGACGTCTTGCTGACTATCCTGTTATTTTATAGCGCCCAAATTATATGTATGATATTTTACACATAATTACAGTCATGATAAATAGCAGTATTCTGTTAACAAATTCACAAACCTATTTTTGTAAGTTTGCAGGGAATATTTGTTATTGATTTGTATCAACATCCAAATACAGAGAAGACACATTATCACTTTAGTTTCCTCCGCGAAATAAAAGTGCATGGTATTTATTACAATACCCTCAGCCTTTATATGGGTTGTTATCCCTTTACCATAAAGAATCATTCACACGATTTTTATTCCATCCTGCTTATAACTAAGGGAAAAGGGAACCTCATAATAAACAATGAAAGATATTCTGTACGACCTCAGACCATATGCTTAATTGCACCTGACCAGGTGCACTCATTTGAAGGTCTAATGGAGACAGAAGGTGTGATCTTTTTCTTTTGCCAGGATTTCTATGTTGAGGAATTCAGTTTTACCCGCTTATTGAATGTCTTTTCCTACACAGCTAAAATAGAGAATGATTTCTGTATGCCTTGTATACCTTTATCTGAAAAGGAATATAGCCCTGTTAATTTTACCATGAGATCGCTGAAATATGAATACGAGTCCTATTCATCTGACAATAGGTCAGCGACGATTATACGTTCATTGCTGAACATCATGCTTTTAAAATTATCTGACCTGTATGAGAATATATCAGACATTTCCACCAGGAATGATAGTGTGCTATTTCATTCACTTGTGCATTTGATTGACTCTTACTTTATCGAAGAACACAACCTGGGATTTTATTCTTCATCCCTTAATATATCAGAAAGACAGTTAAATGATATTTGTAACAGGTATTTCAATTGCGGGCTGAAAAGAATCCTTCAGGACAGGCTGATGCAGTCAGCCAGGAAACTTCTACTGTCTTCAGAATATACTGTTTCAGAAATAGCATATAAACTTAACTTTGAAGATAACTCCTACTTCACTAAAGTCTTCAAGAGTAAAACGGGTCTAACCCCCAGCCGTTTCCGGACACTTCACATCAAATTATTACCACAAAAGCTCTGAAATATACCATTTTCATAAATCCCTTTGTTCCTATTTTCGCAGACAAAAAACTGGATTATGAAAAGAATTTATTATCTCGTTCTTATTGGTCTTTCCTGGTAGTATTTGTTGATGCATGCAAAAAAGATACTACATCAGCTGCTTTTTACAAAAACGGAATCTTTATCAATGGGTGCCGGATATGAAAACGATATATATTACAGGTTAAACGACGGACTCACTACTATTGTACCCCGTACCAACTGGGACATAGGGTTCAGTGTTTCTCCCCGTGAAGCAGCAATCATTACAAACGGGGCAGCAGGAGTAACACTTAAAGCTTATCCGGTTACACAAAACTGGACCTGGGATTCCGCTATTGACACTGCAGGTTACAGTAGCTGGACAAGCCTGTACAATTCTGATACAACCTGGACAGAAGGTGCTTTCAACATGAACGCCACTGATTTTCCAAATTATGGATGGGGCGATTATGATATGATAACCCATAATGTAAATGGTGTTGCATTATATATCATCCAAACCAGAAACGGATCGTACAAGAAGATTTGGATAGAGAAAAAACTTTCTGTTGATCAGACGTATCTCTTCAGGTATTCTAACCTGGATGGTTCAGGGGAAAATGATGATACGCTATCGCTGGCAGGCAAAAACAATGATTTTGTGTACTTCTCTTTGGAGAGCAATGAAGTGGTCGACAGGGAACCTGATGCCAGTACCTGGGACGTTTTATTTACAAAATATATTGATAACAGTATTAATTACCCCGTAACAGGGCTACTCCAAAACATAGGAGTAACTGCTATGTCAGAAACGGATGCCGGTGTCTCAACCGATCTTATACCATCTTCCGGATATCTAACTGACATCTCCACAATAGGATCAGACTGGAAGGTGATTGATATGAGTACCTATCAGTATAGCATTGATGAGAACAAGGTTTACTTCGTTAAGGACCAGAACGATAACCTGTTTAAAATAAAATTCAAAACATTCGAAGGTTCTTCATCAGGCAACCTGTCATTTGATATTTCAACACAAAAGTAAGCGGCAAATAATGTTAAGGGGAATTCGAGGGAAAAAGAGTCTTGCATTATTAATAATGGCTGTGAGTGGCAGCTCTGTGTCTTTGGGTCAGGCAGCCCTCATCAGGCTTACTGACTCAAAGACCAGGGAGCCGGTCTCTTACGCAACTGTACTATTTACTGATCTTAACAACAAAACTGAATTTTTCAGGATATCAGATATTAAAGGGAGTGTTCCCAACCCAGTGAAAAACAAGAGTATGGTTAAGATAACATGTATAGGATATACTGCTGTTACGGATACTGTTGCACCTGGCAAATCTTACAATATAGCACTGTCCCCAACGATCTTTTCACTAAATGAAGTTGTGGTCACAGGCAGCTTTCAGCCGCAACGTGCAGATAAATCGATCTATGATATTACTGTGGTTGACCACAGGAAGATTGAGGAAAAGGCAGCAACCAACCTGAAAGATATACTTCAGAACCAGGTAAACCTCACTGTGAACCAGGATCCTGCCCTGGGGAGCAGCCTGAAGATAAAGGGGCTAAGTGGCAATAATGTCAAAATCCTTGTTGACGGTGTACCAGTAATAGGACGTATGGGAGGCAATATTGACCTTAGCCAGTTGAGCCTGTATAATATTGATCATATAGAGATGGTAGAGGGCCCCATGTCAGTGATTTATGGAAGCGATGCCCTTGCCGGTGCAATTAATTTAATTACAAAGGAGAATAAAACTTCCAATTTTGGGCTTGCTGCAAATTCATATTATGAAACAGCCGGAACATATAATTTCGACGCAAATGTGAATTTCAGGAGAAAGAGACACAGCATATCAATTTCCGGTGGACGGAATTTTTTCGGAGGTTTTTCAACTGATACTCTAAGATCGCAGACATGGATGCCAAAAGAACAATATAACGGCGATATTTACTATTTATACTCTCATGATAAAGCGAGGATAAAATACCAGGTTTCTTATATGAGTGAGAAGTTATGGGACAAAGGCAATCTTATTGAGCCAAGATTTTTTACTGCATTCGACAGTTGGTTTTATTCAAAAAGACTTACGAACCAGCTTGATTATACACGAACCCTTCATAACGGATTGTCAATAAAGATGCTGGCATCTTATTCACTTTATCAGAGAAATAAGATTACCTATCTAAAGGACCTTTCAAATCTGACCCAGGTATTGTCACCAAATGCTTCCGACCAGGACACAACAGATTTCAGCGCGATGCTCTACAGGATTGTTGTAGGACAGGAGGATCCCGACAAAAAGCTTAACTACGCAGTCGGACTGGACCTGAATCATGAGTCGGGAACCGGGAAAAGAATTGCAGACTATAAAACAACAAATAGGTGATTATGCTGTGTTTGCCAGTCTGAAATATAACCTTTCAAAATCATTTATCCTTCCAACCCGGACTAAGGATCGCTTATAATACAAGCTTTAATGTTCCTCCTGTACCCTCAGTTAATATTAAATGGGAACCTTCTGAAAGATTCAATATGAGAGCTTCATATGCAAGGGGTTACAGGGCCCCCACTATCAAGGAATTATATATATACTTCGTTGATGTGAATCATAATATCCAGCCAAACGAAAGCTCAAACCAGAGTATGGTCATAATTTTGATCTTTCAATAGCTTATAACACTGAAAAGAGCAACAAAATACATTATTCAGGAATTGACCTGGGACTATTCTACAATAATATGCATAATATTATCCAGCTGGCAATGAGAAATGATTTCAGCGCTATTGGTGAATATCAGTATATTAATGTTCTTAACTATAATACACTGGGGTATCAAACAACTTTTACATATAATTTCTATCCTTATCTCGATGTTGCCCTTGGGTTTGGACATACAGGAACCTATTTCTCATTTGACTCAAAGGGTAAAGGATTAAGTGATTATAGGTTCTCAGGTGAGCTGAATGCAAATATTGGATGGTATATTCCTTTGCTGAAAATTAAATTGTCCGGGTTTTATAAATATACAGGCAGATCATGGATGTTCGGTATTGATGAAAACAACAATGTAGAAGTAGGGAAGATAAGCAAATATCAGAATCTTGACTTCACCTTGTTGAAGAAATTCTTTGCCGACAGGCTATTTGTTTCAACAGGAGTAAAAATGTACTCAATAATACCAATATCAATATTGCAGGAAATATATCAGCCGGTGCTCATACAACTAATGGAGGAGAAAGTCCTGTTGGTTATGGGAGACTCATGTTCATGAAATTATCATTTAACCTTCTTAAATAATAAAATAGGCCTGTGATGTATATTCAACCAATTCTGTTTTGTAACTATTTTCCCCTATGATGAAATACTCAATACCCATAATATTCTCAGTACTTCTGGTACAGGATGTTTCCCAAAAGATAAAATAGTAACCCCAGGGATATAGATATCTTTGAAATACCTTATTCTATTTATGATAATCAGGTTTGGTTTAATCTTCAAGACATGTCAGTCATCTCTACATACTTCGTATCTTGACTGGGATCTTGGATTTGAATCGGATTCACTTCTCATCATATAATACTCAACAGCTCAAAATTCATGCATGCCGGAAAAACAGGATCGACGGATTTCAACAGGCATAACTACCGAATATTTGTGACACAATGGTTTTTGACTCTTCCACTGGCAATCTGAATAAGACGGCTATAGGAGACTGGGCTGATTTCTCAGATCCAAAAAATCCTGTTTTTATCCGGGACATGTTTATATAATTGATCTTGGTGCAGATAATAGTGGAAATGCTTTCGGATTTAAAAAAATTGTGTTTGAAAAGTATGATAACAAAAGCTATGACTATACATTTCAGTAATCTTGATGGCACAGATGAACATACTTTCCGGGTTCAAACTGATCCTCAGAGAAAATTCATCCTGTTCTCTTTCAGGGACGGCGGGAAAGTCATGCCCATCCAACCACCTGATGCTGACTGGGATATTTGTTTTACTCAATATTCAACAATTCTTTTTGATGACAATGGAATAGCCACACCATATCTTGTAAGGGGTGCATTTCTGAATCCTGATGGAACAACAGCTGCAGCCGATTCAGTTAACTCTTTTTATACTACGGGGATAAACAACTTTATGATTATACCCTATCATGAGCTCAGGATGCTATAGGATACGACTGGAAAGTATATTCAAATGGAACCTATTCCGTCAGACCTGATCTCTTTTATATTATCAAAGATAAAAACGATGAATATTACAAGCTAAAGTTTACAGGATATTATAACAGTTCAGGGGCCCGAGGTTATCCCTCATTCCAGATTGTAAATCTTTCGATGTCAGAAAATCCTTAGTAAGATCCTCTTTCTGTACCTTCCTTTTTAATATCTTTAATTCTGGCAAAAGAATTTTACCCATACAACATTAAATCCCAAATACTCCTGGTATGAAAACACTGATCCTGGCTGTTCTCTATTTTATTACGGCTACCTTGTACATCATCACAGGCAATGGACATCCAGGCGCATTGCCCTTTATCCTCAAAATGTTACTCATGCCATGGCTTCTAATAATTTTCGCAATTAACCTCAGCCATCAAAAGGATAGCTTTCGTTTAATAATGGCAGCCGGACTTATCTTTTCTCTGGCTGGAGATATTTTTCTGGAATTTCCCGATCAGGATATAATGTTCATCCCTGGTTTGGTGAGCTTCCTCATGGCACATATCATGTACCTTACTGTTTTTTTCAACACAAAGGGAATTAATATCATTTTAAAGGATCATTTCTACTTGCTGATACCGGTAGTGCTATACGGTTTCCTTTTAATGTTTTACCTTCGTGAGGGCCTGGGTAATATGCTGATACCTGTATTTGTATACGCGGTTGTTATACTTACTATGCTCGCCGCAGCTCTGAACAGAATGCTAAAAGTTAACAGATCAAGCTATATCATGGTGCTGGCCGGTGCAATACTTTTTGTAATTAGTGACTCACTCATTGCAATAAATAAATTTGCACATCCGTTTAGTTCTTCTGAACTGGTTATTATGATAACATATGTAATGGCTCAATTCCTTATAATTACAGGTTATGTCAAACAGTTCAGGATATCATTCGCCTGAAATCATTCTTGTTTTTAGTACTTTCGCTGCAAATAATAGTTACTATGTTTAACGCCCTGCCCGCTAAATCCTGTTACTTGAAATTAGTTTATTCATTATTGTTTATTGTTTCCGGACTGCTTATTGATACATACGCGCAGGGACAGGGAAAGACTATCATTACCGGTACTGTAAGTGACGCTAAAACAGGGGAACCGCTGACGGGGGCAAATGTAATTCTTGATAAATCCACGGTTGGAACGATAACAGGGGCTAACGGTAACTACAGGATTGAGACGGCTAACCCATCCGAGAAAATTAATTTTTCATTTATAGGTTATGATTCACAGTCCCGACCTGTTGAAAAAGGTAAAAGTCAGGTAATTAATGTTAGCCTAAACTTATCATCAATAGCTATAGATGAAGTGGTTGTCAAGCCTGCAAGACAATCCTACAGGAACAAAAACAATCCTGCCGTTGAACTCATAGACAGGGTAATTGAAAAAAAAGATTCTAACAGAAAAGAAAGGTTTGATTTCCTTAAGTACAGGCAATATGAAAAAGTACAGTTTGCTTTCAGCAATATCAGCCAGGGATTTGAACAGAGTCCTGTATTCAAAAAATTCAGTTTTATATTTGAAAACGTTGACACAACAAAAAGAATAGGAAATAAGATACTTCCCTTTTTCATAAGGGAGGATCTGTCAGATCATTATTACAGAAGGGATCCCGAGGCTAAAAAGGAGATCACTGTTGCTGCAAAAACAATTGATCTTAATCAATATCTGGATAACAAGGGAGTGTCTGCACAGCTTGACTACCTGTATCAGAACATTAATATTTATGATAATGAGATCCTTTTCCTCACAAACAAGTTTCTAAGCCCTATTGCTAAAAGTGCACCTGTATTTTACAGATTTTATATTACGGACACATTACTGGTAAATGATACAAAATGTGTCAGGTTATTTTTCGAGCCACGTAATAAATCTGATTTTCTGTTTCACGGCTATCTCTATATCACGCTTGACACGAGTTATGCAATACGAAAAATCGATATAGGTATAAACAAAAATACCAACATCGACTGGGTGCAAAATATATCAATCACACAGGATTTTGAAAACCATGGTGAATATGGCTGGTTGCTTTCAAAAGAGGAGATAGCTATTGATTTCGGAATTGTTAAAAACTCGCTTGGAGTATATGGCCAACGGACAATTTCATACAATAATTACCAGATAGACGAACCTATTGATGATATGTTTTCACTGGTCCGGAGAAAGTGGATCACCTTGATCCGCTGTCTAATTCTTTGGGGTACTGGACATTAAATCGTCCTCTTCCACTCACCAAATCAGAGAATGCAATTTACACTACCGTTGACATGCTTAATAAAGTACCGGCTTTCAGAAGGGAAATGAATTTTGTAATGCTCCTGACCACTAATTTCTTGAATCTTGGTAAGATAGAAATAGGACCCGATGTAACATTCTACAGTTACAATTCAGTTGAAGGTTCAAGGTTCAGGTTCGGAGGCAGAACAACTCCTGACTTCAGTAAAAAAATTACTCTTGACGGTTATCTTGCATATGGGTTAAAGGATAAAAGACTAAAATATAATGCAGGAATAACCTATTCATTCACACCCCGGACAATCTATCAGTTCCCTGTAAAATCTTTGAAAATCAGTTATATGAGCGATACCAGAATACCCGGACAGGAGTTTCAGTTTTCACAGGCTGATAATATATTTATGTCATTAAAACGGGGTGTTGATGATAAATACTTTTTGAATAATACATTTAAGGCTGATTTTCTTAATGAGTTTGAGAATCATTTTTCATATTCCCTTGGCTATACTTTTACACGCCAGATGCCCTATGGAAATCTATTCTTCAACAACAATGATTACCTGGCCTCTATTAACACCACTAATTATTTCAATATATCTGAAATGTCAATTGGCTTACGATATTCGAAAAACGAATCTTTTTACCAGGGGAAGCTCTACAGGTATCCATTCGCCAGTAAATATCCAACCATTCAATTCAAAATTGCCGGAGGATCCCAATTAATAGGAAATGACTATGATTACCTCAGGTTGCAGCTTAATATAAGCAGAAGATTCTATTTCTCTGTGATCGGATATACAGATGTATCTCTTGAAGCCGGAAAAATATTCGGGAAAGTTCCCTATCCGTTACTGTTCGTTCACAGGGCAAACCAGTCATATTCATACCAGAAAGACTCCTATAATCTCATGAATTTCCTGGAATTCGTTAGTGACCGGTATGCAGCACTAAACATTGACTACAGCTTTAATGGATTCATATTTAATAAGATACCGTTACTGAAACACTTGAAACTCAGGGAGATTGTAACTTTTAAAGTGCTTTATGGGGGACTGGACATGAGAAACAATCCCGGTATACCAGACCGACCTGTTTAAATTTCCTGCAGACATCAATGGTGTACCACTCACCTATACTCTTGAAAAAAAGCCATACATAGAGGCTGGCGTTGGGGTATCCAATCTTTTCAGGATATTCAGAGTAGACCTGATCAGAAGGTTCACCTATATTAATCTCCCCAACGTATCGACTACAGGGATAAGGGTTCAGTTCAGATTTGATATCTGATTTTAACAGGGCTGTAGCTTTAATTATTCATATCGTAAAGCATCAATCGGATCAAGGTTAGATGCTTTTTTTGCCGGGTACCAGCCGAAAAATATCCCGATAGCGGTACAGACAATGAAGGACAGTGCTTCTGAATCGGGTAATACAACAATCGGCCATGACATTGTTGATCCTATTATTTTGGATGTGACAACTCCCATAACGATACCTATTAGCCCTCCTGTTATGCTTATCAGCATTGATTCTGCAAGGAATTGAAGCATAATATCCAGACCTTTAGCCCCAATTGCCATCCTGAGTCCTATCTCCCTGGTTCTTTCAGTAACAGATACATACATAATATTCATTATCCCGATACCTCCCACGAGCAATGATATTCCCGCAATAGCTCCAAGAAGGACTGTGAGAATGTTACTTACTGAACTGAAGGTGGACAACAATTCAGCCTGGCTTCTTATCCTGAAGTCATCCTGGTCAGAAGCCTTTATCTTGTGCTGCCTGCGAAGCGTCTCTTCGATTTGTGATGTAGCAAGATCCGTTGATTTGGAATCAACTGCTGACACATAAATCCCCTGTATATATGGAATAGCAAGAACTCTTTTCTGAACTGTTGTGTATGGAGCCAGAATTAAATCATCCTGATCTTGTCCGAATGTATTCTGACCTTTTGGAGCAAGGACACCAATTACCAGAAAGGGTATTTTCTTGAATCGTATAATCTGTCCAACAGGATCTGCACCCACGCCAAATAAATTAGTCACTACTGTCTGCCCGAGCAGACAAACCTTGGCTGCAGAACTGATTTCCCTTTCGGTAAACATTCGTCCGCTGCTTACTGATCGCTCTCTTATCTGAAGGTAACTCTCATTTTCCCCATACAGCTCTGTTGGCCAGTTGAGTGCCCCAAAAACAGCCTGCCCATTTCCTCTTACTTCGGGTGAGGCCGCAAGTACGGCAGGACAATTTGCAAGTATTGCAGTTACATCGGCTTCTTTCAGGCTTTGCATGGTCGACATACCGAACCGGACTCCCCCTCGTTCCTGTGACCCTGGAAAAACAGTTACAAGATTTAATCCCATGCCTGATATCTGTTGCTGGATGCTTACCTTGGAACCTTCACCAATACCTAGCATTGCAATAACCGATGCAACCCCAATAATAATTCCTAGCATTGTAAGAAAAGCTCTGAATTTATTCCTTAATAAGGCATTGATTGCTATTTTAAAAAGGTTTTTAATACTCATTTTTATACATATTAACTAATCTTCTTCCACCGGAATGCTTGCAAGCATCTCCAGTGCATCTATTCTGTCTTTAACTAACGTTTCTCTTAAAATAAGACCATCCTTAAAAATAATATTTCTGGTGGCACATCTTGCGATATCCGGCTCGTGGGTTACAAAAACAATTGTTTTTCCCTGCTTATTAAGATCCTGGAAAAGAGCCATAATTTCATATGATGTCCTGGTGTCGAGGTTTCCCGTTGCCTCATCAGCAAGTATAACCACGGGATCATTGACTAATGATCGTGCGATAGCCACTCTCTGTTGCTGACCTCCGGAAAGCTGGTTTGGCTTATGGTACATCCGATCAACAAGGCCAACGGATTCGATAGCATTTTTAGCCCTTTCCTTTCTTTCCCGAGCCTTCACAGAGCTATTATATAATAAAGGTAATTCCACATTATCCAGTGCAGTGGTCCTTGGCAACAGGTTATAAGTTTGAAACACAAATCCCAGTTTCCTGTTTCTAAGAGCTGCCAGCTGGTTTTTATTAAGATCCGAGATATTTGTGCCATCCAGAATATATTTTCCTTCAGTAGGTTTATCCAGGCAGCCAATAATATTAAGCATTGTAGACTTGCCCGATCCGCTGGCACCCATTATAGCAACAAACTCCCCTTCATTAACTGCCATCTCAATGCCCCTCAAAGCATGCACCGTTACTTCACCGACAAAGTAGTCTTTTTTAAGTTGTACTATTTCAATAAGCTTTTTCATAAAATTGTCATTGTTACTATCTTTTTCTGGCTGGTCTCCGAGGCATGAAAGGGCTTGTAGTGGTATTTGTTGAACTTTCTGTTGAAGCACTTGAGCCTTCTGCAGGAGTCATTGATAATATAACCTGATCTCCTTCTTTAAGTCCTGATTTTATTTCAGTATTTACTGCATCTACAGCACCTATTGTTACTCGTGTACGATGAATCGTATCGCCTGATTTTATCCAAACCACAACAGGTCTCTTAGAAGGCTGTGCACCTGTTTCAAACATAGCAGCATCCTGAGGAGGTTGCGTTCCAGTTGGCCTCTGTCTTTGCTGTCCGCTCGATCCACGGCCCCTGTTCGGGAAATTAGCTTTCATATATTCTGCCATGAAAGCAGCATCAGGAGTAAACCTCAGGGCTTTCCCCGGGACTACCAGAACGCTGTCAATCTTCTGAACAAGTACGGTTATGTTTGCTGTCATTCCCGGCATGAGTTTCTTTTCAGGATTAGGCGCATTTACAATAACTGTATATGTGACAACATTTGAAGTGACAGTAGGTTGTAATCTCACCTGCCTGACATCACCTTTAAATACCTCTGTAGGATACGCATCTACAGTAAAATCTACCGGTTGTCCCTGCCTCACCTGACCTATATCTGCTTCATCAACATCAGCTTCTACATGCATCTGTGTAAGATCATTTGCTATGGTAAAAAGATTAGGGGTACTGAAACTCGAAGCCACGGTCTGTCCCTGGTTTACTGCCCTGTTAAGAATAACCCCTTTAATAGGCGAAATAATGGTCGCATAGCTTAAGTTCACAAGTGACTTGTCGTATCCGGCTTTTGCGGTTTTCAAATTTGCTCGTGCAGTTGAGTAATTAAATTTTACCTGATCAAAATCAGCCTGGGCTATAAGCTTTTTATCAAGCAATGCCTGGTATCTTTCGAATGTAGCTTTCTGATATTCAACATCTCCCTGTGCCTGTTCAAGGTTGGCCTGAGCCTGCCGGACAGCTGTCTGTAAGGGTGTTGTGTCAAGAACAGCAAGGAGTTGTCCCTTTTTTACAACCGAGTTAAAATCCACATAGATCTTACTGATAACGCCTGAGACCTGTGTTCCGATAAGCACCGTTGTATCAGCCTCTATCGTCCCGGTTGCAGTAATAGTGTTAATTATTGAACCTTTTTTCACTGTCGCAGTCTCAAGGGTATACCCTTTATTCCCTCTTTGGCAGGACTCTATCACAAAAAACATGAGTGCTGCTATTGTAAAATAGCCTGTTAATGTGATCATTCTTCTGGTTTTCATTATTCTGATGTTTTATTATGGATATTATTTTACATTTTTGAATGACAGACTCTGTCCTGAATAGAAATCAAGGACTTTGTAACTGAATATCAGCCTGTACTTGGATTGAAGCAATGAGCTTTCAGCAGCGATATAGCTTGTTTTCTGAATCAAAAAATCTATCGAACTCATCAGCCCCTGGTTGTATTTCTCACTTGAAACGTCATATGACTCCTTAACAGCCTTATAGGCTTCCAAACTTGCATCATACTCCGTTTGGGCCGATACCACATCCTGACATGCTTGTTCAATTTCTTTTCTCAACTGATCTTTTACATTTAATTCATCAAGGCTCGCATTATCTGTATTTTTCATTGCGATTTCAACATTGGTCTTCACCTGCCTGTTAAGATATATCGGTATAGAAGCTGTAAGACCTACTGCCGGACTTAAATTATTCTTCATCTGGTACCCAAATGAGGATCCTGTCTGATTTGACGAATATAAAGTTGATAGGCCTGCATTAACAGAGATATCGGGATAGTAACCGGCTTTTGCGATATTTACTGCCAGTTCGGCACTTTTTCTGTTCAATTCTGAATTCTTAACCTCCGGTTTAATATCCAGGGCAATCTGATAAACCTCCTTTGGATCGGGAATCCTCTTCTGATTAATTAGGCTGTCAAGGTTCGGATGCTCAATTGTAAAATCATTTGTTACAGGAAGCTCCATAAGCTGCATAAGGGTTATCCTGTTGATTGCAAGCTGACTCTCAGAAGTGGCGAGTGTTTGCTTCTCCGTGGCAAGTTGTGATTTTACCTGAAGATAATCAGAATTGGCTATTGCGCCAAGCTTAAGACGCTCAGCTGCTAATCCAAGCTGCTCTTCAAGGGAGGTAATCTGATCCTGACTGTTCTTTACTTGTTCTTCGGCATAAAGTACCTGAAGATATGCATTAAGGACATTTAAACTGACTGACTCCTTAATAACTTCGGTATTATATTTGTCTGCTTCGTAATCAGTTTCAGCCCTTTTTATGAGTATTACGTATCTTATTTGCATTATAAACTGTCATCCGGAATTTAACAGACAGGTTTGTACCTTCACTTCCTTTAAATACAGTTGATCCTGTTGTGTATTTACCTGGTTACTCCAGTCAAAATTCTGTCTGGCAGTACCGCTCAATGAAGGATACCATGCGGATTTGGCATATTTAAGATTGATCCCGTTAATATCATTGCTGACCTTTGCTTTCTGTACCTGTATATTTTTCTCAAGTGCATATTGAATACAATCGTCAACTGACCAGACTTGTGTCTGGGCGCAATACCATGCTGCAAAGAGCGAGGAGATCAACACTGTAACCATTAATATTCTGTAATCGGTTCTCATTATCTCTGACTTTAATTTATTATAACTTATTATTCGCATTGTAGGGAATCATTCTGTTATTATTGGGGATTCATGTTACCGAGATCATATATACTCAGTTTCTGAATGCATCGACTGTATCTTTCTTCAACAACCCGCCAGTTAATAAGATGCCAGAAAGCATCGATATAGTCCTGGGTTCTGTTCTGGTAATCCAGATAGTAAGCATGTTCCCATAAATCGCAAACCAGCAACGGAATCAGGCCTCTTCTCAACGGATTCCCTGCATTGTTCTCACGTACGATCTCAATATCTCCTTTTGAGTTAAGGACAATCCATATCCATCCGGCGCCAAAAAGGGAGACTGCTGATTTGAGAAATATGGTCTTAAGGAATCTGAAAGACCCAAAGCTCTCCAGTATAATATCCCTTACCTGCCCTTCCGGAAGACTTCCCCCGGATGGTTTCATACTCTCAAAATAGAAAGTATGATTCCATGATTGGGCTGCAAAATTGTAAATGGGCCCATCAGTAACTTTTATAATTGTCTCAATATCCTGGTTTTCAAAGTTTGTTCCGGAGATAAGCCTGTTTAAATGTGTGATATAAAACTGGTGATGTTTCAGATGGTGAAACTTCAAAGTCCTTCTTGAAATATAGGGTTCAAGATCGTTCAATGCATAGGGCAATTTCGGTAATTCGAAATTCATACTTACTGCTGTAAAATTTCCATTTTAATTCTTAATCAAAAATCTTATTCTCTTCAAAACATTTCAAAATTAGAACTAAATGTTCTGAAGCAAATTAAACCCACATTAATAGTGGATTAAGATATCATTAAGAACATAGGGGGTTCCAAATGCAGCTACAGCTGAACCGGATTAGCAGAATTAGTGACTTTAAAATAAAGTAAGGCAGGTTTATTGTTGTTCTTCGCTCAGGACATACCCGAATCCTTTTCTTGTATGTATGAGTTCTAAAGTAAAATCCCTGTCGATTTTTTTCCTGAGAGAGTTGATATGAACATCGATTACATTTGTGCCTGAATTAAAAGAAAATCCCCAGATCCTTTCGGCTATTACAATACGGTCAAATACCTTACCCTTATTGCTCAGAAGGAGCTCCAGAACCTTATATTCTGTGGCAGTGAGGTTAATCTCAATCCCATTTCTGAAGACTTTTCTTGCATTGGTATCCAGTTCAAGATCGAGACATTTCAGAACCGGGGTAATAATATTATCACTTTTTCTCTTTGTCAACGCTTTAAGGCGGGCATACAACTCCTGAAAACTGAAAGGTTTAACCAGATAGTCATCAGCACCTGAATCAAATCCCTCAAGCTTATCATCAAGAGTATCAAGAGATGTTAACATAATAACCGGAGTCTGTATCCCCTTGTCACGGATATGACGACATAACTCAAAACCTGATATTCCCGGAATCACGATATCAAGTATGATAACATCATGCTTTTTTGAAAATGCAAGTTTCTCACCAATAGCACTGTCATAGGCTATATCAACCTGACAATCATTACTTTCAAGACCAATTTTGACAAATGATGAAATTTTCGGATCATCTTCAACTAGTAGTACTTTCATAGATACTGATGAATTTTAAACGTAATTTCTTTAAGACTTGAATGTCATTTTGCAAGTTATCTATTTACGGTTACAATATTTCGCAAAACTGAAAATATCTGAAGGCAAATTTCATAATGGGAAAAAGACACATTCAGACAAAATCAATTAAATTTGATTGATTAAAAAAAATGAATTATACTATCAATGACCGGTCCTCTGATTTTACCCTGGTATTCCATGGGACTAAGGAAGCGTCCGAAAATTGTTGTATGGATTTCCCTGACAATAGTCTGCTGTTTATGTTTAATGAATCTTGCAGGATGGGTATTTGATATACCTGTATTAAAGAGTTTCCTTTCGTCGTGGAAGCCAATGGAAGCCATTACCTCAGTCTGCCTGTTAATGTCAGTTGCGGCTCTGGTGCTTATTCAAACAGGGACTGGATTAAATAAACGACCGGACATACCAAAACTACTTGTTGTTATTGTGCTTATTATCAGCTTAATGACAACGTTAAATTATCTTTTGAACCTGGACGGTTCAATGGCCAGACTTCCTGTATTCAAGCTCTTTCTCTCAACATCGAACAGGATGTCACTGATATCATCACTTTTATTCATATTTTTCAGCATAATACTTTATTTACTTTCAGTAAACAACAACAGAACTGCCGATTTTGCACATGTCTTACTTTTCCCTGTGGTACTTATCAGTTATTTTGTTCCATTAAGTTATCTCCTTAATGTATATTCATTTTCATTTCATAATCCTGATATACCTGTCTCTTTTGATACAGGAGTCTCATTTTGCGCCCTGAGTATTGTTATCTTACTTACCAGACCTGAGACATGGCTGATGAAGGTTTTTACTACACAAAACCTGGGAGGTATAATGGCAAGAAAACTTCTTCCAGGCCTGCTTTTACTCCCGATACTTATTGGATGGTTACGACTGAAAGGAGAAAGAAGTGGGATCTTTGAATCAGAGATTGGAGTGATTCTGGTCGTTCTTATATATTCCAGTTTTTTCATTCTTTTTATCTGGATTGCAGCGAGATCGGTCAATCAGATTGACGAAAAACGACGCCTGTCAGATAAAGCATTAAAAAAAGCCAATGATGATCTTGAGGATATAAACAGGATGTTACAAAAAGAACTTGAGGAACGTATTCTGATCGACGAAGTACTGAGGAAGAGTGAAATAGAATTAAAAGAGCTGAATGCCACCAAAGACAAGTTTTTCAATATAGTTGCACATGATCTGAAAAATCCTTTTACAAGTCTGATGGGATCATCTGAATTGCTTTATAAGAATATAGATAAGCTTGATGAAAAAAATATTATCTCTCTGGCAGGTGTGATTAATGACTCTGCGAAAAACGGCTATGCGATCCTTCAGAACCTGCTTGATTGGTCAAGATCCCAGACCGGATTGTTAAAGATAAATCCGGAAGATGTAAACCTGCGTGAATTGATTAATGAAAGTATTACTAACCTGTCACAGGTTTCAGCAAATAAAGAGATTAAAGTCACATCTGAAATTAAGGACGACATATTTGTGCATACTGACAAAAACATGATTAGGACCATTCTACGTAATCTTTTAAGTAATGCAATCAAATTCTCCTACAGGAAAGGAGAAGTTGCTGTCAGTTACGAAAAAAGTGTTACTGATGTAATAATAAAAGTAAAGGATAATGGTACTGGCATACATGAAGATAATATAGACAAATTATTCAGGATAGATACAAAATATTCCCTACCCGGTACGGAAAACGAGATGGGTACAAGTATAGGATTAAAATTATGCAAAGAATTCATCGAAAAACTGGATGGCAGTATCTGGGTCGAGAGCGCTGTAAAGAAGGGGAGCGAGTTTAAATTCTCAATTCCAGCCAAATTAATCAGGTCATGACAATGCATGCTTACCTGATCGCCTATCAACATATCATTTACCATCCAGAAAATATCCAGCCGATTTGAATATTTTATCGGGTATCTCTTTCCTTGTGGTAGAAAAATAAACTTCCGGATTCAGGCTTGAATTAACAATATACTCTTCGTTCCGGGGATAATTATAACAACTTACATCGATATTCTTCATATTATTACCCTCTATCCGTAGCTGATATACCGGGGCGCCTGAAGGGTGAAAATTATCTTCAATCTTCTGCCCGTTCATCTGTGCAAGGGAATTCAGAAATTCTGCAACTTTAGCTGAATCAGTCTTAGACTCACCAATATTCCACATGTTACCATTCCTTCCAAGTATAAAGCTACTGTCTGCCGGGTATGTAAATGTTATTCTGGTAATATTATTCCTGCCCGTTTTGATGAATGTTTTATCACGCCAGTCATTGAAGCTGGTTCCGAAGGTAAAAGAAATAAAACCTGATACCGCATATACATTATTTTCATTGTGCAGCCTCACGTATGAAGTGACTTGAACATTATTTCCACTATATCCCGCATATGGGTTTTGTTGTTGTTTGTAGTCCATCTTCCCGAACATCAGATCAGCCAGTCTTTTCCCTTTTTTATTGAGGAATTCAAAACGTGTGGCGAGGCTATCAGTGAGATCGTACCTTGCCCATTCCTTTTTATTTACGGCAGCAAGGCTCTGAGGTTTTAATCCGAGTGTCTCGCTGAAAATATTCCTCACTGCTCCAGGTTGCGATGCAGACACTATATTTCCCTGCTTTACCATCCATTTATCATTCTGCCTGTAAAGTTCAAATGAATTTCCCTTGCCAGCTTTTGGATATATAATAATACTCGTAACCGCGGATGTATCAAAATCTGCAATTTTGTCCTTCAATGTCCCGTTTTCCCTAGGAATTTTAATGATGACTGTCAGAATAAGTATAGCTATTAATCCGGTCAGCATGTATAGTAATCTTTTATTGTCGAATCGCTTAGTCATAATTCACCTCCATTCTCTTTATCCTTTTATTACGGTTAACCTGCATCCTGATGAGACCATATATAATAATAAGCACAATAGGAGCAAGGAAATTTATCCACTTAAGAAGAGCCTTGGTACTATCCTCCATTTTCTTTATTGGTCTGGAGGTTATACCCTTTGTTCTAAGGTTTATCAGGCCGGTGTCATCTGATAACCAGTCAATAGAATTGACTAACAGGTTTATGTTGTCAGGAGGCAACTGGTTTCCACCGTTGGAACTGCCTACTGCAAAATCACCATCCGCCACAAGGACTATCCTGGAATTGACATTACCCGACAACTTTCCTTCCAGGATACCTGCAACAACCTGACTTTTCAATGGGAAATCAGATAACTGCCATTGTTTCTGAACATCAAAATAAAGAGGAGTTTTCAGACTGCCTGATTTATCCGAAGTGAATGCCAGTGGGATAAATTTTATCAGACTATCGTCTGTAAAGGTAATTGGACTGGCAAACTGAAGGCTAACCGATTCGAGCCCTTTTGTAATTGGGTTATCTGCGAACTTATGAATTACCGGAAGATAAGGAAACTGGACCTGGGTAGACATTGTGAAAGTGCCCTGTTGTTGCTGTAAGGTTACAACACCGCAATTAGCATCAATAATAAAACTGTCTGCTATTGTGATCCCTTTCTTTCTTAACCATCCATCCATTCCAACGCTGAGAGAAGTGCCTGTGGCATTCTGGAAATTCCCCTGTACACGGTTCAGGGCCAGGAAGATATTACCTCCCCTGGCCAGATATTTATCGAGTATTGTAAGCTGGGTAGCCGGGATTGTATCCATGGGTCTGATTATTGCGATAGTCCTGAATTTATCCGGTATTTCTGTTGTATCAGTCATTTTAAGGGGTTGAACATCATACATAACCCTAAGTTCTTTATATACCTGAACGATATCACTTAATGAGGGTTCTCCGTGGCCTTCAATTATAGCAATGGAGGGCTTATTTACCACAGAGAGTTTTTTTATTGCTGTTGAGAGGGCATATTCCATTGCAGATCCAGGTTGAAAAAATGGTATTATTTCCTTGTTATCATCAATTGATACTACTGCTCCCATATAGGCTTTTTGTTGCTTTACCTGGTCCTTTTCCCTTACATTGATCATGACAGGTTGAATTCCATTCTGAACAGCCTCCCGTTCGAGTTCAGGATTTTCATTGGGATTAATAAATTTATAAACCACCATACCTCCAGAACGGTCTCCGTACTCAGTCAGCATATCTTTTAAATTACCAGCTACATCACCGATATTCGGTGGAAGGTCTTTTGAAAAATATGCTGTGATCGTAACAGGTTTCTCCAGGTTCTTCAATATGTCCCTGGTTGCATTACTGAGAGTGTATTCCTTTCCTTCCGTCAGATCGATCCTGAAACTATAATTCTCGGAAAGTATGTTAATAATTATGACAATGATTGTTACCAGGATTATTGTTGATGATATTTTTAATGATTTTAACATAGGACTTCTACTATTATTTATTTATACCATATCCATTGATAATTCTATCAGGTTTATTTACTGAAAGCGTTTCGTCTGGAGAGGGCAACTTCCGACAGGAATAATCCCATAAATATTATTGAACCGAAGTAAACAAGGTCCTTTGAATCGACTACGCCCCTTGAAAGGCTTTCAAAGTGGAAACTCAAACTCAGTGAGTTTAATACCTGTCCTATAAGACCTGTAGCCCCCGAAGCAAGAACTTCAAATATTATATGAAAAAACAGCCCGATAAAAAGGGCCGAGAGGAAAGCGACTATCTGGTTATTGGTAATACTGCTGGCAAACATACCTATGCTTGTATATGCAGCACTCATCAGGACAAGAGCAAGATACCCGCAAAGAGTTCCGCCAATATCCAGGTTACCAATTTTCGCTATTGTAATAATATAAGGGAGAGTGAAGGCCAGGGCAATAATTATCAGCAATAAAGTAGCTATATATTTGCCGAGAATTACCTGCCTGTCAGTCACAGCTTTCGTTAGAAGCATTTCAATTGTTCCGGTTTTCTTTTCCTCTGAAATAAGTCGCATGGTCAAAGCCGGTATAAAGAAGAATAGTGTCCAGTAAGCAATTGAAAAAAAGGTACGAAGACTGGCCTGTCCAACTATAAATATGTCAGAGCCGGATATCCAGGTAAAGAATCCGCTGAAGCCCAGGAAAAGTATCAGCATCACAAAGGCTATCAACGAATCAAAAAATGAGTTTAGTTCCCTGCTGGCAATGATCCAGATTGTTTTCATTTTTAATTAGTATTAATTCATTGTTAAATCTCTGAATATATCTTCAAGTTTTGCTTCATATGGTGTCATCTCTGTAAGTACCCACTTCCTGGTGACACAGAGATTGAAAATATCTCTTTTGACTCCGGGTGAAGAACAGTGAATATCAAAACGGTTAAGTTTACGATCCGCAAACTCTACGAGCGATACTGCATTTATCATCTGAAGAGATTTAAAGATGTTATCGGGATCGCCATCTTCTATTTTTACCCTGATAATATCAGATCCATGGGCTTGTTTCCGGAGTGATTCTGCAGTTCCGTCAGCAACAATCTTACCTTTATTAATTATAAAGATCCTATCGCAAGTGGCCTCAACCTCCGGAAGGATATGGGTACTAAGGATGACTGTTTTCTCACGTCCCAGCTCCCGTATAAGCTTACGTATCTCTGCAATCTGATTTGGATCCAGACCTGATGTTGGTTCATCAAGGATTAAAATCTCCGGGTTATGTATTATTGCCTGAGCCAGCCCGACTCGTTGCTGGTAGCCCTTGGAAAGCTCCCCTATTTTCTTGTGCTTCTCCCTGTTCAGGCCGGTGGTCCTTATCATCTCTGCCACTCTGCCCTGAATCTGATTTTTTTCAATTCCCTGAACCCTGGCACAGAAATTAAGAAAATCGATCACAGGCATATCCTCATAAAGAGGATTGCTTTCGGATAAATATCCGATGTGTTTCTTGATCTCAAGTGAATTATCGGTGAGGAGCTTTCCACCGATATAGACTTTCCCCTCGTCGGCTGCAATGAAATTGGTGATGATTTTCATTGTAGTTGTCTTCCCTGCTCCATTGGGTCCCAGGAAACCGAGTATTTCTCCGGTTGCTACTTTAAGAGAGATATTATCCACAGCTCTCTGATTTCCATATCTTTTCGTTAGATTTTCGATGACAATATCCATAAGAAATAATTTTAAGAAAATTACATCTGAGAAAAAAACCACGAAAATTATATAACGATGAGGGAAAAATGAAAATATGAGGCGTTAAAAATTTGTTAAAAATTAATCCTCTTTTTCCTTAAAGGAATCACTGATCTTCTCAACAAAACTCTTACCTCCTATTACTGTGATAACTATGGAAACAGCACTTAGTGTTATAAATATGGTAGAGAATCCTATAATTACTATTTCACGCGCTACATCCAGTTCAACAAGTGCTATTGCTGAGAAAAAGATCAATATCAGTATTTTAAAGAATTTAGCCACCAGTGTCGGTTTCGGCACTCCTTCCCGGTGAAGTGACTTAATAACTGATTTTTGTGTCCAGAACGCTATCAACCAGCCCAGGCCGAATATCGAAACAGCAATGATTATCTTTGGCAGGAATAATATCCCTTTGCTAAGCAGGTCAGATAACATAACTAATTTCCATGCAATAAGCGCATTATCAAAAAATAGCAAAAAGATCAGAGCAAACCCTATATTACCAATAAAATTATATAAGCCATATCTCACATCTGCTTTTGCGAAATCAGCTTCCCAGCGTGACCTCCTTAAGAAACGGTCGATCCTCAGCAAGATGGAGACCTGTATAAGCACCCTTTTAATGATCCATCCCAGTATCCAGCCGATCAGTACTAATACGATACCGGCTAGTAAACTAGGTAAATACGAAATAATATTATCAGCCAATCCGGTAAATTGATCCTGAACTCTTGTTTCCATGCTTTGCCTCCATTAGTTTTTTTGTGATTTAAATAATGATAAAAGGAATGACTCTCTCTCCTCATATTCTTTTAGCCAGAGAACAGGACAATTTACCTGTTCGGTTATTTCCCTGACGAGTGATTTTGCAAACAGTAGTTCAATAAAGTCTCCTGTTTTTCCGCCCATCACAACCATGTCATTATCTTTTGATAATTTAATTATCCCATGAAGGATATCCGTATCGACTACAGTCTCTATTTTAGCCATAATTTTGTTTTCTGACAACAGAGAGGTTACCTGGTCGATCCTTACCTGCTGCTCTTCAATGGAAGTGTCAGGGCTAAAGACAATTCCAAATTTAATTTCAGCGTCGAAAAAATCCATTATAGCTGGGGTTATCTCTGCTGCAAGCCTCGTATGAATATCACTGCTATAAGGAATCAGAATATTTTTAATTTGACCCTTTTTAAATGTCCCATGAAGAATGGCTACCTCGGTAGTTGACTTTTGTAACACTGAATCTATTACAGAGGAGAAGAAACGTTCAAAGAAATTGTTTTTCTTCTCTCTGTCCATAATAATAAAATTGCAATTTTCTTCGGTATAGGTTTCATAGATCCCCCTGGATATGCGATGGGAGATTTTTATAATTGATTTGGAGGGTACGCCCGAGTCTTCAGCCATAGACTGTGCCTCCTGCATCAATTCATCAGCCTTGCCTGTAAGGCTAATCCCTCCTTTTAACTTCTCGCCTTCATTCAGCTCAATAATATAAAGGAATACTAATTGGGCATTATGTTTCTCAGCAATTGCAAATGCGATTTGCGATATGCTCTCAAGGTTACTTTCATCCGAGAGATAAACAAGAATAGTAAATTCTTTCTTGGAGATCTGTTCAAGAGTATGTACCTTTTTTATATGTTCAACTTCCCGTTTTCGAGGAATAAAAATAGTAAACAAGAAGTCCTATCCCGCTCCAGATAGCCGTTACAACCCAGGCCAGTATACTGTATTTGAACATATATACAGCCAGGAACAACAGAAAGATTATGCCAGCAATCGATAAATATGGGAATAAGGGTACTTTAAATCCCCGGTCAAGGTCCTTCCTCTTCTTCCTGAGATTTATCATAGCCAGGTTAACCTGAAGAAAAAGTAACAGGAACATTATATCAGCAGCACTGGCAACATCTTCTATCGGAAGAGAAACAGCCATTAAAATAATAATGACAAGCGATACCATTATGGACCAATGCGGTGTGAAATTCTTTGGATGCACTTTGCTGAAAAAGGTTGGAAAGTTCCGGTCGCGACCCATGGCAAATGCTACCCGTGAAGAGGAAAAAATAGTTGCATTGAGGGCCGATATTGTTGAAATCAATCCTCCAATAAGCAACATTATACCACCCCCTTTAAAAAAGTTTTCTGCAACATTCACCAGGGCAATCTCTTTCTGTTGCGCAAGGTAGGCCCAGGGTGTCATCCCTCCTGGTTTTACTGTACCTATTGCTGTGAATGCAACCAGAATGTAGATGGGAACAACTATAATCAGTGAGAGAAAGACCGCTTTTGGAATATTCTTTCTTGGATTCTTTATCTCTTCAGAACTCTGGGCTATAACCTCAAAACCCTGAAATGCTATGAAAGTAAGACCCATAGCCTTGAAAACACCGCCGAAGCCATTTGGCAGGAAGGGGCTGAAAGTAGCCTGCCAGTCACCTTTTCTTATAATAAGTTCAAGGCCGAAACTGATGAAAATTATCAGGATTATTATCTTGGTATTGTGACAAGGTTTCCGATTTTACCTGTTTCTGAAGCCCCCCTGAAATTGACATAGGCAAAAAGTATAGCCGTTCCGGCGGCAAGTATCTTCTGGGGAGCAAGGAATCCCCAGTGAGGCATAACTATTGAAAACTCTCCAAGTACATGCTCAAAATAAGCTCCAAACCCAAGGGCATAAAGGCTGCACGCTACAGCATGAGCAAACCAGCTCATCCAACCTGACAGAAAACCGTTCCATTTGGGTAATCCCTCCTTTACCCACAAATATCCACCTCCTGCATCGTGAAAGCATGAACCCAGTTCAGCATATGACATTGCAGTTAGCAGAGCTATTACGGCATTCAGAAGGAATGTGAGAATTAGTCCGGGACCTGCAACACCTGCAGCAATACCAATTAAGACAAATATTCCAGCGCCAATCATCGCCCCTACGCCGATCAGGGTAGCATCCATCAGGCTCATTTCACGGGCGAGACGTATTTCTGAATTAAAATCTTTCATCCCCTATGTTATGAAATGTAAATATACTGATATTTGTTTATCGTATCAAAAACAGTAATGTAATACAGTGGTTCGATATGCTATTATTATTAACGTGTGCAGAAGTTTCTGTTTAGTTAAAAAACAGACCAGCAGAAATTTTGTTTATTTATTAAAAGGACACTAAAGGAAAATAAAATTTTCATTATGATATTAAAAAGTATTAATCCCTACACAAACCTGGTTATTGAAGAATTCGAAGAGTTCTCCGACAGCAAGATTGAGAGATTCCTTAATATGTCAGACAAAGCATGGAAACAATGGAAATCAAGTGGGTTTAATACCAGGAGATCGCTCATTGTAAAGGTATCGAAGATATTAAAAGCAAATAAGACAGTCTATGCCGCTGCCATAACCTCTGAGATGGGCAAGCCAATTAGCGAATCAATAGCAGAAATTGAAAAATGTGCCTGGGTCTGTGAATATTATGCGGAAAATGCTGAGAAATTCCTCAGACCTGAAACCATACAGACTGATGCTGACAGCAGTTTTATTTCATACGAGCCATTAGGTCCCGTTCTTGGAATAATGCCGTGGAATTTCCCTTTCTGGCAGCTATTCCGGTTTGCTGTACCTACACTTATGGCTGGTAATACTGTACTTCTCAAGCATGCATCCAATGTTCAGATATGTGCCCGTCACATTGAAGATATATTTAATGAGGCCGGATTTCCTGCATCAGTTTTCCAGAACCTTGTAATAGGGTCACATCGGATGAAGAATGTCATTGCCAATAATGTTATTAAAGCTGTGTCCCTTACAGGAAGTGAGACGGCTGGTAGAAAGGTCGCAGAGATCGCGGGAGGTAATATAAAAAAGATCCTGCTTGAGCTGGGCGGAAGCAATGCATTTGTAATACTTAAGGATGCTGATATACAAAGAGCTGTTGAAACAGGATTAAAGGCCCGCATGCAAAATGCAGGACAGAGTTGTATAGCAGCAAAACGGTTTATTGTCGACAGAAGGGTTAGCAGAAACTTCATTGAGATGTTTCGACAGCGGATCGAGGAGCTCATCACAGGAGATCCAATGAACGAGTCAACATTAATGGGACCTCTCTCCAGTATCAGGCAGGCTGAGACGGTTGAATCGCAGGTTAAAAAATCAGTGGATATGGGCGCCATATTGATAACAGGAGGTGAACGTACAGGAGCCTTTTATAAACCTGCTCTTGTTATTGGAGTAAAGCCGGGTATGCCTTTGTTTGAAGAGGAAGTCTTCGGACCGGTTGCTCCGGTAATTATAGCTGATAATACGGATGAAGCTATAAATCTAGCCAACAGAACAAGATACGGTCTGGGAGTGACAATCTTTACGGGAGATATAAGTAAAGCTGAAAAAATGGCTCCCCGGTTTGAGGACGGAGCTGTATTCATAAACTCTCTTGTTAAATCAGATCCCCGTCTGCCATTTGGTGGCACGAAACAATCCGGATATGGCCGGGAATTATCACTTCATGGAATAAGGGAATTCGTTAATATCAAAACCATATATATAAAAGAGTAATAAAGACAGCATCCGGGGATGATCTCAATATCATCTATCACCGTTATCGAGAACAAAGGGGGTAACCTGGTAAACACAGTAATTAAGCCAGTTTGAAAACAAGAGGTTGGCATGGCTCCTCCATCTGACAACTGGTTCCAGAGATGGATCATCTTTAAGGAAATAATTCTCCGGGATTTTGATGTCCAGACCTTTATTAATATCCCTTTCATACTCCGCCCTGAGAGTCATGGGATCATACTCAGAATGACCGGTAACAAATATTTTTTTCATATCGCTTGTTGCGACGAGGTAGATACCTGCTTCATCAGAATCAGCAAGTATATCAAGCTCTTTTATCTTCAGTATATCATCTTTTCTCACCTCGGTATACCTTGAATGGGGGGCAAAAAAAGTATCATCAAAGCCTCTCAGAAGCACATTTTTCCTGTTATATATTTTATGTCTGAATACACCGAATTTCTTCTCATCCATTAGATACTTGGGTATCCCAAAATGGTGGTATAGTCCTGCCTGTGCAGCCCAGCAGATGAACATGGTAGAAGTAACATGCTTATCAGCCCAGTCCATTATCTTAACCATTTCTTCCCAGTAATCAACCTCTTCGAATTGCAGGTGTTCAATAGGTGCTCCTGTAATGATGAGACCATCATATTTATGTATGGATATGTCGTCAAAGGTCTGGTAAAAAGCATCTAAATGCTCCTTTGGAGTATTCTTTGAGGAATGCATCCTAGTATTAATAAGCGTTATCTCAACCTGAAGAGGAGTGTTGGAAAGGAGTCTCAGAATTTGTGTCTCTGTGGTTATCTTGGTCGGCATAAGATTGAAGATCAGGATATGTAATGGTCTTATGTCCTGATGCGCAGCTCTTGTCTCCTTCATAACGAAGATATTCTCGTTCTCAAGGATTCTAACTGCCGGCAAATTATCAGAAATATTGAGTGGCATGATTCTTATAATATGAATTCAGTAAATAGTACCCTTTCTTTGAAATCAGATCCCAAAGTTATAAATCATCCGCTTATAGCAGGATAATATTGAATTAAATAACTAATATTATAGAACACATACCAGGTTTATTTAGTTCAGAATACCGGATACACAGGCTTGCAAGCTCATTTGCTGCATACTGGTTCCGGAATATATTAACAATGTTAATAATATTCGATAATTTTATGTGATTAATTTGAAGCTGACTCACCAGATATAATTCAAATAAACTCAGGATGAACAGACTATTTCTTATCCCTTTGATACTTACCAGCCTCCTGGAAGCTGACTATCCGGGTAAGGATACAATCAGCGAGGATCAGGTCGTGTCAATAAATTATGACCTGGAAAACCCGGACAAGATTTATGAATTGCCTAATGCGTTGCATGAGATATCAGGCATAACAGAAATGACCAGTTCAGTGATTGCCTGTATTCAGGATGAGAATGGGATCATTTTTTTTTATGATCTCGGAAAAGAAAAAATTGATCATGAGAGTTGGTTTTACAAGAATGGTGATTACGAGGGAGCAACAAGGATTGATAAAACCTTATACATCTTAAGAAGTGATGGTGGTCTTTTTGAGGTAACCGGATACGAATCCGAAACGGCAAATACCAACTTTTATTCAACAGGAGTACCTTCATATAATATTGAAGGGCTTTGTTCTGACAGGCATGGAAACAGGTTGTTATTGGGACCAAAAGGCGAGGTTGCATATGAAGCAGAGGACAGGACCAAGCGATACATTTTTGCATTTGACCTGGTTAAAAAACAGCTGATCAGGAGCCCTGTATTTGTGTTCGATACAAAAATACTTGAAAAATTTGCCAGTGATAACCATCTGAAAGTACCGGTTAAACATAAGAAAAAAGGAAAAAAGGGAGAGCCGGATTTAGAATTCAGAATTTCAGAAATAGGGATCAATCCCGTCACAAATAAACTCTTCATCCTTTCTGGCACTGAACATATGCTTTATGTATTTGACATGAAGGGCAAAATTGAATTTATGGAGAAACTTGATCCTGACCTGTATACCCAGCCAGAGGGATTAACATTCCTTAAGAATGGTGATATGCTGATATCTAATGAAAGCCGGGGGAAGAAGCCCACTATTGTAAGATGTAACTTCCTGAGATGAAATAAAAATCCCACCGGGCTAGACCCGGTGGGATTTTATTTTCTGCCTGATATGACTTAACCTGAGTAGCTGTGAGAAAAATATTACTTAACTTCCACTACAGCATACTTTGAAACCTTCCAGAACTCATTAGGATTTTTAATCTCAATATAGGCAATCTTGTTATTGTTATCACGAATCATTTCGTATGAATCTGACGGGTGGTCAGTGATGAGTTTTGCACTTTTTGAGTTAACAGGAATAGTTTTCGTCTGTGTAATATCTACCTGGGCAAAAGTACTGTCAGAAAAATCATTCACAAGTTCTTCTTTCCTTCCAATTCCAAGGAATCCACCTTCTTTGTTAAGGACACCTTTTTCTTTAAGCGATTTGTAAGTTCCGGAGATGAGATATGCTTTGTTCATCTCAAATGTTTGGTTGGAAATGGAGTCATTTTTCTGTGCAATAGCAAGTTCCATATCGGTCATATGAGAGTTCAGCTGATTAATCTGGAATTCTTTCTCAGCCAAAGCAGTTTTTAAATCTGATATTTCAGATTCACGTTGTGCCATCGAAGCTTCGAGTTCTGCCATTTTGGTCTGTAAACTTTTAATCGTCAGTCCGGATTTTTTCAACTGAGAACTTAAAGAAGCTATCTTCTTCTTATTTTGATCGATTAATGAGTTAATGTACTCAATATCCTTAAGAACCTGCTCCTTATTACCTTTTGTGAACTCCATATCAGATGACTTCATATTAATCACTTTCTCCTTTTCCTTAATAGTGGCAAGGTTCTTTTCTATCTGATCAAATGTCAGTACCCATTCATTGATTACTGAATCGCGAGAAGTCAGCTGTTCACTAAACTGGGTTTTCTGATCATCAAGCATCGCTACATTCTGTGTACGCTCACGTTTAACATATGAATTTACCAGAATACCTCCGACAATCAGGATAACAACACTAATGATAGCTGTTATCATAATCCCCATAGCAAGACCATCTTTCCTGGCCTTTTTTTCTTTTTTCCACAGTGCAGCGTTTTCATCTAAAACGTTGCCTTTACCGTTGTCCGGTTTCTTCATTTTTGGATCCTCAAAATTTTGCATTGTTTTCCTCCCTAATTTAATTTTATAAATGTATGTTTTTACTAATTTTCAAATTCCTAAAATTTTTTAAACTTTACCTTCAACAACCCTAAAGCTCTTCCCTAAAAGTTAAAATTGTTACAAATTTTGTGCCTGTTTGAAATAAATTATGCAAAGAGCTAATATTAAACACATTAGCTAAAGAAGTACAATAAGGAAAGTGATCATTTTGAGAAAACCATTCTCATTTTGAGAATGACATTCAGGATTATATATACTTTGTTGACAGCTACTTATAACTATTCTTCCTTTTCTCCCTTAAGCAGGCGGTATATTGAGGAAACGCCGATATCAAGCTTCTGAGCTGTTTGCCTGATATCATTATTATATTTCTTAAGAGTAGCTCTAATAATTTTGTCCTGGTACTCCTTAAGAGTGAGAGTATCATTGACTATTGTTGATAATGGATCATCCCTTTCGATAATAATATCGGAAGCGTCAATCTCATCCTTTGCAGACAGGGTAACTGCAAGTTCAATAATTGATTTTAACTCCCTGACATTTCCCGGGAATAAATAGCCGGTCAATTTTTTTAAGGCGGGTCCTGATATTTTTTTTAGTTTAATATTATTTTCAGCACAAAAGCTTTCAATGAAATAATGAGCCAAAATAATAATATCATTACCTCTGTCACGAAGTGGGGGTAATTCAATTGGAAGTCCCAGCAGCCTGTAGTAAAGATCTTCCCTGAAATTTCCTTTAGACACCTCTCCCTTAAGTCTCTTGTTGGTCGCAACGACAATCCTGCAATCAGTTTTTATCGGTTTGTTGCTTCCTATTCTAACTATCTCTTTCTCCTGAAGAACTCTTAGTAATTTTGCCTGCAAACTAAGTTCCATCTCTCCAATCTCATCAAGGAATATAGTACCCCCGTCAGCTTCCTCAAATTGTCCTATCCTACGGAATGACGCTCCGGTAAAGGCCCCCCTCTCATGACCAAACAATTCGCTTTCCACCAGTTCTGAAGGAATAGCAGCAACATTCACAGTCACAAATGGTTTGTCCTTCCTCCTTGAGTTGTAATGTATAGCTTTTGCGACAAGCTCCTTTCCTGTACCGGTCTCTCCTGATATTATAACAGTTATATTTGTTGAAAGGGCCTTTTCAACGAGTTCATAGACACATTTGATAGCATTACTCTCACCAAGGATACTCTGCTTGAAAATATATTTTTGTTGTACCTCCTTCCTCAGTGTTGAGATCTCTCTCTTCAGACCAATTCCGTCACGGATATTTTTTACAGTATTAAGCAAACGGTCCCTTATGTCGTCCGATTTCGCAATATAATCATACGCACCATGCTTCAGAAGAGAGACAACAGTATTGATATCTTTCTGTTCGGAGATCATTATTACCTGGATATCATTGTTCTCTTTTTTAATCTTTTCAAGTAATTCAAGTCCTGTAATATCAGGAAGTGAATAATCAAGAGTTACAATATCAGGTGATTCATAGAGATTATTCAAAAATTCAGTCCCGCTTGAAAAGCTTTTTACTTCATAATCCGGATTTGAGGAAAGAGTATATACAAGCAATTTATTATACCATTCACTATCCTCAACTACGAATATTTTAAAGGGCTTCTCAATCATTTTCGTATTTTTTCAAGCTATTTTTTTTGAATTTAGAATATCCAGTCAATATACTCTGTCTGATCAATTTTTGATTCAGCTGATTTTCATAACATGCTCTTTCAACAGCTCTTTAAGAATCTCATATTCATGTGTCGCATCTTCTATGAGTTTTTTAAGGATATCAGCATTACCAATATCCTTCGATCTTTCCTCAATCTGCTCAAGTAGAGCAGTAAGATTGGTTGCCCCAATGTGTCTGCAAGGGGGAAGTAACTTATGGGCAAGATCTGATATGTCAGCCCAATTGTCTTCCTGGATTGCCTGGTTCATTCCTTTCAGCCCATTGGCTGTAGTCTCAACAAAAGACTCAATTAGCTGGTTGATAAATTTCTCATCTCCCCCTGAGAGATGATACAGGTTTTCAAGACTTATCTTTCCATCAGCTTCATTGTTTACTCCCTCTGTTTCATCATTCCCGGATATTGCAGGAGGTGTATTGTTTAATACTGACATGATTGTTGTCAGCAAAGCTTCCTCGGTAAATGGCTTTGAGAGAAATGTATTCATCCCTGCATCTTTATATTGCTGCCAGTCTTCCTTCACGGAAGCTGCCGATATACAGATTACAGGCATATCATCTGCACTTATATTAAGTTCCTGACGTATAATATGCGTGGTTTCCAGTCCGTCTATACCGGGCATCCTGGAATCCATAAAAATAAGGTTGAACCTCTCATCATGTAATATCTCCAGTGCCTCATTGCCCCCTGAAGCTTCCCTGAAATCAATGCCCCACCTTTCCAGTATCATCCTGAAAAGCAACCTGTTATATTCTTCATCGTCAACTACCAGTATCTTCAAATCTTTTATCACTTCCGGGATAAACAATGGAGGTTTTATATCACTTACTATCTTTTCCTCATCCCCCTGTCTGAAAGGAATATTACATGTTATTCTTGTACCCTGATCTTTTTTACTGATGCACTCAATGGTCCCTTTATGCAAATCCACTAGTTTCTTCACAATTGACAAACCCAATCCTGTCCCGCCGAATTTTCGTGTTGTGCTCATCTCTTCCTGGATAAAATCTTCAAAAACTGAAGACAGCTTCTTCTCATCAATGCCTATCCCATTATCCACAACATCTATAACCAGATCTAATTCAGGGGATTTCCTAATGTTTGCCTTTACTGAAAAATGCACTTTCCCGTTTGTCGTAAATTTGACTGAGTTGCTAACAAGGTTAATAAGAATTTGTTTTAGCCTGTATGGATCGCCCAGAAGAACAGGTGGCACTTCTGGACTGACAGAATAACTCAATTCTGTGTTTGCACGTTTAGCCTGAATATCAAACATCGCATATACATCCTCAAGAACACTGATAATTTTAAAATGGACATTCTCAAGGACTAGCTTGCCATTCTGAAGTTTTGAGAAGTCAAGTATGTCATTTATAATATTTGAGAGATGATCTGAAGAAGATTTGATGACGCGCAGTGTCCTGGAAATATTTTCGTTAAAAGGCTCATGCAGAAGTTGTTCAGTAAATCCGGAGATGGCTGTAACAGGTGTTCTTATTTCATGACTCATGTTTGCCATGAAAAGCTCCTTGGTCTTTATAAGTTCTTCTGTTTCATCTTTTGACTTCTGCAGGGCAATCTGGTAATCCTCCGTTTTCCTGACAAATCTGATAATAATGAACATCACCAGTGTTGCCAGAAGGGTACCGGATACGAGGAATAATGCCAGCCAGAGATAAGTTTCCTGTGCTTGTTGCTGGGCGGCGTTAGCTTTCTCTTTTACAATATTAGAAATTTCATTTTCAATCTTGGCTATAAGACTATAAAACTGTTCTTTCAGCTCACTGCTGGTGCTTGCCAGCTGTGCTTCCCTGGCCATGATCCGTTCCTTCGTTATTCTGTCCTGCAGCTCAATCTCCTGAAGATCACTTTTTAGTTCGACTTCATTCAGGCGGTTGTTACTATTTCGTTTAAAAACACGTTTCAGAATACCATTTTCAGTCTGCAGAACTTCATCAGGGCCGTTGTTAAGCTTGTCAGACAAGCTTTTCAGGTACTTGACCACTGTCTGGTTATTATTAAGGTAGAGGAGTTTGTTCCAAATAACAATACTCTCTTCAATGAGCTTGCTTATCGTATCAGTCTGTTGAAGAAGTATTGTGTCACCCGTACATTCCTCCCTGAGTCTGCTTACTTTTTCATCGATATTGGAGATAACATTATAATATGGCTGAAGGTCCTGTGTCTCATTTGTAATTGTATAGATACGTATACTATTCTGCGCTTTTTCCAGATCCATGGATATATCCCTGATACTGACCAGCCTGAGTTCAGGATTAACATCAACTTTAATAGATGAGACTATGGAAGAGAGTTTCCTGTATGACAGATAGCCGGTGGCTGAAAGCAGACCGACTGCCATTATCATAAGCAGGCCAATCTTATATAATAATGAAATTTTCTTCACCTTTGTTACCCCGGGATAAATTAATATGCAAAGCTAAAAAAATTATTGTCAATATGTTAAAGATTAAGAGACTAAAGAAGCCGATGCCTGGAGGCTATTGCATCTGTTTACAGAGATATATCTATTCCCAGTTTCAGGCTTTCTGAGCTATCATCTGACCTGAACCATTTATCAGGGTTCGTTTTTCAATATTACTGAATCCAGCTGTTTTTAACATCACCGTTACCTCCTGCTCGGTGAAACAATCACCGGCATCTGTACCAACTAGCATATTAATTGCAAATACAGCTCCCTGCAGCGGTTCGGTCCTGTCATTATTCATTATCCAATCCTGTATTATTATTCTGCCCCTTCGGTTCAGGGAGGAGTAACATTTTTTTATCAGGGCCTGGTTGACAGTCAATGGATTACTGTGAATAACTGCAGATAGGAAAGCCAGATCAAATCCAGTTGGCAGTTCATCTTTTGTATAATCACCTGCGAAGGTAATTATCTTATCTGTAAATCCTTCTTTATTAATAAATTCCCTGGTTATTGGAATTACATTTGGAAGATCAAAAATGGTAGCTTTTATTTCAGGATTCCTGTTAATAAACTCCATGGAAAATGCACCTGAACCACCTCCGACATCCAGTATCGTATTAACCTCTGTTAAATCAATTCCGTCAAGCTGCTGCGGAGCCTGCTTCTTAGCCCTGTCGTGCATTGCGCTTATAAAGGAGAATAGCCAATCATCACCTCTTTGATTTATCTCTGTTGAATGAGCTGATTTACCTGTCCTGACAACTTCAGTAAGATGACTCCATGTATTCCAGAGATGATTTGAATGCATTAATCCTCCAAGGTAATCAGGACTTTTTTTTGAAAGGAGACTAAAGCTCTCACGGGTATTGAAAAATTTATTATCATGTTTGGTAAGAAAGCCAAGGGAAGTAAGGGCATTAAGCAGTCTTTCAGTTGCATGCTCGTTCAGTTTTAAGTTACTACATAGCCTGATTAGCAGTGGAACCGGATTCTTCAATGTTTGAGAAAAGATCAAGTTCAACACTGCTCAGCAAGATCCTGCTTTTTTGAAAAGATGAGACAAATTCTCTGATTGAATTAGGATTCATAATTACTATATTTCAATTTATAATAAGTTGTAAAATATTAAAACCCAAAACATCATACATACGGAAAGAAGGTTCCGTTCTTTCTACTAAACATAACAAGAAAGCCTGAAAATGGTTTTTATTTTCTACGCCTTTTCAAGGATAAACCTGTCATAAAGGAATAACAAAACACTACCCAAGACAGCAATACCTGTAAAAATGACCCATATATTACCTGGATGATATGTGTTCCAGAGATATTGATTAAGCCTTGCAGAATCCATGTGCAACAATCCCTGTGCTTGTGAAAAAAATTCATTTTGGTAAACCCTCCTGGCTGAGTAATATTCCCTTATCCTGGAGAGCTTTGGTTAAAAGCCAGTATTTGTCAGCTATAAGCTCGAAAGGCTTCCCTGAAATCCATCCTGCCGCAAAATGACCGAGAGCAATTGGAAGGAATGACGTCCCCATATAAAGTGCTTTCTTGTCTGAAGGAGCAATTCGTCCTACATACTCAGTATATTTCGGTGATGATGCCATTTCTCCAATGGCAAATATCAGAACACCAAGTATAACTATCCAGGGATTTTGTGTAAAAAACATTAGACATCAATCCTCCCCCGAGTATGGCTATCCCTGTAATCATGGAATGAACTGGTTTCAGTTTCATACTAAGGGAGGAGATATAGATCTGCAGGACAATTATAAAGAATGCATCCAGGCTGGTAATAGTTGGTGCAGTAATTGTGCCCGCTGCCAGACCAAAGAATGCAGATAGTCTGTCCATATTAACCCATTGATCAAGAAAAACCGGGAAAGAGTAATATAGCTGATTAAATGCAGTCCAGAATACAGCCATAATAAGCAGGAAAAGATCATACCTCCAGTCAGTAAGAACATCAAAAATATTTCTGAATGCTATACTCACATTACTGATAAAGCTTTTATCTGATTTTTTTCTGTCAGGCTCCTTGAAAAAAAAGAGTACAAAAATATAGTTGATGGCAATGGTTATAACAGACATTATAAATACATAGTGCCAGCTTACTTTATACAGGAAACCTGCAATAAAGGGCCCAATAAATCCCCCGATGTTTATCATCATATAGAAAATTCCAAAGCCTATTGAAGATGTCTCATCATTTGTCGTCTTTGCAATCATCCCGGAAATAATCGGTTTGAAGAGGGCCCCGGCCAGGGCAAGGAATATGTACGCTGCAAATACAAGTGGAAATGACTGAAATGTCCCCACCATTATATAACCTGCAATATAAGCGGTAAATGAAAGGATCAGCACCTTCTTGAACCCTATCCTGTCGGCAATAGCCCCGGTAATCAGGGGAAGGAAATAAAGGAGCATAGAACCTGTGCCAATGATAAGTCCTTTCTGAACCTGATCAAAGCCCAGGGCTCCTGTATCCTTTGAGAGGGTAAGGTAAAGAGCAAAAGCATTATAAAACCCATACCAGGCCCATCGTTCAAATAACTCCATCATGTTTGATATCCAATATACCCTTGGAAGTTTTTTAAGTACTTTGCTCAGATTGCTCATTTTCTTTTGATTATTCTATATTTTAGTAATTTGAATTTGAAATATAATGATTGTCCAAATGCCCTGGACACCTGTTTATACTACTTTGTTCACAATAAAATAATTTTCTACTGTCCGGGATAATAGCCATTCATCTCCTACAGCTTAAATCTTGCCTGTTTTCAACATCATCCTGTCCCGTCCTGTCTCCAATCTTTTTTATTGGTATCAGGACAATTTCTTCATCACATGACGGACAGTAATAGATTTCACATCCTGAACAGACAAAACAATTTGAGCATGACCTGTAAAACCTGTCCCGTTCAAATTTATGCCCGCATTTGTCACAAATTATATTATCACCTTCTATTCCCATATCCGCATCCAAAATTCAAAGATGAAAAAAATCTCAAAAAAAAGAAATCCCGATTAGAGAATGAACTAAGTAAATCCTTAAATGTTCAACTTTCTTTGCCACTTTAAGGCTAATAATGATTTGGCCGCTTTGGTTTAACACGTATAAAACAACTTAATATCTGAACATTGAAATGGGATATTTTATTAACATATGTAACTCTCAGGCAGATATGGAATGTGTGATAAATATCATCTTTTATGGCCGTAGAATGCGGAAAACAATAAATTTTTTTATATTTAGTCCCTCCGAAAAAATATAAGTTAATAATAATCAGATAATCCGAATGAAAATGAAAATGAAAATTTTAATCAAAAGTGTTAGCTTGCTGGTTGTCATTGCAATTACTACTTCCAACCTGAAAGCTCAGAGTCGAAATGATGTAATAAAGGAATACAATGAAGGCGTTAATGCGGTAAAAACTGATCTTCCGGCTGCTATCAAGTCATTTGAAAAAGTGATCAGTTTATCGGACCAGGTTGGGGATTCAGTAGCTGATCTGAAAGAGCAGGCTGTAAAATTATTACCTAGTTTATACTATAATGTTGCTGCTACAGCTTATAAGGATAAAAAACCAACAGCCGTAATAGTTATGGCCGCAAAAAAAGCTTCTGCTGCTGCTGACAGATATCAAAACAAATCTATTAAAGTAAATGCTGACAACATACTGGTAAAAGCTTATAATAAAATGGCAGGCGAATATTTTGCCAAAAATGATTTTAACAGTGCTCTTGCTTCATTTGATAGTGTTTTACTCATAAACCCTAAGTATTCTTCTGCTTTGTACAATAAAGCATTAATTTATATTCAGCAGGGCAACTCAGATGAATTTGAAAAGACAATTGATTCATTTATTGAAATGATGAAATCAGGAAATAATGAAGCAAAGGTCAAAAAGGCATCGGACCTGGCACTTGATTACTTCCGCTCTGCCGGGTCAAAAGCCAATCAGGCAGATAAACTCGATGAAGCTCTTGACTTGCTGAACAAAGCTGCAAAATACGGTGATGACAAGGATCTCTTCTATTATTTTGCAGATGTCTATAACAAAAAGAAAGATTTTGACAAAGGTTTGGAATTTGGACAGAAAGGTCTTGGTCTTGAGACAGGAGATGCAGTGGCAAAAGCAAAATTCTATTTTCAGATTGCCCTTGCACAGGAAGGCAAAGGTCAGACAGCTGAAGCCTGTGAATCGTTTAAGAATGCCTCTTACGGAGTTTTCGCAGAACCTTCCAAGGCAAAAAGGAATAATTTGAAATGTAAATAGAAAGTAATGAGCAGCCAGGTACCCTGATTATGATATTATTTGCTGTATTGGCGCTTCTGCTGGCCCATTATTCAGTATAGCCAGATTGATCCTAAGCATATTAAATCCTGAAATAAGGATAATCGATACCCAATAGAAAGCGCATCAAAATAATATATTTCTTAATCAGGGTGGTGATCAGGAAGTTTTCCCTTACATATTCAATGGCATTATACCCCAGTTTTTCCCTCTCGTCGGAATTGGTCAACAGAAATTTCATAAATATTACTATGTCATTTATACTGTAAGGATTTACCAGATAACCGGTTTTCCCATTAATAACCTGAAGCTTTATCCCACCGACATTGCTTCCTATCACCGGAGTTCCCTGCCATAATGCTTCAGTAACAACCAGGCCAAATCCTTCCTTTGTAGATATGTGAATGAAAATTTTGGCAACTTTCATAAGCGCCCCTATATATTCATCATTATTTTCAATATTTACCAATGGGTAGATATCAGGGTCATTATTAGCAGTTTCCCTTATTTTTTGGTACATTTCTGCGCCTTCCGGATCATCAGTGGCAGAATTTCCAACAATGATCAAAATTGGCTTTATATCTCTAATGATTTTAATTTTCTTAAGCTTTAAAAATGATTTAATGATTGTTTCCTGATTTTTATGGATGTCATACCGTGAAACTGCGAGTATAATAGGACGATCAGGATCAATATTGTATTTTGACCAAAATTCAGAAAGAGTATCATAGCTCTCTTTTTCGGAACGCTGGCGGTTTTTAGCAGTTAGTGGGTCAATGGAGGGTGTTATCTGGTACACAGGTTTCTTTATCCCTCTCTTTATAAAACTTCTCTGTGAGAATATGCAGCCATCATAGTTATTTATATATGGGAGCAGGAAATTCCAGATCATTTCATTAGCTTCCGAGGTATCAATATGACACCTCCATATCATCTTTCCTTCGTAATTACCGTGTATGACTGATGCACATGGCTGAGGATCATGTACTATAGTCATGTCAGATACTATTCTTGTGTTTTCAAAGTTTTTCCTGTTGTTTTCCAGGTAGGTCTCAAGTAAATCCTCAATAGTAAAACTCTGTTCCAGTCCCTGTATAATATTATGAAATCTTTTGGTGATAGAGTAAAAGTTCTCATCCCCTTCTATACTATACCATTTACAGTTAATACCCAATCCTTTTGCTATTGGTACAATACTCTTTAACATTTCAGCCACACCACCCCCTTCAAATGTCGAATTAACATGACACCATGTCCTGTCTTTTAACAGGTCGGATAATCTCTTAATATTCTCAACCTCTTTAGCTCCGATAATGAGCATATATTTTTCTATATCAATAGGATTTAGCTCTCCATATTGCTTTTTATACTTTTCACTTTGATCATCATACATTTTCTTCTAATTTTTTTTCTTCCCATAAAAATAGGCTTTAAAATCCTAAAAAAAAATAATTCTTGAGAATGAATTGCCTGTCCATGATGGCATTATAAAATCTTTCTTTCGTTAAAGACGGCTGATGGCTGTATCATTCTTGTATAACCTTTATTACCGAAAGCAAGATGAAGACATCAATAATAATCAGGGCTTTGTCCCGTAAGCAACAATAATATCATCAGTAATAACACTGGTACCCTTTTTACTAAAATACAGTTGTGTCTTCTTGTATTCCTCCTCTCTCTTACTTTCCGGAATTTTTGCATACCACCAGTTAGATGAAACAGCTGCAAAAAAATCACATGCTGCGATAGGTTTGTTGAATATATTTCTCCAAATGAACCTGCTTGTCCTAATGTCCCTGAAACCTGCATTTTTCAATAAGAAATGAATTTGTTTTTCGGTTCGTGGCCAGAACTCAAAACGATAAGCTAAAACATTTTTTTTACTAAGAGCCCTCACTGTAGTATCTATAGCTTCCCAGTAATGTTCAGGGCCATGAGCTCCCAGAGATACCACGCCACCAGGACGTAAAACCCTGAACATTTCATCCACTGCTTTTTTCTGATTTGGAAACAGTCCAAATGCCATACCTGTCATAGCGATATCAAAACTATTATCTCCAAAAGGCAAAGATTCTGCATCAAGTTGACAGAATTGAACCTGATCAGGATTATACCCCAGTGAAGCAGCGTTAACCTTTCCTCTGTTTAACATATAATCTGAAATATCCCCACAGATTACTGTCTGTGCACCCGAATCCACAGCGATTAAAGCCAATACGCCGGTTCCACATCCAATATCAATTATCTCTTTTCCATAAAAATCTAATCCTTCCAACTGAGCAATTGCAGCTCTTTTCTGAAAATAAGCTGAGAGTTCATCATATCTTGTCACATGGTCAGTAAACCTGCCCTCATATCCCAGTTTTACCCGTTCTTTCATTTCAATTTTATTTCTTGTATTTCCCAGAAACCAGGATAGCAGGTTATTGGCATTTACCAGTAATCGTACAGGAATTGTAAGCTTACCAGTCCAGAAGAGCGATTTCATATTTGATCGATAATTTCAGTTTAAGACCAATTTATTTCCAATCAGGTTCTACCACAATCAAATATATGAATAGATAAGGCAAGAGTCAAGGTTTATGTATATTATAAAACTATTCAGGTCTTTCAATATACCTTGAATATATTAATGAAAAGGTAAAATCCTAACATCTGAAAATTTAAAACCCCGGCAGTTAAGTGATCTGCCGGGGTTCTGAATTTACTTATATATTTTTAAAAACTTTATACAAAGGATTATTCCAGATCACTGAAATTTTAAAGTGTCGATACTGGTAACAGAACCTGTTGTAACAGAAATATCTTTGAGAGTCGTATCACTAAATGGGGCTAATGGCTTAAAATCAATATCATATATTCCTTTGCTTAGTCCTTTGAACATGAACTTTCCTGACAGGGTATCTGCAAATGTGGAGGAAGTATCATTCGATTCAGAGATTGCCAGTATCAAGGGCCTTGCATTTGCAGGGAAAATGATCCCATCAATTGCACCTGACACAGCATTGGAAAATACTTTCAGAACAGGTTTTAATATGTATTCTCCCTTACCGGTTTGTACTATCGATTTTCCTGCGTCGAAATCAATTGTGTATTCATATGCTATCCCGGGTAAAAAGTCCTGATGGACATTCAATTTGAGACCGGACTGCTGGGCACTGGGAGTCTTCAAATCATATGAATCACCTTCAGTAACAATGCTGTTGTTATCTCCCAGTAAGAGTCTTACCTGGCTGAGCATACCAAATGGCACTTCCTGATCCACAATTAAGGTATCCTTGCCATTTACCAGGTCTAACAGATTATAAACACCCTTCTGAGTTTCCAGGTCAATTATCGAATCATTAATAATCACCTGAAGACCGATAACATCAATATTCACCGCGTCAAAAGATGCAGGAGCGTCAGTAAGGTTAATTATAAGCTTTGAAAGTCGTGTGTTATCACCTTGTTTCGTACAACTAATTAATATTGCGCTTATCAATGTTGCCATAGCCAGAATTGTAACTCTTATTTTCATGGATTTATATTTTAGGTTTAAAATTTCAATTAATCCTTTATTAGATATTAAATAATGAAAAAGGTTTAATGACCGGGGAAAAATAATTAAAAAATAAAACTATTTGCAGGAACTAAGATCAATTTGTATGGTCCATCGGGGGGCTTTCAGGTATTTCATGGATACGGTATATTCCCGGATTTCTTCTAAAGGCTTAATTGATAGTAATGATTTTTACACCTGCTAATGTAAATGGTTTCAACAATAAAATATCTGCGATATCGTGCATATTGATTATTTTTAAGGGTTAAAAAATAAAGTATACAATGAAGGAAGAAATATTAGAGCGTTTTTTAAGATATGTTAAAACAGATACTCAGTCGAATCCGGATTCAACTATATTTCCAAGCTCAGAAAAGCAGATTCAATTTGCTGAAAAGCTGGTTGAAGATTTAAAGGATGCAGGATTGACTGATATCTCCCTGGATAAAAAAGGCTATGTGATGGCTACATTGCCTTCAAATGTTGAAGCTAAAATACCTGTCATAGGTTTTTTAGCACATATGGACACCAGTCCTGATATGTCAGGTACAAATGTGAATCCACAGGTTGTGTTTGATTATAACGGCGAAGATATTTTATTAAACAAAAATACCGGGATTACCTTAAAAACGGACGATTTCCCGGAAATAAAACAATATAAGGGACAAACTTTAATTACAACAGACGGAACCACTTTGCTGGGTGCCGATGACAAGGCAGGCATTGTCGAAATAGTAACAGCGATGAAATACCTGGTTCTGCATCCCGAAATAAAACATGGTACTGTAAAAGTTGGATTTACACCGGATGAAGAAGTCGGTAGAGGAGTAGACTATTTTGATGTTAATAAATTCGGTGCGAAGTATGCGTATACTATGGATGGCGGTGAAATCGGAGAACTCGAATATGAAAATTTTAATGCTGCAAAGGCGAGGGTATTGATACAGGGCAGGAATGTTCACCCTGGAACGGCTAAAAACAAAATGATAAATTCGCTTCTTATTGCAAACGAATTTAACAGTATGCTTCCTGTTGAACAAAGGCCAGAATTCACCAGTCATTATGAAGGGTTTTTTCATCTCACAAAATTAGAGGGGACCGTTGAAAATACGGTCGTTGAGTACATCATTCGCGATCATGACCGGAATAAGTTTGACGGGAAAAAAGCCCTCATGCAGGATATTGTCACCCTGTTAAACCGGAAATACCCCACCGGGACTGTTAAACTCGAAATACAGGACCAGTATTACAACATGCGGGAAAAAATTGAACCTGTATTGCATATTGTGGATCTTGCCCGGATAGCAATGGAAGATCTGGGAATTAATCCCAAAGAAATCCCGGTAAGAGGAGGAACTGACGGATCACGACTTTCATATATGGGCCTTCCCTGTCCGAACATTTTTGCCGGGGGACATAATTTTCATGGGAAATTTGAATATATCCCTCTGGAAAGTATGGTTGCCGCAACCAATGTTATTATCCAGATAATAAAGCGGTATGCCGATCATCAGTCATAAAATGAAATATCAAAATTAAATTAGTGTGAGTGTGTTGATTGATAAAAAAGAATCATCAAAGCATCTTTGAGAATTCTTATTTTTTCATCTCATGAGAAAGACATTTTTTTGTAACTTGTAGAATTCGGTCATCAGAAAAGATGTTTTATCATGACAGAAAATGAAAAACTTGACAGAATTGCTATCAGTGTTCACTCGCATCGTCTCCTCAGGATCCTGCTAAGGGAAAATCCCATGCTTGAAACCATCATGCGGGAATCTAAAAACGAAATCGAGGCACAACTCGGTGTAAAAAACTGGATTCACTCGGAATACAGTAGCCGGAAAGATGCCTTCAGGTTTCAAATTGACAAGATTACCAAACTTGAAAATTTTGAAAAGCTGTCGTGGAATGATTATGCGATTATAAGGATACTTGACTACATTGATCATGCAGGCATTGAATATCCTGACCGTAATTTGCGGGGTGAAATTGCAGTTAGTAATCCCATCAGGCTGATATGGCTCGCCGTAATTAAAGGAACCGGAGGTGCCAAACCGGATTTTTTCATCGATATGATCGAACTTTTCAGACAATTGAGAGGTGAAAGCAATCAGTTAATTCCGGACAAAGACACTATTGAAAAATGGATGGACAGGTATTCTTCCGGACTTGATCCACGTATTGTCGAGCTGAGGAATGAAAATAAGGAGCGGATCATTAACATCCTGATTGATAAAATCGATTCAGGTGAAATTCATGATAAGTTATATTCCTTTCCTTCCGGACTGTCACATAGTGAAAAACAAGAAATTGTTAACAGGTGGTGGAACCATTATAAATTCCACCTCAGATTTGCCGTTCGTTCTCCGGATTTACTGAATGAGATGCTTGGGCACTCGCTTGATCCGGATACCATGAAAATACTTTATGATGCAGAAAAAGCAGGTATTCCATTCTTCGTGAACCCCTATTATTTATCACTGCTTCATGTCCGTGTTCCATATTTTGCCATCGGGGCTGACCTGGCAATAAGGCATTATATTGTTTACAGCCGCCAGCTGGTGGAAGAGTTCGGGAACATTGTTGCCTGGGAAAAAGAAGATGAGGTCATACCGGGGAAACCCAATGCAGCCGGATGGATACTCCCCTCCTACAACAATATCCACCGAAGATATCCTGAAGTCGCTATTCTCATACCAGATTCAGTGGGAAGAGCATGTGGCGGATTGTGTTCATCATGTCAGAGAATGTTTGACTTTCAGCGTGGAAACCTGAACTTCGACCTTGAAAAACTCAAACCAGGTGAAAAGTGGCCTGCAAAACTTAAGCAACTACTGAAATATTTCGAGGAGGACACTCAACTCAGAGATATACTGATAACAGGAGGAGATGCCCTGATGAGCTCAGATCAGACCTTGAAAAATATGCTTGATGCGATTTATGACATGGCCAGAAATAAGCAGATCCAAAATAAAATAAGAGCTGAAGGAGAGAAATTTGCTGAAATACAAAGGATAAGGCTTGGAACACGAATGCTGGCATATCTCCCCCAAAGGGTGACTCCTGAATTAGTTCAAGTACTGGGGGATTTCAAAAAGAAAGCTCAAAAAACCAGCATTAGCCAATTTATCATTCAAACCCATTTTCAGTCACCAATGGAAGTTACCCCTGAAGTCCGATTTGCAATTCAAAAACTGATCAGCGCCGGATGGATTATTACTAATCAGCTGGTCTTTGCTACAGCTGCATCCAGAAGGGGACATACCGCAAAACTGAGACAGGTACTAAACGACGTTGGAATTCTCCCCTATTATACTTTCACAGTGAAGGGTTATATGGAAAATAATTTCAATTTTGCACCTAATGCAAGAGTAGTGCAGGAACAACTTGAAGAAAAGGTCATCGGTAAAATTGAGAGTGAGCATTACGAGACAATCCGACAATTCCCTGAAAGCGCAGAAAAGATAATTGACAATATAAATTCGCTTCGCCACTCTGCCGCTTTGCCATTCCTGGGTACCGACCGAAATGTCCTGAACCTGCCGGGTGTTGGTAAAAGTCTGACTTTCCGCGTTGTAGGAATTACAAGGTATGGACGACGGATGCTTCAGTTTGATCATGACATTACCAGAATTCATAGCCCTATTATCAATAAACTTGGAAAGATGATCATTATTGAATCCAAATCCATTCATGAATACCTGAGACAGCTTGAGGAACTTGGTGAAGAGCCAAAAGAATATGAGGGATTGTTTGGTTACAGTATTGGGCAGACTGAGCCTCGTGTCCCTATTTTTGAATACCCTGAGTACAACTATAAGGTCACAAAAGAGCTGAGCAGCATTGAGATATAGGACAATAAGTTTCCCTATAATTGAATTAACACACGTTTAGCCTGGGGTTTACAAAACGAACAGTCTCTTAACTTTTGTCTGATACAATTTGGTCTGTTTTTGACAGCGAATCTATTTCTATATCCAATTCCTCCCAATCATTGAAATTTAACTTTTCTGCAAATTCTCTATCCTCCCCTTTTATGATGAGTGATATTGCCATAATAACGCTTGTGATAAGGATAACATAGAGAAGTATCCCGGAATTGAATTCACTGCTTTGAATTGAAACAGGGATACTGAAAAATAAAAGAATAGTGATAAGCCCTCTTGGGAAAACCAGTACTTCAGGAAATAATCGTTTTGCCATGAATATCTTCAGACTGATTAAACGGATCAGTAATATACCTGCAACAATACCAAGACTGATCAGTGCTGAATTCAGATCCAGAAGATTATTTAGTTCAAGTGTCATTCCAAAAATTACAAAAAAGAAAGTTCTTATGAAGAAAGCCGATTCTATTGTCAGGAGATGAAAATCATCCTGGACTTTTTTTAGTGAATCAATATTAATCAGACTCTTCATTTTACCGGAAAAGAAAATTCTGCTGTTATTGAGAATAATACCAAATATGAGTATCATTATCAAGGATGAAAAATGTAAGAGTTTCCCAAGCGAATAAAGAAGTATCAGAACAGCAATCAGTAAAAACAACTTGACCTGGGCGCGAAGTTTCTCTAAAAGGATAACTATCAGATAACTAATAATAACAGAAAGAACTATTGTTACTACAATATTTATTGAAATATGCATAATTACCTGACTTGCTGATACCTCTTCAATACTATTGATCAGAAAATAAAAGACCATTATTCCGATGATATCAGAGAAAGTGCTTTCGTAAATCAGAAATTCTTTGTTTTTTTTCATCAGATTACCGACACTGGGTATAACGATTGCACTGCTTACCACTGATAGAGGAACTGAATAAACGATGGCAGTAAAAAGGTCATCAATCAGAAAACTATTAAGTACCCAGGATATGAAAGCAATGCATGCACCCAGAGAAAAGATGGCCAGGAAGAACGATTTTATGATCAACGGTCTTTTCTCACGTGTAAGATCCAGTTCCAGTGCAGCTTCCAGAACTATCATAATCAACCCTACAACACCTATAAATACAAGTATATCCATCAGATTGCTGATGATACCGATTTTAAGATAATCAAGGCCGAATCTGATTCCAATACCTAACAGAATGAGCAGCAAGACACTTGGAATGTTGAATACTTTTGATATCCAGTTAAACTGATAAGATAAAATCAGAATAATACAACCCGCAATAATTCCAGTATAAGGATTCATAATTCAAGTTAATAACCTAATTATTAAATACAAAATTAATATATTTGATAATATTAGAATGATCTATTAAAGAAACTGTGATATTTCCCCTGGTATTAATGTAGATATATGGCAAAAGCAAAAAAATTCGGAACTTTTGGCGGCGTTTTTACTCCTTCTATCCTTACCATCCTTGGGGTCATAATGTACCTGCGGTTACCAATGATTGCAGGAGAGGCGGGCTTAATAGGAACGCTGGGTATAATACTGGTTGCACATCTTATCTCAATTACCACCGGATTAAGTGTCTCTTCCATCGCAACCGATAAAAAAGTTAAGGAGGGAGGAACTTATTATATCATATCACGAAGCCTTGGATTGCCAATTGGAGGGACACTGGGCCTCGCGTTGTTTGTGGGATTATCTTTCAGCGTAAGTCTATATCTTATTGGTTTTTCAGAAAGTTTTCTCGGTTACTTCAACCTGCCCCTCGACATTAATCACATCAGGATTGCCGGAAGTATCATATTGCTGACAGTGACTATTATAACATTTATCAGCACCTCGCTGGCTATCAAGACCCAGTATATTATTATGGCGGCCATTTTTCTTTCACTGCTTTCAATTTTATTTGGCAGGCATGATCTGGCCCCTGCATCACCTAACTTTTTTGGTAATGGCGCCGGCATTCCACTTGTAGTTTTATTTGGCATCTTTTTCCCTGCTGTGACAGGATTTGAAGCTGGAGTTTCAATGTCAGGCGATCTTAAGGATCCCAAAAAATCCATTCCCCTGGGAACAATTTCTGCCATATCTCTCGGGTTGTTAGTTTATATCGGTCTTGCATTTTTCTTCGCTTATACCGTAGATGGTGAACTTTTAGCCACCGATTCCAAGGCATTGTTCAAGATAGCCCTTATTCCGCAACTCGTGATAGCAGGTATCTGGGGAGCAACCCTGAGCTCAGCTCTCGGCAGTATACTGGCAGCACCAAGAATTTTACAGTCTACAGCTATTGATAAGATAACTCACCGGGTATTCGCCAGAGGCACCGGGGCTTCAAATGAACCGAGAAATGCCCTTCTTCTAACCTTCTTCATTGCCGAAGCAGGTATTCTCATTGGTGAACTTGATGTCATCGCACGAATAGTATCTATCTTTTTCATCACAACATATGGATTCCTTAACCTGAGTGCAGCTTTTGAGTCTCTGACCAGTGCTGATTTCCGACCCTCATTCAAAACCCCGCCATGGGTAAGCATTGTTGGCTTCCTGGCCTGCTTCCTGGTAATGATCCAGCTCGATTTTTTGGCCATGATTGGAGCCGTGCTTATTCTGGGCACCATTTTTCTTTTTCTCAAACGAAGGCAATTGGTTCTGGAGACCGGAGATGCCTGGAGTAGTGTTTGGGCCACCCTGGTAAGAACAGGGCTTCAGCGATTGAACAAATCTTCCCTGCATACCCGTAACTGGCGACCGAATATAATACTCTTTTGCGGCCAGGATAAAGCCCGGCCCCATCTGGTTGAACTTGCAGATGCGTTTAGCGGTAGACTGGGAATGTATTCAGCGTTTGAAATGGTTGAATCCAAAGAACCAAGACTCATCAAGGATAGACGTTTTTTCTCAGTTTCCGGAAAAAATGATGAGCTCTTAATCCATCAACATGCCTGCCGGAATATATATGATGGCATGGATGAAATTTCACGTGTTTATGGTTTCTCAGGAATCGAACCCAACACAATTCTAATGGGTTGGAGTAATAATAAAAACAATAGAGAACAGTTTTTGCGATCATTGAAGAATTTTGAGGATAGTGATTTCAATTCAATACTCCTTAATTATAACTCCCTGAAAAAATACGGAAACAAGAAGACTATAGATGTCTGGTGGAGCGGTTGGGGCAGTAATCTTACATTCTCTATATTCCTGCTACGGCATTTTACTTCTGAGGGTGACTGGAAAGATGCTCATATACGACTGCTGGTTATAAACAGCAAGGCTGACCGTACTGAACCCATATATAAAACACTTCAACAAATCCTAATCCGGTACAGGATCAATTTCGAAATTAAAATTATCAACAATAGTATAGATGGATTTTCCAGAGAGGAGATTATCCTGCGTGAATCAAAAGATACTGACCTTACTTTTATCGGTATCCCCGACAAGCAATTCCAGCATCTGGACCAGACTTATGATGAGGTATTGTCCCTTTCTCAGCATCTTGGGACCTTTTTACTGATGAACAGCTCTTCGAGATTTGAATCTTTTGATCTCGGCATAGAAACAAAAAAGGAAGAAGAAGAGAGCATTTCGCAGGTACTGGATATTAAACTTCCTGAATTGATCCCTTCAAAATACAGGATCATTAATGAGGATATCAATAAAATAGAAATTAACGGACAAAAAGTTCTAAAGCTGTTTTTCGAAAAAGCGATCACCCCTGTATTTTCAGAATTGCAAAAGGTGTCCGATGAATTACTTGCTGCGATAAGTACTGCATTTATTCAACTAAATAAGCTTAAAGACCTTGATGATTTATACCGAAGGCGGAAGACCCTGATTAAAATAAAAAACGACTTTTATTTCCGCACTAACCGTATTTTCACCGGACTTGACGATAAAAAACTTAATATACAAAAAGAGGCGTTGGCAAGTGGAATTAACTGGTACATTAATCAGCTTGACCAGGATCTTTTAAAGTTTCCCCTGAAAATCGAATTATCCCTTACGAAAAAAAGGACCTTGTGCTGAAAAAGAATGATCCCTTCAGATTAAAATGGTTTATAATAAGAAAACGGCTGACTCATCCCTTCGCAAAGAAAACAATTTCCGGAAAGATACGCTACTTTGAAATAGCGACTTACTTTTTAAGAAATACCCGTCATCACTTTCTTTCAGCTTATTTAGCAAATTTCAGACTGACTTTTTAGTGCGATTCTCTGAAGTCAGAGCACTAATTATCTATGTAGACAGCCTTCTGGAAAATCTCTTATGAAAAAGCCGGAAGAAAAGATGAGCTCCTTGAAGCTGTCAGAACAGCTCAGGAAACCAATGAAATCAGGATCAACACGTTGATTCCAGCATTACTCTTTTGCAGGAACAGCTCCGGAAACGTTTAATGGTAGAGTTCCGTAAAAATCTCCAGCTGATGAGCACTGATATGGGTAAAGTTGATATTAATTACCGGATCAGACGAAAACGAAGGAATAAAAAATTCTATGAGGAGTTGGTTCAAAAAAATTCCGGCTTCAGTGAAACATGGCATGAAGAGACTCTCCTCCATGTAAATAAAATCCATATGGATGTGCTTTTACAATCGTTTAAGAGCCGTATCAAAGATAAAATCAACGAATTAAACCTCGATATTTCTCAGCAGTTGGATAACCGTTTTATCATGGAGTTGCAGGTTCTCAGATCAAAGCTGGAGAAATTCGGAGATAATCCTGATGAAATTCCAGAATTAAAATTAACAATAAGTTCATTCGAAGAAAGCATCACTTTGCTGAAAGATTTTACCAGCTTTGGGAAAGAAATCCTTCACCTTGCCGATACCTTGCCTGAAAACATGGTTATCGCTTCGGACAGTAATACAAACATCATCCGGTGATGAAGTGAATTCCCTGAATGTGCCTTTGCGTAAAATCACACGCTTTTATATAGAATCCAGGTTTATAGGTACAATCCATGATCAGTTGGAGAAGATCTTTGAATCATTGAAAAATTCTATCTTTGTCACCCTTGATCTTTTAAGTCTTACCCGCTTCAATCTTGAAAATATTCCTGAGGACCTTCCGGATAAACTACAGATAATCACTCCTGTCATTAACGATACCTGTCAGAAAATCGAGAAAGAGGAAGAAAAGATACGCGAGATTAAGGAAAGCATTATCGAATTAATTGATAGTTCGCTGGAAGAGGTGTTCGACAAACTCTCCGCCTATAAAATTCCGGAAACAGTTTCTGAATATTCCTGGTTTATCAGGGAACACCAGAGTAAAAAAGTCCAAAAGACATTTTATGCATACCTGGACCAACTTAAATCATCTTTCAAAAATCTGACTACCAGGGTACTCTATTCTAGAAGTGAATGGATCTTACTGGCAAAAAAAATATTGGAATCTGACAAGAACAGTACTGTTAACCAAAAAATACTTGATCTTATTGAGCTTGTAAGTCCGAAGGCAAAAGTGATCGATGATCTCCCCCAATTCTATAAGAATTTGTTCGGTGGCAGATCAAGTATCAGTGAGGACTTCTGGATAAGACGCGAGAGGGATGAAAATATGTTCAGAACAGGCGTTAGCCGAAATAACGCAGGGCACCATGGAGGAATTATGATTATTGGAGACAGAAACTCCGGGAAGACAGCCTTTTGCCGCTATATTACTGAACGACTATTTAAAAAGGAGAAGATATGCCATCTTTTCCCAGTGTACACAGGCTCTGTAAAAGTGTCAGATTTTTTGGCTGAACTCGGTAAAGTTACCGATGCACAGGGGAGTTTACATGAAATCATGGAATGCTGTTCCACAGGGAACAGTTCTCATAATTCATGATCTTGAGCTTTGGTGGGAACGATCTGTCGAGGGATGGGAAGTTGTCAGACTGGTTATAGATATGATAAATGATTATAGTCAAAAAATCATGTTTGTTGTTAATATGAATCCGTACGCTTTCGAACTGATGAATAAATTGGTTAACCTGCAGGATGTATTCATTAGTGTGATCCCGTTAATGCCTTTCGATTCAAAAGAGATACAGGAGATAATCCTTCGCAGACATCATTCAAGCGGGATGGAATTCGTACTTAATAAACGTGAAGAGGATGACTTATCAGAAATACGCATGGCAAGCCTGTTTAATAAGTACTTTAATTACTCCGAAGGTAATCCGGGAACTGCACTGAAATCATGGCTGGTGAATATTGTCAGAGTTTCAGAAAAGAGAATATATATTCACCCCCCAACTAAGTCCTGATACCAAAATACTTAATGAACTGGATGAAAACTGGAAAGTTGTTCTTATACAGCTTATCCTGCAAAAAAGAATGACTTTCGAAAGGATTAATAAGATCTTTTTCTCAGTTGATACAATGACCAGAGGTATCGTAGACTCCATGTTAAGAGTCGGTCTGATAGAAGAAAGAAGAGATAATCTTTTTGTTGTGAATCCTTACATTGAACCACACCTCATAAAGATTTTCAAAAGAGAAGAACTATTATGAAAAATGATCAATCAACATATGAAGTGCTTCCTGATGAAACTGCATTAATGATCTAAATCACTTTAACTAATGAAAATTATTATTGTCATTATTGTTGCAGCATTTTCCTTTCTTTTACTTAAGGTAATCAGGCTTGGCTTAAAACGAGTATTAAATCGTTATTCCGCTATAGACTATTACAATAATCTTTTCATACCATTGGAAGTCCTCATTTGGATGGGATACATCTTCTGGGTAACTGATTTTCTTTTCGGCGAAAAGTTTTATTACTCATATATGGTCTATGCCATGATATTTATAATAGCCGGTTTTGTAGCCTGGTTTCTTCTCAAAGATATATTTGCAGGCATTATTTTCAGGGTAAAGCATAACCTTAAGACCGATTCCTATATACGGGCCGGAGCACTTTCAGGGCAGATTAAATCACAGCAACTGACTTATTTGAAAATTATGGCCGGGGATGGCCAAATACTGCGCGTACCATATTCAGGCATAATACATGAAGTGATCACCGAACTGGCATATCCCGGTGCACTTGAGGAACATACTCTCCATGTCAGGATTGACATGTCCCAGGGAAGTACAGACACTGCTGAGTCCCTGATCCGTGCCGTCGTACTCAATACTGCATGGAGCAATCTGAAAGAAGAACCCTCAATTAAATATATTAAAGAAAACGATACCGGATATTTCTTTGAAATTACTCTACTATCAATTGATAAGAAGCAAATAAAATATATTGAAAGGTCATTGGAAATGATCCCTTCCCTGCACGTCGTTTAATAATGATATTTCATTCATTTCATTAACCTGGCAAAACAAAAACCCGCAAGACGTTTATCTTAACGGTTTTGCGATTTAAAGAAGTGGTACCAGGAGCTCTGACAGTATATCACACAACCCGATAAATTATTTGTGAATTAAATCATATATATCCTTCCGCCTGTCCCTAAGATTCCTGACGCTTCCAAACTGGTTCAGTTCACGCAATAAATCAATATCCACATCAGCTATAAGTATCATTTCAGTATTAGGTGTCGCTGCCGCTTTAATCCCATCTACCGGAAATGCAAAATCACATGGAGTAAATACCATTGCCTGTGCATAATTTATGTCCATATTGTGAACCTTTGGCAGGTTGCCAACACAACCTGTTAAAGCCACATAACACTCATTCTCAATTGCCCGGGCCCGTGCGCAACTTTTCACCCTGGAAAAACCATTCTGGGTATCAGTAAGAAAAGGTACAAACAGAATATTCATTCCGGAATCAGCAAGTATCCTGCTTAGTTCAGGGAATTCAATATCATAACATATTAACACTCCTATTTTGCCACAATCAGTATCAATAACCTTTAACTTACTGCCCCCTTCCAAACCCCACACTTTCACCTCATCAGGAGTGGTATGCAATTTTTCATATCTCTCGACAGTCCCATCTCTCCTACAAACATAGCCAATGTTATAAAGTCTGTTGTTTACAATCTCCGGCATACTTCCAGTGATAATATTAATATTGTAGGAAATTGCAAACTCAGAAAATTTTTGTACAATCATAGATGTGTATTTAGCAAGCTCCCTTATAGCAGCAGGTTCAGAGAGGTGATTGTAATCAGCCATTAAAGGTGCATTAAAAAATTCCGGAAACAATGCAAAATCTGAACGGTATCCTGAAACAGCATCGATAAAGAATTCAGCTTGTTGCATAACATCATCAAGCTTAGTATAGGGTCGCATCTGCCACTGAATAAGACCAAGCCTGACCATTGTTTTCGTCTTTGCCAGTTTATCAGATGGCTTTTCATAATAAATGTTATCCCATTTCAGTAGTATAGCATATTCGTTCGATGCTGTATCACCCTCGAGATAGTTCTTAATGATCTTTGAAGGATAAAAATCGTTGGATATCTGAAAGTTAAATACAGGATCATGTATCTCTCTTGTCTTAACCTTGTCAATATATCCCCTTGGTGTTAAATCCCCTGAGTATTTATGGTAATTGGGAATTCTTCCTCCAAATATTATTCCTTTCAAATTTAATCGTTCGCATAGTTCCTTCCTGTAGTCATACAACCTCCTGCCCAGTCTTAATCCGCGGAATTCCGGTTTAATAAAAATATCAATACCATACAGGATATCGCCATCGGGATCATGTGTGTTAAATTTAAAATTACCAGTAATCTCTTTGTAAGTATGATTATCTCCAAACCTGTCATAGTCAACAATAATTGATAAAGCCACACCAGCTATCAGATTATTGGCTTTGATGACTACCTGGCCTTCCTGAAATAAATCAATCAATATCTTAATCTGGTGCTCCTTCCAGTAGGAATTTGGCATCAAGGTATATGAATCGATCATCGCTTCTTTTAATTCCTGATAATCACTGAGATTCAAATGGGCAAGTTCAATATTTTCTATTTCCTTCATTCTACATACTTTTGGGTAAAGGTAATCAATTGAGTTTATTCCGGAATTAATGCCTTGCTTTATGGTTGTGCATATGGCAAGCTTATGCAGTTCATAAACTTGTGATGGTAATATGGCTTTATTTATTTGTATCTTTGCATTATGAAAAATGATATAATTATACCCGTCCTGAAAGTGGAAGATTTTGTTGCTGCAAATAAACGCAGAGACAAGTATGCTCTTACAAGGGACTCTCAAGCTCTGGAAAATAATGGAGCAATTGCAGCCAGACTGCTATCAGAAGCCACTAATATGGTCAAATGTGAAAAATGCGGTAAGGAATTTGATACAGCATTAACCTCAAAAGATTCTCTGATCTGTCCGGATTGTTAGTAAAGTTTTGATGATACAATTGTTGATGGGTCTAAAGTAACTTTGCAGGTGCAATGCATCGACAATGAGCTCATTGAAAAAAAGCACCAATTCTGTCAACATAAAATTAAAAGACCCCTGCAAATCGCTGATCTGCACTGCTTTAATCAATATTCCCAAATAAGTGTGTAAAAGTGAGAACCGAACCCTGATTTATCGGGGTGAGTTCGACGAACAAAGTGAGTCAAAACAGAAAGAGAGTGCTCGATTCGTTACATTTCCGCCTGGCAGTTTTACTTTCAGTCCAAATTTGTTATTTGATGCAAGCTTAATTACTTCAACAATGTCTGCAAAAATCCTGTCATCCTCTCACATGATATTATCAAATATTTATCTGATAGTTATAGTATAATATGAAATCTGATTTTCCTCAATATTATTGCCGTCCTGCAAAATAAGGGTATCCCTGTCGTATACCTGTATGCCAAAGGTACAGGGAGGAGAATTTGGATCTGTATAGACCCCTTTAATATTTACTGTATAGGTACCGGGACTTAATGAAATATCAAAGTTTCTTCTTCCTCCTGGAGGAGTAGTCCCAAGATTTCCCCGACCAGAGATTGAGACTTCGAAAATGTCATCAGCTATATTCCCACCATCCCATACAATAATAAGTACATTACCTTTCCGCATATTTCCGTAAAGGTAATCCTGTAATCCATCACCAAAATTATCAACGCCATCTCCAAAGAATTCTACATTCACCCCACCATCCTGTGCAAATTCAGGATTGACATTGCCTTGTGCAATAAGATTTTGTCCATTGGCCATAATCTCCTCAATATCAGCTCCGCGAGAAGCCAGAAGATCTTTCATGTCACTCAGTTTCCTAGTCATATCATCTGATTGAACCTGCACTTCAGAAAGTATACTTATTATCCCCATCATATCTATTTCATCATTTGTTGCAGCTTGCGCTAATAGGGTTTTACCTGAATAATCAATTGTGTCTTTATTGATATTATGTTCGGTAAATTGACTTTGAGCAGAGGCCAGGCAAAGAGCAACTATCTCATTTAGTAATGGATTGGTTTTCTGATCATTTATTTCTTTTACAAACTTACTATGATTGGTATTAAACTGATTATATAATGCTCTTTCTAGATTGAGCAAACCATTTAGATTGATTTGAGCATTTTTTATTTTCTGATTATCCCATTTGATATTATCTTCATTTTCTGTCAATTCTTTAATAGCATCATCAATGTTCAGGATACCAACCTCATAGATTTCCACTCTCATATTTCCGGAGTTATCACGGTAATCAGTATCAACCAACCACGATGTTACAGGCTGTCCATTTGACTCAAAATATGACGAACAATATATATGGTCAGGGTGGTATTGATTATCACATACAATTATGCCAAGATCATTTTGAAATATCCCCAGGGGATTTGGAGCCGGACTGGCATTAAATTCATAACAAGCATCATTGAATAGTATTCTTCCATTAACTGAAGAAGTACCAAAGTTTACACTTCCTCTGATAACCATGTAATATCTATTCCCTGCAACAAGTGGAGTAGATGTAACTCTCTGGCCCATTGAACTCACAACACCTGACCAGTATAACTTGTCTGATGTACCAATGGGGCAAAATGCTCCGGATCCCTGTACAACCTGTGGCAGTTGAGTTGCTTGTGCCAATTGGGCAGCAGCTATACCAACTTCATAGATTTCCACATGCATGGTTCCAGAATTATCACGGTAATCAGTATCAACCAGCCACGATGTGACAGGTTGTCCATTTGACTCGAAATGTGACGAACAATATATATGGTCAGGGTGGTATTGATTATCACATACAATTATGCCAAGATCGTTTTGAAATATCCCCAAGGGATTTGGAGCCGGACTGGCATTAAATTCATAACAAGCATCATTGAAAAGTATTCTTCCATTAACTGAAGAGGTACCAAAGTTTACACTTCCTCTGATAACCATGTAATATCTATTCCCTGCAACAAGTGGAGTAGATGTAATTCTCTGACCCATTGCACTAACATCGCCTGCCCAGAATAATCTGTCTGAACTACCGATGGAACAAAATGCTCCGGATCCCTGTGTTACCTGTGGTACATAGACTGCTTGTGGCGGTTGGGCAGCAGCTATACCAACCTCATAGATTTCCACATGCATGGTCCCGGAATTATCACGGTAATCAGTATCAACCAGCCATGATGTGACAGGTTGTCCATTTGACTCGAACTGTGACGAACAATATATATGGTCAGAGTGATATTGATTATCACATACAATTATGCCAAGATTGTTTTGGAAAATCGGTAAAGGATCAGGAGATGTTTTGGCATTAAACTCGTAACAGGCATCATTGAGCAATACCCTGCCGTTCTCCACCCAGGTACCTTGATTTATAAATCCTCTGACCACAATATAATATTTATTCCCTGCAACAAGTGGAGTAGATGTAATCCTCTGACCCATTGCACTAACATCTCCTGCCCAGAATAATTTGTCTGAACTACCGATGGAACAAAATGCTCCTGAGCCCTGTGTTACCTGGGGTACATAGGCTGCTTGTGGCGGCTGGGCAACTGTGGTTACCTCAAAGATTTCCACCATCATACTACCCGAGTTATCACGATAGTCGGTATCAAAACACCAGAAGGCAATTGCCTGACCTTCTGATACAAATGTGGCGGAAGTATAAACATGATCAGCATGATATCGGTTATCGCACACGAGTATTCCCAAATCGTTCTGAAATATTGGCAAAGGATCAGGAGATGGCTTGGCATTAAATTCATAACAGGCATCATTGAGCAAAACTCTGCCATTCTCAGCCCAGACACCTTGATTTATAAATCCTCTAACAACTAAGTAATATGTTCTTCCAGCTACAAGTTGATTTGAAGTAACTCTCTGTCCATTCGCATCAACATTGGATGACCATATAAGGTTGCCACTTTGACTAACTTGACAGCTATTCAAATTACTATTGCTAACAGGCATGGCAGTCAATAGTATGGGGATCAAAGAAATGCTTAAAGCAACTATGATACTTCTGATAAGGATTTTCTGTTTAGACATGAATTTTTTATTAATGGAATTTTACTACAATGCAAATCGGTATATCAATCCACCATAATACCTTAAATTCGATTTTCTATCAATAGGATTAATGCTGGTTTCATCAGTAGCATCAGTCTTTATATAATAAGTATTCAGACCAAAATGAATATCCCAGTTATTATATACTGGTTGTAAATAGTCTATTAAAAACTGGAATGAGGAAGGGCTCCTGTATAAGATATCACCATACAAAATGTTACCGTTAAAAGGGTCATATGTAGTTTGTTTGGAAAGGATTAAGGATCGTTCATACGAACCATTAAATGTTAAATTCGCCCTATATATCTTAATATTACTTTTTAACGAAAATCCTCCTCTAAGGGAATTCCCATTGCGAATAAAATATTCATCATCAAAGTTAAAAAAAAGGTGACCTCCGAAAATTAAGCCTAATTTCAAATCCGTGAATTTAACAGATCCGTCAGTATTGTTTCTGAAATAAGGTCCCAATTCACCATAAAAGTCTAAAAAATGATCAGGAATATTTGTACTGTCATTCTTCATTATTGAATTATTCCACAATCTTGTTAATACATTAATATTGCTATAACTGTTGGGGTTTATTTTGGATTTATCCCATCTAAGATCAAGATAATCTGACAGAAAATTATTCTCTCTCTGCGTAATGATTGTTGCTAAAGAACTCAATGATGAGACTGAAGAGCTCTTATCAGCTAATGAACCTTTCCTTTTATTCAGTGTATAACCCAATCTAAAATAATCCTTTTTACTGTTATTTGGGAATTGTTTATAAGTCAGGTTTAGGTTTTTGGTTAAAGCATTCTTTTTAAGGTTATTTCTCCAAAGAAAATCAGCCCTGTATTTTCTGTAATTATTAATATTATTATTTTCCGCAAATTTCAGAAGATCATAATCAAGTCGAATACTGAACGACTTTTCTAAACTCTTTTTTAAGGTGTAATTTATTTGTGGACTCACCTGATTAAAGGTCAGGAAATCTATGCCGCTTACTTGCTTATTTCCCTGTATTTGAAGCCTTATGTTATTTTTGCTATTAGGCATTAAATTTGTTCCGAAAACATACAGAATTCCCTGATAATTATTGTCCCCAGTTTCTTTGAAATTTTTAGACTGGAAATTAGCATTCCCAAATACATTGGATTTAGTTGTTGGAGTAAAAGAAAAATTTACTCTTGCTCTGAATAAGCCAAAAGAATTAATGGCTGAGGCTTTATCATCATAACTATCAAATCCAATATTACTACCCATTATAAATTTATCTGAAAATTGTCGTGATATTCCTGCCTCAATCCTACTATTAGTGAACGCACTCTGAATTAATTCCTTTTGCTGATTAAGAGAGATATCTAATCTGGTTAATTTATCAATTTGGTATATCCCGTCAAATGCTAGCCTTCGGGAAGTGGTTGATGTTGAATTCATATTATTATAACTGGATCTTCCAACATCTACAGAAGCTGTGCCTTTAAAGCGGTCGCCTGGAGCAACTCTAACAGATTTCTGATCAGCTGAAGTGATCCACAGACTTTCATATGGCTCTAAAAACCTTGCAGAGTAGCCAAGGTATTTTTCAATTTTCTCTTTATATACCTTGAACGACTGATAATTAGACTGGACTGCCTTCTTTTTATCAGCTGGCAGATTATTATAGCCTTCTTCTATCTTTTTTATTAAAGCTCCGGCAGATTCGAACGATTTATCAATCGCACTTTTATAACCCCTCATTTGATCCAGCAGCTCCGTAGTTTTCTGCTTTTGAGGTAATTTCACAGCTTTACTAAAGTTTGTGGATTGTACATTTAGTTCCTGTACATCCTCCTCAGATACCCACCCTTCTCGGTTATCTTGTAATCTGATCTTATACCAGTTATCGCGCGCTTCAATTATCGCAAACTCATCATCCATTCTGACCTCTGCAATGTTAATAGAATTATTATTATCAGATTCCTTCACAAAAGAAAGTGGCTTTATTATTTTGGCAATTTTATTGGTTGAAACTGTTAGGCATTTTTCATATTCCTTTATTATTGCAAGTGAAACCAATACATTCTGATTTATATCAGAACTTAATAATTTAAGTTGGGGAAGGCTTTCTGAAATAAAGTTAGGTGAATTGTTTTGAGCAAAGATTGTTGTTAATGCAACTACATTTATTGTAAAACAAAATACTAGTATGTTGAAATTTTTTCTACAAGTACTCATGCTAAACAATTAGTAGATTGAATGGACAAAATTTCTTAAATGCTTTTCTATTTTTCATAGAAATACCTAATGTAGTAAATTTATTCTTATGAGTCAATAGTTAAATTAAATATTACCATCTGCATCAAAATGATTTCGCCCTATGCGATTCCAAATATGATCCATCCGCCAAATTCAATAAAGGGTTTGATAAAGCGTGCAACAAAGTATACTGTATACTACAGGATTGTTTCGAGTAATTGGTAATTTATTGGTCACTTATCATCAATGTTTTTGCATCCAGAACTTCAAATGGATATTCGGCATGAAAGAGTAGATTAAAAGTATCCCTACGTCAAATACCTGAAAATTCATCGCCCTACAGCGCCCTACTGGAGAATCCGGTGTCAGGGAGCGCCCTATTATGGTTTGATGTGAGCAGCCCATTGATAAATATTTCCAAATAATTGGTGCCACCAGCCCCACATGAGTTTTTGTGCAGTTTACCGATTGCGCGATAAAACGGCCGTTTGCGTATATAACTAACGCAGCCACAAATAATGTGTTATCTATAGCCTTCCAACATAAACTCAAATTGGCATATTATTGATTTAGAGGATGCTAAGGAATTATATCTTAAGAAAAAGCGTCAACGAAATCGTCAACATAAAATTAAAAGACCCCTGCAAATTGCTGATCTGCACTGCTTTAATCAATATTCCCAAATAAGTGTGTAAAAGTGAGAACCGAACCCTGATTTATCGGGGTGAGTTCGACGAACAAAGTGAGTCAAAACAGAAAGAGAGTGATCACTCTCGCTGGACAGTGTGAGTGTGAGTGCGAGTATTGAGAAAAAAGGATGAGAGTGTTCGCTTAAGTTCTCACTCTCGCTCTCACTCTCACACTTTTTTAAGTGGTGCCACCAGGAATCGAACCGGGGACACATGGATTTTCAGTCCATTGCTCTACCAACTGAGCTATGGCACCTCTTTTTCGGTCTGCAAATATATATCTCAAATCGGACTAAGCAAAACCTTTATTAAAAAAATTTCAATTTGGAATCATTTTACCTAAGTGGTACCTTTGCAAGCTCATTAATTACAATTTATGGACTTGCTCTTTCATACCCTTGATAATGGTATCAGACTTGTGCATCAGAGAATACCAGGGATGGTAGCACATTGCGGACTAATAATCAATACCGGTTCGCGTGATGAGAAACCGGAAGAACATGGGATAGCACATTTTATCGAACATATGATGTTCAAAGGGACCATGAAAAGAAGGGCTTATCATATTCTCAGCAGACTTGAAGATGTGGGTGGCGAGCTCAATGCATATACAACCAAGGAAGAGACGGCCATACATGCTTCATTCCTGAAGGACGACTACGAAAGGGCATTGGACCTTATCAGTGATATAGCTTTTAACTCAGTATTTCCTGATAAAGAGATTGAAAAGGAAAAAGATGTTGTCATTGAGGAGATAAACTCATACCTCGATAGTCCATCGGAACTTATTTTCGACGACTTTGAGGAACTTATTTTTGCAGGGCAGCCTATCGGAAGAAATATTCTTGGTACACCGGATTCGGTAAGATCATTTACAAAAAACACAATATCAGGGTTTATTTCAAATAATTATTCCACCTCTCAAATGGTCTTCTGCTCAGTAGGCAACATCTCTGATGAAAAGATACTGAAGCTTTTTAAGATATACTTTTCTAATGTAGTGACTAACAAAAGAGAAGAAAGGACAACTAAGCAATGGTTATATAAGCCTTCAACCCTGACAAAAAAAATGGACACATTTCAGAATCATTGTATAATAGGCACTCTGGCATATGACCTGAAAGATGAGAGAAGGATGGGTATGTTCCTTCTCAACAATATTCTTGGGGGCCAGGGCCTCAACTCAAGACTAAACCTGTCACTGCGTGAAAAGAACGGACTGGCCTATAATGTGGAATCAAGTTATAATCCATATTGCGATACAGGTGTCTTCTCAATTTATTTCGGTACTGACAGCCAGCTTCTTGATAAAAGCATATCCATTGCTATGTCTGAACTGAAAAAGCTCAGGACCACCAGACTGGGAAGTATTCAAATGAGTAAGGCAAAAAACCAGATAAAAGGGTACCTGGCAAGAGGCTATGAAAATTATGAAAGCCTGATGCTGAGCCTTGGAAAAAGTATGCTCATCTTCGGTAAGATTGAGCGAATTGAAGATCTTTATAGAAAGATCGATGGAGTGACATCCTCAGATATCCTTGAAACTGCCAACGATATATTTGATCCTTATAAATTGTCAACTTTGATATATAAGTAAGGTGGACGGCGTTAGGCTGAAGGCAAAGGGTGCAAGCCTTTTTATTCCCCTCCCTGGAGAGCCTGCCACGCTTAGCGTGGGGTTAGGGGTGGGTTTAGATTAGGCAACAAGCGACAAATGACAGGTTTTAATTCCCCTCCCTGGAGAGCCTGCCACGCTTAGCGTGGGGTTAGGGGTGGGTTTAGATTAGGCAACAAGCGACAGATGACAGAGGGCCAACCGTATAGGAGCCTGACTGCAGGACCGGATAACATGTTTAGACAATAAAAAATAATCCTATGATCAGCAAAAAACTGGAACAATATATTTCAGAACATATTTCGGAGGAGGACCCTGTACTGGAAGATCTCTACCGTCAGACTCATATTAGGTTTGTAAATCCGAATATGGCAAGCGGTCATAGCCAGGGAATTTTTCTGGAACTTATTTCAAGAATGATACAACCTGGTTATATCCTTGAGATAGGTACTTTTACAGGTTATTCAGCAATTTGCCTCGCCAAAGGTCTGCGACTGGGGGGAAAGTTGTTAACTATAGAGATCAATGATGAACTTACAGATTTCGCAGGTTCATATTTTAAAAGAGCAGGCCTGGATTCTAGCATAGTGCAACTTACCGGTGACGCATTGGAGATCATTCCCGGACTGGATTATATGTTCGACCTTGTGTTTATTGATGGCGACAAAAGGGAATATACCGGGTATTTCAATAGAGTTTTCGACAAGGTTAATCACGGAGGCTATATAATTGCAGACAATACTCTCTGGGGAGGGCAGGTAGTGGAACCGGATACAGCTGATCCTCAGGCCAGGGGAATAATCGAATTCAATGAGATGATCCGAAACAATAATTCAATCGAAAAGATGATACTCCCCCTCAGAGATGGCCTTACAATTATTCATAAACAATTGTAATTAAGTTTATTAACCACGGAGTTGTACAGAGTTTGTACGGAGTTACACTGATTTATTTCTTCCACTCTTCCACTCTCCCATTCTCCTTTTCGCCCACTCCCTTTTTACCCCTCCTATCCTCTATATTATATAAAACATTTCCTTCCGTTTTGCCACAATGCGTTTAGGCCATTACCACCTTAATAACATAATATTTCATTTTTCTGACAATTGTTATTTTATTGTTAATAAAATAACAATATATTTGGTTATTACCTTTACTATTACATTTTGTTGAGAATGATGAACGTATAGATGACTTACTGCATTGTAATCTTTAAATTATAACTCAAATATGAAAGAACAGCCGGAATGTTCAACATGCAGGGTTTTTAAAAAATCTTATTTTTCAATTCTTGAAAACGGGGATCTTGAGTATCTTAAATTTGAGAAATCAAGTTCCTTTTATAAGACCGGCCAGCTGGTTTTTCATGAAGACAGCCGTGCAGTAGGAGTCTATTGTCTTAACTCTGGTAAAGTGAAACTTTATAAAGTTGGCAGTGATGGCAAAGAACAAATTGTAAGGTTTGTTACCCCCGGGGAACTGTTTGGATATAGTTCTATAATCGGGTCACGACACTATTTATTGACAGCCGAAGCGATTGAAGACTCTGTTATCTGTTTTATTAATGGTAACACATTTTCAGATCTGACAAATAAATATCCGGAGATTACCAAAACCCTCATTAAAGCACTTGGCAATATGCTAAATGAAGCTGAAGACAGGATGATCTCTATAGCTCAGAAACCAGTCAGAGAAAGACTGGCTGAGGCTCTTCTCACATTATGCCATAAATTTCATCCTGAAGGGTGCAAAGACAATAATGTCCTTAATCTGTCGCGGGAGGATCTGGCAAATATTGTCGGATCTGCCACTGAAACAATTATAAGGCTATTATCAGAATTCCGAGAGGAAAAACTGGTATCAATTGAAGGGCGCAGAATAATTCTGAAAGATGTCAGACAACTCAAAAGAATTGCAAATATCAAAGTGCAATAGACTTAATCTTTCACTGAACCAATTTTTATTACCTCACCCATGGTAGGTTGTCGAGAAAGTTCCTGTCAAACCATCCTATTATCCTTTCATTCTATTTTGTAAACTCCATGTCTCTGTAATTAAGCATATTGGACATTACGATATGATCCCAATCATATTAGGAGGCAGCTAAAATTATCCGTATGAATGATTATTGTTATCTGAAACACTGAGCAGAATTATAATATCGTCTGACCAGGCTCATAGGATAAAAAATGCTGTCTGCAGAAATTAGCCTGATAATAAAATTGAGTTATAGTTTTATTCCGGACTAATGGACTACCTCTACAAAATCAACCGGGACGAATGGGTCAGACTAATTCATACACTTTCAGCTTCCTTATATAATATCTATGCACCTGTACGGAAAAATGGTGGTATAGATTATGTAATTATCAGTGAAGAAGACAAAGAAGAAATTGTATATAATGAAGCAAAACCTGCCACTCCCCTTAAAATGTTCTTCCTCCCTGTAAAACTCAATACCACTAAACCAAAACTGAGCACAAAAAGGACTGTCATAATTGGGGCACCTGCCTGCGATGTTGAAGGACTAAAACTACTTGACCTGATATATCTCGATGAAAAATTTGTTGATGAAACATACCTTACCAGAAGAGAAAACTCTATAATTATCTCAACTGATTGTTATATAACACAGGAACATTGCCATTGCACAACTTACGGTATTAATCCATATTCAGAAAAAGGATGTGATCTCTCTCTCTCTACTATAAAAGGCTATCATTACCTTATGGCATGGTCTGAAAAAGGAACCCAGTTTATTAAAGAACTTGGATCAATTGGAAAGATTGAACCACTGGACATCAATAATAATGAACCCTTCATTACTCTGAGAAAGGAGACGATAAAGGAGCTGTCCAGAAAAAACAACAATTTGCCTGGTACTGAAAAAACAGGAGAAAAAATCAGCTCCTCAGGTCATGAGATATGGAAAAAGTACTCTTCAAAATGTGTATCGTGTGGCGCCTGCTCAGCCATTTGCCCTACATGTACATGCTTCCTTCTTATTGACAAACCCGGCTTCGAGAAGATAAAACAGCAGGATACATGTCAGTATCCTGCTTTTGAGAAAGTAGCAGGTGGAGAAGATCCATTAAAAGAAATGAGTGTCAGGTTTAAGAACAGATATATGTGCAAGTATGTCTGGAAACCGGAAAGATTCAATGCTATTGCCTGTACCGGTTGTGGAAGATGTATTGAAGCCTGTATTGCAAAGATCAGTAAAAACGAACTTATAATGGAACTCACGTGAAATTTAAACCGGATAATAAGTGACATCTGAAGGTATATATAAGGTATTAAAAGCTACCGTTGAAGAGGTTATTGATGAGTCACCACTCATTAAAACATTTGTACTAACTCCTGAGTCACCTTTCAAATTCAGTACCGGTGAATTCATTGAACTTACTCTCGACGGACAGGGAGAAGCTCCTTTTACTCCCTCTTCCTCTCCGTTTATTTCTGATAAGCTGGAAGTTACAATTATGAAGACCGGCTATGTTACTGAAAAATTCCATAAGTTAAAGCCAGGAGAAGTACTGGGAATACGCGGACCTTTTGGAAGAGGTTATCCTGTTGAAAGATTTTTCGGTAAAGAGGTCCTTATCGTTGGTGGTGGCTGTGGTCTGGCCCCAATAAGATCACTTCTTTTCACTCTTATTGAACTGAAAGACAGACTGGAAAAAGTTGTTCTTCTCTATGGTTCCAAAACCCCTACTGACTGCATCTATAAGCCTTTATTCCACAAACTTAACAAGATTGAGAAGTTTGAAACATATAGGTCTGCCGATAAGCTTGACGGAACAGATTGGAACGATTCGGTAGGAGTTGTTACCAAACTGCTTGATACACCAAAAGTGAATCTGAAGAATGCTGTCGCAGTTGTTTGCGGACCTCCAATTATGATGAAATTTGCCACGCTAAAACTTCTTGAAATTGGATTTAAAGAAGAGGATATATTTCTTTCAATGGAAAAAAATATGTCGTGTGGACTTGGGAAATGTGGCCATTGTATGATGGGGGAATTCTTTGTTTGCAAAGATGGACCTGTTTTTACATATGATGAGATAAAACACAATCCTGAGATATGGAAGTGACATCAAATAGTATTTAAAAACATAATTAATTGATATTCATATAATAACAGCAGATTCATTATGAGCAAGAAAATTCTGGTTGATCTAATGCAGTGCCGTACATGCAGTGAATGCTCAGTTGACTGTTCTTATGACTATCATCCGGATAATAATGGTATGAGGCATATTCTCGAAAAAGCAGTTTTCAGTTTCACCTGCAGGCATTGTGAAGATGCTCCATGTATATCTGTTTGCCCGGTCGATGCACTTGAAAAAGACAGTTCCGGCATACTTACCAGGGCAACAAACCTTTGCATCGCATGTAAATCATGTGTTACAATATGCCCGTTTGGAACAATGTTAAATAGTTTTTTTGAAGTAAGAAAGTCAATATGTAATTATTGCCACCTTAATGGAGAGGTTAAAAAGCTGCTGTGTGTTGAGACCTGCAGAGAAAATGCATTAACAATTACAGACGAAGATGAAAATCCTGATGAAAACATCCACAGGTTAAATGATAAAGTATTGGTGAAAGAGTTTGTGTGGGAAAAACTAAAACATGAATAACTGAATAATATGATTAAAGATCTCTTTTATTTTATTGTTTTCCCCGGAATGATTTTTTCTGTTCTGGTTGGTGGCATTCTATCATGGTCCGACAGGAAGATAACGGCAAGGGTTCAGTTCAGAAAAGGTCCCCCATTCCTTCAGCCTTTTTATGATCTGGGAAAACTGTTTTACAAAGAGACAATCCTGCCCAAATATGGAGCAAAATTTACATTCCTGGCAGCTCCTGTGTTCGCACTTTTCAGTGCCAGTCTGGCAAATGTTTTTATCCTGCTTCCTGCATTCTTCCCTGATGCCGGGTTTAAAGGTGACCTTATAGTCATTTTCTACTTACTAACCATCCCTTCATTAACATTCATTATTGGAGCCTTGGCATCAGGAAATCCAATTGGAGCTATAGGTGCTTCACGGGAAATGAAACTTATTATAGCTTATGAGCTCGCCTTCATCCTTGCACTGGCTGCCATAGTCATAAAAACAGATATGAGTTTTACCATTAGTGATATTATTGCTAAACAGCAAGCTGATGGAGCATTCATAGGAAGTATCTCGGGAGTCCTTTTATTTGTTGTAATACTGTTTGTTATCCAGGCTAAACTAGCGTTAGTACCTTTCGATATGTCAGAGGCAGAAGCAGAACTGGCACATGGAGTCTTCATTGAGTACTCAGGCAGCGCTTATGCCATTATCAAGATGACAAGATACATAATGTTGTTTGTATTACCAGCGCTTTTAATAACCCTCCTTCTGGGCGGATTCCGACTTGAAGGAATAGGCTTACTCTGGTCAATACTGAAACTGGTTCTAGTATTACTTCTTATAACTCTTATTAGAAATACCAACCCCAGGGTCAAGATCAATCAGGCGATGAGATTTTTCTTTGTCTGGATGAGTCTTTTGGCTCTGGCAGCAATTGTATTATCAATTTTTAACCTATAAAAACTAAGAAGTTGGGCTTAGGCAGTTATTGTTTTAAAAAATCGTTATGGGTATTTCATTTCGGAGGTGCCTCATGTAACAATTGCGATATCGAGATCCTGGATTGTCTTACTCCAAGATACGATGTGGAAAGATTTGGCATTATGCTGGTTGGTACTATAAGGCATGCTGATGTGCTTCTGGTTTCCGGTTCAATTAATAAGAAAGACAAAGAGAGGTTGATAGAGCTTTATAATCAGGCTCCTAAACCGCTTCTTGTTGTAGCATTCGGAGCATGTGGCTGTACTGGTGGAATTTTTGCTGAAGGCATTCCGTTTGCCGGGCCAGTAGACAAAATAATACCTGTAGATGCCTATATTCCCGGATGTCCTCCCAAACCAGAAGCAATACTGGCAGGGATAGTAAAACTAACTAACAAATAGCACGTTATGGTAGCGATTAACTACGACATACTGCCTGACATCTTAAAGCTGAATTTCAACAGCGATATACGCAGAATTGTTATTCAACAGAGAAGAAGGATTGTAGTACATATCAGGAAAGAATCATTACTTGAGATAGCAAACTATTTCCTCGATGAACTTTCTTACAGGTTTATTATTGCAACAGGAATGGTTTCTGATAATGGGTATGAAGTCATTTATCATTTCAGCGATGATAAATACGGTTATGTAGTTAATCTTCTGGCAGAACTGGAAGAGAACAAGCCTGAGATAGAATCCCTGGCAAACCTGATCGATGCAGCAAACTGGATTGAACGTGAGATACATGAATTATTCGGAATAAAATTCATTAACCATCCTAATCTTACAAAACTTATTTCAGAAGGGAACTGGAAGGAGAATGAATTCCCATATGCAAGAAAAAAGGGTGATAATCTAAATCTGGAAGGATTATGAGCACAAAGACAATTATACCAATTGGCCCATACCACCCCCTTCAGGAGGAACCGGAACTGTTCAAACTTTACTGTGAAGGAGAAATTGTAAAAGATATCGAATGGGAAACAGGTTATAACCACAGAGGTATTGAAAAGATCAATGAATCTAAGACATTCGATCAGGTATTCTTTGTAGTGGAAAGAGTCTGCGGCATTTGCTCAACATCTCATCCTTTTGCATATGCCAATGCCATGGAAGAACTAGCCAAAGTTGAAGCCCCTGACAGAGCAAAATATATCCGCACCATTATAGGTGAGCTTGAGCGGTTGCATAGTCATCTTCTTTGGGTAGGACTTGCAGGTCATTTTCTTGGCTATAACACAGTTTTTATGTGGGCCTGGAAATACAGGGAAATAATACTTGATCTGTTTGAAAGGATAACAGGTAACAGGAATAACTATGCGATGTTCCAAATTGGGGGTGTAAGAAGAGATATTCCAAACTCTCAGATCCCGGATATTAAAAAAGTACTCGACACCCTGAAACCCAAGGTTGATCTGTTGACAGGCGCCGTAATGGACGACCCTGTAATTCATGCCAGAACGAAAAAGGTTGGAATATTGTCAAAAGAAGATATTATTAATTACGGCGCTGTAGGACCTACAGCAAGAGCATCAGGTATAGCAATCGATGTCAGAAAAGATGATCCCTATGCAGCTTACCCACTCGTCAACTGGAAAGTAATAACTTCAGAAGGATGTGATGTTTTTGCAAAAGCTGAAGTAAGATTACTTGAATTGTACGAATCAGTCTCTATAATTGATCAGTGTCTCGATAAAATGACACACTTAAAAGAGGGTGATATCCTGACACCAGTGAAAAACATTCCCGAAGGAATGAGCTTTGGCCGTGCGGAAGCTCCACGGGGTGAGGTCTTCCATTTCATCAAGTCAGATGGCTCAAACTCACCGGTAAGGCATAAAATAAGAGCCCCGAGCTATGTCAATATCGCTACATTCAAGAAATCGTGTATAGGACAGACAATTGCTGATGCCACAATAATACTGGCTGCTGTTGATCCGTGCTATTGCTGCACTGAAAGAATGGCTTTTGCTTACGATTATTTTACAGGGAAGAAAGTGATGAATGGCCTGGATCTTATCAGGATCTCTCATCAAAAAACCAACGAACTCAAAATGAAGATATAAAGGAGTAATTATGAACGAACTCTTATATATAATCTGGATTCCTTTGATAGCAGGATTGTTACTATTATTAGTGCCAGAATCTTTAAGGAAGATCATCAGGATTTATTGCCTCTGTGATCTCGGCTATCGCACTAACAGTATCTGTAATTCTCTTCTTCGATGCGGATTATTTCACACACGGGGTTATAACTCTTGCTCCTGGTCTTAGGTGAATATTTTATAAATTATAACAATTTCCTGAAAGAGGTAGGTGCTGTATCATATTGACAATATTGCCAGGCTAATTGTAATGCTTATTACATTCTTCACCTTCCTTATTTCAATATACTCTCTATCTTACACTAAAACAAACCACAAAATAAAAGGATATTACTCCTACATTCTGTTAACATCTTCCTTCTCTTCACTTGCAGTATTATCTGACAACCTGCTATTTTTCATATTCTGTTGGGGAATTCTTGGACTTTTACTTTACAAACTGATTAGTGGATACGATGAAGAGAGTTCTTCTGCCGCAAAGAAAACTTTAATACTTATTGGAGCCTCCGATACAATAATGCTCATTGGAATCGGTATTGTCTTTAAAATTACGGGCTCATTCAGTATATCCTCCGGCTTAATACCTTCAAATACAACTTTGGGATCAGTTGCATTTTTTGCCTTACTTATTGGCAGTTTTACAAAGCCGGGGCATTCCCCTTTCATACCTGGGTCCCCGATTTCGCAAAAAAAGCACCTGCTTCCTCTTCAGCCCTTCTTCCTGCTTCACTCGATAAACTGCTGGGTATTTACTTCATGTTTCGTATCTGTACATCCCTCTTTACTCTTACAGAAATAATCACACTGATACTTGTTATTATCGGAGTGGTTACAATTATCTCCGGAGTAATGATGGCCCTTGTCCAGCATAATACCAAAAAACTTACTTGGCTATCATGCAGTCTCACAGGTTGGCTACATGGTTTTGGGATGGCTTTAGGCAGTCCTATCGGTATTGCAGGAGGATTGTTTCACATGGTTAACAATGCCATATATAAATCAGGGTTGTTTCTGGTAGCAGGAAATGTGGAGGATCGGTTTGGAACCGATAATATTGAGCTTCTTGGAGGGTCAGCCAAGTATATGCCACTTACTTTTTTGGCTGCAGTTATCTTTTCTCTCTCAATCTCCGGAGTGCCTCCTTTAAATGGATTTGCCTCTAAATGGCTCATCTACCAGGGGATAATTGACTTTGGAAACGGAACAGGAATTGCCAACCGGTTATGGATGCTCTGGCTCGCACTGGCAGTATTGGGATCAGCACTTACTCTTGCCAGCTTTCATGAAATTTCTGGGAGGTGTATTTCTGGGCAGGACAAAAAACACCACTTCTGATAAGTATAAAACAAAAACTGCTAATGATGATTCCAATGGTCAATTCTGGCATTGGTTTGTATCCTGACAGGAATTTTTGCATCATCTTTTGTCATACCGCTAATTATCAAGCCATTATATGATGATTTTGATATGCATCGGCATTTGGCAGTCAAGCCAGGTTGCAGTACTTGTTGGCGTCTCAATCATTATTGGGATTCTTATCTACCTGGCAGGCAATATCAAAAAATTCAGATTGGAAGACAGTTACATTGGTGGTGAAAAGGATCAGGATATGAGCAGGGCCAGTGTGCTGGACTTCTATAAAACAATAAGTAACAACAGGTTTTTAGTGGAATTCTACAATGCAGCAGAAAAAAAATGGTTTGATATGTATGATATTGGGAAGAATATGATTCTCTCATGTAGCAAGATATTTAGTTCATGGCACACCGGAATTCTACCGTTTTATGTTGCATGGCTTATATCTGGTCTTGTAATACTTTTAATAATTATGCTCATTTAAATCATATTGATATGGAAATTACCCTGGCCTTGATTCTCGTAATAATGATAGCCGGCTCAATATTTTCCCTTCATGCAAAGGACCTTTTATCAGCAATAGTCTCTTACGGGATTGTAGGATTCAGTCTTGTTATAGCATTTCTTGTCCTAAAGGCACCTGATCTGGCAATTGTACAGATTGTGGTGGAGACAATTTCTCTTATAATTATGATTTCTGTACTTATAATAAGTACGGGTGAAGATCTGTCTGAAAAAGAAACTGTAAAGATAAAGGGTAAGTCATATATTAATGTCAGAAGCCTCTCATTTATCATTTTTTCGCTTATCACCGGCTTTCTTCTGATATATTTCTTTTTTATCGCAACAGGAGATCTTGATCCTTTGGGATCGCACAAAACAAGAATGGCATCAGAATATATCCTGAATGGGGTAAAAGACACAGGGTCGATTAACCTGGTTACAGGAGTAGTATTCGATTACAGAGGATATGATACCCTGGGTGAAGCAAGCATACTATTTACAGCAGTTATGGGAGTTCTGGCTATTCTGAGGTTAAAAACACATAAACAGGATAAGTAATGAAAGGGATGACTTCAATAGTAAAAAAAGTGACAGCATTGATTTCAGGGCTTGTCTTCCTCTATGGTTGTTATATAATATTCCATGGACATCTTACACCTGGCGGAGGATTTGCGGGAGGAACAATAATTGCAGGTTCATTTGTTCTTTTAATCATTGCGAATGGAATTCAGTATTTCCGGCTGAAAAAAGAAAAAGAAGAATCCTCTCTGGCTGAAGGTGCTGGAATTTTGCTTTTTCTCTTTTTTGCTTCCAGTGGATTATTGCTTGCAACTCATATATTCTTTAAGAATTTCCTGCCCAAAGGTACACCGGGCGATCTTGTCAGTGCAGGAGTTATTCCATTGTATAACATATTTATAGGAATAGAGGTCGCTGCTGCTTTGCTCTCTATATTTCTTGCATTTGTAATATATAAAAAGGAGGATTAAGATGCTGGACTTTATACTTTGTTTTGTTCTCTTTCTTATTGGTCTTTACGGGGTCATAACACGGAAGAATATTATTAAGATAATTATTGGTCTCTGTATTATGGAATATAGTCTGAACCTATTTTTTGTCATGGTAGGATATATTGATGGAGGAATAGCTCCCATAGTTGATGTAACATCAAACAAAGCAGCTACTTACGTTGACCCCTTACCTCAGGCTTTTGTGCTTACTGCTATTGTTATAGGACTGGCTACAACTGCATTACTGCTTGCAATAGCTATAAAACTATATAAAAAGTATAAAACCTTTGATATAGATAAGATTAACAATTTAAAAGGTTAAGAGATGGATTCATTGATTCCACTATTTGTTATTGTACCTCTTGGGATTGCATTCCTGATACCCCTGATATGGAAAATTATCCCATCTGCTTTCAAATATCTCCCGGCAGCCGGTCTCCTGTTTCTTCTTGTAATTGCATTAATTATGCTGATTACAAGCGGGGGTGAAACATTTACTTACAAAGTGGGAGGATGGGAACCTGTAAAGAATATACCTATCGGGATACATCTTGTTGTTGATGGATTAAGTATGACCATGCTGATTATCATAAACCTGATCGGATTCCTTGCAGGATTATATTCCATACCATATATGAAGAAATTTACAGGCGAAAACTATTACTTCGCTCTGTTCTCTCTTATGGTAGCAGGAATGAACGGAGTTGTAATAACAGGTGATCTCTTTAATCTCTTTGTATTTCTTGAAATATCAGTTATTTCATCCTACGCTCTGGTTGCTTTTGGCAGTTCCAGAGACGAACTGGAAGCGTCTTTCAAATACCAGGTGCTTGGTGGAATTGCTTCGCTTATGATACTATTTGCTCTTGCTATTACATTCTGGTACACAAGCACTTTGAACATAGCAGACATTTCTCAACTTTTAAGCAAAGCTCCAGCAGGAAAGCTCACCATTTTTATAGAATTATTTTTTATTGCCGGATTTGGCCTGAAAGCAGCTTTGATCCCATTCCATGCATGGTTACCAGATGCTCACTCATCGGCACCTTCACCAATTTCAGCGATGCTTTCCGGGGTACTTATTAAAGCAATTGGTATTTATGCACTCCTGAGACTATTCTTTAATATGTTCCAGTTGTCATTGGAAATTAGTCTGGTTCTAATAACAATAGGCGTATTATCAATGGTAATTGGTGTTATACTGGCAATCGGGCAGTGGGATATGAAACGGCTCCTTGCTTATTCAAGTATCAGCCAGGTAGGTTATGTTGTTATGGCTGCAGGTATGGCAATGAATATTCTGGTTAAAGGAGGAGACAAGGGGATAGCGATACTTGCTCTTTCAGGTGGTCTATTTCATATGTTTAATCACTCCGTTTTTAAAGGACTTCTATTCCTTACTGCCGGCTCTGTTGAATATGCTACAGGAACCCGCAACCTGAAGGAATTAGGAGGTTTGTCTGAGTATCTGCCTGTCACTTCAGCTACCTCCTTCGGAGCATCAATGTCAATTGCCGGAATCCCTCCTTTTAATGGCTTCTTCAGCAAACTGATAATAATAATTGCTGCTGTACAGGGCCGTTTCTATCTGCTTGCCCTGCTCGCAGTTATAGTAAGTATTTTCACCCTCTCAACCTTTATGAAAGTACAGAGGTATGCATTTCTTGATAAATTCAAAAAGACCAAAATCCTGAATATCAAAGAAGTACCCTTTCTAATGTGTTTCTCAATGATTATCCTTGCACTGCTTTGTCTGGTCATGAGTTTGATGGTAATACCAGGTATAAGGGATATGTTCCTCTCCCCCGCTGTTAACTCGCTTATGTCAATCATTATAGTAAATATTTACAAATGAATACTGTTATATATTTCATAATGTGCTTTGTAACATGGATGCTTCTGACTGGAAGGTTTTACTGGCAGAATTTGATCGCCGGAGCTGTTGTCTCTTTAATAACCACCTCTGATCTTTTCGAAATATTTTCAGATTGATGCCAGAAAGCTTCTTAATCCCATAAGATACTTTTGGCTGATTATTTATATTCTTTATTTTACCTGGGAATGTGTAAAGGCCAATTTTGATGTGGCTTACAGGGTTTTACATCCCTCAATGCCTGTCAGACCAGGTATTGTTAAAGTTAAACTGCAGCTCAAACGGGCTTTGGCACGAACTATACTTGCAAATTCGATTACTATGACACCCGGTACCATTACAGTTGATATAATTGAAGATACATTGTATGTTCATTGTATATACCTGAAAGATACTAATCCTGAAAATTACTCTTATAAAATCTCAGGGAAGTTTGAAAAAATATTAACCAAGATCTTTGAATAATGGAATGGATTGACTTTGCTCTTTACTTTATGATTGCCCTGGTGGCATTATGCTTTTACAGGGTGATAAAAGGTCCGTCAGTGGCAGACAGAGTTGTTGCTATCGATATTATCGGGATTATAGTTGTTGGCATTTGTGTTGTTCTAAGCATCAAAACAGGAAAGGCATTCCTTATTGACATTGGAATTGCCTGGATCATTCTTAGCTTTATTGGTACTCTGACAATGGCAAAATATCTGGGAAGGAGGAAACTTGATGAATAAACTGATTGCTGATATTATATTAGGTATAGGGCTGTTATTCAGTCTGCTGGGCTGCCTGGGACTAATAAGACTACCGGATATATATAACCGTTTACAGGCAGCAACAAAATGTGTAACTCTGGGAGCATGCTGTATACTGCTTAGTCTTGTTATCAGATATGGTTTTACCGAATCAGGAATAAAAGGATTGCTGGCAATACCTATTCTATTCTTCGCTTCTACTGTTGGAGCTCATGCTTTGATAAGAGGATCACATATTTTCGGTATCAGACTCTGGGACAAAAGCATAATTGATGATTATGCTGCAGATGGCTTTGGTGGTAATTCCGATCACAAAAATCAAAAAGATACAAGTGATGAGATATCCTAAATTAAGAGAAATAAAGGAGGCTGTAACTTCTCTGTTATCACCGGCCTTTACAACTTCATTCCCTTTTAAAGAGCATATCCCTGCTGAGAAATTCAGAGGGAAACCGGTTGTTGACGATAAAAACTGTGTCGGCTGTATAACCTGTGCTAATGTTTGTCCTCCATTGGCTATAACTGTAACCGACAATAAAGAAGACCGGGTAAGAACTATTACCAGGGACTATGGTCGTTGTATATTCTGCGGACAATGTGAAGCTTTTTGTATAACAGGCAAAGGGGTTAAATTATCAAACCAGATCTTTGATATTGCATCATTCAACCTTTCCTCTGTTATTGAAAAACAGGAAAAAGAGTTACTTGTGTGCAAATATTGCGGGGATGTAATTACAACCAAAGAACATATTGAATTCATGATCAGCAAACTGGGACCAAAAGGTTACTCCTCAACATTAAATCTCAATATACTTAACGAAACACTACTGCCTGATACTGATGATACAATAATTGAGACACAGGATGATCTGAAAAGGAAGGATATGTTTAATATTCTTTGCCCCAATTGCCAGAGAATAGTGCAGGTAAAAAACCTTCTGTAGGTGAAGCAGAAAATTGAAAATATCCTCAACAGGAAAAATAAAAACATACTTTTCGCCGGGGTAGGCAATGTGCTCAGAAGTGATGATGGAGTAGGCGTTTTTATTGTTTCCAATATCGAGAACAAAGGTAATATCTCAACATTGCTTGTTGAAGTAAGTATCGAAAACTATATCGACAAAATTAATTCCTTGTCACCTGATATTCTGATAATATCTGACTGCCTCGATTTCAACCGCGAACCTGGATATGCAGATATCATACCTGTCCAGCAAACGAATGAGTTCACAATCTCAAGCCACAATATTTCATTAAAGCGAGTATCAGAATTCCTGAAGATGGAAGTATATGTTTTAGGAGTACAACCTGCAGACCTCCGTGTATCAGAGCATCTTACTCCTGTGGTTAGAAAATCTGCTGAAGAAATAATTGATTTGATCAGGGAATATATCAGGAAAAGTCTAAATTAGAAAGAATATCATCCGTTAGTTAATGAATACATACAGCATCAGGGTCGAAGGACTTGTCCAGGGTGTCGGGTTCAGACCATTTATTTACCGGCTGGCCGGATCACTCAAGCTATGTGGTACTGTGGAAAACAGGAACAATGGGGTCTTTATCTTTGTCAACACTGATATAAAAAAGCTTAAGGATTTTATTGATAAAATAAAATCCTTCAGCTCCTCAGCATTCTGAAATTGATCAAATCAGTTATGAAAAGATTAATCATATCGCATTTTCTGATTTTTCAATTGTAACCAGCGGAAATTTATCTTCCGAGATAACCAATATAAGCCCTGATATTGCTGTGTGCTCCGATTGCCTTACTGATATGGAGTTACAGGATCACCGTATAGTTTATCCACTGATCAATTGTACCAATTGCGGACCCAGATTCTCAATTATCAAAGGAGTTCCTTACGACAGAGCTACCACAACTATGGCAAAATTTCAGATGTGTGAAAGATGCGATAATGAATATAATGATATAAATGACCGGCGTTTTCATGCTCAACCTGTTGCCTGCAACAATTGCGGCCCAAATTCCTATACCTTTGTCATCTGGTGGAAGGTAGAATCTCTGAGTACGAAAGCATATTGCTAGATGTTACAACATATCTCATTATAACATGCACAAAACTTGTAACAAATGGAGATGTAGTTGCCTTAAAAGGGATGGGCGGCTACCACCTGATATGTGATGCGAAAAATGAAAAGACAATACAGAACCTCCGAATAAATAAAGCCAGGGAAGCAAAACCATTTGCTGTAATGTGCCGCGAAATCGCTGCAATCGAAAAATATTGCCTTCTTAAATAAGAAAGAGAAAGAGATTAATAAGATCATGGAAGAGACCTGTGATGTTACTAAAAAGTAAAGACCAACTGGCACCGTCAGTCTCAAACAGGCTTGATACCGTCGGGGTTGTTTTGCCTTATATGCCATTTCATTTTCTTCTTTTTAATGAATTGAAGATCGATACTATTGTATTTACAAGTGCCAATCTTTCAGATGAACCTGTTATTATTTCAGATGATTTAGCTCTGGAGAAATTACCGGACCTTGCTACAGCCGTAATAACATATAACCGTGAAATATATAATAGAACTGACGATTCTGTATGCAGGGAATTTAGAGGTAACGAATTCATAATAAGAAGATCCCGTGGTTATGCGCCTTCACCGGTAACACTTAATCTGATAACTGAAGGGATCTTTGGTGCAGGTGCTGAACTTACAAACTGTTTTGCTATAGGAAAAGGTAAAAATGTAATATTGAGCCAACATATCGGAGATCTTAAAAACAGTGAAACACTGGATTTCTATAAAACATCATTTACCCGGTTTTCTGAAATGTTCAGGTTTAATCCTTCAATAACTGCCAGAGATCTGCATCCTGACTATCTATCATCAGCATTTGCTGATCAGCTTGCAAAGGAATTAAACATTGCGGTGGAACCGGTCCAGCATCATCATGCTCATATTGCATCATGTATGGTTGAAAACAAACTGAATGAAAAAATTATCGGTATAGCTCTTGATGGTGTAGGACTGGGTACAGATGGTAATATATGGGGAGGAGAGTTGTTAATTGCTGATCTTTCTGATTTCGAAAGAATAATGCACTTTGAATATGTACCCATTTCAGGAGCAGATAAAGTGTCTCCACAACCATGGAGATCGGGATTATCATATTTATATAAATATGCTGGAGATACACTCACAAATAATAATCACCTTAAAATAAGTAATATTGGAAAAGATAATATTTCACTCTATCACAAACTCCTGATTACACAAATTAATACATGCCTATATTCAGGTGCAGGGCGATTGTTCGATGCTGTTGCCGCTATAACAGGAGTTTGCCTGTCATCATCATATCAGGCTGAAGCACCTATGTTACTTGAATCGATTATTAAACCAGGAATTTCAAGAACTTACGACTTTGAAATCAAAGGGCCTGTGATCTCTTTTGAAAAAACTATCTCTGCAATTTTGTCTGATCTTAAAAAAGAGAAATCTCCCAATGAAATATCTGCTGCATTTCATAATACTGTTGCAAAAGCTGTTACTGATGGAGTAAAAATATTAAGTGAAATGAGCAGGCATAAGAAAAGTTGTTCTTTCAGGTGGTACGTTTCAGAACAAATATCTATCTGAAAAGATCGTTAATGAATTGTCAACATGAAAAATATTTCGTATATTTTCATAATCAGGTTCCCTGCAATGATGGTGGTCTGGCACTGGGGCAGGTAGCCGTTGCAGCAGCAAGGCAGGCAAAACGATGAAAACCATATTTCAGGATCATGCATGAATTATCCATTGTTCAGAATATCATAAAAATTGTAGCCTAAGAAACACAAAAATCAGGAGTGGACAGGGCTACTGAAGTCAATCTTGAAATCGGACAACTATCCGGCATTGAGTATAATTCTCTTGAATTCGCTTTTCAAAATCTTTCTCCCGGATCTGTAATTGAAGGCGCTAAAATTCATATTGAGAAACCAGTCGGCACTGCCCGATGCAATAAATGCGGTAACGAATTTGATATTGAAACTTTTATTGGATCATGTAATTTATGTAACTCCTTTGATATTGAGATCATAAGGGGAAAAGAACTCCGGGTAAATTCAATTACTATAAATTAAACCAAATAAGATGTGCGACACCTGCGGTTGTGGAAATCCCAGCGAAAAGGCTGTAATAAGAGTTCCCGGAGAGGAACCTGAAAACAGCGATGAGTACAGACATGAACACAATCATGAGCATGAGCATGGGCACACGCATACACATCCTCATGGCCATGATAACATGTCAACAGGTCATCATCACCATGAAAATGATCATGAACATGATCATCATCACGGTCCCCAAAAAGTAGTCTCTGTTGAGAGTGATATTTTAAACGCTAACAATCTCATGGCTGCAAGGAACAGGGGAGTTTTTGAAGCTAAAAATCTTACAGCTATAAATCTTATGAGTTCCCCGGGTCAGGGAAAACAACCCTGTCTGGAAAGAACTATAAATGAGTTGAAGGATAAAATAAACTTCTCGGTCATTGAGGGTGATCAGCAGACCATGAATGATGCAGAAAGAATCAAGATGACGGGTGTGCCTGTTATTCAGGTAAATACTGGAAACGGTTGCCATCTTGATGCTGAGATGATACACATGGCTGTTAAAAGACTAGCTCCTGATAATGATTCTCTAATTATGATAGAAAATGTCGGAAATCTTGTTTGCCCCTCATTATTTGACCTTGGGGAAGATAAAAGAGTAGTCATAATGAGCGTCACTGAAGGTGAAGATAAACCATTGAAATATCCAAATATGTTTCAGACAGCGAATCTCTGTATCTTAAATAAGTGTGATCTCCTACCCTATCTCGACTATGATATTTTAAAAGCAATAGAATACGGTCATCGGGTAAACCCGCATCTCCAAATTATCCGGATCTCTGCCAAAACAGGCGAAGGAATGGATGAGTGGTATCAATGGCTAAAAGACAATCTCGCTGACGCCGATTTGTAATCGGTGCCATATAATATAAGCACGGATTGCAAATCCGCGCTTTCCGGGTTTTCTAAGTTAACATATTCTTGGTAATTGTTCGCCGGTGATCATATCTACAATCCTTGTTGAACCCACAAGTGTTTTCATCTTTACAATGGCAGGGCCTTCTGTAACTTTTCCGATCACTGAAGCATCTTTCCCCAACGGATGATTCATGATTGCCCTCAAAACACTTTTTGAATATTCTTCAGGTAATATTATTATCAGTTTTCCTTCATTGGCAATATAAAGAGGATCGAATCCCATTATCTCGCAGGCACCTTTAACTTCATCTGAGACAGGGATCATTTTCTCATCGAGTAACATGCCGCATCCGGATGATTTACAAATCTCATTTAAAGCACTTGCCACTCCCCCGCGTGTCGGATCGCGCAGCACATGTATATCATTTGTAACTCCCATCATTACTTCAGCAAGTCCGTTTAAAGGAGCAGTATCGCTTCTAATATCAGATTCAAAACTAAGACCCTCCCTTGATGACAGGATAGCAATGCCGTGATCAGCTATATTCCCGGTAATTATAATCTCATCGCCAGGAGAACATCTTTCAGGTGAAATATTTATTCCATCCTTAATTATTCCTATTCCCGAAGTATTTATAAATATTTTATCTCCTTTCCCTTTTTCAACTACTTTAGTGTCGCCTGTAACAATACTTACGTTTGCATTAATACAAGCATTCCTAATCGATTTAATGATTCTCTCCAGATCATCCATTTTCAACCCTTCTTCAATTATTAATCCCAACGACAGAAATTCGGGAACAGCACCGCAACAAACAAGATCATTCACTGTACCGTTTACTGCAAGATCACCAATATTGCCACCCGGGAAAAACAGGGGGTTGACCACAAAAGAATCAGTAGAAAAAGCAATTCTGCCCTTCAAATCCAATACAGCCCCGTCATGTTCCCTTCTTAGCCACTGGATTATCCAGTTCTTTTATAAATAGCTCATGTATCAGCTTGTCAGTTAATTTTCCGCCTCCACCATGAGCCAGTGTAACAGTATCAAATTTACCTATTGGTAAAGGACAATTGCTTTTCATAGAGTGATTATTGATAACGGTAATATGCAGAACAGGCTCCTTCAAGCGACACCATCGGAGCACCAAGGGGATGTTCGGGAATACACTCTTTGCCAAATGCCTTACAATCTGTTGGATTACAGGATCCCTGAAGAATTTTACCAGCAATACAAATATCTGATTCCCGTGTTCCTGTTATCCCGGTATCGAAATTTTCTTCAGCATCAAACTCCGAATATTTCGCACTGATTTTTAACCCGCTGTCAGGAATTGTCCCGATACCTCTCCACTCCTGGTCAGTGACCTTAAACACGTCATTAATAATTTTAAGGGCATTTGGATTTCCTTCTTTCGAAACAACTCTTCTGTATTCGTTTTCAACATCACACCGGCCTTTTTCAAGCAGTTTTACAAGTGCCAGAATCCCTGTCAGGATATCAGCAGGTTCAAAACCGGTCACAACAAATGGAACATGGAACTCATCTGCCAGTGAGATATAATCATTATAACCGGTTATAGCACAAACGTGACCCGGTGCAAGAAATCCCTGAATTGAAGATCCTTCCAGTCCAAGTATCATTTTTATTGCCGGAGGCACCAGTACCTGGGAGCAAAGAACAAAATAGTTGTCAAGCTTTAAATTCTTCGCTTTTATGATTGATAATGCATTTACAGGGGCAGTTGTTTCAAACCCGATAGCAAAGAAAACCACTTTTTTTGATCGATTTTCCGAAGCTATGGTAACTGCATCAAGAGGAGAATAAACCATTCTTATATCACATCCTTTCGATTTTTCCAGAAGCAGATCAGAATCAGTGCCAGGAACCCTTAACATATCTCCGTAGGAGACCAAAATGACATCCTTTCTCCTGGCAAGTGCCAGTGCTTTATCAATTTTTTCAAGAGGTGTGACACATACAGGGCATCCCGGACCATGAACAAGGCTAACCTGATTGGGAAGGAATTCATTTAGTCCATATTTCATTATTGAATGAGTCTGACCACCACATATTTCCATTATATTCCAGTGATGGTGCACAACCTTACGAATTCTGGTGGCTAAGGCATTAACCAGGTTAATATCACGATATTCATCAATATATTTCAAAACAATCAGTTTTATTTATTAACCCGGGTTTGTGAAATCTGCCTGAATAAATCAAGTGTTTCCTCAGCCTCGCTTTGGTCGAGAATGGTTAAGGCTGAACCGGCATGTACAATTACGTAGTCTCCAACAATTGCCTCAGGGACCCACTCAATTGAAATATCCTTTATTACGCCGTTGAAACTGACCCTGGCCATTCTTAAACCTTCTTCTGAAGATATCGAAGCTATTTTACCTGGTATTGCAAGACACATATCAGTTTTTTTTGTGATAATGCTAATTTAAGCTAATTTATGCAGAATCTTATTTGAATAATTAACTTCGTTACGAAACAGAGCAAAGTCATATATTGTTTTTATAAAGTCTTACATAGTTTTTAGTATAAATGTCCGGGTTGGTATGTTTTTTGTATATTTTTATAAAACTTAGTTTAAGGGGAAGTTTTAAAAAGACATACTCTTAAGCAATACTTTTATTATAATCCGAGTTAATTATTACTACATAAAAACTTTACTATGAAAAAGCTAATCCTATTGGCATTATTTATATCGGGAGCCATCATTTCAAATATGGCACAGGCAAACAAGTCTGAAATTCTGCAGGGTCTGGAAAACAGTCAGCAGACGGATCTTGTTAATACCGCAACATTAAAGTCAGCAAGTCGTCTCTTTGAGGATAAAAATGATCTTACAAGCGTAATATTCATTATTCCTGCTGATTCTGTTGTGACAGTACTGGGATCCGACAGCACATATCTGAATGTAAATTATCAGGGCGCTGAAGGATATATTTATAAGCGGGATGCAATAATTAATAAAGCTCCTGTTGTGATAACCAAACCGGTACAGACATCTCAACAAGTACAGAAACCTCAGCAGGAAGAAACTCCCCAGATAAGCAGGTTCACTTATCTTGAAAATAAATATGGTTCAAATATGGCTGCCAGGTTAATGGCTGGTAAGATATGGAAGGGCATGAACTCAGATATGGTAAATGACAGCTGGGGAACTGCCCAGAAGATAAACAGGGTTATAAGTGGAAATGTGATCAAAGAAGAGTGGATCTACAATAATACATGGCTCTATTTTGAGAATAACATACTGGTTGACTGGGGTCCGGTTAAGAGATAAATTTACTTCCTGACATTTAGGAGCTAATTTTCCGAATTGATATTTGCAGATAAAAAAAAATTCTTATTTTTGCCCGTGAAATTGCGGGAGTAGCTCAGTTGGTAGAGCACGACCTTGCCAAGGTCGGGGTCGCGGGTTCGAGTCCCGTCTCCCGCTCAAGCAAAAAAGGCTGTGAAAACAGCCTTTTATTATTTATACAGACCGACCCGGACTTGTCCGAGGGAGGAATGTATAAATAATAAAAGAGCCGCGTCAGCGGCTTTTTTGCTTGATAGCATCTCCCCAAGGGTCCGCCATACCGCAGGTATGGCAATCCCGTCCCTTTCAAACTTACAGACCGACCCGGACTTGTCCGAGGGAGGAATGTATAAATAATAAAAGAGCCGCGTCAGCGGCTTTTTTGCTTGATAGCATCTCCCCAAAAGGTTCCGCCATACCGCAGGTATGGCAATCCCGTCCCTTTAACTGTAACACTCTGGCTCCAATCGTGGCCTATGATAAATTTCTTTATCTAATACCTATTCCCTATTATTTCCCAAAATCTGTCAATATCAGATGAAAACTACCTGAGACTGGATAAGGAGTACTGCTTTTACAATCGAGATCATCGTTTGGATCAGCGTAGTATAATGTTCCGCTAAATGATCCTTCGACATCTGTATTAACTGAACCCTCGAATTTCGTAAGGGTCATAGTTATATTGTTTGATGCATTTCTTTCAAAATAACAGCTGTTATCCTGAAGCCTGGTCCTGGTTACATTTTCCATGTCATAGGATCTGGCAGGATTGAATATAGCAAAATCAAGTGCATCATTACCGCCATCACCTATACCGATCAATCCACGACTTCCATTGGAAACCGGATTTTCAAAATAGATTTCAATTCCATCTGAAATTCCCATATCATTATAAGTTGATCCCCCGATATGAAGCATGTTTTCCGACAATCCACACAAAACTATTGAAAAACTACTGGAATCCGGTGTTTCTGACAAATCATAACCGTACTGATAATAAGTATATGTATTCCCTAAAAACTCTACCTGTAAAAACAAATCATTTTCAACTATTGTAATATTTGAAGTTAGCAAGAAGGTAGTTGATGCCCCTAACTCAGTACTTGTTTTAAGTTTAACACTTACGGCAACCGTATTATGTTTTGGTACTGTTGACGGTGCAGTATAAGTTGCTTTATAACCAGATGACTGAAGAGATCCAAAATCATTGGAAATGGGTGATTTCACTCCATTAAGTGTCCATTCAACTGGCATGAAAGAAAGTTCATCTGATGTGCTTATATATATTTCAGGCACGAGAGGGGACAATACATCATTTGCCTTTTCTGATACAGGGATTACAGGAGCAAGCACTTCTTCAGATAAAGGAGGATGTCCTCCATAATAAGAATCGCCTTTATCAAATCCTGCTATTGCGAAAGCTATTTTACCTCCTTTTTTTATTGTCTTTTCAAGAGGCTGAAGCGTCAGATCTACAAACCGCCCCAATGACCAGTCACTGAAATGTGAAGTCTCAACAGTGACTGTTTTTGCATTTGTGTCAACGGTACTTTTTAACATGGCTTTCCAGCTCCCATCACTCTCCTGGAAGACTATCCACAGAAATTCAGCTGGTTTAGAATCCAACAATTCGTCGTTATAATGAAAAGTCAGGGTTACAGGTTTTTCAAAGCTTAAGCCTTCTGGTTCAAGACGATAACCTTTTCCTATTCCCAGCGGGGCATTGTTGGTAATGGGTTGAATACTTATTATAGTTGACCCGGACAGAGCTCCCTGGGGGATATTCACTGAAAGCAATCCATCTGAAGAATTAGCAATCCCGCCTTCGGAGCCAATTGTAACTTCATCAGCCTGACCTAAAGGATCTCCGGTATCAGTTATTGCAGGTGACGGAGGATTACTATCAACAGATGTATTATCCTTGCTACAATAACTAAGGAACAGAAACACGAATGAAATAATTAATAACAGGTAATTTTTCATGTTTTTCATATCAACTTGCAGTTTTAATTATAAATACCGGTCAATAAATTACATGTAAAATTAAGTTACCTTTCTTATGGGTGTATCCCCTAAAAAGGTGAAATTTAGATTTGTTGGTTTGAATTATTTTGTTTTAGCTTTTTTGCACATGCCATTAGAATTGGCACAGACTTAAAATCGGATTTTATTTTTAGTATAAGTTTGTGAATAAATGAGTTTAATAAATATGAGAAAAATAATATCCATCACGATCCTGATATCTGCATTTTTTCAATTCGATCTTCCGGGGGTGAGTGTGACCTCACAACATTAATATGTGGCACCTTAGTGTTCTTTATAGTTAAAGGATAACACAATTCAAATACTTACCTCGGGACAAAACCGGAATAATTATTAAAATTTGTTAAAAAACTGATTATCAAATCACATTTTTACTACATTCATTCCCGCTAAACCTAACCAAATACTAACCCAATTCTAACTATCATGAAAAAAACCTGGTCATTGCCCTTAACCATGCTTATTTTATTGCTTATGTCATGTTCTACAGGAAGGAAAGAAGCAGATCTTTCAATTCCTTATGAGAAGTATACACTTCCAAATGGATTAACAGTAGTTCTTAATGTAGACAAATCAGATCCTATTGTAGCCCAGGCAATTTATTACCATGTCGGATCGAGCAGGGAGACTCCCGGGAAAACCGGGTTTGCACATCTCTTTGAACACATGATGTTCCAGCGGTCAGAGAATGTCGGGGAGGACCAGTTTTTCAGGAATATACAGGGAGCCGGAGGCACCCTGAACGGAAGCACAAACCAGGACAGGACAAACTACTATGAGATAGTCCCCAAAAATGCCCTGGAAATGGCCATGTGGATGGAATCGGACAGGATGGGTTACCTGACAAACACTGTTACAAAAACAGCCCTGGTCAACCAGCAAAACGTTGTTCAGAATGAGAAACGCGAAAGTGTTGACAATGCAGCCTACGGTTTCAATTATGAAATCATATCTAAAAATCTCTTTCCTGCAGGTCATCCATATAGCTGGACAACCATTGGTAAGATGGAAGATCTGACAAGTGCCACTGTTGAAGATGTACGAGCATTCCATAAAAAATTCTATACCCCGAATAACGCAACACTGGTTCTTTCAGGTGATATTGACCCGGCAATGGTAAAACCGATGATTGAAAAATATTTTGGAGAGATACCTGCCGGTGAGGTAATAGAAAAAAGAATGCCCAGGCCGGCTTCGCTTTCTTCAATTATAAAACTTTACCATGAGGACAGCTTTGCAAAAGCGCCTCAACTTACAATGGTATTCCCAACAGTGGAGAGGTTTTCAAAAGATTCCTACGCTCTTAATTTCCTCGGTGATCTCCTGGCCAACTCCAAGAAAGCACCTCTCTATACAATTCTCGTGAAAGAAAAAAAGCTAACTTCCAGAGTATATGCCAGGAACAATTCACAGGAGCTGGCCGGGATGTTCATGATATCTGTATCTGCTAACCAGGGTGTAAGTCTTGCAGATGTTGAGAAGGCTATTTTTGAAGGCTTTGACAAATTTGAAAATGATGGATTTACCGAAGATGATCTTACCAGGATAAAGGCAGGATATGAGACCCGATTCTACAACATGTTTTCAAGTGATCAGGGGAAAGCATTCCAACTGGCTGACTATACAATGAACACCGGCGATCCGGGATACTACAGGAAGGAGCTTGAAGCCATTCAATCAGTGTCAATGGCTGATGTAAAAGCGGTATTTGAAAAGTATATTAAGGGAAAGAACTATGTCGAGACGAGTTTCGTGCCAAAAGGACAGGTAGGTCTGAGAGCAGATGGAGCTCAGAATGCAGGAATTGTTGAAGAAGATGTAACTAAGGCAGCAGAAGTAAAGGCTGTTTCAATCGCAGAAGAATCCATTGTTAAAACCCCGACAAAACTTGACAGGTCAGTTAAACCGGGATTAGGTGATGATCCTGAGGTAACTATACCTGAAATCTGGAGCGATTCGCTTTCCGGGGGAATTAAAGTATGGGGAATTACTCATAATGAATTGCCATTAGTACAGTATTCTCTTGTAATTAATGGTGGTCATATGCTTGACAATCCTGAAAAGCCCGGGGTAGCCAATCTCCTTGCCACACTCATGAATGAGGGTACCAGCAATAAGACTCCGGAGCAACTCGAGGATGCCATCGGCCTCCTGGGAGCTTCGATAAGGATCTCAGCAGATAATGAAGATATATCAGTTGATGTTAGTACACTTGCACGCAACTTCGATAAAACTCTTGCTCTTGTTGAGGAGATGCTTCTCGAACCAAGATGGGATGAAGAAGCATTTGCTCTTGATAAAAGCCGAATCATAAACACCCTTAAACGAAATGAAGCCAGTCCTGATTACCTTGCAACAAAAACTCTCAACAAGCTAATGTTCGGAGATAATATACTGGCCACTGAAACAACCGGTACGGAAGAGTCAGTGCTGCCATAACAATGGACGATCTGAAAGAATATTATAGCAAAAATTTCTCACCTTCCGTCTCAAGATTCCTGATCGTAGGAGATGTTGAATCAGAAGAGGTGGTGGCAGCTCTTGAGAATCTGAATCAGAAGTGGCAGGCTAAAGAGGTTGTGATTCCTGAGATTACTATCCCGGACCCACCACTGAAATCACAAATCTATTTTGTCGATATCCCGGGAGCAAAACAATCTGTCATTGCAATCGGAACTCCTTCACTACCAAGAACTGATCCTGATTATTATCCGGCAACAGTCGCCAACTACAAGCTTGGAGGCTCATTCAATGGCGTCTTCAACCTCATTCTCAGAGAAGAGAAAGGATTTACATATGGTGCCAGATCTGGTTTCACCGGCGGTCTGAACTACGGTCAATTCAAAGCGTCATCAAGGGTACGGACCAATTCAACCCTGGAATCCGTAACCATTTTCAAGACAGAAATGGAGAAATATCGCAGGAATATACCACAGGAATATATTGATTTCACCAAATCATCCCTCCTGAAAAACAATGCACTACGTTTTGAAACACTCAGGAATCTCCTTGCTATGTTGAATACAATGGCAGCGTATAATCTGCCTTCCGATTACATTAAAAGGGAAGAAGCATTTGTAAGGGAGCTTACTATTGATAAACAACTGGAATATGCGGAAAAATATATTAATCCTGACAGAATGTATTATGTTGTTGTTGGCGACGCCAAAACACAACTCAAGCCTCTTGAGAAAATTGGCTTGGGGAAACCTGTTCTTGTAAACGAATAGTATTAGCGGCAAATCGCTATGAGTAACTCTGTGCATCCTCTGTTATCTCTGTGTAAGTTCTTAATATTTTAATTGTTACACAGAGTCACCTTGAGGAGACACCGGGAACTACAGAGTTTTCTTATGCTCTTCATCGGTTTGGTGTTTTTATTAATAATAATTTGTTTTAAATTTGCCGCATCAGTCCAGCCTGCATGACTGCATGACTGCATGACTGCAAGACTGCAAGACTGCTTGACTGCAAGACCGCAAGACTGCAAGACTGCAAGACCGCAAGACTGAATGACTATAGAATGCCCGGATGGTAGGGGCGAACGTAAAGAAAACACCCGGTGGGTGTTTTTAGTGAGCAGCCAGACTGCAGGGGTGGACATTCCACCATCCCCACAGAACGGGGAAAATGTTATTAAAGGCAGAATTTATATATTTGTAAGATATTAATCGAATGCCCGGATGGTGGAATGGTAGACACGCAGGACTTAAAATCCTGTGACCTTTGGGTTGTGAGGGTTCAAGTCCCTCTCCGGGTACAGAAAAAGAGCGAGAGTGAGAGCGAGAGCGAGCACTCTCGTCTCTTTTTCCTCTAAACTCGCACTCACACCCACACTTATTTTATTATTACATTTTATCAAGAGCGAGTTAGCTCGAACGAACACTCTCTTTCTTTCTCGATCTTTTTCCACAATACTCACTCTCAAACTCACACTTATTTCTTATATTTAATATAAGCCTCGCAGAAATATGGGGCCTTTTCATTTATGTAACTTTTTTAATGAAATAAGGGACGGTTCAAGCTGAGTCACGCCCTGGCGTGACGAAGTGCCGCCTTCAAGCGGCATCCCTCTCCGGGTACAGAAAAAGAGCGAGAGTGAGAGCGAGAGCGAGCACTCTCGTCTCTTTTTCCTCTAAACTCGCACTCACACCCACACTTATTTTATTATTACATTTTATCAAGAGCGAGTTAGCTCGAACGAACACTCTCTTTCTTTCTCATCTTTTTCCACAATACTCACTCTCACACTCACACTTCTGATCCTTTCATATTTTCCAGATTCTTTATAAATTAGCTCTGCATTGCTGCTAATTTATTTCACTTTGTGCTAACATAAAACTTATGACCATGTTTGATTTTCAAAAACTTGATGTCTATCAGAAGTCAAAGAACTTCTGTAAAGATATTTATTCGATCCTTGATGAAAAGAATTTTGACAGGGTCACAAACGATCAACTCAGAAGAGCATCATTCAGCATTATGTTGAATATCGCTGAAGGAACTTCACGATTTAGCAATAAAGACCGGAAAAATTTCTTTGTTATTGCCAGGGGCAGCGCATTTGAATGTGTGGCTATTCTGGAATATCTTTATGAAACAGTAGAAATAACTCATGAGGATTTCCTGGAGAATGAGCAAAGACTTGAGGAAATCTCAAAAATGCTGTATGGATTGATTCGTGGTTTGGAAAAATAAACACTTATTATGTCTTCCAGTCGTGCAAGTAGACTTTTTACTTCGGTCTTCTGACTTCCATCCTTTTAAATGAGTTTTTTGACAGAGTTGCAACCAGCGATTGGTTCAAATCGACTTCTTTCTTTTTATCTGCCGTACATCTGTTTTGCAGATGGTACCATAATTACATTCAGTTCCGGATCCGGCATGTCAGGATCTAGTGGAAAGATAGGCCTTACAACACGTTTATAAGGGAGACTTTTAAAATCCTGATCAACACTTCCCCGTGTCTGAGCCATAACCCAATCAGCCTGCATATCATACCACTGACTCACAAGATAACCCTGCTTTACCATTATAATATCCATTTTCTTAGGATCAATTCCTGTACCTGCTAAGTTTGGTGTGGGTGAAGATGTCCCCACAACCACAAATATGCTTCCTGTTTTAATAATTGCTATGTCAGGAATCTTCCGGTTCGGGGGTGATTTACTTTCTGATTGCTGGTCATTCTCATGAACAGGACTGACATATATTACTGTACCAGATAAACGAACAGGAGCTTCATATGAATTATCTGTCATTGCCCCTACAAAAGCCTCTGCCTGACCACCAATACCGGCTTTTCGGGCGGCTTCCACCATTTCGCTTCCCGGAATAGAGCAATAAAGCAGGCTTTTTCCTTTTGGAGTCTTAAATTCCGGCCGCTTCAATACTCTTGCCAAAGTCCAGGTTACCTCGCCTGAACCACCACCACCAGGATTGTCGCCCATATCGCTGATTAAGAAAGGTCTTTTATTACTGGCAACAGCCAGATCAAGGCATTTTTCGAGGGGATACCCTGGCGCTTCTAAACTGAATTGCCGGCGCACATCCCAGAATCTCTGAGCAAGCTTTTTTGCACCGCTTTCCACCTGACCTTCATCATCACCTACTACCATAACCACACCCTGATTACGTCTCTCGTCTCCCCATACATAGCCTATCCAAATACCAGCATCCACTACACCAGGCAACGACTCCACTTCAGGAACCATTGCGTAGAGTGATTTGGCAGGTTCAACCCGCGTACTTGTCCACTCTCCGGAGAGAAGTACAGGGACTGCCACCCAGGCTTTATAAGCCGGACGTCCCTTTCCAGACGATAATCGCTCAAGCAGATTAACCACGCCACGACGATGTGATTCAACCGCATCATCATGAGGAGCTTTACGATATGTGGTAATAAGGTCAGAGTAGAGAGCCACACGCCAGGAGACGTTTCCGTGGAGGTCCATAGTTGTTGTAACAAGGGCGTCGTTACCTATTACAGCCCTTACTCTCTCCATAAATTCCCCCTCCGGATCATCAACACCATCAACACTACAAGCCCCATGATTGTAAAACCAGAATGCATCGTATGGCATGTTACTCCGGATAATCTCAAGCGCACTATTAACAAAAGCTTCAAATGATTCTCTGGTTATCGGCCCTCGTCCGCTGCCTCCACCAATTAAAGAAGGAAGCCAGATTGCAGACTGACCCATAACGGAATCCTTACTAAGATAGGCTGGCAAAGAAGGCGGCCTCCCTGTTATAGCCTGTCGGTTGGGCATAAAAACGCTGTTTTCAATCTGTATTCCGGCAATTCCTATACGTGGTTTCTTTTGCTGCGCCGAGGCATCGGTAATAAACAACACTGCCAACAGACAGAAATTCAGGAGCAATAAATTGATCTTCATTTTCTTGATTTGTTTGTTTTATGTAATTTCATTATAGTAAAAACGAATATAAGGCATTTGGGAGTTGCTTTTCCGGCAATCCTCAGGGATATTCCAGTTGACTCTCTGCAAACTTCTTCATTGTAGTACCAGTATATGCACTATCACCATGCACAATGCTATCTTCAGGAAGATCAAAGAACATATTTTTCATTCCATCAATATCGTGATAGCATCCGGGAAGAAGATTAGTACACTTAACAAAACTAATGGCGTGATTTATATTATCATGAAAATATCAGGTTGCCATCAGAGCCACTGCAATCAGCTCGAAATCAGAAGAATTACCCTTAAAAGGTTCTTTATGACCTATTTCTATCATGGTATCATCAATAAGAACATAAATTGCAATATTAATCAATAACTTGCAAATTCCGTGATAGTGTTACAGGTAAAATCATTTGAATAAAGGCTGCTTCATCGCTCGCTTCTTTTTCTCTTTCCTTGGTCATTTCCTTCCGTTCGTCATACGGATAATGAATATGGATCTGGTGAACATAATTATTGATTCTCAGAGGTGTCATCAATAATTCCTCTATAAATTCTTTGTACAAACCTTTAAGTAGAGAATACATCTTAGCTTGGCTGATTTTTAATTTATCCGCCAATTCATGGTGAACAGGTAAATCGTCACTGTCAGAATGGGGCTCAACATGAAATGATTGGAGTTCCTTAATTAGTTCTTTGTACTTCAGATTTCGAATCCTATGCAGTTCGTCTTTTAAAAGTACCAGGTGATATATTATCATGGCATAGTTGAAATGTGCTCCCATAAGACAAAGGATTAAGGTTAATAAGATATTTTTATAAAGGTATTCAGAGTTTATCCTTTACAAAAACTGATAAGAGAATTATTCAACAATCCTATTTAATTGATTTAATGGATTGTAAAGATTGAGACTTGATTATTTGATATAAAAGAGGGTTACTATAATAGTTGCAACTTTTGTCCGTTCTGTTTTCTCACACTCGCACTCACACTCACACTTTTTTGATTCAAAATTTTCCTGAAGCACATTTAGGATGGCACCTTTTGCTTTTAGTTTCTCGACCGGAATTCAATTGGCGTATGACCGGTTTCATTTTTAAACATTCTGCTGAAATGCCCAGGGTGTTTAAATCCTAAATCGTATGAAATTTCTCCGATTGATTTACTCGTATCGAACATTTTCTCTTTGGCAATATCCATTAATTTTAACTGAATTTGTTCCTGAGCTGATTTCCCTGTTTCTTTTTTAATCAAATCACCAAGATAATTTGCAGATAAAAAAAGTTTCCCGGCACAATATCTTACAGAAGGTATTCCAAGAGTATGAGGTTTATCTGATTGAAAATAGTCATCCAGTATTGCTTCAAATCTGACCAGTATATCTTTATGAATATTGTCGCGTGTAATAAACTGCCTGTCATAAAAACGGACACAATAGTTAAGAAATAGCTCTATATTGCTTACAATTAAAGTCTTACTGTGCTTATCAATGGCATGTTCCAGTTCATACAAAATTTTTTTAAAGCTCTCCATATAATTTGCCTTTCACGTTCAGAAAGATGTAGTGCTTCGTTTACATCGTATGAGAAAAAGTTATAATCCCTGATGTGCTGCCAGAGAGAGTTCACGGATCAGATCAGGGTGGAACGCAAGCACCCAGCCTTTCGGCTGAATTGTTTTCATCTTTTCTTCAGTTTCCCATACCTGTCCGGGAGAAATAAACACAAGGGTTCCTTCCTGATAATCATAATTATTCCGGCCATAACTCATCTCACCGCATTTAATGTCTTTTAAAAAGATTATGTATAGTCCGGAATAATATCGGGCTGCCAGTACCGGCTCAGACTTAGATTGATCAAGAACACTTACCAGCGGGTGCAGCGTTTCCTGACCTCTGATGTAATTGAACTGGGAAACGCTTTCCTGTTTTATGATCTCATCCATAGCTTTCAATTTTTTCTCCCGCAAAGTTATAGCTCTTTACATATAAATTCCAGACTCAAATTCACTTTCCGTAATAATGGTAAAAGAAACAGTAATTTATATAAATGCTCCCCACGTAATTTAGACCAATTTTGCATCGTAATAATTCTATTTTAAAAAATCTGGTGCAATGCAAAACGTAAATTAGGAAATACTAGGCTTGAAGTGTCGGCTCTGGGACTTGGCTGTATGGGAATGAATCACTCTTATGCTCCTTTCCCGGAAAAGAAAAGATATGATCTCCTTGATCCGTAAGGCAGTCGAAAAAGGAGTGACTTTTTTCGATACTGCGGAAGTATATGGACCATTCATTAACGAGGAACTTGTCGGAGAAGCTCTCCAACCTCTTCGCAAAGAAGTGTAATCGCTACCAAATTTGGTTTCGGATATGCATCGGAAGATGGGATTAAATACAGGAGCACCGGAGTTGATAGCAGTCCCGGAAATATTAAAAGATCTGTTGAGGGTTCACTGAAGAGGCTCCGAACCGAAGTGATTGATCTTTATTATCAACACCGGGTCGATCCAAATGTGCCGATTGAAGAGGTTGCCGGAACCGTGAAAGATTTGATTAAAGAGGGAAAAGTTAAATATTTCGGATTATCCGAGCCGGAGTCAGACTATCCGTCGTGCACATGCAGTTCAACAGGTTACCGCCCTTCAAAGCGAATACTCAATATGGTACAGAAAGCCTGAAACCGAAGTGATGCCAACACTTCAGAACTTGGTATCGGTTTTGTTCCATTCAGTCCTCTCGGGAAAGGATTTCTTACAGGTAAGCTTAGTGAAAACAAAACATTTGAAAGTTCAGACATTCGCAATATTATTCCACGGTTTACACAGGAATCAATGAAGGCAAACCAGGGTTTAGTGGATTTGCTTTCAGTGATTCCCCGACAGATGAACTCAACTCCTGCTCAGATAGCTCTTGCATGGCTTCTTGCTCAAAAACCATGGATAGTTCCTATTCCGGGGACGACAAAACTGAACCGTCTTGAAGAAAACATCGGTGGACAAGTATTTCTTTATCTTCTGAAGATCTAAAAAATATCAATTCCGCACTTGACAAAATAAAAGCGATTGGTGACCGCTACCCTGAAGCGTTGGAAAAAACCACAGGTCTTTAATATTGAAAACTAATTACAAACGAAGCAAAAAAACAAGAAGTAACAGTGATTTCGGATTTAAATCCGAAATCCAAAATCTGATTCGAGATTCTTCAATATTTATACTTAACAATTGATTTGATGAAATATAAATGGGTCCTAATAAGAAAAACGCTATCATTTGTGTTATTTCTCACCTTTAGCTGTACAGTATTTTCTCAGGAAAGTGACAGCACAAAACGTGTCAGTCATTTTGGTGCTACTGTTACTATTACCAATAAAGGAATATCCACAATACCCAATCTACGCTGGGTAAACCGGCAGCACTATTTGCCATGTCTGCAGGCAGAAAAATCAGTTTTGAGCCGGAATTTCGTTTTTCGCTGGAAGGAAACCCCTGGTCATTTATTTTCTGGTGGCGATATCAACTGTATAAGTCCGACAAATTCATCACAAAAGCAGGGATAAATCCTTCGGCCTATTTTAAGACAACAACTATTACAACTGATGGAGTTCCGGAGGAAAAGATAATTGCCCAACGATCCCTTACCGGAGATTTATCGCCAACTTTTTTACCAGGCAAGAATATAAGTATTGGACTATATTACATGTACATACATGGCTTTGAAGAAGATGCTGTAAGGAATACACATTTTCTCGCATCGGCCCTATTTTTCCAATATTGAGCTCACAAAAGAGTTTTTTATGAGATTTTATCCTTAGGCTTATTATTTACGGACAGATGCAAACGATGGATTTTACGTTTCTTCAACACTTATTCTGGCTAAAAGAAATATGCCTATTTCGTTCTCCTCAATGAATTACAACACCCATTAAGACAAATATTCCGGCTGGCAGCACCACCATCTGGAATGTCAGTCTTGCATATACTTTGACCAAAGATTTTGTTGAAAAATAATAACAATTCCAATTGTCAACATCGCATATCGTTTGCATCTTTTGTCCGATTAAGGCATTTGCACCAATAGCGGTTGGTCGTTCCCCAAAAGTATTGAGTTTATTT
>CAWJLF010000010.1:0-325142 GCA_963843635.1 uncultured Bacteroidales bacterium | reverse complement strand
GTTCCCTCTACTGGTAGGATTACGTATTGCTAAAGCATACGATGTTAAGGATGTTATAAACCAGATAGTCGACAGGAACAGTTTCTTTGAAACATCAGAGCTTTTTGGCGCAAGCCTTGTTACAGGATTTGCACGTTTAAAAGGGAAAACAATCGGTATAGTTGCTAACCAGCCAAAAGTGCTTGCAGGAGTCCTTGACATTGATTCTTCACAAAGGGGCCAGGTTCATAAGGTTCTGTGATGCTTTCAATATACCTATAATTACCTTTGAAGATGTACCCGGTTTTCTTCCGGGAGTCGACCAGGAGCACGCGGGAATAATAAGTCACGGCGCCAAACTGCTTTTTGCATACAGTGAAGCCACTGTACCGAAGATTACAATTATTCTCCGAAAGGCTTATGGCGGCGCATTTATTGTGATGAACAGTAAATTCCTGGGAGGTGATTTCAGTTTTGCATGGCCATCGGCGGAGATAGCTGTTATGGGTCCTGATGGCGCTGTTGCCATCCTTTACAGGAAAGAACTTGCCAGAATCAGAAAATCCTGTTGAACTTAAAAAAGAACTTGTCAAAAAATACCGCGATAAGATAGCAAATCCGTTTATCGCTGATGAGAGCGGATATATTGATGAAGTTATTGACCCGGCCGTAACCAGAAAAAAGATTATTTCAGCCTTTAATGCCCTGAGTAATAAATGGGTAAAGTCCCGCAAGAAAGCATGGGAATATGCCATTATAGGCACAGGGGTACAGGGCACAGGGCGACAGGCAGAAGGCGGCAAGCAACAAGACCAAGTTCTAAATACGGCATCCTTGAAGCATAACTATCGGTGAATTAGAAAGATCAAATATTAAGAATTAAATGATGAAAATAAACAGAATTCTTATTGCCAACAGGGGCGAGATCGCAGTCAGGATAATGAAGACTGCAAGACTGATGAAAATTGAGACAGTTGCCGTTAAGACAGCTGTCGAACCCAATGCCATGTACCTTTCATCAGCCGATATTATCTATGATAATACTGAAGATAGATCGGAGATACCTGTTTTTCTTAATATTGAAAAACTTATCCATTGCACTTGAGACAAGGGCAGATGCCATCCATCCGGGATACGGATTCCTTGCAGAAAATGCCTATTTCGCACAGAAATGCATCGACAACAAAATAATTTTTATCGGACCTTCTCCGGATGCAATTTATAAAATGGGAAATAAAACCATTGCCCGCAAGATCGCACTGGCCGGGGGAATTCCGATGGCAATGGGAAGTGAAGGCAATATATGCCAATGAAGAAGAAGCGATTAATATAGCCGAAAAGATAGGATACCCTGTGATTATAAAGGCAGCATCGGGCGGCGGCGGAAGAGGAATGAGGATTGTCAGGAAGGCAGAGGAGATGGAGAAAATGTTCATCATTGCCAGCAAGGAGGCTGAAAAAGCATTCAATGATCCTTCCGTATTTATTGAAAAATATATTGAAAATCCAAAGCACATAGAATTTCAAATTCTTGGTGATACAAAAGGAAATGTTATCCATCTTGGGGAAAGGGAATGTTCAATACAGAGAAAACATCAGAAGCTTCTCGAGGAAGCTCCTTCATCTGCTCTGGATGAGAAACTGAGGAAGACAGATGGGTGAGATGGCTGTTCAGATTGCAAAAGCTGTGATTACTATTCAGCAGGAACAGTTGAATTCCTGCTCGATTCCGACAAGAATTTCTATTTCATGGAGATGAATACAAGGATACAGGTAGAACATCCTGTCACCGAAGTCATTACGGGAATCGACCTGATAGAGCAGCAGATCAGGATGGCAAACGGAGAAGAACTTAAAATTCAGTCAGGATGATATAAAATTAAAAGGATGGGCAATTGAATGCCGGATAAATGCAGAGGATGTACAATCCGGATTTGCCCCTGATCCTGGCAAAATTGACCATGAACATGCCTTCAGCACCTTGTATCAGGGTAGATACGGGAGTTCAGGAAGGTTCTGCAATTGTAGCTAGTTATGATTCTATGATAGCCAAACTAATAGTATCAGGCAGAGATCGCAAAGAAGCAATAAAATATTGTAAGCTTGCCCTTGATAAAGTCTGGATTAAAGGCACCAAGACGACTCTCCCCTTCTTCCGTATGCTCATGCGTCATCAGAAATTCCAGGATGGCTCCTTTACAACTGCTTTTATTGAGAAAGATCTCGACAAGTATTACCTGAACAGTGAATACGAGGAGATGCTTGCAGCCTGGCTGGCAACCAAGCTCTTTATTGAGGAAAACCTCAATGACGACAGCATCAATATTGATTATGAACATGGAAAAGAAATGAGTCCCTGGCTCCTGAACAAGAGAATAAATCAATTTTAATCCCTCATCAAAATGACAAGTGATAAACTTCAGATAAAGAAACTTTACACACTCTCCTCGGAGAACAGAAAATTCAGTTTTTCAATGCCCTTGAAGCACACTATCAGAATAGGAAAAAGAAATTATGAAGTGAAGCTGAAAGCAGACGAAAAATACGGGACCTATATTTTATGGAAAAACAGGAAATACCCTGTTGAAATAGTAAGTTCACGTCAGAATAAGTATGAGATACTTTTCAATGACATAAGTTATACATTCACTGTCGAGACACCATTCTCCCTTCAGAGGAAGAAAGTCCTCGATTCCAAAAAAGGAAAAGCCGAAAAAGAGTTTGTCAAGGCACCTATGCCTGGCAAAATTATTGATGTCCTGGTCAGGGAGGGTGCCAGTGTCCTCCGGGGTGAGCCACTGGTGATACTTGAGGCGATGAAGATGCAAAACGAGATAATGTCACCTGTAAGCGGAACAGTTACAAAAGTAGCTGCCAGGCAAAATACAAATGTAATGAAGGATGACCTTCTTGTTGAAATAAAACCCTGAGAGAGAATATTATTCGCTTCCCCCTTAAAAACTCTATAAACAGGAATCACAGGATACTGGAAAAACAGCTAACTGTCAAGCAATTTCAGCTGTTTGTATATTTATATAGGAAATAAATTCTTTTTCTTTGGATCTTTGCTATATAGGTTTTAAAATTATAGTATAAGAATGTTCCTGTTTTAACAAAAATATGTCAACGGTAAACTCAAAGCTGCCATTCGTAAAAAAAACTTGCATAATATCAACTATTATTACTAAGTTGGTTTTATTAAAACCTGGACGGATACAAAACATTCTGAGCACAGACAAGGAGGGTAAACAATTATACTTTCTGGATTAGTACATTTAATAATTATCAAATTATTTTATGAGGCCCCCATATAAAATACTGTTGTTTCTGATACTGACCTGCAACTATCCTTCTTTTTTAACAGCTTCGGGCAGTAATGGCTTTGGATTTTCCAGGCAGAGCGACACAGCTGAAGTAAACAGGTATACCAGGGTGGCCCTGAGCTACTTGACCAGGCGCAACAATTTAAAGAATGTCAAGCCATATATAGATTCTGCTGAAATGATCTGCAGGCAGAAGAATATCGAAATACCGGATCTGCTTCACCTTGCAAGGGCAGAGTATTTCTTTATGACAGATGATATGAATAATGCCCAGCAGGAGGCTACGATTGCCATGAAGATGGCAAGGAACGCTGGCAATAACAGGGTATATATCAGGAGTCTGAGTTTCCTGGGAAGATATAACCTGCAGATAAGATTTTTCAATGAAAGCAGTGAATACTTCAAACAGGCAATCGATTTGGCTCGCAAAAAAAATCTCAATGGATACATACCACGTCTTTACCTTGGGTTAGCTGAGGTATATCGTGTTCTCCGCGATACCTCAGCATACCGTGAAATGCTGGGAACAGTCATTGATGAAGCAAGGAGTGAAAAGGACAGTACAACACTCATATCCGGATTATATCTCCTTGGATCCTCCTTAATCGTTAATGTGCGTGACTTCAAAAAGGCGGACTCAATACTTAATATATGCCTGGAGATCTCTACGATAAGGAAAGACTCGACGGCTCATGTCATCAGCTCTGGCAAATATGGGTTATAATTATTATCTGGAAAAACAATATCAGCCAGCTATCAAATACTATAACAGGTCACTCACATACAGCATCCCGGGCAGAGATATCTTCTGCTTCTGCCAATTCTCTTGGAAACCTCGGGACCATTTACCGCGACCTTGGAGATATAGACAAGTCGATTAAGTACTACCAGAAGTCCATAGAGCAGGCTAAAGCGATTAACGACATTTATGACCTCTACTGGGTATATCTTGATATGAGCAATATGTATCTGATGCAGAAGGATACCGGAAATGCCTACAAAACGTATGTTCTTTATAAGAAATACAATGATATGTATATTGAGTCAGACAATGCCAGGGGACTAACCGAAGCCAAGATAAAATATGACGCTCAGGCACACAGCAGGGAGCTGGAATTGCTCTCACTCAAACTGAGTAAGCAGAGACTGTTGATTTATGGATATACAGGTCTCTTCATACTTTGTCTGGCTATAGGATTCCTTATTTTAAGCAGGTCCAGAATTAATGCCAGGCAGCGAATCAGTGAAATGAACCGCAAGATTTCCGAAATTACACAGGCCAACCTGAGGCAGCAGATGAATCCACATTTTATCTTTAACACACTCAATTCCATCCAATACTATATGTATCAGCATGATAAGCTGGCTACTAATAATTATCTCACCAAATTCTCAAGTCTTATGCGAAAAGTTCTTGAAAATTCGCAGCATACGGCTGTGCCATTGCGTGATGAACTTGATGCTTTAAATTTATACCTTGAGCTTGAGAAGATAAGATTCAAAGATAAATTTGATTATGTCATAAATATTGATGAAGAAATTGATATACTGCTTTATAAAGTGCCCACGATGCTGATGCAGCCATACGTGGAGAATTCCATTATACATGGCCTGATGCCAAGTGATAAAAAAGGACTCGTCAAAATTGATATAAAACTGGAAAAAGATTATATTTCATGCATCATTGAGGACAATGGAATAGGACGTGAAGCAGCCAGGGAGAAAAAAACGAAAACGAGAAAAGCCATAATTCACTTGGAACCCAGATAACAAATTCGAGACTGGACCTTGTGAATACTCTTTACGGCACAAGTCTGAAGACTATCTATACTGATCTGAAGAATGAACAGAAGGAAGCAATAGGGACAAGAGTTGAGATTCATATTCCTATAATAGCATGAAACATAAGATAATAACCATAATAATTGATGATGAACCGGATGCTGTTGATTTCATATCATCGATTATCAAGGAATATTGCCCTGATCTGGATGTCAAAGGTAAAGCCCATAATATTAAGGATGGGATACATCTGATTAAAGAAATTAAACCGGATCTGGTGTTTCTTGATGTTGAGATGCCTAATGGAACAGGATTCGACCTGCTTACCCACTTCCCTGAAAAAGATTTTGATGTTATTTTTATAACCGCCTTTAATCACTATGCAATAAAAGCAATAAAATTCAGCGCTGTTGACTATATACTGAAACCAATCAATATAAATGAGTTTATTGAAGCAGTTAACAGGGTAATTCACAAAAGGGCAACAAGCACATTGTCTGGTAATGACAATATTGAAGCCCTTCTTGAAAACATCAGATCCATGCAACCCACAAGGCTTGTAATACCAACATCTGACGGGAAAGAGTATCTCAATCCAAATGATATAATCCGTATTGAAGCAGACAGAAGTTACTCGTGGTTTTTTGTTAATCCAAAACGTAAGATTCTGGTATCAAAACACCTGAAAGAGTTCCAGGATCTGTTAAGTGACCGTAATTTCTTCCGTCCTCATAATTCCCATCTTATTAATCTTGATTTTGTCAGGAAATTCGTCCGGCACGACGGTGGATATATTGAAATGCAGGATGGATCCCAGATTCCTATATCGCGGAACAGGAAGGATTTATTCCTCGCGCACATGTCAAGATATACCGGTTGAATTTTATTCAGCTGACATGCTTCCTGAGAAAATGTCGCAGCAATATTATGATCCCTGTAAAAGTCAGGATAATTGCAATGATGCCATAACCCAGGCTCTCATTTGGCAGCCTGATCACCCATGACCAGGCTATCCAGTAAAAAGGAGAAAAGAAAGCCAGGTAGTTCCAGGGATGGTGAAGGAGTAAACCCAGTGGTGCTGCCATAAGAAATATTCCATATAATTTTGTCAGTGCCAATCCTTGTATTTTATTATCAGACAGGCTTGCAATGAAAAGGAAAATGAAAGGGGCCTGAAGTGCTAAGAGGAGCGTAATAAAAACATTTCTTAACCATCCTTCAGTAGGAACAGGTTGAGCAAGGGCAATAGTAACTCCGCAAAACAACAGGCTTAAGATAGCCGGCAGAGTCATTCTCATTAACAGGAAATTCTTCCTGCCAGCCGGTGTCACTGATATTGCCTGGAGTATATGCTGATCATTCTCATCCAGGACCATAAATGCATATACCATTCCTAAAAGCATAGGGATCACCGAGACAAAAGTGATTGCAACAACTGAATAATAATTGTCAGATACAATTCCTGTTTTGTTGTAAATTAATATTGAAATAAGAGGGAAAGCCAGCTTAAGCAATAAAATAATCAGCACCGGTGCCAGAAAAGAAATTAAAAGCATAGGATCACGTACGATAAACTTAATATCTGTTCTGAAAGAATTATATATAATACGAAAAATCATTCCCTGTTCTTATGTAAATAAACTGTTCTTCTTAAATTCTCTTTGCGCAAAGCGGCTCATTATGAAAACCCAGCCTGTCAACGCCAGGATGTCAATCACCTGTATCATGGTAATGCCTCCTTCCGCTGCCTTCAGTAACAGATCAAGGGAGGCATTGGCGGGAAATATTATCAGCCAGCCGGTATAAGGTAGAAATAGCATAGGGAAAACAGGAATTGTTAAGATAAGAGATCCCGCAATTACCCTGGCAAGAAACTGGTTGAATGATCCCGCCGCGGCAGTAAAGCCAGCTCCAAAAAGCGTAAACACGACAGATGACAGGACCACATCCAGGAAGATCAGAACTGATCCTCTGAAAGATCCAAGAGGGATCACCCATATCAGCAGGCTTATAAGTGTACTCAGAATTGTGACTGACAGGGCCTTGGAAAAAAGATACTTTCTGATATCCAACGGAGTGACGGAAAAACTCTGCAGCACACCCTGTTGCTTCTCAAAGAGGATTAATGCTCCAACAAATATCAGTCCCAATACTGACGTATCGGAAAATATAATATAAACTATCACATCTGGTCTGATGAAAACCGGCAGGTTGATAAGAAAGAGAATATAAGTCAGTCCCAGAATACCATATACAGTCCAGTAACCGCTCCTGATCTGAATACTTATATCATATTTGAATAATTCCAGCATCGTTTCCAGATTCACCATGTAAACCGCTCAGTTCATGTCCGGTCACTTCAATAAAAATATCTTCAAGGCTTGCTTCATGAGTATGAATGGTCTCCAGTTCCCCGGATTTTAAAATCTCCATAAAGCTCTCATCAGAGCCTATCCCTTTAAGAGCAAATTCCTTCTCAATCCTCTTCCCGTCTTTTCTGGTTGTAACTTTAAGTGTTTTTTCACCGAACTTTATTTTCAGATCCTCCGGATTTCCATCCAGAACGAGCACGCCATTATCTATAAGCGCCAGCCTGTCACATAATGAATCTGCATCTGTCATGTTATGCGTAGTAAGGAAGATTGTTGAGCCTTTGTCTTTAAGTGAAAGAATAAGGTCTTTTATCATTCTGGCATTGACAGGATCAAGTCCCGCAGTAGGTTCATCAAGGAAAAGAATCTCCGGCTGGTGCATAATTGACCTGGCAAAGTTAAGTCTCATCTTCATGCCTTTAGAGAACGATCCGACCCTGGTGTTCATGTCTTCTTCCAGGTTTACCATTTTAAGGAGTAACTCGGGCCTGATCCTCTCCTTTTGATAGAAAGAGCCAAAAAGCCTGAGATTCTCAATAGCAGTAAGCCTGTCATAGAGGTTGGGAAATTCAAAGGCGACACCAATATGATTATAAAAGCTGCGTTTTGCATCTTTTATTTCAGTGCCTTCTATCCTTACCGAACCGGAATAGTCTTTAAGTTGACCTGTCAGAATTTTCTGGGTAGTACTCTTGCCGGCTCCTGAGGGACCGAGAAACCCGAATATTTCACCGTCATTTATCTGAAAACTGATATTTCTGATAATATCCGAAGAATCAGGTTTATACCTGAAAACAAGGTTTTCAACTTCTATCATTACCAGTGTACTCTGTTATGACAAATAACCTGAAAAAATATTGTTGGTTCAGCTGAAAATTATAATAGTCCGGCCCACTTATTTGGCCGGGACATTATTCAATGAGCCCACAAGAAAATTCCAGAACTTTTGTACCGATTCAATATTGACCTTTTCATCAGGGGAATGAGGATACCTGATTGTAGGTCCGAAAGATATCATATCAAGTCCCGGATAAACACCACCTATGAGTCCACACTCCAGTCCGGCATGAATTGCCTTTATCTCCGGTATCCGGCCATACATATCATTATAAACCTTACTCATAGTCTTCAAAATGGGTGAGTTTACATTTGGCTTCCAACCGGGATAGCCCCCTTCGAGTTTAACTTCAGCATTAATTAGTTGAAACACTCCGGCAATCTGCCATGCTATTGCTTCTTTTGCAGAATCAACTGAACTCCTGGTAAGATTATAAGCTTCAAATTTCCCCTCCTTGCATCTTACTATTGCCAGGTTATTTGATGTTTCCACGAGTCCTTTCATGGAATGACTCATTCTGAGTACGCCGTTGGGACATACATATATTGCCCGGATCATTCTGTACTGATCACCCTGGTTCATGATTTTATCAGGGGTACTTGTCTTTTCAAAGGTAAATGAGAGACTAGGCTCTGTATCTGCAAATTCAGCCTTATACATCGAATCATAGCCCTTGACAAATGTTTCAAATTCTTCCTTTTTAATATCAGGTACAAGAACCACAGAGTATGATTCTCGTGGGATAGCATTACGAAGGTCTCCACCACCTGCTTCTGAGAGCTTTATACCAAAATCCGCTTCAGCCTGCATCAGAAACCTGAACATTAAATTATTAGAATTGGCGCGACCAAGCGCTATATCGACACCGGAATGTCCGCCTTTCAGTCCGCTTACTATTATTTTATAGGCCTGCATTCCTTTGGGAGAGGCCTCCTCTGCATAGGTTTTAATAGCACTCACATCAATTCCGCCAGCGCATCCAACATATAATTCACCTTCATCCTCAGAGTCAAGATTCATCAGGATATCACCCTTTAAGACATCATTCTTCAAGGCAAATGCGCCTGTCATTCCGGTCTCCTCGTCAATAGTAAACAGGCCTTCAACAGGGCCGTGCTCGATATCTTTCGCTGAGAGAATTGCCAGGGTGGCAGAAACTCCAATGCCGTTATCAGACCCCAGTGTAGTTCCGTTAGCCCTCACCCATTCACCATCAATAACAGTCTCAATCGGATCTTTCTCGAAATCATGTTTCTTGTCACTATTCTTTTGAGGTACCATATCAAGATGAGTTTGAAGGATAACTCCCTTCTTGTTCTCCATCCCCTTGGTAGCTGGTTTTCTTATAATAACATTACCCACTTCATCGACAATGGTTTCCAGGTTATTCTTCTTCCCGAATTCCTTTACATATTCAATTACTTTTGCTTCTTTTTTTGAAGGCCTCGGAATTTGGGTAAGATCATGAAAATAGTTCCATAATTGTTTTGGCTCAAGATTACGTATGTCGCTCATATCCAATTGTTTTTAATTAATAATTTTGAATCAATAAAAATACTACAATTTGAGAACATAAACAATCATTCTCAATATGCTTTAAGTGAATATTAGTATGGCATTATTTTTCAAGCCACGAAGTGGCTAAATATGAATAAGCCCTGGTGAAGCATAAACCGCAAAGGTTGCAAAGTATTTACGCGAAGATCGCAAAAATTCATCCCATTTCCTGTCTCATATGCACTCCCCAATAACGGTTCTCATAATCCCTGATGTACAAAAAAAATGTATGGGGACTCGGGAATGAAAGTTGCTTTTCATCGGCCTGATTAGGGAGTTGGGGATCCCTCGCTAACGCTCGGGATGACATTATTCTTTAATGGTCAGGGGTGATGAAGAAGCGGAATGAGGGATCTCCACGATGTTGCAGCTAGTCAATAATAAAACTGATGTTATGCCAGGTATATGGGAATTAGTATATTCAAAATAGTGAAACAAAGCCGCATGACAACAATTTATAATTAACATATTATAGTATTTGTAGTATTGTTTGTTTTCAAGCCACGAAGTGGCTAAATATGAATGCCCCCCCGGTGAAGCATTAACCGCAAAGGTCGCAAAATATTTACGCAAAGATCACAAAAATTCATCCCATTTCCTGTCTCATATGCACTCCCCAATAACGGTTCTCATAATCCCTGATGTACAAAAAAAATGTATGGGGACTCGGGAATGAAAGTTGCTTTTCATCGGCCTGATTAGGGAGTTGGGGATCCCTCGCTAACGCTCGGGATGACATTATTCTTTAATGGTCAGGGGTGATGAAGAAGCGGAATGAGGGATCTCCACGATGTTGCAGCTAGTCAATAATAAAACTGATGTTATGCCAGGTATATGGGAATTAGTATATTCAAAATAGTGAAACAAAGCCGCATGACAACAATTTATAATTAACATATTATAGTATTTGTAGTATTGTTTGTTTTCAAGCCACGAAGTGGCTAAATATGAATGCCCCCCGGGTGAAGCATTAACCGCAAAGGTCGCAAAATATTTACGCGAAGATCGCAAAGATCTTAATTTATGAGTTTTACCTTTGCGTACTTGGCGTCTTCTTAGTGTTCTTTGCGGTTAAAAAAGACTATTTGAACAGCCACTATTCATATTAGGCTCTCTCAGCGCCACATGATCAATATCCAGGTAATGAAGCACCAGCTGGGGATATTGTATTAATTGTTAAAACATATAATTACCGCAGATTTGCTTCCCCCCGATGTTGAAAAGTTTATATAATAATTCCGTAATAATGATGTAATCATTTTGTAAATCATATCAATTTATTTATTTTACACCTTGTAAAATAGTTTTGTTTCTTGATCATAACAATAAGACATTGAGTGCCTTAAACCTTTCTTCCAAAATTACTTTTCTTCTTGTTTTACAGATAACTACATTTAATTAACAGAACAATGACATTCTTATATATTGTAGTAGGACTGGTTATTATATTTGATTTTATCAATGGTTTTCATGATTCAGCGAATTCAATTGCCACAGTAGTATCAACAAAAGTCTTATCGCCCTTAGCGGCAGTCTCAATGGCTTCGTTTTTTAATTTTATTGCCTTCTTGATCTTTCCTCTCAAGGTAGCCGATACAATGAGCTACGGAGTCGTGAATCCTAATGTTATTAATCTGACCGTCATTGCTTCGGCAATAATTGCTGCAATTATTTGGAATCTTGCAACATGGTGGCTGGGACTTCCTTCGAGTTCATCCCATACACTTGTCGGCGGCCTGGTCGGAGCTGCAGTAGCCAGTTCAGGTTGGAGTACAGTAGTAATGGCCGGAGTATTAAAAATTGTAATATTTATTGTAATTGCCCCGATACTGGGCATGGTTATGTCTTTTATAATATCCGCAATTGTAATATACCTTGCACGAAATCACTCACCATCAGGAATAGATAAACACTTCAGGCGACTTCAGCTATTATCTGCTGCATCATTTAGTCTTGGTCATGGAGGCAATGATGCCCAGAAATCTATGGGAATAATCTGGGTAGCCCTGCTTGTGACCGGTATCGTTACAAAAAATGAGTCTATAAGGGACCATATGTGGATAGTCATCTCCTGCCAGACTGCAATTGCCCTGGGAACCTTATTGGGAGGATGGAGAATTGTAAAAACTATGGGCCAGAAAATAACCAAGCTTAAACCATTTGAAGGATTCTGTGCCGAAACAGCCGGTGCACTCACTTTATTCGGAGCAACTCATTTCGGAATACCGGTAAGTACAACTCATGTAATTACCGGCGCTATTATTGGAGCCGGGGCAAGGAAGGGGGCTTCAGCTGTTAAATGGGGCGTTACCACTAAGATTTTCTGGGCATGGATACTGACCATTCCTGTTTCCGGCATTATAGGTGCCTTAATGTACCATATACTACTCATCTTAAATGTATAAATCTCTAACATTACAGAACCAATTTAACACTTACAGTTATGAATATTGATAAGTTTCTAAAGTTCTTTGTTCCTAAGGATCATTCTTTCTTTCCTCTGTTTGAAAATGCTGCTCAAAATCTTGTAAAAGCCAGCGTACTTCTTAAGGAACTGATGGATGCTACTGAACCCGAAGAACATGACAGGATAAATAAAGAGATAAAAGATATTGAGCATATTGGTGATGAGATCACTGATAGCACATATGAGCAGCTTAATAAATCGTTTATCACTCCCTTTGACAGGGAAGATATACACGAGCTGACTGCTCATATAGATGATGTGGTAGATTCGATCAATGGAATAAGTCGCAGGGTATTCCTTTATAAACCAAAGAAGATGATCCCTATATACAAGGATATGGCTGAGATAGTCTACCTCGCAGCAAAGGAAATTGAATCGGCTGTTCATTGCCTGAAGGATCCGGTTTCGAACAAGTCTAAGATAACCAAAGCATGTGCCAATGTTACAGATTATGAACATAAGGCAGATGAGCTCTATTTCGTAGGTGTTGCTGAGCTGTTCGAAAAAGAGGAGAATCCCAAAGAACTACTGAAAAACAATAAAATTCTTGAGTTACTCGAGCGATGCATTGATGAGGCTGAGGATGTTACCGATACCCTGAAGGCAATACTCATCAAGATGGCGTAATATGGTCATGCGGTCATGCAGTCTTGCGGTCATGCAGTCTTGTGGTCTCTCTTGCGGTCTTGCGGTCTTGCGGTCATGCGGTCATGCGGTCTTGCTTTTCATCTTTTAATACAGCCTCTTCACATACCTGTAATATTCTATTTCACGATATTAGGTAATTCAAGTCCGTAGCCTTTCTTTTTATCCTCTGCCTTAAGAAGAAAAGCGAATATGAGTGAAAGTATACTGAGGGAAGTAAATAAAACAAGGTCATAAAAATAGTTGTACCTCAGGTTAAGCCTGGCATTTTCAATAACCGGATAGATAGCTTCTGAGGTTTTAATTTCTATATTCTTATCAAAATCTGCACTGTTTTCTTCAGGACTAATATTCCTCAGGGCGGCTTCTGCGCTATTTGTTATGCTTAATTTCAGGTTCTCAATTTCAGCTGCGGATACATTATTAACAGACTCATATGTTGTATTTTGCACCAGAGAATCTATTGTCCGGCTACTGGCCTTTTCAGCAAGTCTTAAAATTTCTTTCCCGGTGAGATCAAAATTATTTTCTGACAGCACTTTAGTATATGCGGCTGCTACCGCTTCTTTAACAACAAGCTTATTAGGTGTTACTTCAGGGTTGGTACTGTTAAGAACGACGCCCAGCAACAAAGGGATCGCCCACAGGCCTATATTCTGAATCCAGAAGATCACGGCATAGGCGGTACCAAGTTGTTTTTCAGGAATAATTTTAGGCACAGATGGCCACATAGCGGCGGGTACCAGTGAAAACCCAATTCCCAGGATAATAACCATTCCTGCAGCAAGCCACCAGGCATTCAAAAAAGGAATGGTAAGAACTCCGTGTACCAGTATCAGGATAAAAGCACCGATAATCATGATTGTTGCACCTTTCCCCTTTTTATCATATATGGTACCGAAGAGCGGTGTCAGGAAAATTGTCCCGAAAGGAAGCAAGGCAGGAATTGAGCCGGCAAGGTTCGGATTAACATGATATTTATTTATCATCAAATCAGTCGCATAGAAAAGGAACGGGAAAACGGCTGAATAGAAAAGAACGCATAATATAGCTATATACCAGAATCCTCTATTCCTAATAATAAAAAGTATGTCTTTCAGTTCAAATGCATCTTCAACCCCGTCTCCAGTTACACTCTGCTTAATTGATGCATCGAGCTTCCTGTCCATGAATGTATAAATGATAAAAGAAGCCAAAGCAATCAGCATAAAGACGAACGCAAGCAATACAGGTGATGAGTATGAGTATGCTTTTGCAACAGGTAATGCAATTCCAAGAGCCACAGCCGTGCCGAGTCGGGCAATGGACATCTGCAGACCCATCGCAAGGGCCATCTCTTTTCCTTTGAACCATTTCACCACAGCCTTTGAAACCGTTATCCCTCCTGCTTCAGTCCCAACTCCGAATATCCCGAAACCGATAGCTGAGATAATAACCTGTGTCTTTATCCCTAAGATCATGGCCCCGTCAGGAAACACATGACGCAAAGCCCAGTAATTAATACCTGTTCCGATTGTCATCATAAGCGTGGCAGCAAGACCTGTAAACCTCACTCCCATCTTGTCGAGAATGATTCCGCTGAAGATCAGCATGAATAGAAACACATTAAACCATGTGTAAGAAGAAGTGTAAATACCAAAATCAGAGCTGTTCCATCCTAGTATGCTTTCGAGCATCGGTTTAACAGGTGAGAGGGCATAATTGAAATAATAAGCTCCAAACATTGAGAAGGAGACTATTACAAGCGCTGTCCACCTGGCTTTTTTGGAATCACGTAAAGTCCTGACTATTTGTTCCATATTGATTATTTTTTATTAAGAAGATTTTGTGCCGGTAAATGTAAAAAATAAATTGAATGATTTTAATACTTGCAGCTTATTATGAACCTAATTCTTCTTCAATTGTTAAAAAAACGAAAGATGGAAATCCAGTGATCGTTTTTTATAAGATTTTCATTTACTTTGCTCCAAATTAATATATCAAAATATCTACATATATGAAAAAGGTAGTTTTCCTGACACTAATAGCATTGTTAACAATGCAGGCAAAGTCCCAGACAAGCAGCACTGCCACCAGGACACCCGTTAAATGGTACACTATACAGGAGGCTGAAAATTTATACAAGAAAGACCCAAGGCCGATCTTCGTCGATACATATACCGATTGGTGCGGATGGTGCAAGAAGATGGACAGTGAGACTTTCACAAATCCTGTCATTGCCGACCTCCTCAACAATAAGTTTTATCCTGTCAAGTTCAATGCCGAGAGCAAAGAGAGTGTAACCTTCATGGGGCACACTTTTGTGAATGACGGAAAATCAGGCAATGCTCACCAGTTTGCTGTAGCGCTTCTCCAGGGACAGTTGTCCTATCCCACAGTGGTTTTTCTTATTCCGCAGGGTGACAAGATACAGACACAACCTGTTCCTGGTTTCAGGCAACCTAAGGATATGGAAATCCTCCTGAGCTATTTTGCAGACAAAGCCTATGTCTCACAGACATATCAGGCTTTCCAGGACAGCTTCAAAGGAAAGGTTCAATAGACTATTTACCTATTATATAATTTGAGGGCAGCTGTATAACCTGGCCAAACTGGTATACGAGTCTCCTTGAACTGAACAGGACATCCTGTCCCATACTGATCGTAACATCAGCTATATCGGGAACCCGGTAATACAACTTATCATATTTCTTACCCTCACGGTCAGGCTGTGTATTATTAAGTACCGTCAGTGCCTTTGTCTTTTGTTCCGGAACAAATTCAATAGTCACAGGACTACCACCTTTCATACTAGCGGAAACAGGTCCGGTCATATCTGAAAACCTGAATAACACAACAGGTTTTCCCAGCATTTCCCTGCCAGGTATGATCTGGTATGTAAAGACACGCCTCTCTCTGTAGGTCTTGCCGGTAAACAGTTCTGTATACTCTCTTTCCAGTCGATTCATTTCATCAAGCGCTGCTTCATTCTGTGGGAATACATTGGCCTCACCAGTAAGAATAAGGTGCTTGCCGTCGCGCATCTCCATAAGTCTTTTAGCAGCTTTCTCTGCAAGCTGATCGGTGGATAGTCTCCTCATTTTCTCAACAATATACGGGATCCTTATAAAGGATGAATCAAGGTTCACTCTTTTATAAGCTGTGTCGCGCTGAAGTTTGAAATATTCATCCGATCCAAGGTCATATGATCTGAACTGACCTGATCCTGACTCTTTATTGCCATCCTGTCTGCCCGATGAATTATACATTGCAGGATTCAGATCCAGGATAAGGCCTTCTTTTTTCAGACTAAGTACATTTGACTGGAAAAGTGTATTACTCTTTATAACATAAAATTCGGACGGATCAAGTTCCTCATCAGATCTGATGGAAATATTTTCGACAGACCATGATTCGTTCTCATTTTTTATAACGTTTTCAAGACCAAGCATGTTAGCTGCATACTTTGAATATGGCCCGGGTATTTCAATTGTCCGTTCCATTTCAACCACTACAGTAAAAACTGTGCGGGGTAATCCGTAAATTATACTTCCTTCCCTTATTACATTATTGTCAGAAAGGGGAAGGACTGAGTACCTGTCTGACATGTTCCTGCTTGTGGAACAAGAAACAAAGGTGAATATTATTACAATTAGAAGGCTGAATCTGATTGTTTTTTTCATATCATTATTCTTTAGTTCAATATACAAACGGTTAGTATTAATTTGAAAGTATGCTTTCCCTTATCTTATTATAGGCTTCCCCTATTTTATTAATTATGTCTGAAGCGATTACTGATTCAGGAGATGATACAGATACAGCCAGGTCTCCTGCCAATCCATGCAGAAATACGCCTGTAACGGCAGCATCAAAGGAGTCATAACCCTGTGCCAGCAAAGATAATATTATTCCTGTCAGAACATCACCACTGCCACCCGTAGCCATTCCCGGATTCCCTGTACTATTAAACCTGACGAGCCCGGATGGTGATGTCACTGATGAATGAGCTCCTTTCAGCACCACAATACAATTATACTGACTCGAGAAGGCCAGTTGTTTCTGTAGTCTTTCATAACAACCGGATGATGGTCCTGTCATTCTTTCAAACTCCCTGATATGGGGGGTGAGTACGGCACCTTCAGGTAGCAATTTAAACCACTCCCTGTTCATTGACAGTATATTTAGGGCGTCAGCATCAATTACCACAGGCTTGCTGCAATCTGTCAAAAGACTATGCAGGGCTTCCGCCGTGGCTTTTTCAGTTCCAATACCCGGTCCTATACCCACCGCTGAGAAGGCAGATGTATCGGGAACAGATGTTATAAGGTTTTCATTCCTGTCAAAACTTATCATTGCTTCAGGAAGGGAGCATTGCAAAACGATGCCTCCTGACGCAGGGGTATGACATGTTACCAGTCCACATCCGGTATGGATTGCCGCTCCTGCACCCAGGACAGCTGCGCCCATCTTACCCGCAGAGCCGGAAATAAAAAGACCGTGACCGAAAATGCCCTTATGATCAAATTTATTTCTGTTTTTAAGAAGGTGTCGGATGTCATCGTTCTCAAGATAGCCATACGCCGAATCCATACTGCTGATAATCCTCCTGTGCAAAGCGATGGGAAGAATATGCCATTCACCTACATATCTGTCATTATCTGCAAACATAAAAGAAAGCTTTGGGAACTGGAAACTCAGGGTATGATCGGCTCTTATTATATTATTGCGATCATTTCCGTCGTTATCCTCGCCAAAAAGTCCGGAAGGGATATCTATTGACAGAACCTGCTTTCTGTCGATATTGTTAATTTTCCTTATTATGTCTCCTGCGAATCCTGTTACATTTCGACTCAGACCAGATCCGAATATTCCGTCAATAATTATTACATTACTATCCAGGACTGGAAACTGTTCCAGGTTATCAATGAATTTAATTTTGACATCTGTTTCATTTTCCAGGCGACGATTATTCTCCTCCCAGTCGGAAGATCTTTTATCTGATATATTTACATAATACACATCAACAGAATATTCATTTTTGAAAAGCATACGCGCAAGAGCCAGGCCGTCGCCTCCGTTATTGCCCGGTCCAGCGAACACGGCAAAATGTTCTGACCGGCCAAATCTTTCCGCGATCCAGCCAAAAAGCTTCATCGCAGCTCTTTCCATAAGACTGATCGATGAAACAGGTTCATTTTTTATTGTATATTCATCTATCTCCCTGACCTGGTCACTCCGGAATATTTTCATATCGTATCACTTACTGTTTTACAAATTTACACTCTTCATTGATAATTTAACCGTCTTATAAATTATAAATGAAAAAGAGACCTGGAAACCATGGTTGCACTTTAAAAAAGATTAATATATTTGTTTAAGGTCAGTATGATTGATCATTGATCCAGATATATTCCAAATCCGGATCATTTTTTTCATATCATTGGCCATTTATTACTAACCAACAAAATCTATCGATATGCTTAAGAATCATCCAAAGGGCCTGATGGTAGCATTCTTTACCAATATGGGAGAGAGATTTGGCTTTTATACAATGATGGCCATCCTTGTGTTATTTCTGCAGGCGAAATATGGTTTGAATGAAGATACTGCAGGAGGTATTTACAGCTCGTTCTACTATGCCATTTATGCACTTGCCCTGGTCGGTGGTGTAATTGCAGATGCAACAAGAAAATATAAGACCATTATTATGCTTGGCCAGGTGGTTATGTTTGCGGGATATGCATTATTATCTGTCCCAAATTTGTCTCTTACAATTACAATCATAGGTCTCTTTACCATTGCTCTTGGAAACGGGTTCTTCAAAGGTAACCTCCAGGCAGTTGTCGGCCAGATGTACGATGATCCCAAATACTCTAAAGTAAGGGATACCGCATATCTGATTTTTTACATGGGTATCAATATAGGTGCATTCTTTGCGCCATTTGCTGCCAATGGTGTAAGAAACTGGTGGCTCAAAACCAATAATTTCCTTCATGATGGAAGTCTTCCTGCACTCTGTCACCAGTTTTTGGACGGGACACTACAGAATCCGGGGGAGTTACAGACGCTGGCCAATCATGTAAGTCTAAGCGGTCCGGTCACGGATCTCAGTGCTTTTGCAACCAGGTACCTTGAAGTATTCTCACGTGGTTACAATTTTGCATTTGCTGTTGCTGCCGGAGCCATGGTTCTTTCGCTTATGGCCTACCTGTTTTTCAACTACCTTCTTCCTAAAAAGGAAAAATCATCAACTGAATCTACTATTACATTGTCAGAGAAACCGTGGGCCCTTCCTGTCGCACTTGCTGCAGGTTTTATTACCGCCTTCCTGATAAACCTGGTTAAGGATTTACTTACCGGTATGGCTATTGGCCTGTTTATCAGTTTCGTCACCTGGATCATAATGATTTCGAAAAAAGAAGAGAAAGAGAGAGTCATCGCTCTTACTCTGGTCTTTCTTGTAGTGATCTTTTTCTGGATGTCCTTCCATCAGAATGGCCTTACATTTACATTCTTTGCCAGGGACTATACAGTAAAAACTGTGGACCCCTATACCTATATGTTTTTCACTCTTGAGAATATTCTTTCTGTAATAGCATTTATAGCCGGATTGGTTATTGTAGTTGGCAGGAAACGATCTGTCAACACCAGGCTTATCGGTGCTGCCCTTCTGGTAGCCGGAGGTACAGCGGGTTATTTCTTCTTTCAGAATGGTGAAGCTCATAATCCCATTGCTCCCGAAGTATTCCAGTCCTTTAATCCTCTCTTTATAGTAAGTCTTACTTTTGTGGTAATGGCCCTGTTCAACTGGCTTAACAAAAGAGGAATAGAACCATCAACACCCAAGAAGATCGGGCTGGGTATGATAATAGCCGCCCTGGGATTCCTTGTTATCCTTGTAGCTTCACTTCACCTTGTTTCACCCCACGAGTTAAGGGTGGTAGATGAATCAGGTGTTATTAAATATAATCCTGTCCCTGACTCATCAAGAGTAATGCCATACTGGCTGATATCATCATACCTGATACTCACTATTGCGGAGTTGTTTCTAAGTCCTATGGGGCTGTCATTTGTTTCCAAAGTTGCCCCTGTAAGATTCCAGGGTGTCATGCAGGGTGGCTGGCTTCTTGCTACTGCCGTGGGAAATAAACTGCTCTTTGTCGGAAGCTACTTCTGGGGAAAACTTGATCTCTGGCAATTGTGGCTTATATTCATTGTATGTTGCCTGGTGTCGGCTGCTTTCATCTTCTCAATACTTAAACGCCTGGAAAAAGTAGGGAATGACTAATTTTTCATTAAAATATTAATGATTTTTATTGAAATCTTTAAACGACTTCAGACATCCTGTTAATATTTGCTAATAGAAATGGATAATTGGTGTATTTTTACTAATTTTGCAATTCATGAGGTTGTCTCAAAAGATGAAATCCAATAACCGCTGAGTTCGCTAAGAATATACGCGAAGATCTCAAAGTGTTATATGTCAAAATATTGCCTTTGTGTCCTTTGCGCCTGTATTACCCGCAGTAGCTTTGCGGAGGTGGGCTTTGCGTACTTTGCGGTTAAAAATATCTTTTGAGACAGCCTCTTATTTTAGATTGAAGAGAAAATGAAAGTCCTGAAATTTGGTGGAACATCGGTTGGCTCACCTGAGCGGATAAAGGGTGTAATAAGTATAATAAACTCACAACCATATCCTTGTGTAGTTGTAATTTCTGCATTCCAGGGAATAACTGATGAGTTAAAATCAATAAGTGAAAAGGCTGCTCTCGGTGACGAAGGGTACAAATCACATCTCGAAAGGATTATTGAAAGACATATTGAATATGCTCATGAACTGGTTGACAAAAATAAGCAAATCGATGTAATTCAAGAAATTAACAAGCTGTTTGAAAATTTAAAAGAGACACTCAAGGGTATTTTTCTCCTGCGCGAACTCAGCTCACATTCTCTTGATAAGACAATAGGTACGGGTGAATTGGCAGCCTCCCTGATCATAAGTAACCTTATTCATGATTCGTTGTTTATTGATTCCCGCCAATTTATTAAGACAGACAGTAACTTCGGATTCGCAGGTGTGGATTTCAAAACGACAAACTCCTTAATCGGGGAGATGATCACAGGTAGTCAAAAATTTACAGTTGTTCCCGGTTTTATTGCAAGCAACATGTCCGGGGAGACTACTACACTGGGGCGTGGCGGATCAGATTACACCGCGGCTGTCATTGCAGCGGCAATCAATGCTGATATACTTGAAATATGGACCGATGTGGACGGCTTTATGACAGCTGATCCAAAGAATGTTGATAAGAGCCTATGCTATTGAGAACCTGACCTATTCTGAAGCAATAGAGTTGTCGCATTTCGGTGCAAAAGTAATCTACACTCCAACACTTACGACCAATTTACAAAAAAAATATCCCTATCCTGGTTCGTAATACTTTTAATCCCGAACTCAAAGGGACCTGATCAGCAGGGATTCATCCAATGGCAACAAGAGTCCGATAAAAGGGATCTCGTCCATTGATCATATCGATCTGGTTACACTTACAGGGAACAGGTATGGTTGGTGTGACAGGCATCTCAATGCGACTGTTCGGTGCACTTGCCAGGAAAGAATATAAACATTATCCTCATTACCCAGGCATCTTCGGAATACTCGATAACTTTCGCAATTAGTCCTGCTGATTCAGCAACGGCATCAGAAGCTATTAATGAGGAATTTAAAATTGAAATTGAGATTAATAAGGAGATTAAAACTTCTGATTGAGAGAAATCTTTCAATAATTGCTATTGTCGGAGAGAGGATGAAGAATACGCCCGGAATATCCGCAACCCTGTTCAGATCACTCGGAATAACGGTATCAATGTTATTGCAACTGCACAGGGCTCATCTGAACTGAACATTTCTGTTGTAATAAAGAATGAAAGCCTTAAGAAAGCGCTCAATGTCATTCATGACGGATTTTTTCTTTCCTGCTATAAGGAGATGTATCCTGTTTATTGCAGGTACAGGCCTTGTCGGCACAAGTCTCCTTAAAGCAATTGAAGGACCAGCATTCAACATTACTTAGTGAGCACAATTTGAATATAAATCTTATAGGAGTTACAAATACACGTAAAATGCTTATCAATAAGAACGGAATTCCTCTTGACAATTATAAAGATGCCCTAAAAGGATCTGATAACAAAGGAGATATCGCAGATTTCATCAAGCAGATGACTAAGCTTAATCTTCGTAATTCCGTATTTATTGATTGTACGGCAGATGAAAACGTTGCAAGGCAATACCGCGAGGTACTTTCGAAATATGTCTCAATTGTTACTGCAAATAAAATTGCATGTTCATCTGAATACAGTTATTATCAGGAATTCAGATCATTGGCCTATGAGACGGGGAGTTAGTTTCATGTATGAGACAACAGTGGGCGCAGGACTGCCAATTATTAAAACCATCGGTGATCTGATCCTTAGCGGCGATAAAGTGCTCAGGATCGAAGCTGTTTTATCAGGCACAATGAATTTTATATTTAATGAACTCAGTCCGGAAACACCTTTGAGTCTGGCTATAAAGAAAGCACGTGAAAAGGGCTACTCCGAGCCGGATCCTAGAATCGATCTCAGCGGGACCGATGTAGTCAGAAAAATACTTATCTTGCCGTGAAGCAGGCTATAACATCGAAAAAGAAGATGTTATGGTAATACCGATTTCTTCCAGATGAGTGTTTTGAAGGTGATCTGAACCATTTCTTTGAGAAGGTCAGGGAATACGATGGTGATATTTGAAGAGAAGACGTAAAAAGCTTGTCAAATGAAAATAAAAAATGGAGATTTTTTGCAAGCCTGGACCAGGGAAAGGCAAAAGTCGAATTGCTGACAATAGGCCCGGAACATCCCTCTTTTAATCTTGAAGGAAGTAATAATATCATTCTCCTGACAACCAACAGATACAATGAACTTCCCATGGTGATCAAGGGATATGGAGCTGGTGCCGAGGTGACAGCAGCCGGTGTCTTTTCCGATCTTATGAGGGTGGTAAATGTGTAAGAAAGGCGGCGCAGGCGGCAGGCGACAGGTTTGATTCCCCTCCTGGGAGAGGGGTCAGGGGTGGGTTGAAAAAGGTGGTAGGCGACAGGGCGACAAGGTAAAAAACAACATAACGACATAACATCATAACGACATAACAACATAACGACATAACATCATAACGACATAACATCATAACGACATAACATTCTCTAATTGAAGTCCGATAAGATAAAATATTACTCCACCAATCTCAGGTCCCCTGCGGTATCATTCAGGGAAGCACTTCTTAACGGACTGGCTCCGGATGGAGGTTTATATATGCCGGAAATGTTCCCTGCGTTGAGTAAGAGCGAAATAAGAAGCCTGTCCGGTATGGATTACCACAGGATTGCTTATACTATTCTTGGCAAATACACTGGTGGCGAGGTAGGCTGTGATGATCTTGCAAAGATATGCCAGGAGAGTTATAATTTTGACATTCCGCTTGAAAAAGTATTTCATCGAAAATATATAATGAGGCTTGACATGGGCCCTACAGCATCGTTCAAGGATTTTGCTGCAAGAATGATGAGCCGACTGATGCAATATTTTCTCATACGGGATAATCAGGATTTAACAATCTTAACGGCTACATCAGGTGATACAGGGAGTGCCGTGGCCAATGCATTTTTCGGATTGAAGAACATTAAGGTAATCATTCTTTATCCTGCCAATGAAGTAACACCTATGCAAAGAAAGCAGATGACCACCCTTCATGATAACATAAGTGTGATTGCGGTTAATGGCAAGTTTGATGATTGTCAGAAAATGGTAAAGAGAGCATTCCGGGACCAGACTTTATCACATATAAGTCTGTCATCAGCCAATTCAATCAATATTGGAAGGCTTCTTCCTCAATCAGTATATTATTTTTATGCCTGGTCGAGACTTGCTGCAAGGCAAAATGAAAAAGCAATTTTCAGTGTCCCTTCCGGGAATTTTGGTAATCTTATGGGTGGGCTTATAGCTTCAAAAATGGGACTACCGGTTAGAACGGTTTATTATTTCAACAAATGCAAACGTGAAGTTCCGGAATTCCTGAAAAGCGGATCTTATAAAGCAATTATTCCCTCTATCGACTGTATTTCGAATGCGATGAATGTTGGTCATCCCAGTAACCTGGCAAGAATTATTGCACTCTTATGGAGGAATTATGGATGAAAATGGAATTATAACGAAAAAACCTGATCTGGATCGAATGAGAAAGGAATTATATGGTGTGAGTGTTTCGGATGAAGAAACCAGGAGCACAATATCAGAGATACTTAAGAAATACGACATTCTTATGGAACCGCATGGAGCTGTTGCCTGGAATGGCATTGAGCAGTATTTGCATTCTGATAAAATATCCCACAGGGTAAAGGATCTGTTTATCTCACTGGAAACGGCCCATCCTGCAAAATTCCCTAAAGAAATAAAAGAGATCACGGGAACAGAACCGGTTACTCCTGACTCACTAAAAGGAATTGAAGGAAAGAAAGAAAGTTTTGACAAGATTGAAAATAGCTATGAAGAACTTAAAAGCTTCATTTTAAATAACTAAAAGAAAGACTACCTGGTATGTATATAGTCTGCTCTGATCTGGAAGGTGTTTTTGTTCCCGAAATATGGATCAATGTTGCTGAACAAACGGGTATAGATGAACTGAGACTTACTACACGTGACATAAGTGACTATAATGTGCTCATGAAAAGGAGGCTGGAATTACTTAACAGCAATGGCCTTACACTGGATGATGTGCGCAGAGTTATATCCCGGCTCCAGCCTTTACCCGGCGCTGTGGAATTTGTCAGCTGGCTGCGATCAAAGCTTCAACTTATTGTTGTGTCAGATACCTTTGTAGAGTTTGCTGATCCATTGATGGAGAAGCTGGGCCGACCAACCCTGTTTTGCCATAATCTGACAACAGATAAGAATGGTATGATAACAAGTTATAATCTTCGGCAGGAAGATGCCAAGAGAAAGACTGTTTGTGCGCTTAAAGACCTTAAATATAAAATAATTGCAATCGGTGATTCATATAATGATATCTCGATGCTTAGAGAAGCCGATCAGGGCATATTATTCAGACCACCACAAAATGTCGTTAAAGAACATCCTGATCTTACTAGAACTGATACATATGATGAATTGAAAAGCATTATTTCCCTGAAGATAACCAATGAATAATCCATTATTTTCATATTTTTACGGATATTCATTTGTACAAACCTAAACTGATAAAATATGAAACTACCCTCTACAGCAAAAAACTGGCTCACTATTATCGGTTCAAGTATAGCGGGAATTAATCTTGTATTAATCATTCTTCTTTTTATTATCTCAACTATTTTCAACAAGGGAAATACCAACCTGGGATTATATATTTACGTCATTCTTCCCGGATTCCTTGTACTGGGTCTGCTTCTGATTCCGATAGGCATGATAAGACAGAGGAAAATAATACGGAAAAGCGGACAGGCAGGTCCCGGGAGATATCCCTTTATTGACCTGAACGATCCTCGACATATGAATGCTTTCCTGATTTTTACTGTAACAACGATAGTAGTCCTGGTTCTCTCAACAATGGGAAGTTTCGAAGCTTATCACATGACCGAGTCCGTGGAATTCTGCGGAACCCTCTGTCACCAGGTTATGGAGCCTGAACACACTGCCTATCAGAATTCTCCGCATGCCAATGTACTGTGCGTGGAATGCCATGTAGGGTCGGGTGCATCATGGTACGTGAAATCAAAATTATCTGGTATGCGCCAGGTTTATGCCACACTGACAAATACTTATCCGCGACCAATTGAAACGCCATTACATGATTTACGTCCTGCCCGGGAGACATGTGAAAAATGTCACTGGCCTCAAAAATTCTATTCCCGTACGCTCGTTACCAACAAGTACTTTCTTACTGACTCACTTAATTCAGAGTGGGATATATCTCTCGATATGAAGATTGGTCCGGAATACAGCGGGCTGGGACTGAAAGAGGGAATCCACTGGCACATAAATCCTGATGTTAATATTGAGTATATATCAGAGAATGACAAGCGTGAGAACATAACTTATGTCAAATATACCAATAAAAAATCTGGAGAGGTCACTGTCTACAGGGATGAGGCCAACCCGGTAACTGACAGCCTGATTGCAGCTTCCGACAAAAGAACTATGGATTGTATCGATTGTCATAACCGCCCGTCACACAACTATAATTCGCCGCCTGTTTACTTTAATAAAGCGATGCTTACAGGTGCCGTATCAAAAAATATTCCTTTCATAAAGAAGGTTGCGATGGACATACTAAGAGATAAATTCAGTACGACAGATACTGCGATGTTGATGATTAATAATGGCATAACTGACTATTATAAAACCAATTACCCTGAATATTATCAAATGAAAAAGGATACCATTTCCAATGCTATTGCTGCCATTGAAAAAGGGTTCAAACAAAATACATTTCCTGCTATGAAAGTAGCCTATGATGTTTATCCAGAGCACATTGGACACCTTGAGACCAACGGATGCTTCAGATGTCATAACGGAACATTTAAGGCTGAAGACGGACATGTAATTTCACGGGACTGCAATCTATGTCATACAATTGTCGGACAGGGAAAACCCTCAGATATGGAATACACAAGTATTAAGCAAAACCTTGAATTCAGGCACCCTATAGATATCGGAGGTGCCTGGAAAGAATCAAATTGTTCAGATTGCCACCTATACCTTTATTAATGAACAAATTATCGGGTATACTGCATATCATATCACAAATTTCAGTTAACATATATAAAAAAATATGAAGAGAATATTCCTTTCTGTCTTTATTGCCCTTGCACTTATCACTATCTTAGGTGCTCAGACCGATACAACAACATACACAAAAATCGGGGATACCGCCCCGGCATTCAGCTGCAGGACTATCGACGGAAAGACGATTGATATCAGCAAATTGCATGGCAAAGTGATAATGATAAATTTTTTTGCTACCTGGTGTCCACCATGCAACCAGGAATTACCTGTATTGCAGAAAGATGTATGGGACAAGTATAAAGATAACCCCTATTTTGTTTTAGTTATACTTGGCAGAGAGCACAGCGAGAAGGAGGTTAAGGATTTTGTCATTAAGAAAAAGTTTACCATGCCCTTTGCTCCTGACCCTGACAGGAAAATCTTCAAACTGTATGCAAGCCAGAACATCCCCAGAAATGTTATTATTGGAAAAGAAGGGAAAATTATTTTTCAGAGTACTGGATATACACCTGAGGAATTCAAAAAGACAGAAACAATACTTTCTGAGGCTCTTAAATAGACCCCGGTAGAAAATAAAATCAATCACTCTCTTATATTTCCCTGAAATTAAGCTGTCTGACTATTTGAGTATTTCAGAAGTGTATTTATCTGCTATGTCAGCCTGATCCTTTGACAGTCCTGAGATCGCAACAATCCTTGTATTCTTCCAGGCCAGGAAAATGGTACCATTATAACCGTCGTTCAGAACATATTTTCCCTCTGTCATATCTGATGGTTCCGTATCTGTTGCTTTGAGGTAAGCATTAACCATTTGTCTTGAGTCATCTGCCGAACCGGAATCGAATATAAATATCGAAAAATTATCAGGCCCCAGTGAATAGTTTGCTTTGAATGCTTTATTCAGGAACTTATGTCCCAGGACACTCTCGTTAACATATATCTCCTCATTTTTCTTTTTGCCCTCTTCAGGAAATTGTAATAGAACAGCTGGTAATGCAGATTTACCTGTCAGCATGTTATCTACCTCATGAGCAAGTGTTTCGGCAGATTGAAGTATCTTCTCGCTTTTTGAATATGTTCTAATCTTTATATAATAATCTCCCTTAAAAAAATTAATGGAGCCATCAACTTCATAACCCTGAGCGCCCAGCTTAATATAGTTGAATGAAGGGGAACGTTCTGTCGAGTATATACCAAATGCCATCACGTCATTAGCATGACGATACACCTCCAGTTTAATTACATTCTTCCCTTTCTTATACTCAGCCACGTGAAGGTCCATAAAACCATAAGCCAGGTAATTATCTGCGGCACCATCAATAAAGTCCCAAAGGTTGTCCGGTCCGAAAACCGGGTAGTTCATTATCTTTTTAAAACCTTTTAATTCAGGGAGTGTAATATCCTGGGCAGAAGCCGAACCGAAAAGCATGAATAATAATACCCATGAAAATATTCTGTTTTTCATCTCTTTAGACTATTTACAATTTAAAATTTGCTCTGGTTCTTACTGCTTAAGTCAGGAAATCTGCAGGAACATCCACAAGCCTGGATATGTCTGCTATCTTTTCCTTTATGTTAAAATTCTTGACACATTTAACTGAACAGGTATTACAATCACTGCAAGGATCCTTTCCTGTTTCTAATTCGCCAAGAAGAGTATGTGCCATACTTGTATTTGAGTAACCATAGGCATACATGTAGGCCCGCATTATGTCAGGAACCGGCAGGTTCTTCGGGCACTGAGGAATGCAGCGGGTACACCCGTTACAATATATCCCGGTTTCTGCCTGGGCGATTATCACATCATTCCTTTCTTTCTCGGTCAGAGAAATATCAGCTAAAACCCCGGCGTTAAGATCGAGCTGATCAAAATCAGTCATACCGGGTATTGTCGTGGTAATATCATTATTTGACAGTACCCATTTCAGGGCGGCTGTTGTATTCATCGGCTTGGTCCTCTCTTTATCCAGGAAGCCTCCACCTGCCAATGTCTTCATTGCGATAATTCCAATCCCTGCCCCTGTCGCCTTCCTGATAGCACTTTTCAGATCATCAATATATGTCTGTTTGAAATTATATGCTGTCAGGATAACATCGAATGTATCGAGTGAGGCAGCAGCATCAATTACTCCGGGTTCATTTCCATGTGTTGAAAAACCTATAAACTTAGCCTTGCCTTCTTTTTTCAGGTCCTTCATTGCATTTATAATTGGCTTATATTTAAGCAATTCGGGATTTCTTACATCATGCAAATAGAGAATATCCACATAATCCATCTGAAGCCGGGAAAGGCTAACCTCAAATTGAGCCAGAAAATCTTCAGCTGTGGTTTCACCAGATGGGACTCCTTCTCTACTAACACCTACGGGTTTAATTTTAGTTGCGAGGTAAAAAGAATCCCTCGGGTAATCCTTCAGAACATTCCCAAGCATTGTCTCATTATTACCATTCTGGTAGCCATGTGCTGTATCGAAAAGTTTAATTCCTTTTTCATAAGCAGCCTTGCAAAGTCCCGGATTATCTGCTCTCATCACGCCAAAACTGACAACAGGGATCTTCATACCGGTTTTCCCAAGAGTCCTGTAGATAATGTCCTGTTGTTGTCCTTTACCGGGAGCAGCAATTACTGAAGGTGAGAGAGCTACTATACCAGCAGCACCCGTAATACCCGTTTTAATAAAACCTCTTCTGTTTATGTTCATATACAAGTTTTTACCTAAGGTTTCTTATTCTGACTTCTATATTTGTGTCTTTTAATAACTTAACCAGTTCTTCCGGATCTGTATCACCGTAATGATAAGGATAGAGTATCTTTGGTTTGAATGCTTTTGCTGCATCAGCCACCATAGCCGGTGTCATGGTATATGGCAGGTTCATTGGCAGAAAAGCCACGTCGATATTCTTAAGCGCCTTCATTTCAGGTGTATTCTCAGTATCACCGGCTATATAGAATCTCTTCTCCCCTATTGTCAGGATATATCCCACGCCTACACCTTTGGGATGAAAAGGCTGACCCGGTTCACGTTCATTTACAATATTATAAGCAGGAACGGCTTCAACTACAATATTATTTATCTCCTGCCTGTCACCGGCCTTCATACCCATTGCCCATGGGATCTTTGGCAGCGATGCCTCATTACAGAAAACTACAGTTCCTTCCTTCTTTATTTCACCTATCAACTTTACATCGAGATGATCATAGTGATCATGAGTGACCAGTATCATGTCTGCTTTTGGCAGGAATTCGTAGTCACCGTAAGCGCTGACAGGATCAATAAAAATAACATAACCATTCACTTTAAACATAAGTGAACCATGCCCCAGAAAGTGCATTTCCACTACCCCATCTGAAGTATTAATTTTATCATACTCAGGAGTTTCCTGAGAGTAACCCGGCATGCTCATAGTTAAAACTATTAAGGTTAATATTAATATATATAACTTACCCATACTCCGATTTTTAAAGATTTTAATCACCAATTATGAAATACCTATAATCGTCATAAATTTAATAATTTTAATTTTTAATCAAATTTATTCGGCTTGTAAAGAGTTATTATTGAATTTTTAATAACTTTCCATCAGAATTTAGGTAAGCGTTAATTAATTAACATTGATGCGTTTAGGGAAAAATAAACAGACTGTTTCCTTAACAGTGGTTTTGCTATTAACAGTATCAGCCTGGGGGCAGACAGATAAAAGTCACAAATATCGTTTAGGTGATACTTTGCAGAAAGTTTATGCTATTTCAGGTAATCAATCAATCACGATAAATTATGCATTGCCTGAACTTGATATAGCTAACATTAATATTGCTGACAGTACATACTTCAGACTATCTGCCCCTGGTCATATTCATACTGTTGCACCAGGGAAACCAGAGCTCCCTGTCTTCAGCAGGCTTATATCCATACCTGAAGGGTCGGATTACAGAATTAAGATCACAGGAATTAAAACCAGGAGCATAAAGCCGTCAGGAGATAAGATTGGAGGGATCCTTTACCCTGCACAGGAAGAAGGAACAAAGAATACCCAGCAAGGGAACCATGGTTTTGTTCTCGACAGGAGACTATATAACCACAAGGGGCTTATAAGTTCTGACACAGTAAGAATTGAAAAGATCGGGAAAGTAAGAAACTCCACTTTATCTACTCTCTATATATATCCAGTGCGTTATGATCCACGCAAAAACAGGCTGGATATAATAACATCCATGAAGGTTGAGATTATTTTCACTTCCCCTGATATAAGTGTCGCCAGGTCACTATCTTCTGAATCAATTCCTTTCGCACAGTCCCTTTCAGAAGGAGTACTTAATTTTAATAAGGCTGAGGTAATCCCTGGTTTTTCCAATAAGCCGCTTAAGATGATAATCATCACTGATTCAATATTTAAAAAGCAGCTTAAACCGTTTATTAAGTGGAAGATACAAAAAGGATTCAGGGTTACTGTTTTGTATAAGGGTAAGGGTCTGGCAGGAAATACGTATACAGAATTAAAAGATACGCTTACAAAGATTTACAATAATTCTACTACGGATGATCCACCACCTGAATATCTTCTGATCATTGGAGATGTAAATCATGTCCCATATTATGGAGCCGGTGGAACAGGTAATGTTACTGATATGTATTATGGTGAATTCACCGGAAATGGTGATTATATACCTGAGATGTATATCGGACGTCTGCCTGTGGCTGACACTTCAGAATTAAACACAGTTGTAAAAAAAATAATCCAGTACGAAAAAGCTGACTTTGCTGTTAACAATAACTTTTATTCTAAAGCCCTGGTATTTACCGGGTATGATGCAGAACATGCTGATTACATGAACGGACAGGTCAAATATGCAATTACCAATTACCTTACTCAGGCTAATAGTATCCACGAAAATCACTTTTATTATCCACAGTCATACACTGAAAAAGATTCAATTATTGATCTTATTAATCGTGGCACCTCTTTCATTAATTATACCGGTCACGGGGATGCTTCCGGCTGGCTCCACATCAATAACGGGCTACCGGATACTCCAACAGGCATTCTGGTGGATGACCTGCCCTTATTGACCAACAAATACATGTATCCTTTTATTATAAGCAATGCTTGCAGGACCGCCCAGTTTAATATTAAAGCCTCTTTCGGTAATTCCATGGTACTCAGCAGGAATAAAGGGGCTATCGGATTCATAGGATGTTCTAATGATTCATACTGGGACGAGGATTACTTCTGGTCGCTGGGACCAGGTTCAATAACTGCAGATCCACATTATGAAGAAACCGGACTGGGTGCGTATGACAGGCTGTTCCATACGCATGGAGAGTCTCCTTCAGACTGGTATTTCACGATGGGACAGATCAATTATGCAGGAAACCTTGCCGTAAGTGCAAGCAACACTGTCAGAAAAAAATATTACTGGGAAACATATAACCTTATCGGCGATCCAAGTGTCATCCCTATTACAGGAACGCCACATATCTTTAACATTACATTGCCCGACACACTTCCAAACGGATTGACTTCAGTCACTCTTGATGTTGATCCGTTCTCATATGCTGCTTTCACTCATTCAGACACTCTGTGTGATGCCAAATTCGCAAGTGCTACCGGTTCGGTTACACTTCAACTGCCATCATTAGAAGATGATTCGGTACTATTTGTCCTGACAGGCCAGAACAAACGCCCGTTGATAAAGACAATCCAGATATCAGATGTAAAAGAAGAGTTTCTTAATCTGAACTCTACTGGCATCAATGATATTAATGGTAATAACAATAAAGCAGCAGATTATGGGGAAAATATCTTCCTCAGTGTCAAAATAAGCAACCTCGGATCTACAGATGCACACAATGTATATGGGAAGATTTCCACAACATCGGGCTTGATATCTATTAACAACGACTCAGTCTATATCGGAACACTTGCTTCTAAATCCGAAATAGAACTGTCCGATAAGCTGGAAATTACAATTGCCGGCAATGTCCCCGATCTGGAAGTAATACCTGTAACTCTTACACTTACGGATCTGAAGACTGAAAAACAATATACAATAGACATAACAGTACATGCCCCTAAATTGCAGATCATTAACTATATAATTGACGACTCAAGCATGGGGAACGGTAACAATGTTGCAGATCCGGGGGAGACACTCAGCCTTATATTCAGGGTCAGAAATTTTGGAACAAGTGATATTAACGGGGATCTTTCTGTTATAAGTACAAATGAAAACATGACAGTAGTTGAACCCAGCGTGAAATCAGGAGTTCTTCAGTTCGGAGATATTACAGAAATACCTGTTATTGTTAAAATCTCTGATAAATCTGCAACAGGGAGTTATATATATCTTACATCCACCCTGGATTGTACACCATATCTTATAAGTAAGAACTTTACATTCAGGGTAGGCAGAATCAGGGAAAGTTTTGAAACTGCTTCATTCTCAGTATTTCCATGGATCAATATAAGTACTGTTCCATGGATAATTACAGAAGGAGGTTCCCTGGACGGTAGTTTTGCTGCCAGGTCCGGCCCTATCGACCATAATGGATCTACTTCGCTGGTAATAAGAACAGTATACCCTGAACCGGATTCACTTAGATTTTATTACAAAGTATCTTCTGAGCTCAACTATGATTTCCTGTCATTCAGCCTGAATGGCACTGAGGTATTTAAAAAATCAGGGGATGTGCCATGGACAAAGAAAGTTATTGCTGTTCCTGCCGGAGTTAATAATTTTGAATGGAAATACTACAAGGACAACACCCAGTCTTCAGGATCAGATTGTGCCTGGGTTGACATGATCGACTTTGCAGGCGAAGGATCGGTTAAATATGTAAAGACAGATCTTGAAGTAGCACGGATAGTTACACCAATTCAGAAAGAGAGATTCGGCTATGAAACAGTCACCGCAAAGGTACTGAACCGTGGTGCAGAAGTGCTTAACGGATTTAATCTGGCTTATAGTGTCAATGGTCAGTATGCACCTGTAACAGAACATTTTGAGGAAAACATACTGCCATATAGTGATAGTGTATCTGTATCATTTAAATCAAAACTGAACCTCTCTAAATATGGATTATACGATATAAAGATTTATGGTACAGATAATAATGATGATTATGTTTCGAATGACACCTTATATGTAAATCTCGAGAATACCAGTATAATAGAAAACCTTAGCTTATATCCTAATCCATTCCACGATCATTTTTCTATTTTTGTTAATGCACCATATGCTGACAGGATACATATTAGCATTACCAATGTAAACGGAGTTAAGGTATACGATGTTGAAAGAGATATCATCAGTGGTGACAATATAATTGAAATCAGCGATGTGAAATTAGTTCCATCTCTTTATTACCTGAATATCAGGGGTGCCACAATTAACAAGACAGTACCTGTTATCAGGATAGGGAGATGAAAATACTATAATCATAAAAAACCTTTCTACAAATGCCGGAAATAATACCAACCCGCCAGATGGCGATGGAACTTTTCAAAAAATACAATAAATCAGAGAGCTTGTTGAAGCATGCTATTTCTGTCGAAGGCGTCATGAGGTACATGGCAAATAAATCCGGAGAAGATATTGATAAATGGGGAATTATTGGATTGATCCACGATCTTGATTATGAAATGTATCCTGAACAGCACTGTAAAATGACGGAAAAAATATTAAAGGAAAATAACTGGCCTGATGAGTATATACGTGCTGTTATAAGTCATGGATGGGGAATTGTTACTGATGTTGAACCATTATCGCTACTTGAAAAAACGCTTTTTGCAATGGATGAGCTGACCGGACTGGTTACAACAAGCGCGCTGGTCAGGCCTTCGAGGAGTGTTCTCGATATGGAAGCCCGGTCGGTAAAAAAGAAATGGAATGACAAAAGGTTTGCTGCAGGTGTTGACAGGTCAGTGATCGAAAAAGGAGCCGGGATGCTGGGTGTTGAACTGGAAGAGCTTATTACAGACTGCATTATGGGCATGAGAGAGGTGGCTGAGGAAATAGGACTGTCAGGATCAGGGGAGGCACAATGAGGCAAAAAAAAGCTGTCTCAAATCGTGAGACAGCTTTCTAATATTTTAAGGACAAAATATAATTACAGGATTTTAAGCTTGATGTTTTTGAACCATACATCATTACCATGATCCTGGAGACCAATATAACCTTCATGGGCCGGATCGAGAAACATTGGCCAATCCTTGAATTTTGAATCCTCGACCATTTTCTTCCATGCCTCAGTCCAAAGATGAAATTCGACTACGTGAGCACCGTTCTGTGAGAATACAACCGTTCCCTGGTAGCAAAGAATATCTACATGATTCCATTCACCGGCCGGTTTGGTATTCTGGGGGTTTGCAGGTATCAGGTCATAAAGAGACCCTGCCATGCGGTTACCATCTTTACCGAGTTTGGCATCGGGATGTCTGTCATTATCGAGGATCTGCATTTCGGGAGCTGATTCATAGATTGGCACACTGTCAATCTCCTGTGCGAGGATGAAGATTCCACTGTTTCCTCCTTCTGAGATCTTCCAATCCAGTTGAAGTTCGAAATTGGAAAGCTTTTTATCGTAAATAATATCACCGCCTTCACCACCGGCTTCACCATTTCCTGAACCGATGCAGTGAAGCGTCCCGTCAACAACTTCCCATCCCTTTTTCGGGAAAGCAGTGCTATCATAACCACGCCAGCCTGTAGTGGTTTTGCCGTCAAATATTGATACAAAACCATCATCTTTTGCAGCCGGCTTTTTATTTGATCCGCATGATGTTGCCAATCCAATGACAAGTGCTGATGACAAAATAATGTTAACTAACTTCATAACAAGAATTATAAAATAAAAATTAATAATAAAAAGACAGAGGCAAAAATAGCCTCTGTCCTGTAAAAATTATACCGGCATCTCAGGTAAAGTAAATCCTTTACGATAAGTATGCTTAATCATTTCAGTTGCAAATTCTTTTGCATTCATCTTGATATTTGGCCTGTCAAACTTAGGATCTCCGTCAACAATCTTAAAGTTATCGGAAACAGTCAGTCTGACTGCATCATCATCACCAATGTTAGTAAATTCCATTTTCTGTCCATCCCAGTTGAGTGCTTTATTTAGACCCTGAAGTCTTACAGCCAGAACGCCCATAACCACCATTTCGTTAAATGGTCCGGCTTCTGCGAAATCTGATTTGGCAGGAACCCTGCTTTCAGGACTCTCCTTACATGCGCGTACCCAATCCATTTCATGACCACCTGACATTGCATTGGCGACTCTTCTCTCTGTCTTAGGAACATTAGGAACACGTCCGGATAGTAACCATGGATCTTTTCCATAGCAACCACATACCAGAGTATCTTTTGTACCATGGAAGAGAACTCCTCCACCAGCGTCATTCATGTTTTTACCTGCTGGCCATCCTTCAGGTTTTGTAGGTTGCAGACCACCGTCATACCATGTTACGGTAACTTCGGGTAACTTAACCTTTGAACCTTTTGGAGCTTGTCTTTCAGGGTAAACCTGTGTCACCATCTGTGCATTTGGTGCACTATCGGTAAGCAACAATGTTGAGCTTCCCTGGGCCTGGATCGGATATTGCAGGTTCAGGCCCTTGAATACCGGATGCAGTATATGGCAGGCCATATCACCCAGAGCACCAGTACCGAAATCCCACCATCCTCTCCAGTTCCATGGAGTATAGATGCTATTATATGGACGCATTTTAGCTGGTCCGATGAAGAGGTCCCAGTTAAGAGTATCGGGAACCCATTCTCCGGGAGGAACATTAAGACCCTGTGGCCATATCGGGCGATCAGTGAAAGCTTCGACTCTACGTACTTCACCAATTTCACCATGGTGGATCCATTCTGTTGTAAGGTTTACTCCTTCGCCAGATGCTCCCTGGTTACCCATCTGGGTGGCAACTTTATATTCCTTTGCCAGGTGAGTTAATAACCTTGATTCATATACAGTATGGGTTAACGGTTTCTGGCAATAAACATGTTTACCCAGTGTTATTGCATGTGCAGCAACACCTGCATGAGAATGATCCGCAGTTGCAACTATAACAGCATCAATCGATTTGCCCATCTCATCATACATCTTACGCCAGTCCCAGAATTTCTTAGCATCAGGATTAGCATCGAATACCCTCTTGGCATAACCCCAGTCAACATCACATAGAGCTACGATGTTCTCTGTAGGCTTGACATTTTTAAGATTTGAATTACCCATGCCACCAATACCAACGACAGCAATGTTCAGTTTATCGCTGGGAGCCTTGTGACCAAGACCACTCACCACGGAGCTGGGCAATATAGTCAGACCTGCAGCTACAGCACCGGTAGTCCCAATGAAGTTCCGGCGTGTAATTTTGTTTGAATTTTCTTTCATTTCCAGGTAAATTTAAATTTATGTTTGATTGATAAAATTAATAATTTTAAAATTAAGTGAACCATCATAAAGTATATTTAACAACATATTAAGAAATCTAAAGATCTCTTATCCATATATTACGGAATGCAACCGGGTTGCCATGATCCTGAAGAACAAGGCTCCCTGCACCATGTTTCCTGATGAAATACTCAGGAATTCCGATATACTCTGTTGGCCCCCTCAGGCTTACATTATTCTGAATCAATACCCCGTTCTGAAGCACTGTTACCCTGGGAGGTGTTTTGAATAATGTTGAATCACTTCCGAAAGTAGGTGCTGTATAAATAATATCATAGGTCTGCCATTCTCCCGGCTTCCTGCAATCATTTACCAGTGGAGCATATTGTTTATATATACTGCCTGCCTGACCGTTTCTGTACGTCCGGTTATTATAACTATCGAGCACCTGCACCTCATACAGCTCCTGTAAAAAGACACCGCTGTTTCCCCTGCCCTGACTTTCGCCTGTTACTTCAGACGGAGTTTTCCACTCAATATGCAACTGGAAATTGGTAAATTTCCTTCTTGACTTTATAACGCCTGCCCCCCTAACAGAAACAAGAGCCCCATCCTGTACAATCCACTTCGAGGGGTTACCCCTGCTATCAGTCCATTCTGAATTAATATCACCACCGTTGAACAGAACAATGGCATCTGAAGGCGCATCACTGTTCGTCGCTCCAGGCTGGATGATCTTCACTTCAGGTTCCCATATCTCGGTCATACCCGGTGTCATCTTTTCCAGTTCAGGATATTTTTTTTCTGTTGAATGAGTTGTCTGTTGAGCGTTCATTGAACTGAGTGCACAAAACAGCAAAAGAGAGGATAAGAATAAGAGTTTTTTCATTTTTTTGCTTGATTATTTTTAAACATATAAATAAAGGTATATCAGAATAAGCCTTATACGCAAATATAACTCAGCAATTATAAAAAACCTAATGATTATATTAACAACATAGAAACCATATCGTTCATTTAGTGCTTCGTCATCTATAAAACTTATAATAAGGCAGGAATACGGGGCAAATTATAAACAGACTGCTTTGCCGGAGAGGTATTTCTAAATATATTCACCTATAAACTAAAATAATGTAATTTAAATTAACATTTATAATGACAGTGAAATCCATGAACAACTTTGTGAAACACTAGCCTGAATATAAACTGCATAAACTGATTCAAATGAACTGCTGGTTTAAGCTTGGATGGAAGATAATAAGTGTTAAATTAAAAAAAATATGTTAAAATATTTTAACTTATGGATTAATTACATTAAGTTTGTTTTAACAGTAGGCACTATCCTAATTATGATCACACATCGAGATTTATATTTTTACGGGGATCACAAAAATTTATCTTATTAATAATACTAATCAAATTTAAATTGACTTATTGTATAATCTATTTTAACTAACCTAAATGAATTTAACTATGGTAACTTTGCGAAAATCTGTATTTTTATTTAGGAGGAGTATTCTTTCCCTTCTCCTTTTTGGCTTTGCAATCAGCCTGGCCTTTGGACAGCAAAGAACAGTTACAGGTAAGGTAACTTCCGAAGACGGAAGTCCCATGCCTGGTGTAAATATTGTTCTCCAGGGCACAACCACAGGAACTATGAGTGGAAGTGATGGGAGCTACAGCATATCAGTTTCCGGTCCTGGAGCTGTGCTGGAGTTCACCTTCATCAGTTACACAACTCAGGACATAGTAGTGGGGTCCAAGACAACAATCGATGTATCTATGGTTCCCTCAGCAAGTTCTCTCGGAGAGGTGGTTGTTGTCGGATATGGAACTCAGAAAAAGAAAGAGATAACCAGTTCTATTGCCAGTGTAACCTCCGACGAGTTCAACAAAGGTAATGTGGAAACCCCGGTACAGCTGATACAGGGTAAAGTTTCCGGACTTTCCATCAGTAAGCCTGGTGGTGACCCTAACGGTTCATACGACATCCGCCTCAGGGGTTTGAGCACTATCGGTGCAAACCTCGGGCCACTTGTTGTTATTGACGGTGTGGTTGGTGGATCACTTGACAACGTGGACCCTAACGATATTGAATCAATCAACGTGCTGAAAGACGGTTCTGCTGCATCCATATACGGAACGAGAGGTTCCAGTGGTGTTATCCTGGTTACCACTAAAAAAGGTAAAAAAGGAACAGCTGTTGTAGACTATAATTTTTATGTAACAGCCGATATGGTTGCCAAGAACACCGATGTCATGAATGCCACCGAATGGAGAGCTCTAAGGGATGAAGTCAACCAGGGGGCAGCAAGTCCGGTAGGAACTGATTTTGGTCAGAATACTGACTGGTTTAAGGAGATAGAACAAACAGGTATTTCACAGGTACACAATATCTCAATGTCGGGTGGAAGTGATAAGACAAGTTACCGTGCATCAGTCAACTATCGTAATGTTCAGGGTGTTATGATCCATACCGGCAATGAACAGCTTAACGGAAGGATCAATATAACACAAAAAGCTATAAATGACCATCTGACACTTGACCTGAATATGGGTGCAACTGAAAAGAAATCGCAGTATGGCTTTAATAATGCCTTCAGGTATGCAACGATCTATAATCCTACAGCTCCAGTCAAAAGCACCGATGCTGCATACGACATATATGGAGGATATTTCCAACAGGTACTTTTTGATTATTACAACCCTGTTGCCATCCTTGATCTTAATAAAAATGAAGGTATGAACCGGGTTCTTAACCTTTCTCTTAAAGGTACCTATGAAATCATAAACGGACTGACTCTTGATGCATTTTATTCAATTCAGAACAGTGGTGATCTGAGCGGTGTTTATTATAATTCACATGATTACTGGGGAGGTATGAACAGGAACGGTCTTGCATCAAGAAGCTCAAATGCACAGGAAAACAGATTGTTCGAATCAACTGTACACTATACAGGCGATATCACTTCATCAATAAACCTTAGCGTATTGGGTGGTTACTCTTATCAGGATTTTACCTACGAGGGTTTTTATGCGCAGGGTGGTGATTTTATTACCGATGACTTTACGTTTAACAACCTTGGTGCTGCTCTCGACTTTAAAAACGGAAAAGGTACAATAACAAGCTACAAGAATTCCAATAAGCTTATTGCATTCTTCGGCCGCGTTAACCTGAATATAAACAATATGTGGTTTGTTGCAGCAAGTGCCAGGTATGAAGGATCCTCAAGGTTTGGTACTGCTGAAAAATGGGGAATATTCCCAGCTATCAGCGGTGGAGTTGATATTTCAAGTCTCCTTAATGTGAGTTTCATTGATAACCTCAAAATCAGGGCAAACTACGGTCTTACCGGTAACCAGCCCAGAGATAGTTACCTCTCATTACTCCGTCTCGGACCTCAGGGTAACTTCTTTTACAATGGTGTATTTGTTCCGGGATACTCTCCTGTAAGTAATGCAAACGCAGACCTTAAATGGGAGAAAAAAGGAGAATTTGACGCAGGATTTGATTACTCACTGTGGAAAGGTAAAATGTCAGGTTCATTTGACTTCTATACTAGAACAACCACTGACCTTCTCTTCCAGTACCAGGTTCCTGTTCCTCCAAACCTCTATAGCCAGGCATGGATGAACCTCGGTAAGATAAAGAGTAGTGGTCTTGAATTCTCTATGACTTATAATGTAATTAATAAGTCTGATTTTTCTTACAGTTTCACACTTACTCCTTCTTATATACTTGAGAATACACTTGTATCTCTCTCAGGCACATTTAATGGTGCTGATCTGAAGTATGGTGTTCAGGATCTGGGTGACATGGGCTCTCCCGGACAGAACCAGACTCCACTCGTAAGAGTAGAAGAAGGTAAACCTATCGGACAGTTACTGACTTATGTCTATGAAGGAATTGACGCAGACGGAAACTTTATCTTCAAGGATGTAAATGGCGATGGGCAGGTTGATGCTGCTGACCGTACAATTACAGGTAACGGCTTACCTAAATTCCTTATGGGATTCGGTAACTACAGTTACTTACAAAAACTGGGATTTGAATGTATTCTTCCGGGGTGTGTTCGGTCATGATCTGATTAACTCATTCCGTGGTTTCTACGAAGTACCGGCATATATCAGTTCTTATAACCTGCCTAAAACAACAACAAATTTGAGAAATGCCAATGGAGAACTTCTTAAGGTAACATCTGGTACCTTATCCAGTTTGTATGTGGAAAATGCTTCGTTTGTTTCTCTAGATAACATGAGTCTGGGTTACAACTTTAATCTGCCAAAAAGTTCCCCATTCAGCAAAATAAGAGTCTATCTGGCTGGTAACAATTTGTTCTATATTACCAAATATAAAGGCGTCGATCCAAACCCAAGATATGTTGATAGCGCAACAGACTTAGGAACTTATAATAACCCACTTGTACCGGGTGTCGACAGAAGGAATACATGGTTCAGGACCAGATCCGTAACTTTTGGTGCAAACATTGTTTTTTAATCCTGAAAATGAATGAGACATGAAAACAAAAGAAAGATATAATATGAAAAAAACATTTTTCCAGCTAAGATTTATATTGGTTGTGCTTATTGCGACAGCTTTCAGCCAATCATGTACCAATCTGGATGAAAAACTTTATAGTGAAGTTACTCCCGATAATTTCTTTAAGACTGATGCACAATTCGTATCTGCATTGGGTGCTGCTTATACCCAGTTTGGAGGTTATGCATCAGGTGCTGTATTTAACCTTCAGGAAGCTACCACGGATGAAATGGTTGTTCCAACAAGGGGTTCCGACTGGGATGATGGTGGTAACTGGAGAAGACTCCATCTGCACTCATGGAAATTTGAAGATAATGATATGGGATCTGCATGGGATTTCTGTTATCAGTGGTGTTAATACTGCCAACCGTCTTATCTATCAGTTCCAGATCGCTTGCAGATAATGGTCAGGTAGATGCAATATCAGCTGCTACTTATATATCTGAACTTCAGGCTGTACGCGGTTTCTTCTACTGGCAGCTTCTTGACCTGTATGGCAATGTACCATGGGTAACCGATTTTGCCAATGCAGACGCCACCCCTCCAACAGTTGATCGTGCAACAGTCTATAATAACCTTGTTACTGACCTTGAAGAATCAGTTCCCTTTTCTCAAAACGTCGACGGAACCACTTATGGCCGTATGAACTACTATGCAGGAATGACCCTGCTGGCTAAGCTTTACCTTAATGCCGGTGTTTATTCAGGTACAACTCAATGGGATAAAGTTATTACAGCATGCGACGAAGTGATCAACTCCGGAAATATTCACTTGAAGCAAATTATTTTACCAACTTCAATGCCAAGAACGAAGGTTCAAAAGAGTTTATCTTTGCCATTCCTTATGATCAGATCTTCTTCCAGGGCTTTAACCTCGACATGCAGACTCTGCATTATGGAAGCCAGTATACCTATAACCTTACAGCTCAGCCATGGAATGGTTTCTGTACTCTCGAGGAATTCTATAATTCCTATAGCGATAATGATCTCAGAAAAGGTGATGCAGGTACCGTTGATGGACCAGCAGCAAGAAGAGGTAATTTCCTTGCCGGATATCAGTATACATTCAGCCGGATCAAAAGTCATTGACGATGGTGCCGATGCAAACGACCCTGATGGAAAACCGGTTAATTTCGGTAATACAGGCTCAACAGCCGGCCAGATAAATGAACTTGGTCCGCAGGCATGGCGTCAGTCAGGTGTCAGAATTGGCAAATGGGAATTTGAAATTGGCGCAACTGATAATATGAATAATGACTTTGCCATTATTCCGCTATGCTGATGTCCTGCTTATGAAAGCTGAAGCTTTGTGGCACACTGGCAACACAGCAGCTGCATTACCTCTTGTTAACCAGATCAGGGCAAGGGCAGGTTTAACGACCTTACCTCTCTCGATGGCCCGGTTAGCTTTGATATGGACGGTCCTGTATGTAGCTGGTGGTGAACTGTTCAATGAAATGGGACGTGAAATGGTTTTTGAACATAACAGACGTCAGGACCTCATCCGCTGGGGATTCTGGAACAGTAATGATGAATGGGCTCTCCCATTCCATAATGTCGGTGATGTTCTTAAAACAACCGGCGACTATCTGAAACTATTCCCGATTGGTAGAGATAAACTTAGCTGCTAACCCTAATCTTGTTCAGAACCCAGGTTATTAGTAATAAATATTAAATAAATTCTTTAAGAGAGCAAGCAATTATTATATTTGCTTGCTCTCTTTCTTTTTACGGAATATGAAGCAACCAATTGTTAAATATGCTTACCCCAAAATATGCGATATATAAGGTTAAGAGGTTTTTGTGCGTGCGTTGATAATGATATCCTTTTTGGTGACTTCATGTAAGAGTAGGCACTCTCATAAATCTGACAAGCCTCTGTTTACACTCTGTTAACAGCAGGCAGACACATATTGATTTCCTGAATCAACTTGAGTATACCGAAGAGTACAATACCTATACCTACCGTAACTTTTATAACGGCGCCGGCGTAGGACTTGGCGACTTTAACAATGACGGACTGACTGATATATATTTTTGCGGAAACCTGACAGGCAACAAATTATATATAAATAAAGGAAATTTTGTATTTGAGGATATCACAGAAAAGGCAGGTGTAGGATGCGACGGTGTCTGGTCAACCGGTGTCAGTATTGCCGATGTGAACGGTGACGGATGGCCCGACATATATGTATGTAAATCGGGCGATCCAGGGGCAGACATCGCTATAATGAACTGTTCATAAATAACGGTGATCTCACTTTTACCGAAAAAGCAGCTGAGTATGGCCTTGCTGACCTGGGACTGTCAAATCATGCATGCTTTTTTGATTATGACCGTGATGGCGATCTGGACTGTTATCTGCTAAATAACTCCTTTCATTCTGTTAGCGAATTTGATATAAGAGAGGGCACGAGAAACATCAGGGATACCCTGGGTGCAAATAAACTATACCGAAATGATAATGGTCATTTTGTTGATGTCAGTAAAAAAGCCGGGATTTATGGCAGTAAGATTGGCTTTGGCCTTGGTGTAAGTGTAGGCGATGTTAACCGCGATGGATGGCCCGATATTTATGTTTCAAATGATTTTTTTGAACGGGATTACCTTTATATAAACAATAAGAACGGCACTTTTACCGAATCGCTGGAGGATCAAATGCGTGAAATAAGTCTGGGTGCGATGGGCGGAGATATGGCTGATATCAATAATGACGGCTATACCCGGAGATTTTTGCAACTGAGATGACACCGGAAGATAATGCCAGACTTAAAACCAAAGCGCTTTTTGAAACCTGGGAGAGGTATCAGGATAAGGTAAATAAGGGCTATTATCACCAGTTCGCCAGAAATGTCCTCCAGCTGAATAACTACAACGGAACTTTCAGTGAGATAGGAAGATTAAGCGGTGTCAGTAGTACAGACTGGAGCTGGGGAGCTCTTATTATGGATCTGGATAATGATGGATGGAAAGATATCTATGTCGCAAACGGAATATATAAGGATCTTCTTGACAGGGATTACCTGATTTCTATTCCGATCCCATCTATGATGAGATCTGTAATTAAGACTGAGAAAAAGGCAATCCTTAAGGATCATTGATATGATACCCTCTGTAAAAGTTCCAAACTATGCCTTTCATAATAACGGAATCTCACCTTTACAAACCTCTCAGGACAATGGGGCCTTGATATCCCTTCATTTTCAAATGGAGCAGCCTATGGAGATCTGGACAATGATGGTGATCTTGATCTAGTTGTTAACACCGTCAATATGCCTCCACTGATCTACAGGAATGAATCAGATAAAAGGCAGAATTCAAATTATCTTTCAGTCAGTCTAAGGGGTAATGGAAAAAACACAGCGGCCATAGGTGCGGAGGTAACCTTATACTACGATGGGAAAACAAATTATTTGGAACAGGTACCGGCCCGGGGCTTTCAGTCAACTGTCGATAACCGGCTTCACTTTGGACTGGACACATGCAGACTGATAGATTCTTTGACTGTCTGCTGGCCAGACGGCAAGAGCTCCGTACTAAAAAAAATTGAGGCTAACCAGTTTTTAAACCTTAATGAAAAGGAGTCAAATGCAGAATATATATTAGAGAATAAGAGAGTATCCCCTACCCTGTTTCAAAAGATTCCTGGTATTGAAGGTCTTGATTTTATTCACAGGGAGAATGATTTTGCGGACTTTGACCGTGACCGATTATTGTTTGAGATGATATCTGATGAAGGTCCGCATGTTGCTAAAGGAGATGTGAATGGTGACGGACTGGCAGATATTTACATATGTGGTGCAAAAAACTCCCCCGGGTCCCTTTACATACAGAGAAATAACGGACACTTCATTAGGACCGGCGAGTTACTTTTTAATGCTGATAAAATATCCGAAGACACTGATTGTGCTTTTTTCGATGCCGATGGAGACGGTGACCAGGATCTGTATGTGGCCAGCGGAGGGAATGAATTTCCTTCAAGCTCATCAGCTCTCAGCGATCGATTATACCTTAATGACGGGAAAGGACATTTTGTAAAGTCCCCTCAAATACTGCCGGCAGGAAAATATGAAAGTTCCTCCTGCGTAAGACCCGCAGATTTTGATAAAGATGGGGATATTGATCTTTTTATAGGGATACGTGTACGTCCGTTTGACTATGGATCTGCCTGTTAATGGGTACCTGCTTGAGAATGACGGACATGGACATTTTACCAATGCAACAAAAAAAATAGCACCTTCTTTGACTGGCACAGGAATGATAACAGACATGGAATGGGCAGATATTGACGATGACGGGGACCAGGATATTATCATTGTTGGCGACTGGATGCCTGTCAGGGTCCTGATAAATAATAATGGCACTTTCAGGGATGAATCTGCCACATTTGGCCTTTCGGGAACCGATGGATGGTGGCATACAATAGTGGCAAGTGACCTGAATGGTGATGGGAAAATGGACTTTATCCTGGGCAACAACGGATTAAATTCGCATTTTAAAGCTTCAGCAGGCAAAGCCTGTAACCATGTATGTTAATGATTTTGACAAGAATGGAAATATAGAACAGATTATATGTACATATAACGGGGACAAATCCTACCCGGTAGCCATGAAGGATGACCTGGTAAAACAAATTCCTTCGCTTGAAAGAAAGTATAAAAAGTTTGCTGACTATAAGGATGCGACTATTGAGGATATCTTTTCACCGGAAGTACTTCAGCGCTCATTAGTACTTTATGCCAGGGTAATGGAGAGTTGTGCATTAATAAATACAGGGAATAATTCCTTCCATATCGTTCCACTGCCTGTTGAGGCTCAATTCTCACCCGTGTATGCAATTCTGGCCGATGATTTCGATAAGGATGGGAAATGTGATATATTGCTGGGCGGTAATCAATACAGGGCAAAACCTGAAACCGGTATCAATGATGCGAGCTACGGACTCTTTTTAAAAGGAAACGGGGATGGAACATTTCAATCTGTATCACCAAAAAGGTCAGGGATATCTACAATTGGGCAAATCCGCGACCTGAAAGAGATCGAAATAAATGGAATACACATGATAACTGTAGCAATAAATAATGAAAGGCTGCAATTTTATAAATACTGACATAATATTATGAAGACAAGGAATGTGTTGATTATCCTGATAATCGTTACAGGATACTTATTCTCAGGGTGCTCACCAAGAGCTAGATATAAAAGGATGTTAAAGCATGAGCTTTCAAGCGGTGTGAGATATGATTCAATATTCATGGGTATCTACCTGGGCATGCCCGAAAAGACATTTTATACCAGGTGCTGGGATCTTAACAAAAGAGGAATAGTACGCCAGGGACCTACAAATACAACTGTTCAGTATGAGATTAAAAAGGAACTTAAATACCCGGCTCTCATGAATTTCTATCCCAGGTTTACCAATGGTAATATTTCCGAAATGCCTGTAAAGTTTTCTTATAAAGGATGGGCACCATGGAACAAAAAACTGTCGTCTGACAACCTGGAGCTTGATGTATTAAGATGGTATGAAGAGGTCTATGGAGAAGGATTTATCAAGGTCAGACATCCAAAGTACGGAGCAGCATATATAAAAGTGAACGGGAACAGGCGAATTACAATATTTAAGGAAAGTGATATCTATGTTTGGGCTGTATTTACCGACTTATCAGTGAAAAAAGATGACTGGGCTAATTCAACTACAGACACAACAAATATTAGTACAGATATTAAAAAGCCGGAATGATAAAATACCCTTTACAATATAAGGCACTTAAGAAGTTAGTTTGGGTTATACTGCCGCTTTTCATATCCGGTTGCAGTAAACCTACAGGTGATCACCTGTTTACCTTATTGCCGTCAAGTGAAACCCATGCTGATTTCGTCAATCACCTCGATTACGAAAAGCAGCTTCAGACAAAATTCAATATTTATACCTACAGGAATTTCTATAACGGAGGAGGAGTTGCATTAGGTGATGTAAATAATGACGGACTTCTGGACATTTTCATGACTGCAAACATGGGTCTCAACAAACTCTACCTGAATAAAGGAAATTTTGAATTTGAAGACATCTCGGAGAAATCGGGCACTGAAGGGAAAGGAAACTGGTCGACAGGTGTTTGTTTTGCTGATGTAAATGGCGACGGATGGACAGATATATATGTTTGTCATTCTGGCAATATGGATGGTGATGACAGACGTAATGAACTGTATATCAATAATCATGACCTTACTTTTACTGAAGAGGCTAAAGAATATGGCATTGATGATCCTGCAAACTCTACGAATGCTGTATTCTTTGACTATGATAAGGATGGCGATCTTGATCTGTATGTTCTCAATAATTCGTCCAAGGCAATTGGCAGTTTCAACCTGAAAGATAACCAGCGTTCCGTGCGTGATTCTGTGCTTGGTGATAAGCTTGTTCAGAAATGATGGAACCAGGTTTACCGATGTGAGCAAAGAAGCCGGTATATATGGGAGCATCATCGGTTTTGGCCTGGGTGTTACAGTTGGAGATTCGACCAGGATGGCTGGATGGATATATATATTTCCAATGACTTTTTTGAACGCGATTATATCTATCTGAACAATCACGACGGTACATTCAGGGAAAATCTTACAGGTATGATGAGAACAATATCTGCAGCCTCCATGGGTGCAGACATGGCCGACATAAATAATGACCATTACCCTGAGGTCTTTGCTACTGATATGGTTCCTGAGCATAATGACAGGTTGAAGACAAAGACTACCTTTGACAACTGGGACTCTTACAAGCAAAATGTTGATAATGGTTATCATCATCAGTTTACCCGCAACATGCTGCAACTAAATAATGCTGATGGTACATTCAGTGAAATAGGCAGACTTGCCGGGCGTATCAGCCACTGACTGGTCATGGGGATCCCTGATTATGGACCTTGATAATGACGGGATGAAGGATATTTTTGTGGCAAACGGTATTTTTAAAGATCTGACTGACCAGGACTATATACAGTTCTTCTCAAACCGCGATATGGTAATGTCCATCATTTCAGGAAAAAACATTGATTATAAAAGACTTATCGATGCCATCCCCTCGGTTAAGATTCCAAGTTATGCATTCAAAAACATGGGTAATTACAGGTTTGAAAACATGGCTTCTCAATGGGGCCTGGACACACCAAGCTTTTCCAACGGATCTGCTTATGGGGATCTTGATAATGACGGAGACCTCGACCTGGTTGTCAATAATGTGAATATGCCAATGTTCATCTACAGTAATGAGACCAACAAGCAATTACCTGATAATCATTACCTAAAGGTCATCCTTAAAGGTAATAGCAAGAATACTGAAGCCATAGGAGCAAAAATAACTGCTAAACATAAGGGCAAATTCGTCTACCTTGAGCAGATGCCAATGCGGGGATACCTGTCTACTGTTGATCCGCGTCCTAACCTGGGTCTTGGACCTCTTACCATGGTCGATTCGCTTATAGTAGAATGGCCTGATGACAGGATTACTATAATGGAGAATGTGAAGACTGATCAGACTCTGACTCTCGATCAGAAAGATGCAGTGAAGATGACTTACCATGTTGTTGAACCTGCATGCTTCGCGAAACAAATATTTCGCTGACATATCAAATGAAAGTCGCATAAATTCACCCACCGGGAAAATGAATTCAATGACTTTGAAAGAGAATCATTATTATATAATATGATGTCCACGGAAGGCTCAAGAATGGGAAAGGGAGACATAAATAATGACGGCCTTACCGATATTTATATAGGGGGAGCCAAAGGCCAGCCCGGTGCCCTGATGATACAACAGAAAAATGGATCTTTTATCCCATCGAACACTGCGCTTTTTGAAGCAGATAAAATTTGCGAGGACGAAGATTGTGCATTGTTTGATGCAAACGGTGATGGCTTTACTGATCTGTATGTGGCAAGCGGTGGTAATGAATTTCCCGAAAGTTCTTCGGCACTGGCTGATCGCCTGTATATAAATGATGGAAAGGGGCATCTGAATAAATCTGCCCAGGTATTACCGGCTGCCAGGTATGAGAGTACCTCGTGTGTGAGAGCGGAAGATTTTGATAATGATGGAATAATGGAACTGTTTGTAGGCATTAGATTAAAGCCGTTTTTATACGGTGTTCCAACAAATGGTTATATACTTGAGAATGACGGTAAAGGCAACTTCTCAAATGTAACATCAAAAGTCGCTCCAGGACTTCTTTCCTGTGGGATGATCCGGGATATGCAATGGGCAGATGTTGACGGGGATGGTGACAAAGACATGATAGTCGCAGGTGACTGGATGCCCTTGAAAGTATTTCTCAATGAAAACGGAAAGTTTACAGAGAGTAAAGATGCCTTCGGCTCACAGAAAACGGAAGGCTGGTGGAATTGTCTTGCTGTGGCGGACCTGGACGGAGATGGAGATATTGACTTTGTAGCAGGAAATCATGGTCTGAATTCAAAATTCATGGCAAGCCCGGAAAAACCAGTGAGTATGTATGTTAATGATTTTGACATGAATGGCGATGTTGAGCAGATAATATGCACCTTTAATGGTGATAAATCATACCCGATAGCATTAAAACATGACCTCACAAATCAAATACCAGGGCTCGCAAAGAAGTATCCTGAATACAAAACGTATAAGGATCAGCAAGTTACTGACATATTTACACCTGACCAGCTCAAGAATGCTATCCACCTGGATGTATATGACCTTGAAACATCTGTCTTTTTAAATGACGGAACAGGTCATTTCACAAAAAAATCTCTGCCGGTGGAAGCGCAGTTCTCCCCAGTGTACGCTGCAGAGATAGGTGATTATAACAGCGATGGATATCCCGACATTTTGCTGGGAGGAAACCTGTTCAATGTAAAACCTGAATTAGGTCGATATGATGCAAGCTACGGCTCAATGCTTCTGGGTGATGGCAAAGGTAACTTCACTAATGTTCCTGCCAGAATATCCGGATTTCATCTGAATGGTGAGATTAGGGATATAAAGGAAGTTCATACAGCAGCTGACACTATCCTGGTCATTTCCAGCAGTAACGGACCTTTACAGGTCTTTAAATCACTTAGCCGGTGAAACAGGAATATGAAAAGATTAACCCTTTTAATACTACTGGTTCTATCGGTTATATCCTGCAAAAACAGGGAGAAAGAGGCCAATACACTTCTGACATTGTTGGCTCCGTCATATACACATATAAAATTTGAAAACCGCTTAACAGAGAATGACCAGTTTAACATCATTGAATATCTGTATTTCAACAATGGTGCAGGCGTAGCTGCAGGTGATATAAACAACGATGGTCTCATTGATCTCTATTTCACCTCCAATCAAAACTCCAACCGGCTTTACCTTAATAAGGGGAACCTTCAGTTTGAGGATATAACCGAAAAGGCCGGAGTTGGAGGTACCGGAAACTGGAAAACCGGGGTTACAATGGCTGATGTTAACGGTGATGGATTACTTGACATATACGTATGTGAAGTAGGTAATTACAAGGCATTCAATGGTAGAAACCAATTGTTTATAAACCAGGGTAATCTTACATTCCGCGAAGAAGCTCATGATTATGGGCTCGATTTTGAGGGATTCTCAACACAGTCGGCTTTTTTTGATTACGATATGGACGGTGATCTTGATATGTACCTCTTAAATCATTCAGTGCATACTTCCAGAAGTTACGGGGGAATCACCCTGCGAAATGAAATGGATACACTGGCCGGGGACAGACTCTACAGGAATGATGAGGTTAACGGTAAGAGGATATTCCACGAAGTAACCCGCCAGGCTGGTATTTACAGTAGCCAGATAGGTTACGGACTGGGTGTTAATATATGTGATATTAATAATGATGGATTCCCGGATATATATGTATCCAACGATTTTCATGAGAACGATTATCTGTATTATAATAATGGTAACGGTACATTTTCAGAACAGCTGACATCACATCTGGCTCATACAAGCAGGTCATCGATGGGAAATGATGTGGGCGACTTTAATAATGATGGGCTGCTCGACATTATGGTCCTCGATATGCTGCCCGATGAGGAAAATATAAGGAAACAGTCAGGAGGCGAGGATGATTATGATCTCTTTGAATTAAAACTGAAATATGGTTATTATTACCAGTTTGTGCGCAACACCCTTCAGCTTAATCTGGGAAACGGATTATTCAGCGAGATTGGAAGACTCTCGGGGGTTTGTTCAACTGACTGGAGCTGGTCTCCCCTGTTCTGTGATGTTGACAATGACGGATGGAAAGATCTTTTTATCACCAACGGGATCTACCGTAGAGCCAATGACCTGGATTATGTTAAGTTCCTTACAGGAGGAAACCGGATGTCGCCCGTAAAGGACAATAGTAATGTACCTGATAAGGTACTGTACGATAAGATGCCTCTTTACCCTCACGTAAACTACATTTTCAAAAACAATGGCGATCTCACTTTTACTAACATGGCTTCGAAGTGGGGTTTTGACAAACGAACCTATTCCAATGGTTCTACTTATGCCGACCTGGACAATGATGGGGATATGGACCTGGTAATAAACAATATTAATGAGAATGCCTGCATCTACCAGAACAATTGTAATAAACGATCTGACAATCATTACCTCTCCGTTGTTCTGAAAGGGAAAGGTCTTAATCCCCGTGCAGTATGGTGCCCGCGTCACAATATATTCCGGGGGAGAAGAACAGGTGGCTGAACAGTTTGCAACAAGAGGTTTTATGTCAGCTACCACGGATAATCTTCATTTCGGATTAGGGAAAAAAACATTAATCGATTCACTAAAAGTAAGATGGCCCGACATGTCGGAACAGGTGTTAAGAAATATCCCGGCTAACGAAACAATTACATAAAAGAAGATAATGCTTTGCCACAGGCAAACAGAAACGATGAGCTACAGGAAAAGCCAGCGCTTTTTACCAAAGACCAGCATACCGGGATTATCATTCAGGCACGAGGAAGATCCATATGTAGATTTCTACCGTGAGCGACTGATACCTCACAGCCTGTCATCCGAGGGACCTGCACTTGCAACAGGAGACATAAATGGTGACGGGCTGGATGACGTATTTATAGGTGGAGCAAAGGGACAGGCTTCTGTTATAATGCTGCAACAAAGTAATGGTACATTCATGAAAGATCAGGTACCTTCTGCTGATGGAACAAAGGTTTACTGAAGATGTTGCAGCAGCATTCTTCGATGCTGACGGTGATGGCGACAATGATCTTTATATAGTAAGAGGAGGAAATGAATTGCTGACCGGCGATCCCTTATTGACAGATATATTACTGATAAACAACGGAAAAGGAGCCTTTACAAGGGGAAAAATACCATATTTCTCGCACAACGGATCATGTGTGGTTCCATGTGATTTTGATAATGATGGTGACATTGATCTTTTTGTTGGTTCGCGCTCAGTACCTGGAGCATATGGCTGGTCGCGTACAGTATCTTTTAGCCAATGACGGAAAAGGACATTTTACCGATATAACGGATTCCATGGCAAGCGACTTAAAAAACATTGGTATGGTAACTGATGCCAGATGGATCGACTATGATGGGGATAATGACAAGGACCTTGTAGTGACAGGTGAATGGATGAATATATCTGTTTTCAGAAACGATAATGGTCATTTAACTGATGCAACCGCTTCAGCTGGTTTAAGTGAGACATCGGGATGGTGGAATTGTGTTCAGATTGCAGATGTGGACGGAGATGGTGACCAGGATCTCATATGTGGAAACCTTGGACTGAATTCCTTGTTAAAAGCGACTTTAGAGGAGCCTGTTACTATGTATTTAAATGACTTTGACAAGAACGGATCTCTCGATCAGTTAATATGCTCTTACCAGGATGGCAAGAGTTATCCTGTTGCATCTCTTGATGAGCTCGCCGCACAAATAACCGGATTAGATAAGAAATATCCAAAATATTCAGATTTCGGGGGACAGACGGCTGAAGACATTTTTGGCAGGAACGTGCTGGAGCAGTCTGTTGTTAAAAAAGCAGTTATGTTTGAAAGTTCTCTCTTTATTAATAATGGAGATGGAACTTTTAAGACGAAAAAGCTTCCTGTCTATGCACAATTCTCCCCTGTACGCGATATACTTGCCAAGGACCTGAACGGAGATGGAATTTCTGACCTTATTCTTGTAGGAAATGATTATTCTGTCAGGCCATCTTACGGACAATATGATGCCAGTTATGGATGGTTCATGACCGGCAGTAAAAACATTGAATTCAAAACAGTTATGCCAGGCGAAAGTGATTTTGTAGTAAAAGGTGATTCAAGAAAGATAAGTGAGCTCATCATAAAAGGGCATAAATACCTTGTAGTGGGAATTAACAACGGTGAAATAATAACATTCCTGATTAAATAAATTGTCTGAAGTCCGGGGTTCAGATCGGGAGATCCCTCGCTAAGGCTCGGGATGACATGTCATACTGTGGAGGTATAGGGGGTAGATGGGCGGGCAATGCCCGCCCATCTACCCCACCCATTTATATAATGATATTGTCATGCCGAATGGAGCAAAGCGGAATGAGGCATCTCCACGATGATACTATAATGTCTCTTTCCTGATATTGTCATGGGATGACAGGTCCTTTTTTGAGTTCCATAAGGGTACAAGGAGCACTAATAAAAAAGCATACGTTTAAAGATCAGGAGATCCCTCGCTAAGGCTCGGGATGACATGTCATACTGTGGAGGTATAGGGGGTAGATGGGCGGGCAATGCCCGCCCATCTACCCCACCCATTTATATAATGATATTGTCATGCCGAATGGAGCAAAGCGTAATGAGGCATCTCCCCGGGGATACTATAATGTCTCTTTCCTGATATTGTCATGCCGAATGAAGCAAAGCGGAATGAGGCATCTCCCCTGGGATACTATAATGTCTCTTTCCTGATATTGTCATACTGTATGAAGCAGAATCACCGAATAAATAATTAAATCGATGCACTAAAGTCATTACTAATCTGTAAATTTGAGTAAGACCATAACCAGCCTGACCATGAACCAGAGTTTGCTCAACCTTAGCAGGAGAGCTATATTATTGTTTATTTTACTTTCCCTCCATGTATATTTTTCATACTCACAGGAGGAAACGGATCCTGATCCTGCCAATAAAAAAGATCACAGCTACATCCATTCTGATTCTTTGATAAATACCGGGTATTTTCGTCTGTCACAACAGGAAACTACCGGAGCTATTACCCGGATCACTTACAATGATTTCAATAATGGGAACATTAACGATCCTATGCAACTGGTTCAGGGCAAAGTGGCAGGACTCGACATCAGCAAACCAGGCAGTGACCCAAATGGATCATTTTATTTGAGACTAAGAGGCCTGAATACTATTAATGCGAACACTCAGCCACTGGTTGTAATTGATGGGGTACCCGATGGTACTCTTCTAAATGTTGATCCGGCTGACATAGAATCCATTACTGTTTTAAGAGATGCTGCATCCGCTGCTATTTATGGTGTAAGGGGATCGAATGGTGTTATTATTGTTGAGACTAAAAAAGAAACAGCAGGCGTAACACATGCAGAATACAATGTTTATACCTCAGTTGAAAAGGTTGCCAGGAATCTGCCTGCATTGAGCGTAGGTGATTGGCGTATCCTGTCAGCTGAAACAGGTTTGGGAACCGACTTTGGTCAGAGTACCAACTGGTTTGACCAGATTGAACAGACAGCATTGTCTCAGTCACATAATCTCTCATTATCAGGTGGATCTGACAAAACACTATACCGGGCCTCGATAAACTATCGTAATGGTGAAGGTGTCCAGATAAATACCGGGTATTCGCAGATGAATGGAAGAATATACATTACACAAAAGGCAATAAATGATAAGTTACAGTTAGACCTTACCATGGCGGCAACGGAAAGGGAATCAGAATATGGATTCTCCTCTGCATTCAAATATGCAGGTATCTACAATCCTACTGCACCTGTGAGGACTGATGATCCCTCATATTCTTTGTATGACGGCTATTTTCAGCAGGTACTATTTGATTATTATAATCCGGTATCAATATTGGAACTAAATAAAAATTCAGGGAGGAACAGGTTGACGAACCTGTCGTTAAAGGGCGCTTATAAGATCACGAAAGGACTTGTAATCGATGCATTTTACTCTATCCAGACAACAGAAAACTTAGCCGGCACCTATTACGACAGGAATGATTTTTGGACTGGAATATGGAGGAATGGTCTTGCATCAAGAAGTTTTGACCTGACTCATTGTGATCTTTTCGAATCCACTCTCAGGTATAATGGGAAGCTCGGAGCATCACTTGATATGAAAGTGACCGGAGGCTACTCATACCAGGATTTTACGAACGAAGGTTTCTCAGCCCGGGGAGGAGATTTCATTACTGATGATTTTACTTTTAATAATCTGGCAGCTTCACAGGATTTCAAAAATGGAAGAGGCTCTGTTAACAGCTATAAAAATTCAAATAAGCTAATTGCCTTCTTCGGTGTTATTGATCTTAATTTTAATGACTTACTATTTTTTAACGTCACTTCAAGATATGATGGTTCATCAAGGCTCGGTTCCGACAAAAAATGGGGACTGTACACAGGTTTCGGAGCCGGTGTGAACCTTACAGGGCTAATCGATGTGGATTGTATTGATAACATGAAATTACGGATGAATTACGGAATAACAGGGAATCAGCCCGTGAGTAGTTATCTTTCACTGTTCCGTCTGGGTGAGCAGGGTCAGTTCTTCTATAATGGCATTTTCTATCCCGGTTATACTAAGGTAAGTGCAGGAAATCCCGATCTGAGGTCTGAAAAGAAAAGGGAATTTGATATAGGAATTGATTTTTCATTAAAAGGAGCAAGATTTACAGGTTCTGTTGATCTCTATTCGGGCACGTCCTATGATCTCCTTTATCAATATTACATTAACGTTCCTCCGGCATTATCGAACTTTATATGGCTTAATACAGGTGAAATAAAAAGCAGTGGATTAGAATTGACTCTTAGTTGCATGATTATAAAACACGATGATTTCTCTTATCGTCTAGGGATTACCCATTCAACCAATCTGAGCAATAAACTGAGCTCAATTTCTGGAACCTATAACGGAATTTCACTTACCTACGGAATTCAGGACCTGGGGAATCTGAATTCTCCGGGATCAAGCGGACCCGGACTGGTCAGATCCCAGGAAGGTGCACCAATAGGTCAGCTGATAGCCTGGCGTTTCAAGGAAATAGATCAGTATGGGTATTTAGCTCTTGTGGATGTAAATGGTGATGGTTACATTGATTCGCGGGATATAACAGTTGCAGGTAATGGATTGCCCAAACACATTCTTGGCATCGACAATAATTTTAAATACAGGCGATTAGATCTGAACGTGTTTCTCCGTGGAGTCTTTGGCCACGATTTAAATAACACCTACCGTTCATCGTATGAGTCACCTGCGCTTATCTCATCTTACAACGTACCATCCAGTTCAACCACATTAAGAAATGCTTCAGGCGCACTCATGAGAAGCTATCCCATCATGACTGACAGAGATATAGAGGATGCTTCCTTTATTGCCTTGGATAATATATGCGTAGGTTATAATTTCAGCCTCCATGAAACCTCCGCATTTAAAAAAATCAGGTTTTATGTATCAGCTAATAACCTTTTTTATCTGACCGGATACAAAGGTTCCGATCCGAATCCAAGGTATGAGGACAGCGAGGTTAATGGCGGGACATTTAGAAATCCATTGGTTCCGGGCATTGACAGGACCAGCACATGGCCAAGAACAAGATCATTTACTGTTGGAGCAAATATTGTCTTTTAAGGTTGGCAGATCAGCTATTTTGTTGCAGGAATTCAACAAGGTCTGCCAACTGACGGACTTACCCCCGTTTTTACATAAGCGCCTGATACAGCATTAGCTACTAGCAGGGATTTAAAAAGATCGAAATTATGCAGAAGGCAAAGCAAAAGCCTGCATTAAAATTATCCCCCCCTCCTGTTAATACGGTTGGCTCAGAACAAAAAAAGGTTTCGCATGACTCCATTTCTGACCCATTGAACGCAATTGCGTCGTGAACCCTGTGGATAACAAGAATATCAACATTACATTCTTTATGCAGTCCTTTACCAGTTCATCACTCATTAAATCCGCGAGGTATTTCAAGCGCATGTGATACCAGTTCCGCTTCGTTTTGATTGAGGCTCAAGAGTCACCTGAAATTGTCCCGGAATCTATTTAAAAGGTCGAGCGCTTCAAGTATCTCATTTCGCTTGACTTCCGGGAACAATCAGAAAGATCAGTAAAAAAATTGCATGCTCTGCCACGGTTATATTCAGCTAATAAAGACTTCATCAAGAAATCCCTTCCATATCTGAGACGAATTCACTATCTCACTCCAGTTTAGGAAAGAATCAACTGCTTATCTATGACCAGAGTCCTTAGACACTCGAGACCCAACACCTTTTTAATATCTCCCATGAAAGACTATTATAAGGACCCGGGTCGAAAACTATCACTTTTGACTCTTGAATTCGAGGGCTGTTGCATTTATTGTATCCGCAATTGTAATCAGGCTACAGTTTTCAGACATAGTCCGGAACACCGGCAATATTTCAGGATCTCCAAAAGTGCCGACACATTCCATCTTTTACGCCCAGGTTACCCAGAGCGTTTCCTGTAATGACCATGTTTCCTCCTATTTTGGAGAGTTTGGTATGCAATTCGACGCCGCAGCTTTTGTTTCCGTGTTTATAAGAAACTCTCCAAATTGCTTACTGGTAATCAAAATATTCTCCGGGTTTCCCTCCTTCAGTGATGTTGCTCACTATTTTCACTATGCTGTCAATACACGCATCAAATCCAAGAAATGCCGTAAGGGTTGATGGGTTAACCTTCGAAAGCATATCCAGTGATTCTGCAATTATGTCAAGTAATTTTTTTTCCGCCATACCTGTTAAAGATAGCATGGCTGCCTCCCTATCCATCAACAGATAGGAATTCCTGTGTGATTTCATTACAGATGCAGGGAAATGCTTCGGTTACACTTCGGATTCAATCAATTTTCGGCTCCCTCCGCCTTGCGTGTACCGTTAAGCTGAAGGATAACCAGTTCTGCCTCCATAATATACCTGATACCCAACGATATTCCTCGTGTAAGTGAATTCCCCGCTGCTAAAGTACTTCTTTCCTACTTCTCCAGTTGTTTCATCCAGTTCAACAATATGGGAATACAGATTAAAGGATGTACCCGGCTCATTAAGTCCAAGATGACCATTCATTCCCATGCCCAGATAACATCATATCAATCGGTCCGTTTTCTTTTATAAAATTGTCTGTTCTAATGCATTCTCCTTCCAGATCCTCTGACTCACCATCAAAAAAACATAAATTTTCCTTTGAATAATCAATATGGTCAAAGAGGTATCTTTTAAGGAAAGAAAAACAGTTTTCACTCTTCATTTTACCAATGTCAGCCCATTCATCGAGCCCGACAATCTTACACTTGCTGAAACTTATTTTTCCCTCTTTATTAAGTTTAACAAGGTGCTGAAATGTACCAACAGAGGTTTCGCCTGCAGGAAAACACAGCAAGCATCAGGTTTCTTAATTATAGTATCTGCTATAATTTCAGCAGTTTTTACAGATAATTCTTTATAATCGTTATATATTATTTGTTTCACGGCTATTGAAATATTATCCTATAAATATCAATTAATAAATATATAACCACAAAGATCACCCCGTTCAAACAAAGCAAGAAAAAAACCCAAATCACACATGTCTGAAATACACTTTGCCTGTCCTTCGTGAACTTTGTGGTTAATAAAAGTACCGGGATGAATCAGTCAGATCACAGTTTTATCTCACCCCACCCCTGCCTGTATTCTCTCTTCACAAACTGGTTGGCCTTTTCAAAATTTGTGATCTTCATATTTTCACCATCCCATTTATAGTTTATATACCGGCCGGGAAAGACATAACCTTCCATTTCACCGTAAACAGGGTCTTTTCTTTGTATTTTTTCCCTGATATTGAAACTTCTAAGAAGAAGGTTACCCATTAAAACTGTCTCGGTTAACGGTCCGGCGTATCCAACAAACGGAGAATCGACTTCAGCATTGCCATAGCCGGCAATACAGGCATCTATCCACTGCCACCAGTGGCCGTCCATATCACCCTCTACCCTGGGTATTTTTTAGGTACACTTATATCCTTGTTTTTCGACAATGGCAGAAGAACAGGGTTTCGTCCACCCCATCCGCAAGCTGCATTACCTTTGGAACCTATGAAGAGAGTACCTCCTTCATAATCATTCAGTCCGGGAGGGTAATCGGCCAGAATTTCATTCATATTCTCATCTGAATCAAGATCCATCGGCCGTTCGGGTGTTATTCCACCGTCCATCCAGTAAAGATCGAGATCTTTCCCGTTTGCGAGCTTATATCTGAACCGGATAGAGCTTGATACAGGACCGCTTTCAGGATAAATCCCTTCTATAAAGATACCGTTGTAAACAGTACTGGCACTTCCTGATACTTCGGTGGGATACCCAGCTTTAGTAACTTGAATGGCGGTCCCATTATATGACAACCCATATCTCCCAGGGCACCTGTTCCAAACTCCCACCATCCACGCCAGTTAAAAGGAACCAGATTATCAATATAGTCTGTGTATTTGGCTGTACCCAGCCAGAGGTCCCAGTTCAGTTCTTTGGGAACGGGAGGATGTGCAGTTGGCCACTGGATTCCCTGTGGCCATACCGGTCTGTCAGTCCAACAATACACCTTCGTAATATCACCAAGATATCAGCTTCGATCCATTCCCTCAAGGTTCTCATACCATCACATGATGCTCCCTGATCGCCCATCTGGGTTACCACTTTATATTTCTCCGAAGCCTGGGTAAGTATTCTGGCTTCATAGATATCATGAGTAAGTGGCTTTTGAAGGTAAAGATGTTTTTTAAGCTGCATCGCACTTAGGCCAACAATTGCATGGTTATGATCAGGAATAGCTACTGTCACAGCATCAAAATTCTTACTTTCTTTATCGAACATCTCCCTCCAGTCATGATAAAATTTGGCTTTTGGAAATTCCTTTATCCGTGGTGCTGCCTGTCTCTCATCAACATCGCAGAGAAATGCTATCTCCGCATTTTTCTTTGGTGCGATCGTGTAATGACGGATGTCATCAGCTGCTTCACCTCCACATCCTACAGCAGCAATTAACAGCTTATCGCTGGGAGCAACATGTCCCAGTCCGCTTATTGTGAAATTTGGAAGTATAGTCAAAGCAGCAGCACCCGGTGGCAGCAGTCTTTACAAAATTTCTCCTGGAAATTTCGATTCTTCCAGGTGATTCTTGATTAGTTTTTTTCATTTTAAGTAATTTTAAAATGTTAATTATTAACTGTCAAACTATTTTCAGGCTCAGACAGTTCTTTTATTTCTGCACTTGTAAGAGGTCTCTCCTGCAACCTCCTTAAAGAATACAACATCCTGATCGCTGTGATTCTGAAGTCCTATATAACCTGAATCAGGACGCGGTCCACGAAAAGGTTCAAAATCGAATTTGCGTTCAGGAACAGGGTCACCTTCTTTATAATCAGTTACTTTCTCTCCATTCAGATCGACTATTGTTCTGGGTCCGCACAGAGTAATTTCCATTGTGTTCCATTCCGGTCCTGGGTAATCCGGGTTTTGCCAGTGGTTTTGTCAGAGAATATAGCATACCGGTATAATGATAATCATCTTCACCTGAGAGTTCCGGCTTATTGTCAATCTGAACCTCATATCCATAAAACACCGGCATCCATTCTTCCCTGGGTTCTATCGGGATACGTATAAAAACGCCTGAATTACTGTTTTCATCACGCATTCTGTAAACAACCTTGATCTTACAGTTACCAAATTTCTGGCCGGTCCAGTAAAGAAGTCCCATACCACCATGATGATTTGATGAGTCCACTATCAACATATTGTTCACCAGGACCGACATGTTTCCATCCTGTCAGATCCTTCCCGTTGAATAATTGTGTCCATTCAGTGCTCTTCACTTCATGTCGCTGAATTACATGATGCCAGGGAAAAAATCTAACACTCCATCAGGCCTAAAAGAAGAAATGCTTTCTTTGATAAAATACCCGAGGTCTCTTTTTGCCCATTGTCTGAAATTGTTTTCATAATTATAAATTTTTAAAATTAATTGGTAAATTTCTTTCCTATTGTAGCGTTCTAACAATTGGTTTTGCCCAGAAACTGAGACTCAGAATATATGCAAGCGGCAGGTAAAGAATCATCATTCCTGCCTGCAATCCAATCATATCCTTTAATTTTCCTATAAGCAGGGAGAACACTGCTCCCCCGGCTATGGCGGTACATAATATACCTGCAAATGAGCCATGATATCTTGAAACACTGTTTAGCGCGAGGGAAAAGATTATTGCATACATTACAGAAAGACAAAATCCAAGTAGCAGGGAAACCGAACAGGGCCATCCTGGCATTTCCGAAGAGCGTCAGTGACAGAACAACTAAAGCGCTAAGAGTAAATAATCCTCAGCACAATTTTGCTGTCAATAATCTTAAGTAAGATAAGTCCCAAAACACAACCCACGGTCATCATTCCCCAAAAAAGACCGACGGATGAAGCGCCTTCAACTTCAGGCCTGAATCCATGATAGGTTCTCAGAAATTCGGAAATCCAGTTTGCAATTCCCTGTTCGGTCCCAACATAAGCAAATATCCCAAGGAAAAACAGTATAACGGTTTTCTGGCCGAATAATTCCATGTGTGTTGCCCATGCACCCACAATCTCCTCCTCTGTCCTGACAACTTTTGGGAAACGTACAAAGAGAATAATTGCAACCATAATAAAGCTGATAAAGGCAAAAACCCAGTATATGGATACCCATGGCAGGCTCCGGGTGTAATGACCGCCATGAAATTTATAAACGCACCGCTGCTGACTGACCGGGAACTTAGATGTGTGACAAGGTAAGAATATACAAAAGGACTAAAAAATGAGGCTATACCGAATACAAGCTGAACAATAACGGAGTTAAATGCAAAATGTTCCTCTCCTCCTGTGACCCTTAGCAAGGGGAACAGAGCTACCTGCAGAAGAGCCATCCCACAACCAATAAAAAAGAGGGAGAACAAAAAAACAGGGAAGCGGGGAACCAGAGAAAACAGGATGGCACCGCCAAAGGCGAGCAGCCATGCCGCAATAAGACTCTTTTTTTCATCATACTTCTGAACAATCATCCCTGAAGGAATTGACATTAAGGCATAAGCAATAAAAAAGGAAAAAGGCAGCAAGCCCGTCATTGTACCGTTAAGAGCAAAGCTATCACTGACATTTGGGATTGATTGAACCAAGAATATTGGTCAGAAAGGATATTGCAAAAAAGATTGCAAAGATCAGGATCACCAGGTAATAACTTCGTTTCATGGACCTGCCTAAATATATTTAAATATCAATTCACAACGATTACATCAATCCCTAGTCCTCTTATCGAGTTCAGTATCTCCGGTGAGATGCCACTATCAGTTATTATTGTGTCTACCTCTGTAAGCGGAGCAATGGAGGTAATCCCCTTGGAAAAATTTTGATGAGTCAATAAGTGCAAATACCTTGCCCGAATTCCTTATATTGATTTTCGCCAGAGAAGCCTCCTCAATATTGGTTGTCATCATACCCTTTTCAATATCAACACCATCAGCACTAAGGAAGTACTTATCACAATAATAAGCCCGAACGATTCTGCAGCGTGTTCTCCAACCAGTGAAAGTGAATTTCTTCTTAGAATCCCTCCTGGCATCAGCACTCTTATATTAGGATATTCAGCCAATCTGAAGGTTATATCAACAGAATTTGTTATCACTGTTATGTCTATCTTTTTCGGCAACCTTTTTGCCATCTCCATTAATGTAGTACCAGTATCAAGCAGAATTGTCTCCCCCTCCTTAATCATTGTTGCAGCAGCTGCTCCGATCGCTTCCTTAAGTTTGATGTTTTGTTTCCGGCTGTCATATATTGAGAGATCAATATTTATAAGACTCTGCTTCATGGCCCCTCCTCTCGACCTGATAAGAATATTCTTCCTTTCGAGGTGACGGAGATCCTTCCTTATTGTTACTTCACTGACCCCGAATTTCCTGCTGAGCTCCGTAACATTTACCTGTTCTTCTTCTTCAAGCCTTTTAAGTATAAATGCACGTCTGTCAACACATGAGTTCATTCTGGAAATAAGTGTTTCGTTTTATTTCATTACAAATTTATGAAATTAATATTTGAAATATAATGAAACATAAAAAAATATATTCAAATATTTATTAACAGCTCCACTATTGAATTCTTGCAGGAAAAAAGATAAATTGCCGCAAAATATAAAAGATGGAAATGATTCGTTTTTCCCTGGATACCAGGGAAAATAATAAAATAATGAGTATCATACGAATTGTATTCGGAGTGGTTTGTTTGGGAGTAGCAATTTTCTGGATCCAATTTCAATCTTAACTCTCTCAGGTCCGACGGAATGCTTTGGATCACAATAATTTTCCTTGCCTGTTTTGGAATATTTCAAATATTTACAGGACTTGGGAAGACTTCCAAGTACATTGAAATTGGGTCAAAGAAGCTGGTTATCAGGAACAAAAATATTCTTCCCCGGGTTGAATTATCCAGCGACGAAATTGCGAAAATTGAATTTTTCCCTCTTAATGTTGTATTTTTTCTGAAATCAGGCAGGAGGATATTACTCAGGTTCGGCACTACATATCGTGAAACCAATGAGAAGATTGTAAATGAAATAAACCTTTTTAGCGAGAGAAACAAAATACCAGTGGAGATCATAGATGAGAAGTTCTGACGTCAAACGTTTTAACTTACTGTTCAGTCAAATATGATCCTCTATTTCAACAGGGAGATATAATAACTAGTTGTTTAAAAGATCGATAATTTTATTCCAGATTTCATTTTTCACCGGGATGCCCTCCTTCAGATTAATCGCACGTATTCTTGCAACATTTTCTCCAGGGTAACGGATCAAGTCCATATCATTCTCAGGCAGTGATGCCTTCAGGTCATTGATTATCTCCTGAATTGAATTATCTATAGCAGGAAAATTTGGGAGGCTTGCCAGGCTTATTGCAATAAAGACCTGGGAGACATTGGATTCAGAAAAACAAGATTTTACCTGATGTGTTGAGAGTCCGGATGAAAGTATAGTAGCAAGAATATCCAGGAGCAACGAGAGGCTGGCTCCTTTCCAGTAACCTATGGGAACCGGGCGCCATGATTCCAAAATCTCTCTTGCATTATAAGTAAGCTGACCTTTTTTGTTATATCCTCCCGGAAAGGGAAGTTTCTTATCCTCCCGGTAATAAGATTCCAGTTTCCCGTAAGAGTACTGGGTCATTGCAAAATCGAGTACAATTGCTTCCTTTTTATAAGGCACAGCAATAACGAAGGGATTATTGCCCAGACGTGGATCTGTTGCACCCCAGGCAGGCATATTAGGACAAGTATTAGTCCAGCCAATATATACAAAACCTTTCCTGGCAACCTCCCATCCATAAGTGCCCCCCCGCATCCAGTGATTTGTATGGGCCAGGGAAACAAGTCCTATCCCATTCTCCTGAGCTAAAAGGGTAGCCCGGTCAGAAGCAAATGTTGCATTCAGGGGACCAGGACCGAGGTTTCCTTCCCATTGTTCAAAGGAACCGAATTTATGAATTAGTGACGGTATCTCATTGGGCTTTATTAAGCCCTCACCTACATTTCGGACAAAACGGTGAAACCGGTTCACTCCATGGGAAGAAACTCCTTCCAGACTGTTCCCGGCAAATATACCTGCACATTTTTCTGCATTTGGCGCGTTAAATCCATTACCTGACAGTATTTTTTCGAAAACAGATTTCATTTCTTCAAATGAGATCCTTATAAATTGTTCCGGATTCATCATGATATATAAAAATTAATATTCTTCATGTCAATTGGTTAATCACTTCAGAGAAAATGTATCCAATCAACCGGCTGCATCTTCAGAAAACCAGGAACAATTATACAATGACATGTGTTTAAATTGGTATTATACCAATAAATAATAATAAATTTACCTATATATTTTTTAAAAAATGGCAAGCAGACTTAAAATAATTGCTGCTTCAGCAATTTTGTTGTTCACACTGAACCAGGCAAAGTTACAGGCGCAGATCCTCAGTGACACGGCCTCTGTCAGGCTAATAATTAAGGGAATTGACTGTGTATACAATTTCGATTTTAATACGGCTGAAGAGATTTTCAATAATCTCAACAAATCATACCCGGGCCATCCTGTTAACTATCTTCTTAAAGGTATGCTTACTTACTGGAAATACTATCCCCTGATTCCTTCTTCTCCTGAAACAAGCATCTTTGAAAATGATCTTAAGACAAGCATGGAATTGTGCAAAAAAAACAATAATCCTGACCTGCTTGCTGAATATCTTCTTACAAATCTGTGTTCACGCGGATTTCTTCTGTTGTATTATACTGATAATGCATTGAATATTGAAGTCTTTCCAATGGCCACAAGTAGTTATTCCTATATTATTCAATCATTTGACTTCCTGTCATCTTATCCGGATTTTAATTTCTTTGCCGGGTTATATAATTATTATACAGAAGTTTATCCGGAAGAGTATCCAATTTATAAACCACTTATGCTTCTTTTTAAGAAGGGAAACAGAATCAAGGGATTAAGTGAGTTGAAAGAGGCTGCTGCAAAATCGATTTTCCTGCGAGCCGAAACCATGTCCTTCCTTTCTGAAATATATTTATATTACGAAAATAGCGCCCAGCAGGCAACAGCGTACAGCAAATCTCTAACTGATCTTTATCCGAATAATCCGGAATATCTTGGAACTTATGTTAAAAACCTATTAATTTCAAAACGATATGATGAAGCAGACAAGGTACTGAAGATATTTACCGGCAGCAGCGATAATTCATACTTTAAGGCTATGTCCCTGATCCTTGAAGGTATCCTGGCCGAGAAAAAAAATCACGACTTCAAATATGCCAGGGAGCTTTATATAAAAGGTATACAAACGATCTCTCCCTTTGGATATCTGGGTAATGAATATGCGGCATACGGCTATTTCGGGCTCAGCCGCTTAAGCGCGGCAGATGGTGATCAGCATTACAAAAAAGTATATTTGAAAATGGCTTTGAAACTCGCCGACTTCAAAAATATAAATTTTAACTAGAGCTGGATTACAATATGGATATATCATTCAAGAGGCATGGTAACAAGCTCGAGTGTCTTATTTGTCCCCACAACTGTAAGTTAGATGTTGGAAGGACAGGGATATGCGGTGTAAGAAAAAATACAGGTGATAGTATTGAACTACTTACATATGGAGTTATATCCGGTATGTCTCTTGATCCTGTTGAGAAAAAACCGTTATACCATTTTTTCCCCGGAAATTATATATTCTCTATTGGATCGTATGGTTGCAATATGAGATGTGATTTTTGCCAGAATTATCATATTTCTCAAAATATTCCTGAACATATCAAACCCCGTGTCACGCCCCAGGAGATAGTAAAAAAGGCACAAAAAGCATTAAACAATATCGGCATAGCGTTTACTTATAATGAACCTGTCATCTGGTTTGAATTTATGAGAGATACAGCAATCAGGGCTAAGGAAGAAGGTTTAATAACAGCAATGATCAGCAATGGATTTGTTAACAGTGCGATTCTTGACGGGATCATTTCATTTACTGACGCATTTAACATTGATCTTAAAGCATTTAACAACAGTTTCTACAAAAGACTTACAGGGTCTGATCTAGATCCGGTAAAATATTCACTCAGAAAAATCGCTAAGGCAGGCAGACATCTGGAAATTACAACACTTATTATTCCTGGGCAAAATGATAGTGAAGATGAGATGAAACAACAAACGGAATGGATTGCCGGGGAGCTGGGTAAAAATGTACCTTTTCACCTGAGCAGATATTTTCCAACTTATAAAAGAAGTGATGAATCAACAGACCCTGCGACCCTTAAGAGATTATTTGAGATATCTGCGGCCAGACTAAATTACGTTTATCTGGGTAATATTATTTCAGATATAGGTCAAAACACACAGTGTCCTGAATGCGGTACCTTAGTGACAAAAAGGACGGGATATACTACTACTCTTTTTAACCTAACGAGCGAAGGAAAATGTTCATCCTGTGGTAACAGGATATACGATCATTTTACTTTTTCCCCTTTGACAGGGCACTGAGCCTGTTAAAAAGCTTATCAACACCTGTCAGAAGATCTTTTTCAATTGACTTGTAAAAGGCTTTGATTATCTTGGGGTTATCTTTCCCATCGGGGTTATTTATTCTTATAATAAGGTCATTTCTGAAATCGACTGCATCGTTTATTATCTTCGATACTTCATCCGATCCGTTGTCAGGATGCATCCCTGAATACACGAAACAGTCAGAAATCACTTCATATACCAGATAGTCTATATCTTTTTTAAGATCTCTTCTTTTTGCCATAACATCATTATGATTGAATTAACAAGGGTACAAATATACTAAATTTATGCCTTTCCCTCCAGGTGCCTTATATAATTAGAGCCGGAAATCTCTTACACTCTCTTCTGCTTTAGCCAGATATAGTTTCCTTAACTCTGCCAGTAAGGGGCTATCAACTCTGAAATATTTATCCTGGATACAACTGAACGGCAAAACAACCGGAGAAGTACCTGTCATAAATACTGAGTCGTATCTGTCAATGTCATCAGCTTTAACACATTTAAATTCGACATGGATATTGTTATCGGCGCATAATCCAAGCACATGTTTTCTTGTTATCCCATTAAGTACACATTCGTCAGGTGCAGTTACCAGCCTGTTTCCCGTCATGAAAAAAATGTTCGACCTGCTACCCTCGGTTATCTCATTATTATCATTTACCAGTATAGCCTCGTAGGCACCTTCCAGTATCAGTTTATGGTATATTGAAGATCGAAGTTTATGATTAATCACCTTGGAAGCCGGGTTTTCTCTCTCAGCAAAATAGAAAATACCTTTTACTCCGCTTTTGTATTGTTCTTCACCGGGATATATTGGTTCAATAAAGTAAACAAGGTAGTTCTCTGCTCCCTTGTTATAGTTAAAAATGATCTTCAGGTTGGTTAATTTCATCCTGTCGGCCCTTGTGAGCCTCAGGATGTCATTTCTAAGACTCTTTTCATCTGTAAGCTGTCTCTTATGCTGAAGCCTGAGACTCTCTGTCAGTCTCTCCATATGGTCGTGGAAAAAGACAGGTTTCCCTCTGATCATCTTAATAACCTCATAGATTGAATCACCATTATAAACAAGAGAATTATCAAACTGGTCAGCATGCAAAAGATCTCCGTTCAATATAAATTTTTTCCCGAAGCATTCTGTCATAACAATAGCATTTTGCATTAACAAAATTACGAAGAATAGTCCAATAAAAGCCTTTTCTGACTATATTCGCAATTACTATTCAGCAGTATTTTCCAGCTAATGTATGCGATTATTGACATTGAGACCACCGGAGGAAGCTCGCGCCTTGAAAAGATAACTGAAATAGCAGTATATCTTCATGACGGAGAAAAGATCACTGATGAATTTGTGTCACTTGTAAATCCCGAAAAGAACATCCCCTATTTCATAACCAGCCTCACAGGCATTTCGAACGAAATGGTTGAAAACGCCCCCAGGTTTTATGAAATAGCAAAACAGATTGTAGAACTCACTGAGGGGAGGACATTTGTAGCTCACAATGCCAGGTTTGACTACTCATTTATAAGACAGGAATTTAAGGCTCTTGGATTTAATTTCAGGAGGAACACCCTTGATACAGTTGTTCTTTGCAGAAAACTCCTTCCCGGACATTCTTCTTATAGTCTGGGAAATATCTGCCGCGATCTTAATATAGTAATAGAAGGGCGACACCGGGCAGCTGGAGACGCCCTGGCTACTGTGAAGCTTTTTGAAATACTTCTCAAAAAAGATGCTGAGATTAACGGGAATAACGGCCGGTTAACAAGAAATACAAAAACTTCAAAACTCAATCCTAATCTTGATATAGGCAAGCTTGACCATATACCTGAAGAGCCTGGCGTATATTATTTCTTCAATGAGAAAAGCGATTTGATTTACATTGGAAAAAGCAGGAACCTTCTCCAAAGAATAAGCACACATCTTTCCAACAATACCACGAACAGAGCCATGGAGATGCGTGATTTGATTGCTGATATAGAATGGGAGACCACCGGAAGTGAACTTATAGCACTCCTGAAAGAGTCATTTGAGATAAAAAAGAACAAACCTTTATACAACAGGGCGCAGAGAAGAACCGGATTTCAATGGGGCTATTTACAGCTACCCTGACAATAATGGCTATATTAATTACCGTTATGGACAGATTAACATGGATGAAGTGCCCCTGTCTGTTTTCACATCAAAGGACAGAGCCAAAAGTAAGTTGGCTGCATTGACAGAAAAATACCATCTGTGCCAGAAATTATCCGGTCTTTATGAAACGGATGGTGCATGTTTTCATTATCAGGTAGGTATTTGCGAAGGAGCCTGCATAGGAAAAGAATCGCCGGAAGCTTATAATTTAAGAGCGTCCAGAGCAACTGGAGAATTCGTATTCTCAAGAAGAAATTTTTTTATTATCGATAGTGGACGGGACATTGAGGAAAAATGTGCTGTTAAGGTTGTCAACGGAAAGTACTGGGGATATGGTTACTTCAATATTAACGAAATGGGCTTTGGATTAAGCTCTCTCCATGAATGCATCAAACCATCGGAAGACAACAGGGACATCCAGGTAATACTGAAACAGTATTTGAAAAATAACCGTGTTGAGAAGATCATTGAATTTTAATAAGCCACGCTTTAAACATTTCAGAAGGGCTCTGATTTTGAATATCATTTGATCATATAATTATCTATATTTGTTACAACCGCATAATGACCGGAATAAAATGGCTGTATTTACACGAACAACAAAGAAGCTGATAATCAAAATCGATGAATTTTTCGATAACATCGATCTGGGTATTGTAGTTTTCAAGGAAGCAATAAAGTCTTTTGTTGAAAAAGACATGGAGTCATTCCAGCGACATCTTTCAAAAATTGAAGTTCTTGAAAGCAGTGCAGATAAACTTCAAAGATCTATAGAGAATGAGATGATCACTCACTCAATACTTCCCCAGCACAAGGCAGAAGTAACTGCCCTGATAGATGAAATGGATGAAATAATTGATGCACTTAAAAGTTCGCTCAATGAATTTAACATTGAGCTGCCCGAGATACCGGCCAATTTGAAAAATAGTTTTATCAGCCTTTCAGAAGTATCTGTAAGTGCAGCTGAGGAGCTTGTACCTGCCGCCAGGGCCTACTTTAAAGCTCCATATACGGTAAGAGAAAAACTACTTAAAGTATACTACTTTGAAAGTGAGACAGATAAGCTGTCACGAAGTATAAAAAAAGTAGTTTTTCAGGAAATGGATGATCTGGATCTTGCGCATAAGGCACACCTGAGATATATTATCCATCATGTGGAAAAAATCTCTGACCTTGCTCAAAAAGCCGCGGACCTTCTTTCCGGGATGGCAATAAAAATATTAATGTAGAGATGATCCTTTTCTTTCTTACTAGCGGGCTCTTCCTTGGATGGTCTTTAGGGGCCAATGATGCATCCAACGTGTTTGGATCAGCTGTAGTCTCAAGAATGGTGACATTCAGGAAAGCCGCAATAATTGCCGCTGTTTTTGTAATAATCGGGGCAGTACTTCAGGGCTCCGGGGCATCTGTTACCCTGGGAAAGCTAGGATCAGTCAATGCCATTGGTGGTTCCTTCACTGTTGCACTGGCTGCTGCAGTCACTGTTTATGCAATGACCAAGTTTGCACTTCCTGTTTCCACCACCCAGGCAATAGTAGGTGCTATAATTGGCTGGAATCTTTACACAGGGAACAGTACTGATAGCAGGACTTTGACACAGATAATAGCGACATGGATTTCAGGCCCCATAATAGGATCTGTTTTTGCCATTCTTTTGTATATCCTTTTAAAAAAAATAAAAAGGTCATCTCATATTCATCTTATACGATTTGAATCTTTCATCAAAACCGGGCTTATCATTGTCGGAGCTTTCGGGGCCTATAGTCTAGGAGCCAACAATATTGCAAATGTAATGGGAGTATTTATACCGGTATTTAATCTTCATGATATACACCTGGGTATATTTACCCTTAACTCAAGCCAGCAGCTTTTTCTTTTAGGCGGTATTGCAATTGCTATCGGTATAATGACTTATTCAAGAAGGGTAATGGAAACCGTAGGTGGAAATATTGTGGAACTCTCATCCGAGGCTGCCCTTGTTGTGGTGCTGGCTCAGGCACTTGTATTATTCATTTTTTCATCAACCAGCCTTTCAAACTTGTTTGTAAGAATGGGATTACCCCCTATCCCTATGGTTCCCATATCCAGTTCACAGGTAATAGTAGGTGGCGTACTTGGTATTGGTCTGTATAAAGGAGCAAGCAATGTAAATTTTAAGATACTCGGGGAAATAGCAATTGGCTGGATTACAACGCCGCTTGCATCAGGTCTGTTAGCTTTTCTCTCATTATTTTTCATAGAAAATATTTTCAATATAAATATAGGCTCTGCTGCTAATGGTGTTATAAATACAAGCAGCCAGGTAATTCAAACCGGAGACAATGTGCCGGGTATATCTGTAATAATAAAATACCTGCTCCTAGGTATCATTATATTTGGTACCCTTTTCCTTATATATTATCTGCTCCTCGAAAGAAAGAAGAAAAAAGGCCTGCAAAAATCTGAGGAAAAATTCTGGATGAATCTGAAATAAAAGCTGACAGGTGACAGGAATCAGGGTACTGGAAGAAATGAATAATTTTCACCATAATACATCATCTGTCCCAGGAAATCATCAGTATATTCGACTTTAACATCTGAGATTTCTCCGTCAGCTTCCATAACAGGAAGCAGGTACGGATTAATAAAACCCGTAAATGGAGCCAGATTCAATTTGGTATATCTTTCTAGTATTTCTTTATGTAATGTGGGATTTATAGCAACTCCATATCTTTCAATGAGTTCTTTTCCTGCCTGGAAATCACCTTCAGATTTTATTCTCTGTATCTCCCTCAGTAATTCACCGAACAATAGTCTTAGTTTGTCGTAGTCATTTATCTTAACATAGGTTTTCCCATCGCGATGAATAAATTTTATTACATTTTCGTTCTTCCCATTTTCGTATACCCAGTGTGAAATAGCTGATCTGTTTCGCATATGTGCTTCCTCTATGTTTTTGCCTGGTTTGATCCTGACAACCTGGGTCAATAACCCGTTTCGTATATATGCATCATAAGAAGCTCTTGCAGCCTCTTTATCTGAAATCAACCCGAGTTCCATCATCTTTTTATCCATGATGAAATAAAGTGCAAACAAATCGGCTCTCGCCTCTTCAAGAGCCGATGAATAGCTTTTTAGTGCATTTGGATCTGTGCCGGGGGCCAGTTTTCCACTGGCATGACCAACACATTCGTGAAGATCGGTATGCAATGCATCCGCTATAGTTTCATATTTCCTGATGCGGTCAATCTCGGCCTGATCAGCGGCAAACTCTTCCAGGAAACCATTTGACTGGGAAGCAATTTCAGAAGCATGAGTAATATTTGCGAGCGTAACGGATTTAGAACCAACTTCTTTCCTGATCCAGTTTGAATTGGGGAGATTGATTCCCAGTGGTGAAGCAGGATAGCAATCTCCACCAAGCATAGCAACATTAATAACTTTTGCGGCTACTCCTGATACCTTCTCTTTTGAGTATTGGCGCTGAACAGGCGAATTGTCCTCAAACCACTGCGCATTTGCTGATATTACCTCAGTACGTTTGGTTGCCTCAATATCTGTATATTCAACAACCGATTCCCAGGTGCCTTTTAAGCCAAGCGGATCCTCATAAACCTCAATGAAGCCATTTATGTAATCAACCACTGAGCTTGTATTCTTAACCCATGCAATATTAAACTCGTCCCATTTCTTAAGATCACCTGTTCTGTAAAAGTCGATAAGAAGCAGGAGTTCTTGTTTTTGCATTTCTGAATCAGTAGTGGTCAGCGCCTTTTCAAGCCAGCCAATGATCTTATCTATTGCAACTCCGTATTTTCCCCCGGACCTGTATACCTCTTCTTTAATCTCTCCATTCACCTTAACAACCCGTGAGTTCAAACCATGCGAAACGGGACCTGAATCATTGATATCGGTTTTATTAATGTAAAATTCCTCAACTTCCTTCTGATTAACATCTTTATAAAAATTTGTAGAAGAATCGGCAATAATATCTGTTCCATGCCGTCGTTCCACTTTCCTGATAAAAACGTTTTCACTAAAAATTATCCTGGTAAGCATCGCAATAAGCTCTTCAGGTTGCTGCCCATCTGTCAGAGGAAGAGAATCTTTTGGTGTAGCTTTAATTAAATCTGCAAAATAAGATGCATCGAACCCTGGTCTGAACTTGTCAGCAGAATAATGATGATGAATACCATTTGCAAAAAACACCTTCTTGGAATATAGTATGAATGACATGTATTCAGGGGTGCTGTCAGCAGCATTGTGATTCTTGATAATTCCTTCTAATGTCTTCCTTATCAATAAATTATATCTAAAATTCTGATCCCATAATATATCTCTTCCACAAAGAGCTGCCTTACTGAGGTAAAAAATTAATTTTTTCTGTTTTAGTGAGAGATCTTCAAAACCTGGCACCCGGTATTTAAGAACTCTTATATCATCGAATTGTTCAACATAATATTTGAATTCATCTTTCTTTTTCTTGTATTGGTTTACCTTTTTATTTTTATCTGTAATCATTTCCTTTTGCATCATAACTATCAACTGGTTAATAAAAATGTCATTAAATAATTAAAGTACATTAATTGCTGTGGATTATTTTTATCTGTTTTACTTTATTAACAACTGAGAATGAAAATTAGCAAATATTTTTTCGTTAATTTTCCTCCTGTTTTATAGGATTAGTATCACTATGAATGAGATAATAGAGAAGGTAAGGTCAGAACTTATAAACAACTCAGACGAAAAGACAAAGGTGTCTGGTGAACGATTTTTCAAAGAAGCGGTACAAATGCATGGCGTAAAGTCTGCAGTTACACAACGCATTGGAAAAGAAATATACAGGAAAATATCCGGTATTGACAAAATAAGTATTTTCAGATTATGTACTGAACTATGGAAATCGGGCTACATGGAAGAGTCATTTATCGCCTGTAACTGGTCCCATTTTCTTAAAAAAGATTATCAAAAAACAGATTTTGTGATCTTTGAAGAATGGATAGAGAATTATGTAAATAACTGGGCGTCCTGCGATACACTTTGCAATCATTCAGTTGGCACAATAATTGAGATGTATCCTGACTTACTGGAAAGATTAAAGGCCTGGGCCTGTTCGGAAAACAGATGGACAAGAAGAGGTGCAGCCGTTTCACTCATTATTCCTTCCAGAAAAGGTATGTTTCTTGAAGATATTTTTGAGATAGCTGATATTCTGCATTCGGATAAAGATGATATGGTGCAAAAAGGGTATGGATGGATGCTTAAATCAGCGAGTCAGGCATGGCAGGAAAAGGTCTTTAATTATATAATCGGTAAAAAATCCACAATGCCAAGAACTGCATTGAGATATGCTATTGAGAAGATGCCGGCTGAGCTAAAAAAAGTCGCAATGTCAAAATAGTCTTTCAGGTTTTATACCTTTGCATAATAAGCATTTAAGATTATGAGAAAAATATCAGCTTTTTTAACTGCTCTTCTGATTACTTCAGGGATATACTGCCAGGACAGAATAACCGGACATGATTTTGCCACCAGGTCAGAAGTTATTGCATGTAATGGTATGGCTGCCACCAGTCAGCCTCTGGCCACACAGGCAGCCCTGGATATTCTGAAAAAAGGTGGTACAGCTATTGATGCTGCTATCGCAGCAGACGCGGTACTGGGCGTTGTTGAACCAACAGGATCAGGAATAGGAGGTGATCTTTTTGCTATTATCTGGAGCGCTGATAAGGGGAAACTTTACGGACTGAATGCCAGTGGAAGATCTCCCAGATCACTTAAGCTGGATTACTTCAAGGAAAACGGTTATGAGTTTATACCTTCATACGGACCATTGCCGGTATCTGTGCCAGGTTGTGTGGATGGATGGTATGAGATGCATGACATGTTCGGGCATCTACCAATGAAAGATGTACTTCAGCCAGCAATTTATTATGCCCGGGAAGGATTTCCTGTTTCAGAAGTTATAGCTTATTACCTGGCAAGAGGGACTGAGCTATTAAAAGAATATCCAAACATCAAAGAAGTTTATATGCCAAACGGGAAAGCCCCATCAAAAGGTGAGATATTTAAGAATCCTTTGCTTGCCAACACTCTGGAAAAAATAGTCAAAGGAGGCCGCAATGAATTCTACAGGGGGACGATAGCGAGAGATATTGCTGCCTTTATGAAAAAACAGGGAGGGTTTCTGTCGTACGATGATCTTTCACGTCATCATTCTGAATGGGTTGAACCTGTAAGCACGACATATCGTGGTTATGAAGTTTGGGAACTACCACCAAATGGACAGGGAATTGCTGCCCTCCAGATGCTTAACATACTTGAAGGATATAACATAGCCTCAATGGGCTTTGGATCAACAGATTATATACATTATTTCACAGAAGCCAAGAAATTGGCATTCGAAGATCGTGCAAAATATTATGCCGATCCGGCATTCAGCAAGATCCCTGTTCAACAACTAATATCAAAGAAATATGCTGCTGAGAGACGCAAGCTTATAAATCCTGACAAGGCAGCCAGTGTTTATGATCCCGGGAAGATAGAAGCCGGTAATACTATTTACCTGACCGTTGCTGATAAATATGGCAATATGGTTTCACTTATTCAAAGTAATTACAGGGGAATGGGTTCAGGTATGTGTCCAACAGGATTAGGTTTCATACTCCAGGACAGAGGAGAGATGTTCACCCTTGAAACAGGTCATGCTAATGTCTATGCACCAGGAAAAAGGCCTTTCCATACAATAATACCAGCCTTCATAACCAAGGATGGAAAACCCTGGATAAGCTTTGGTGTAATGGGTGGTGATATGCAGCCTCAGGGTCACGTTCAGATCGTAATAAACCTTATTGACTTCAAGATGAATCTCCAGGAAGCTGGTGATGCTCCACGAATGCACCATATTGGATCATCAGAACCAACAGGGCAACAGATGACTAATGGAGGGATACTCCTGCTTGAGAGTGGCTTCAGGACAGAAGTCATTCAGAAGCTTATGTCCATGGGACACACGATCCAATGGGATCTTGGTGGATACGGCGGATACCAGGCAATAATGTGGGATCAGAAGAATAAAGACTGGTATGGGGCTTCTGAATCACGTAAAGGACGGTCAGGCTGCAGGATATTGATCGGCGCAAAGGCATAAAGGCGCAAAGACCAATGGCAACAGCGTAATGATTAATGGCGAAGTGGGAGGACTCAGTAACTTAACTTAAATTAGCTTTACCGGAAGTCTTTATTATTTCTTCAGCCTTCGATTTGGCACATTCATAGTCAAAACACAAATTGTCCCGCGGAATATACTTTTCTATTGAAGATTTAACCAGCTCATCATAAACACCTTGCTGAAGTCCTGACAAAATTACCTTTACTTTATAGGATTTCATAGTCTTCAGAACTTCCATAAAATTATGCATACCTGTTGCATCAATGAATGGTACGTTCCTCATTCTTAGTATAATCACTTTTGATTTTATTCCAAGTTCCTTTAGTATCTCCTTATATTTATTTGCTGCACCAAAGAAAAATGGGCCATTGATCTCGTAAACCGAAATTTCTCGGGGTAATGTACGTATAATCTTCTATCAGGTCTTTATCTGTCTCAACAGAAGTGATCGCGCCAAGCTTTGACATACGCTCCATAAATAAAAGGGCAGACAGTACCATACCCACCTCAATAGCCAGGGTCAGATCGGCAAAAACAGTTAGCAAAAAAGTAACGAGAAGCACCAGGACATCATATTTAGATCCTCGCATGATGGAGAAAAATGATCGCCACTCACTCATATTATACGCAACAACTATAAGTATCCCAGCCAGGCATGAAAGAGGGATCTTCGCTGCATATTTTCCAAAAAAAAGCATTATGAGAAGAAGAGTTATAGCGTGTACCATTCCAGCTACAGGAGTTCTTCCACCGTTCTTGACATTTGTTGCCGTGCGTGCTATTGCCCCGGTTGCAGGGATACCCCCGAACAAACCGGATGCAATATTTGCTATTCCCTGGGCAATCAGTTCGGTATTGGAACGATGGGTGCTGCCGATCATCCCGTCTGATACTACTGCAGAAAGCAATGATTCTATTGCACCCAGCATTGCAATAGTAATTGCAGGCTGTATGTATTTTGCCAGATTTCCGATATGAAATGAGAGAGAGATCAATAATGCCTATTTTTCCGGGTATACTACCATAAACACTTTCAATAGTCTGCACCGGCAATCTAAAGAGCGAGACAATTATTGTTGTCAGTATTATTGAAATAAATGCTCCCGGAATCTTCCGCATTATTTTTTTTGAATATACCCCTATAAGGATTGTATAACAGAGATATTCCTACAGAATAATAATTTATCCTGTCGATATGGTCTAAGGTACACCAGCCATTTAGCGCCAAATTCCGAAGGGAGCTCTGAAATCGACAGCCCCAGGAAATCATTTATCTGTGAGGTAAAGATAATAAGTGCTATCCCGCTTGTAAACCCTACTACAAGGGGAATAGGTATAAATTTTATAAGGGTACCCAGGTTTAAAAGGCCAAATATAATAAGTATTATACCTGCCATAATAGTTGATATAACCAATCCCTGTAGTCCGTAAACACGAATTATTCCTGCAACAACGACTACAAAAGCCCCGGTAGGACCTGCGATCTGCACCCGGCTACCACCCAGTAGTGAAACAACAAATCCGGCAACGATAGCCGTCAGTATACCTTTTTCAGGAGATACCCCGGAAGCTATAGCAAATGCAATGGCTAGTGGCAGAGCAAGAACCCCAACAATAATGCCCGCCATGATATCATTTTGTATTTGTGCGCGGGAATAACCTGCTCTTTTATAAAGGGAAAATGTTTTGGGAAGAAATACCGGCTCCATCTGTTCTTTATTATGGGCCGCAAATGTATATAAAAACTATTCAAAACCGGGGTTCTGTTATCCGGTTTTCTTTAAGTTTGTAAACAAAATGCTGATCTGAATAAATCCCTTCCAGTAATCCAAAATAGATCATGTGAGCAATAATATTCTCTGCATCATATTTTGAGAGAAATGCTATTCTGCTAAATCTTGCAACAGAAACCGTTTCATGCGATTCAAAATATCCCATAAGCTTTTTTACCTTATCACTGTAATCAATAAGAATCCCCCTGTTACTCGTCTTTATCTTCCAAACCTTTAATTGAACACCTGAAGCAAGGATATTCTCATCTTTAACACGAACATATGCCTGCCATTTTCCAGGTTCAGTCTGTGCCAGGTAAGGACAATTCTGCCCTTTCGGAACAATGATTTCAAGAATAGTCTTCCCTGAAACGATCCATCTCTTTGATTCAAATCTGATCTCAGGCTTGCAGTACAAATCGGAAGCTGCCTGAACCATATAAAATTCCTCGTCGGATCTCACCCCGGTAATTCTACCATTATCCTTAACACCTATAAGAAGAGTGCCCCCATCAGTATTAGAAAAAGCTACGAGAGTTCTGGCGATTTTTCGAGAGTCGGAAATTTCAAATTTAAAATCTAACTGTTGATGTTCACCTTCAAGTATCTTGTCCTGAATGTAATTGTCTTTTTTTAGCTGGCTCACATCTGAAAAGCTTTATGTACTAATGATCAAACCTTGGGGGTGTTGAAAAAGTCAAAATACATAAACCGCAAAGGTCGCAAAGTATTTACGCGAAGATCGTAAAGATCTGAATTTATGTGTTTTCCCTTTGCGTACTTGGCGTCTTCTTTGTGTTCTTTGCTTTTAAAAAAGACTTTTTCAACACCCCCAGTAAACATGTCCTTAAATACAAGTCATTACTGTTTATCCCTGATCACCCAGGTCAAGGACCGATGTTGTTCCACCGGTCTCAAGGTTAATGCCATGAGGTTTGTTCGTTTTCCACGATCCACATGTAAAGTCAGGAACATCAATTGACTGAGACCTGTTTGCTACTGACCACTCGCTCAGTGGGGCAATTGAGCTCCACAAAGCACCATCATATACAGGCTGATCGATAGGAAGACCATTACGCAGGCAGTCAATCAGTCTCCAGTCCATAATAAAATCCATACCACCATGACCACCGACTTTTTTTGCCAGCTCTCCAACTCTTTTAACTATCTCGGGTGTATGCTCTTCCCAAAGTCTCTTCATGTCGTCATCACCAAGCCATTCTTCACCCAGCGCTATAAGCTGGTTTGGGTACTTAACTGCAATACCCTGTGTGCCTTTGACCATGTGAATCCTTGAATAAGGATGTGTTGAGGATACATCATGCTGAACCAGAATGCTTTTGCCAAGAGCTGTTTTAATATGAGTGGTATTGAAATTTCCTCTGAATTGTGCATTTTTCCAGGGTGCATAAAAATCATCCTCAGCAGCCAGTTCCTTTTCCTTTGGGCCCCATAGTGAAATCATTGGTTGATACAGAGGAAAGGTATTCCATTTTATCTCCACAATTAATATTCATTGCCTGGCATACCGGACCCAGGCCATGTGTCGGATAAAGATTTCCGTTTCTTGCAGCATTTTCCTTTAATCTCCACATATCAGTATAAGCTCCGTCAACCTGCTTATCATCGATCGGCTTCTTGAAATTATAGCCCATAAGGTTATGAATATACGCACCCTCACCATGAATGATATCTCCAAACATACCCTGGCGTGCCATGTTCAATGTAAGCAATTCAAAAAAATCATAACAGCAGTTTTCAAGCATCATGCAATGCTTTCTTGTCTTTTCTGAAGTCTCAACCAGCTGCCAGGCTTCGTCTATAGTCCTTGCAATAGGAACCTCACAGGCAACATGCTTTCCATGCTCCATAGCATAAACAGATATCGGTGTATGAAGGATCCAGGGAGTGCAGGTATATATAAGGTCAAGATCGGGTAATTCGACAAGTTTTTTCCATGCATCCTCTTCCCCAAAGAACTCCTGAGCTTCCGGTCTGCCAATGCTCCTAAGGTACTTCTGGGATCCTTTAACACACACTTCACGCTTTATCGCCCAGGAGCCTTAATCTCAACACCATCAATATAGGATAATCGCTGAACCGCCCCGCTACCCCTGTCACCTAAACCAATAATCCCGATACGAACCACAGGTAAAGCAGGTGCAGCAAAACCAGACATATTAAATTTTTGAGTATGTGGTCTTTTAACAGAATCAAGTATTTCCGGCAGATTGGATACCTGCGTGCCTGTTGTACATCCAGTGACCAGGCCACCTGCCATTGCACCGGCGCCGGCGAAGGTGGTGGTTTTTAAAAAATTGCGACGATTTATTGCCATGATAGTTTTTTTTGAGTTTTCAAAGATATTATTCTCACCGCAAATTAATATTTATTTGATTATATATGAACTCCTGCCATATAAAAGTGACTGGTACATTTTAAGCAAATTGCGACCTTATTTATAATTATGACATTAAGACATTAAAAAAAGTTACACAGAGTTACACAGAGATCACCGTGACGAAACGTAGTGCAACTGAATCAGGAAATTAACCCTATGAGCTCGTTACTAAAAACAGGGACCAGATCCATTATCATGCTATGATGACAAGTGGGAGATTCCTCATTTCACTTCGTTCCATTCGGAATGACATATATTCTTAATCAAGTGGGAGGTCAAAAGGAGCGGGCACAGCCCGCTCCTTTTGACTCCTTTACCCCCCAAAAAATGGCCCTGTCATCCCGAACGAAGTGAGGGATCTCCCTGTCCCATATAAAACCAAAATAAAATAGCCTGTCATCCCGTACAAATCGTGGGATCTCCCAGGGAATGAAAGAATTGAAGACACAGAGATTATTGTGACAAAACATATTACAATAGAATCAGGAAATTAACCCTATGAGCTCGTTACTAAAACAGGGACCAGATCCATTATCATGCTATGATGACAAGTGGGAGATTCCTCATTTCACTTCGTTCCATTCGGAATGACATATATTCTTAATCAAGTGGGAGGTCAAAAGGAGCGGGCTGTGCCCGCTCCTTTTGACTCCTTTACCCCCCAAAAAATGGCCCTGTCATCCCGAACGAAGTGAGGGATCTCCCTGTCCCATATAAAACCAAAATAAAATAGCCTGTCATCCCGTACAAATCGTGGGATCTCCCAGGGAATGAAAGAATTGAAGACACAGAGATTATTGTGACAAAACATATTACAACTGAATCAGGAAATTAACCCTATGAGCTCGTTACTAAAAACAGGGACCAGATCCATTATCATGCTATGATGACAAGTGGGAGATTCCTCATTTCACTTCGTTCCATTCGGAATGACATATATTCTTAATCAAGTGGGAGGTCAAAAGGAGCGGGCACAGCCCGCTCCTTTTGACTCCTTTACCCCCCAAAAAATGGCCCTGTCATCCCGAACGAAGTGAGGGATCTCCCTGTCCCTTATCAGGCCTTTGAAAGCATAACCTGTCATCCCGAACTAAGTGAGGGATCTCCCTGTCCCATATAAAACCAAAATAAAATAGCCTGTCATCCCGTACAAATCGTGGGATCTCCCAGGATAAAAAATGAAGACCTGTCATCCCGAACGAAATGAAGGATCTCCCTATCCCATTGTCAGGCCTTTGAAAGCATAACCTGTCATCCCGAACAAATTGAGGCTGATTTCCATAGTCCTATATAAAACCAAAATAAAATAAGCCTGTCATCCCGTACAAATCGTGGGATCTCCCAGGGAATGAAAGAATTGAAGACACAGAGTAATTTATCGATAGGAAAATAAAGGCCATCATTAATTTAAACTTTGACAGCCTCATGCTATAAATACTTAATCTACCTCGAAAAAACATAATTTAATCCGGACCAGTATTGATACTGCTCATTCCTGGTCAGAAGGGTTGGCATTCCTTACAGCCTTCTTCTCCCTGTACCTGACAATAAGGTCCTTAATGATACTTCCAGAAAGATAACCGAAAGCCAGTCCCCACGCAGTACTAAGGTACCATACAGATTTTATCGGGCAGGTACCTGATTGGCATCCGACGAATTTCCAGTAAAGAAACCCACTGATTGCTCCTGCGAGTGAAAATATGATTAAAAACTTATGCCGTTTAATAAAATCTTTCATATTCCTGTTTTGTGCAAAAGTAGCATATGTTGGGCTAATGATCCGTGACTTAGGTCACAATGAGTTTTAATGTTTCAAAACACCCATGTAATCAACTGTATTTCTTCCGGTTACAACCAATTTTTTTATTTCCATAACCCGTAATAACCTGCTTATTACCTCACGCGATGTATTAAGCTGATAAGCTATATCCTGATGAGTTCCTGAAAAAACTGACTTTCCTGTAGCTCTGTATCTTTCTTCAAAAAACCTTATAAGTCTTTCATCAAGCCTCATGAAAGCTAGAGCATCTATTGCGTCAAGCAGTTCATCAAACCTGTTACGATAAGAATTCATCATAAACTCTTTCCACGATTTATACTCAGATATCCATTTTTCAGGTTTATCAACCGGTATGGTTATGACCATGGAGTCTTCTTCTGCAATCATCTTTATATTGCTTTTTTGAGGTACCATACAACAGGTCAGGGACATACTACAAATCTCTCCAACATTGAGGTAATAAAGAAGCAGTTCTCTCCCCTCCTCCGATAACCTTACAACTCTCAGGCAACCTTTCAATACCATTGGAAATGATTTTATATAATCACCTTCCCCCAGAATACTCTCCCCGGTATCGAGCTCAAGAAACGTAGAAACATTTTCTATTTCCGATAATAATTGTTTTTCCAGGAACGGAAAAATCTTTCGAATCAGGTTATTTCTTTCCATGTTTTATTTCTTCCAGAATAACTTTATATAATTCTACTACTTTACTGCTTTCAGTTTCCCAGTTTAGAGAATCAGAAGCTTTTATTGCATTGTCCTTCAGCTGGCAAAACAGATCACTATTGCTTTTAAGCAACTGAATTGCAGCAGATATTTTCTCCGGAGTAATTGGATCAACAATAACTCCGCAGTTGTTCTCGCGTATTATTTTTGCTGTTTCGGGAAGATCGCCAGACAATACAGGTATTCCGGAGGAAATATAATCGAATAACTTATTAGGAAGACTGAACCTGTAGTTGAGATTAGTGCCTTTATCGAGACACACACCTGCATCTGCTGCCATGGTAAAACGTGCAAGCACCTCCCTGTCTACCGGGCCGAAAAATTTGACTTTCTGTTCAAGTTTTTTTCTTTTAACTGTTTCTTTCAGTTCTTTTAGAATATCTCCAGAACCCACAAAAATCAATGAAGTCCCTGAAGTCAATTCCAATGCATCCAATAGTTCCTCTGCCCCCCTGTCAATATTTATACCCATCCCCTGGAAAATTATAAGGAAATCACTTTTATCAACTTTCATATATTCACGTGAATAAGGTATAATCCCGGTCAATTTACCGGGCACGTTACGTACCACGATAGGGCTTACCGAATATTGGTCCATGTAAAGCGAAGCTATTGAATCAGATACAGTAATCATATGCTTCAAACCGGGTATGAGTGACTTTTCAATAGCCTGCCACACTTTTCTTACAAACTTACGATTAGCAAGCTCTGGCACACCTGTAAAATATTCATGTGAATCATACACTAAAGGGATGCCTTTAATCCTCGAAATAAGGTAATTTGGAAGAAGTGTGTCAAGATCATTCGATACTATGATATCATAAGAGTGAAATAGCAGGAAAAAAAAGAGGCGGATGTTGTAAAACGCATAGAAAAGGAAGCCTTTTCGGAAGAGCATCCTGAATCGTTTGGAAGAGAAGGGGATATTATTTTCAGCACAACAACCTTCTGTTATACGCCCTATCAATATAATATCGCAACCCAGTTTAGAAACCGTATCTGCCATTTTTAGTACCCTCTGATCATAGCAAAGCTGGTTTGTAACCGAAAAAGCCACTCTTATCAAATTTCGCCGAAATGACATTCCACAAAAATAACAATTATCAGGCTATCTGACATATAGTTCCATATACTGCCGTAATATCTCTTAAGAGAAATAAAATAACGAAAAAATTCATAGAAGAACCAGCTATTTTTGTAATAGTACTAAAGTTCCTGCGAGTCCTTATACCAATTTTAGTTTTTGTGATTGTTAATACGATTGCAATTATTTTGAGTGGTTTATATACTTTTATAAAAAATTCACGGATGAGAATATCTTACAACATTTCGCTTAAACAATATAATACTTTTGGTACGGACCAAAAAGCTGAGAAACTAATACAGTTTGATAATGAAAGGGATCTCAGTAATTTCTTCAGAGACGATACTTCAGAAAAGAGACCTCCATTCATCCTGGGGGGAGGCAGTAATCTTCTTTTTGTCAATGATTACCCGGGAACTTTAATCCAGCCAATACTGGGAGGTATACAGCTTGTGAAAAGTGACCAGGATAAAACAATAGTATCTGCAGGCGCAGGTGTGAAATGGGATGAACTTGTAGACTGGACAGTAAAAAATAAAATTGCTGGTCTTGAAAATCTCTCACTTATACCTGGAAATGTGGGTGCTACTCCCGTACAAAATATAGGTGCTTATGGGGTGGAGGTGAGTGAGTTTATTGAAAGGGTCGATGCTCTGCGCACCACAGATGGAAGTTTTAGATCATTTGAAAATAGTGAGTGTCAATTCGGATACAGGACAAGCATTTTTAAGAAAATTGAAAAAGGGAATTACCTTATTACGCGTGTTTATTTCAGATTTCCTTCCAATTACATATCCAGCCTTAGTTATGGATCATTACGGGAAGAAGTAATGAAGGCTGGCGGTGAGACTCTTGCTAATATCAGACAGGCAGTAATAAGCATAAGAAGAAAAAAATTACCCGATCCTGAGGAAACAGGGAATGCAGGAAGCTTTTTTAAGAATCCTGTTGTTGACAGTCAACTGGCTGAGAAGTTTAAGTCAGAATATAAAGGAATACCCTTGTTCGATGACAATAACGGAAAGGTAAAACTGTCGGCTGGCTGGTTGATTGAAAAGTGTGGATGGAAAGGAAAGAGAAGTGGTAATGTTGGGGTGCATGAAAAGCAGGCTCTCGTTATTATAAACTACGGGAATGCCGATGGAAAAGAGATTTTTGATTTCTCTGAACAAATTAGAAAGTCAGTCTTTGAAAAATTTGGTATCGGGCTTGATCGTGAAGTTGAAATTGTCGGTACTATCTGAATATTTTCCTTTTATTCAGTTCCTTCTGATAAAGGGCTGCATAATGATTATGTTCAGACAAAGTCCTCGAGAAGTTATGATAACCTGAGAAATCAGGCTTGGCAGCGAAAAAGAGATAATCATGTTTCTCAGCATTTAATACTGCATCTATTCCTTCTATGGAGGCACATCCGATTGGTCCCGGCGGAAAGCCTTTATGAATATATGTATTATAGGGAGAGTCGACCTTAAGGTATTTCTTTAAAATTCTTGTAATAGTAAAATCATTCATTGCAAATTTTATTGTCGGACATGCCTGAAGCGGTATTCCTCTCTTTAACCTGTTGAGATAAACCCCGGCTATTCGTGGCTTTTCATCAGGTTTGGCGACTTCATCATCGATTATGGATGCCAGTATGGATACTTCTGTAGGGTTTAATCCTATCGCATTGGCCTCAGATAATCTCTTCCTATTCCAGAATGTCTTATACTCTTTCAGCATTCTTTCATACAATCCGTGTGGATCAGTGCTCCAATATAACTCATAAGTATTTGGGATGAAGAGAGAAATTATTGTTTCCCTGGTAAATCCATCCGAAGAATAATTCGACTCATCATCCAAAAAATTAAGTATGGAAGATGAATCTGCTTCTATCTGTGTCCCTATTCGTCCAGCGATTTGATTCAGGGTTCTTACATTACTAAATGTGACTTTTACGGGCACCTGCCTACCCGACCTGAGTAAATTAATCAATGCATTATAGCTTAAACTCTTGTCGATCACATACCTGCCTGGTTTAACAAGAGCCGGATAGTTTTTCTTACGTGCTACCCAGTCCAGTATTTCAGGGCTCTTTATTTCGAGCTTGGTTTCGATATCCTTAAGAACCTGTTCGTAGGTGGAACCAGTTGGGATATAAATGACTGCTCCTTCACCACCTGTTTTTGACATTAGGTCCTGAAAGCAAAAATACAAGTGTTATGGCAACCAGTATTAGTACAAATACTGTTCCTGACAAAACATATAATATCTTTCCCTTTTTCATCACAGTTCAAACGGATGCAAATTTACTCATATTGTTTTAAGTCTCAAAATAGTAATGAACAACTACCTGCTCCTGGCTATGGATGGCGTATTTACTGAATTTAGTGAATGACATAAAAAAATAAATTATGAGATGGCTGTAAACAATTATCATATCCCATGGTTAATAGTTATTAAATTCAGACTCAGCCATGTGTATTGTATCGAATGGTTAAATTTTTTATAATTTTGTCGCAATTAATTTTCAAACTAATACTCAATGAAGATGTCTACATCAATCTTATTGATTCTTATTTTAATAGGGATCGTCACAGGAGTCACAGCAGGGATGCTTGGTATCGGGGGGGCAATTATAATGATTCCCGCCATGGTATATTTCATGGGATTCAGTCAGCAGATGGCACAGGGGACCAGTCTGGCAGTTATGCTTCCGCCTATCGGTATTATTGCTGCATTAAATTACTACAAAGCCGGACAGGCTAATATAAAGTATGCTCTTATTATTGCTGTGGCATTCATTATCGGTTCCTACTTTGGATCTAAACTAGCCCTGAATATTCCGCAGCAAATGCTCAAAAAAATATTTGGGATACTTCTCCTTCTGATAGCAGCAAAAATGTTATTTTCAAAATAGTTTATGTAATTTCATAAAGCAATAAAGGGCATCTCAAAATGATTTTGAGACACCCTTTATTTTATGCTGAAGTGATATCAAAAAATCAGACCAAGGCTAAAAACAAATGCATTTGAACGATCATCCAGTTTAATTTTTGTACCGGCAAGGTTTTCAATCTGGTTCTGATATTTTTTAAGATTACCCTCATATCTCAGGTCAAAAGTAAGCCTTTTGAAAAGATCAAATCCTACTCCAGCCTGGTAACCTATTGTCATCCTGTTATACAAATTAGTCAGATCAGGATCATCTATCAATTCTTTAGGTGTGTTTAAAAGGATAGATCCTGAAGGACCTGCATTTACCCTGAGCGGACCCAAGCTTTAAAGCCAATGAAGAACAGGTATTTCAAGTTTATTGAAATTTTGTTTGACTATTGTTGGCAATTGTGAAACCTGCAGCGATTCGATCCGTAATAGAATATTCGTTTGTCCTGGTCGACAATAATAGTTCAGGTTGCAGATAGATACCAAATAGAGTGACTCTGACAAATAAACCTCCCTGAAAACCATATTTGGCTGTGGTCACCGCATCAACGAGATATGTCGTTGACCTCGATGTGACTTGTTTTATATCATTCATGGATAATGAGTTTGTGCTTACACCCGCTTTAATACCCAATTTAACCTGTGAGAATACAGGGACAGTTACGAGTACTACCAATAATATTGTAATTAGTTTTTTCATAGTTGTAGTTTTAATTTTAACTTTCTTAAGTGTTCAATATTAGGTTTTCAAAAAAAGGCAATAGTTTAACGCAAATGAACAATAAAATGTTGCAAAATCAGATCTAAATTCGCTATTGACTATTTAATAACGCAGAAAAATGAATGTTATTTTAAATCAAGTTCTTTAAAGATGATCCTTTTCATCTCGTCAAACTCATGTTTGTCATACAGCCTGGTAAGAAAAATAATCCTGCCGGACCTGTCAATAATAACATTCCTGGTTACACCGGCTTCCTTTTCAGCATACATTCCAAAAATAGACGCGCCGGGGTCGAGAGCCAGCGGATAGGTTATTTTCATATCCTGCTTGAATTTCAGGACTTTATTCGATGGTTCATCGCGATCAATTCCCACCAGGACAAATCCATCATCTTTTTTCGCTTGCCATATTTCCTTTTCAATAAAGGGCATCTCCTTCCGGCATACACTGCACCAGCTGGCAGTAAACTGAAGCATCACAACTTTCCCCCTGAGGTCAGACAAGCGGTAACTGGTTCCTCCTGCTTCATTAATAGTGAAATCGGGTGCTATATCCCCGATCTTTACTATATAACCTCTGTCGGAAGAGGAGTTCTGCTGGCCATGTGATATTGAACTTAACAGCAGAGCAAAAAACATTAACATAAAATCTTTTTTCATAATTTATATGATTTTTATTATTTCAAAGATATAAGAGTAAAACTAATCGCAAGAAATAATTACCTTAGTGTTTCCAAAAAGTGATCAAAATCATCCTTTTTCAGTTATTGAAAGCTCTGCAAAACTTGTGTAACCAGAGTTTAAGTATATATATTGCATATTTATTAATTACGTTTATTCTGAATTATTTTAAAGAATCATAATTTAAAACCTTAATACCATGAAATCTTTGTTTTCAGTTGTCCAGATCTTTCTGTTACTCCTCTTTTTGCCATCTGTTCATGCACAGAATATGGCTGAAAAGAAACTTCATATAATAATTATCGGGGCACATCCGGATGACCCTGATAAAGTAGGTGGCACTGCATATAAATGGGCCCAGGCAGGAAATGATGTTCTGATGGTATCCCTTACGAATGGTGATGCCGGGCACCAGTCAATCAAGGCAGCTAAACTTGCGAAGATCCGCAGGGAAGAAGCAAGAAGAGCCGGTGAAGTAATTGGGGTAAGATATATCACCCTCAATAACCACGATGGTCAGCTTATGCCGACTTATAAGAACAGGTTAGAGGTAATAAAGCTTATAAGGGAACAAAAAGCTGACATAGTGATATTTCCCAGGCCGTATGATTATCATCCTGATCACAGGTACACAGGAGTTCTTGTCCTTGATGCAGCTTATATGGTCACTGTTCCAACAATAGATCCAAAAATACCTTTTCTTGAAAAAAATCCGCTGTTTCTTTTCATGAGCGACAGATTCATCCATCCCGAGCCCTTCAAGGCTGACGTATGTGTTGATATAGATGATGTTATTGAAAAAAAGATGGATATGTATCATCAGCATACATCACAGATGTATGAGTGGCTTCCCTTTAACCAGGGGATTCTTGATCAGGTACCGGCATCTGATGCAGACAGAAGGGCCTGGTTAGGTACCAAAAGGAAGGGCGACTCTGATGCAACTCCTTACCGCGACAAGCTGATTGAGATCTACGGAAAAGAAAAGGGATCCAAAATAAAATACTGTGAGGCATTTGAAGATTCAGGATACGGGGCAAAGCTTACAAAGGAAAATATGACCTACTACTTTCCGTTTCTGAAAGAAAAGTAACAAAATAGCAGGCTTTTATTGGCACGATATTTGATCCTTACTATAAAAATATAGTGCCATGAAAAAGTTGGTTTACCTTTTTACTGCTGTTCTCATATTGTCCGCCTGTGCAAGCTCCAAAGACGTAAAATCATCAAGGGCAGAAGCCCGGAATGAGAAAAAAATCGTTAAACAGGAGATAGTTAAGAATGCTGTCGAATCGAGAAGGTTCATTGTAAAATTGAACCGGATGTATCTTACATACGGGGGGATAATTCAACTTGTTCCCAGAGCCAATTACATAATTGTGGATGGAACCAAGGGGGTTATCAGCACCGCTTATTTTGGCAGGCAATATAACTTCAGACCTATAGCAGGAATTAACATGATAGGCAGGACAGATGACTACCAGCTGACTAATAATACGTCAAAAGGGCTTTACAGGGTCGATATGAAAGTTGCTGAAGGGGCTAATTCATTTTCAGTTAACCTTACTATAAGCAAAAATGGGACATGCAATGCCTCCATATCTTCAATGTTTATCAATAACATACGGTATTCCGGAAATGTGGTCCCGATAGGAAGGACAGAAGTACGTCCACCGGACAGCAAGGATGCGATCTGAAATTCACCTGTTTTTGCTTCCTGGCAATCCTGTTATTGAAAATTAAGGTAATTAGGGTTGTGTTTCAATTCAAGGAAATCATCTCCAGTTTCGCAATAGCCATACTCAAAACAATAATGGGAACTCTCACCACGTGATGTTTCTATTATATGTGTAAAGAAGCTGAAGTTATAGCCCAGGGCAAACAGAGCATCCTTATGTACTTTGATCCTACCCTCAGAATACAGGTCTGAAAGTATTCTCCTGTTCTTTCTCAGCAAGCCGTGTACATTCCTTACAAAATTGTTGGAATCGCGGTTAAGTCTGTTATTATAATTATTCCGGCACTGATCTGAACAGAATTTCTTATCACTGCGACCTCTTAGGATGCCGCCGCAATCGAGACATTTCTTTTCCACAGCACTAATGTTTTTATAAAGATAAAAAAAATTGTCACTTGTATTAATTTGACAATGAAAACATAAACCGTTTTTAATTACTTACAAACGACTAAAAGTGATTATAAACCATATATAAATGTTTAATAACCGGCACAGGACAGCAGCAAGGCATAAGTTTGCTATACAAAATAAATTTATGTCAAACTAATACTCAAAATCATGAACTCATTAAAGAACAGAGTAACATTAATTGGGAACCTTGGTCAGGATCCCGAGATTAAGGTAACCGAAACAGGTAAAAAACTGACTCTCTTCACCCTAGCAACATCTGATGGGTATAAAAATACTGAGGGCCAGAAAATCAGTGAAACAACATGGCATAATATTGTTGCCTGGAATGGGCTTGCTGATATAGCAGGCCGGTTCCTTAAAAAGGGTCACGAGGTAGCTGTGGAAGGAAGGATAGTTTACAGGAGTTATGAAGACAAACAGGGACTCACCAAGAATATAACTGAAATAGTCCTTAACGATCTCGTCCTGTTACGCAACAGGGATTCAGCTAAAGCTGATAGCCCCAAGGATAAAAAGTAAAGGCTGAAGAATCCTGAAATGAGGTTATATCCGACCGGGTTCTTATTAGTAGAGACGTAATTATGATTACGTCTCTACATCATGTATCATCTTACTTCTCTAATCAATTAAACCGCTTTTCAATTTCAGATACGGTTTCAAGAACAAGCGATTCATCAGGTGGGGTCTTCTCTATCATTTCGTAAAGCACATAGCATAATTCCCGGTATGACAGCTTAATCCCCTTTCGTTCAAGCAACAGGTCAATATACCGGATAGCTCTGTCAATAAGTTTATTATTGCTCGCCCTTACATAGGTCATTACATTTCCTTCATACCTGCCTAGTCGACCCATAATAAGTGTCGAATGTGAATTCATTATCATTTTCAGGATAAGATGCATATACAATGGATTAGAAAATGGAATAGCCAGATAATGGTTCTCACTGTCCATTAAAAACCGGATTCCGCGGCCCTCAGTAACAATTTTGAATATATGATGTACAGCACCCTTCTGTCGTTCTTCTCTTCTTTGTAAAACCCTGCCGCTGAAGTCAAAACCAAGTAGTCTTTTATATGGAGGCTATCCCATTTATTTCAGGCCATTCCAGGGTTCGGGGGGTTCTCCATAAAAGGGCAACCCATGCGCTCCTGCTATCCGGGGAATGAGGCAAACAGAGATAGCATAAAGACAAATCCTGGTCAGGTTCATTATCATTTTCGAAAGGCAACAAACTAAAGGTAGGAGATCTTTCAGTAGTGTCTGTAATAACAGTGATCCCAAGCCGGGTATCAGTCTCATATAACAGATATTCACCTTTCAGATAACAATCTGTTTCGGCAATGACATATTTTTCAATAAACCCTATATCAACAGATTTCCAAAAATCCACAAAATCATCTATCATTCTGGATACTGATTCATCATCATCACGAAAATTAATCAGTGGAATACCTGCTGCTGCAAGAAGTATTGTTGATGCCTGCATCCTTGTGCTTCCAGTAACTGCCATTGGTCCTACTGTCAGATTGATCTTAACAATAGACGGATTATCAATCACTTTACGCGATCGCTCGGCTGATTCAGATAAAATATCATCAGGATTGCAGTAAAGAAAAAAGGGCTTTCTGAAAGACATCTGAGAAGCTTTTTCAACTGCCCCGATAACAAAAGGGGTTTCCCCTCCCTCCGTGGTACCTATCATAAGGTCACCATCTTTAAAGCCTGACTCCAATAATTGTCTTGCACCAAAAGCTGGATAATCTTCAAAGTTCTCAATGGAGCGGATCAATGCCACATCTCCTCCTGACATGAAACTGAAGACCCTGTTTTCAAGGCTGTTTCCACTATTGATCTGTCGCCATATAGTCTCAATCGTAAGTGATAACCTGCCTGTAGCACCACATCCGCAAAAGAAAATATTATATCCCGAATCCAGTGTATTGCTTATTGCATTTTTCAGATTGAAAATTTCAACTTTCTTATCTGACAGTACCATAAGTGTATGTGTATCCAGGTCCTTTAACACTCCGATAGCTTTCTGAAGGTCATTCTGAGCCAGGAATGAGAGATCACGTGTCGCATCATTTGATACTTCCGTAATAAGATTTCCAAGTTTAAACTGCGGTGCTATTGTCAGAAATTCTTCTGCTTTTTGTTTATAATTTTCATCCATAAAAGTCAGGGTTTTAAAATTCCATGAGGTCGACATTTGTTCTGTAGTCGTCGAGAAGATATTGTGCGAAATAATACCAGGTTATACGGTCAAGATAGGGTGTATCTTCACCATAAGTATGACGCTGACCGGGTACAATGAGGAGGTCGAATCTCTTGTTAGCTTTAATTAGAGCATCCACAACCCTTAGAGTATTGCCAGGATGAACATTATTATCCATATCTCCGTGTATAAGTAACAGGTGTCCTTTAAGGTTCTTTGCAAGCTCTTCATTTGTTTTAATTTCACTTTTAAATGTGATCTCAGTTTTCCCATTATTGACAGAGTCTTGCTTTGTCCCGTTTGCTTTTACTTTTTTATCAATTTCAGTTACTCCATTATGTGTTTCACCCCACCACTGATTATAGATATTATTATCATGGTTACCGGCGGCAGAAACAGCCACTTTATAAAAATCGGGATAAGTAAGAATTGCTGCTGTTGACATGAATCCTCCTCCTGAACGGCCATATATACCAACCTTGCTCAGATCAATGAATTTGAATCGGTCAGCCAGCTGTTCAAGTCCGTATTTATCATCAGCCAGAGGATAATCACGAAGATTATTATAACCAAAAGTATGATACCAGTTATTTCTCATCGGGCTTCCTCCACGATGACCAAATACTACTACAATGAATCCTACCTGTGCAAGAGCAACATTTTTCTCACTATTTACTGAAAATGAATAAGGTACTCTTTCATATTGCGGGCCGGGGTATACATTTGAAATTATCGGATATTTCTTAGTGGAATCAAAATTATATGGTTTGTACATAACGCCATATAAATCGGTCACACCGTCAACCGATTTTACTGTAAAAGTCTCAGGCATCTTCCAACCTGCGGCCAATAACTGGGAGATATCTGCCCTCTCAAGATTCAGGAGCACTTCACCATTGTTATCCCTTAAGACGGCCCTGGGAACCATATCTGCAGTTGAATAGGTGTCCACAAAGAATTTACCTGATTTTGACATGGAGAAAGAATGGTTTGCAGGCTCTACTGTTAAAAGGGTCTCTCCTGTCTTGTCAATAGACGCTTTATATTTCATACTATAATAGGGATGAACTCCTTTTTCTTTGCCAAAACCTTCAAAGTAAACTATTCGTCCAATTGTATCGATTTGTTCCACTTTACCGGTAACAAAGTATCCGCTGGTGATCTGGTTTTTCAGATTCCCCCTGCCATCGTAGTGATAGAGCTGCCCCCAGCCAGATCTTTCTGACCACCAGATCAGATCGGAGCCTTCATTTAATACTGAGAGACTGGAATATTCATTATCAAAATAAGGCCATGTTTTTTCGCTGAACAGGACAGAGACATCACCTGTCACTGCATTGACCAGGCAAACATCGAGGTTTTTTAAAGGGCGATCTTTCCGAATAAGTATCAGCTTGTCTGAAGTTTTCTGCGAAGTCCATTCAACATGGATTGTCTGATCCTTCCATTTTTTCAAATCAACCTTAATCCTGCTTTTTGAATGAACATCAAATATGTCTAGCTCCTCCTGAGGAACATACTTATCCCCTGGCATTGCATAACGATATGATTCAAGTGTTGGTCGTGGCTGTGCAAGTACATTTACAAGGTACAGGTCCATCACTTTTCTCTGATCATACCGAACAGTATAAAGTTTTTCTGAGTTCCTGAACCATCTTACATTTGCTCTTACCCTTTTATCTTTAATAGTATCATCAGAGCTAAATCGTCCACTGTAGCTAAAATATCGTTCTCCATCATCTGTAAGCTGGTATTCAACACTATCTTTATCATGTGCCTTCATAAGGTACAGGTTGTGATTCCTGGCAAAAGCAATCCACGTACTGTCATGTGAATAACTGGCCCATCCGAAACTTTTGTTTCTCTTTTGTGCTTTCCCGGCGTGTATGAGTTTTTTACTTTTTATATCATACTGATATTTCTCCTTATCAATGGTAAAGGTAAATTTTGTTGTGCTCCCTTTCTCAAATTTAATATCGTTAATAGGCAGATCAAGTTCATTATAGGGATGGTCCGTTAATTCTTTCAGTAATGATGCCATATAACGGCTGTCAAACAGAAGCTGCTTTGATCTGTTTGCAGCATTTACATAATAATAATTTTTCCCGGCAGATGTTTTAAAAGAGTACCAGAAAACATCATTGTTTCCTATCCAGTTAGCATTGACCTCAAGATCGCCATATTTAGGGCTTAGATTATCTTCCCTGAATTTCTCAGCAGCATGGAAGTCAGCCTTCTGGGCCGTTACAAGCAATGAGAAAGATAATATAGAAAATAAAAGCAGTTGACGTTTCATTAAAAAGAAGTTAAGATTAATATATGATATTTAAAAACTTGAAATTCAGATATTTTATTAATTAACAGATGACAAATAATAACAATGTCATCCTTTATATTATTTGTATAAATATATTAATTTCCCAGAAAAGACGGGGTCAGAATATTACATAGAGGACTGGTCTCTTCCTGCTTTTAAAGCTTTAAGATTAACATCTACTATATCCTCTCCTTTTCTTCTGAATAAATTCCTTATAGCATTTTCGATACTCTTAAAAGGTATATCTATATAAGTGGAAGCAGCTCCAAGAATTACAATATTTCCTGACCTTATCGAACCTTGTTCCTTTGCTATAGCATCCGCATCGACAATCAGATGGTTTTTTACTTTTTTAATCTCGTCAAGTATCTCAGGCATTTCGGGATAATCTGTGATATTAATAAAAGGGTTTGAATTTGTCACCAGCCAGCCATCATCAGAAAGCCATGGCAGGTACCTTAGTGATTCCATTGGTTCGACTGAGATAATAAGTTCAGCTTTGCCGTAAGGGATAAGATCAGAATAGACCGGTCTGTCTGAAATTCTAAGATGCGACTGGACATCACCACCTCTCTGGCTCATCCCATGAACTTCTGCCTGTTTCAGAAACAGATTGTTTTCAATTGCTGCCATACCGATTGCAGCAGCTATAGTCAGGATACCCTGACCTCCTACTCCTGATAATATTATGTCATTTTTCATTCTCCTAATTTTTATCGGCTAGTTTGATGATGAAGTCCTTTTCTTCCTGGAAGCTGTCTGAATACATTCCCTTAAAGCTATTATTACAGATACTCCTTCAAACAGGAACTCCTCTTTCATTATCCTTACATTATCTTCATGATTCTTTCGTAAAGGAACAATAACCTTAATGTGTTCCGGTAAAACACCAATACCTACACAAATCTGCATAAGACGGCCCGTGGCCTGCGATTGTTGTCCTCCGGTCATCCCTGTAGTTGAATTATCAGAGATAATAACAGTAACAGGTGAATTCTTAACCACAGCATCCAGCAGTCCTGTCATACCGGAATGAGTAAAGGTCGAATCACCCACAACAGCTATTGAAGGAAACAAACCAGCATCAGCTGCTCCAATAGCCATAGTCACAGACGCTCCCATATCAACACAGGAGTTAATTGCGTTATAAGGAGGCAGAGCCCCTAAAGTATAACAACCAATATCAGAAAACACCCTGCCAGGACCATACTCCCTTATTGCTTCAATAAGGGAATTGAACATATCAGCATGACCACAACCCTTGCAGAAAGAAGGTGGACGTTTTTTTACAACAGCTGGTGCTGCTTTACCCTGGAAAAATGGAATTCCAAGAGCTTTTGCAACCAGTGCAGGATTAAGCTCGCCATCCCTGGGCAGTGTTCCATCCATTCTTCCATATACTTTTATGCCGTCATCCATGATACCCCTGAGTGCCTCTTCAATAAGAGGTGCACCTTCTTCCAGGACTAACACCTCTTCACATCTTGAAGTCAAATCTTTTATCAGGTCACGTGGGAAAGGATATGTACTGATCTTAAGGACAGGAATTTCACTGACTGAATCAATAATATTCTCCATTAAATAGTTATATGCTAAACCGCATGTGATAACACCAAGTTTCCTGTTACTGCCATCCCTGAAGGAGCTATATTTTGCAAGCCGCATATCGTATTTCAATGATTCATAATCAGATAATAAAGCCTTGTACTTAGTCCTGGCAATGGCAGGTAATAATACAAATTGTAAAGGATCACCTGGAAGAGATAATTTTCGCTGAGGTATTTCATTTTTTAATTCGATGTTAGCCCTTGAGTGTGCCAGCCTTGTGGTAATTCTGAAAAGAACCGGCAATCTGTATTTCTCAGATATCTCATAAGCATCAAAAATCATATCATAAGCCTCCTGCTGACTGGAAGGCTCAAAACATGGCACTAGTGCGAACTTAGCGTAGAATCTCGAGTCCTGTTCATTCTGTGAAGAATGCATTGAAGGATCATCGGCAGATACTACCACCAAACCTCCGTTAACCCCTGTTATGGCTGAATTAATAAATATGTCGGCCGCGACATTTAATCCGACATGCTTCATCGCCACCATGGCTCTCTTACCTGCATAGGACATACCCAGAGCTGCTTCCATGGCTGTCTTTTCATTTGAAGACCAATCCCTGCATATATTACGCTCTGAGGCATCCATTGATGATTGAATATACTCCATTATCTCTGTGGAAGGAGTACCCGGATATGCATACATACCACTTATACCTGCATCAAGAGCAGCCTGAGCTATAGCTTCATCACCTAGTAATAATAATCTTTTCATATATTTATTAATATCCTCCTGCTTATATAGGTTATTTTTATTTAACAATCAATTCACTGAACAGGTTCGGATGAAGTAAACCAAAACTCTTACCTGCTTAAATGATTCATTGAAGCAAATATTGAAATATTTTTAATATTAATAAATGATAAATGTTTTAACAAGTAAAATGTATTAAGATCCACTAATTTACAAACCTGATAAATACCTGGTTAAAATTTAGTTAAATATTTTACCATTACATGGTTTATTGCTTAATTTGTAAACACGGTTATTATAATAAAACAGGAAGTTCTAATTGAACAAAATAATTCATACCACTGCAATCCTTATTTTGTATGTTTCCGCATTATATGGCCAGACAAATGGGACAGAGAAGTATATACAGGTGAGTGGTATAATTACTGATGTATCACATAGCCCGGTCCCTGGTGTGGCTGTGATATCAAGAAAATTGCACAGGGCCGTTGTAAGCGAAAACAGTGGCATCTATTCCATTACAAGTACTCCCGGTGATACAATTTTGTTCAGAGCACTTGGATTTAAGAGATATCATACCATTATTCCTGAAACATATACTGACCGGCACTGCAAAGTAGATATCGTCCTTGAAACCGATACGATACAGATTGAAGAAATCACTATTCTGCCATGGAAGACCTACAATGAATTTTTAAAAGATATTACCAAAGAACATCCTGTTGATCCCATTGCAGAAAACATGAATGACAATATTGCTTCAATATACGTGGCAATCGCTAATCAGACTAATCCTGCGATATCTCCGGAGGCAGGTTTCCAATATGCGATGGAACAGAATTTTAATTCGATGGCAACAAGAAATCAGTCACCATATAACAATCTCATGAACCCTATGGCCTGGTCAAAGTTTATACGGGGACTAAAAAACGGGCTTTTCAAAAATCAGAAATTCAATAAACCAATTAAGGCTAAAATCAGGAAGAAGAAGAAGAGGTGAATGATCATTTTTGCAGTCAGGTTAAAATACTATCGAAAAATTAACGAAAGCGCGTGATCAGTTACCCATAATTTACATACTGGAAGTTATAACCTCTTTGCCTGAATGCTATTTAAGGCTATCAAATATGGCTACAAAGGCAATTATTTATAATTTCGCAATATATGATAAAAAACGAAGGCAGACTTGTAGGTATTCTGGGTACTGTAATCATTCATCTTGTTGCAGCCATAATCTTTATGTCATTTCAGCTCAGGACACTTCACAGGGATCGTGATCGTGAATATCTTGTCGAGTTTGAGCCTGAGCCTGTGATTCCAAAGGAAGAGAAGCCCATCATATTGCCACCTAAATCAATTGATAAAATATTGCAGGACGATCCCGAGTTACTGAATATCGCAAGGAACCTGGCCAATAAAGGTGATCAAAAAATTAATCCGGCTGATTATGTTGATAAGGTCAAAGAGGAACTTATTAAAAGCGGAAAACTAAACGCCAACAATTTCATTGATGAACATAAGGACAAAACCGAAAAAGCCCCCGGGGAAAAACTCGCATACAAAGCAGACAGCACGGATGTACTGAATAAAGACAATAAGAATCCAAGTGAATCTCAGAAGATGGCAGCCAACTATAAGGGTCCGACCAGGATATTTTATGACCTTAAAGGCCGCAATCATACTTATCTGCCTATCCCCATTTATATGTGTGAAGGTTCAGGTAAAATAGTTCTCCTGATAGAGGTTGACCAGGCTGGCGAAGTTGAGAAAGCACAGGTCATAACAGGTGAAAGTACAACATCGGATCCATGTCTTATTGATACTGCAGTTAAAACGGCATTATCATCAAGGTTTAATCCTGACATTAAAGCGCCCAGGATACAAACAGGGACTCTTACCTATATATTTGTGGCGCAATAGGTATTTAGGAGGTCATGCGGTCTTGCGGTCTTGCGGTCTTGCGGTCTTGCGGTCTCATGCAGGTCTTGCATGTGTTTAAAACAGAAGATTTTCTGAAGTATATGTATAGGGACGAATAAGTTCAGGAGTATTCCTGTTTTTCTTCTGGTCACTGACCAATGGGCTTATTGTATGAGCATTAAGAAATCCGTCCCGGGCGGGTTGTAGGAGAGTTAACAGGTCTGTTTGATTAACTGATGGATCAATCCATTTGTTTTCCGATGACATGTCGAGTACAGCCGGCATTCTTCTCGCCGAATTATGTATTTCGGCCATCATACTGTTTGCTTCAGTGGTTAATATGGTAAAAGTACTTACAATTTCACCCGTATTACTGCTTATCCATTCGTCAAATAATCCTGCTAATGACAAAATTTCATTGTTTCCAGGATAGATATACCAGGGAATTTTTTCTTTGCCTTTATGTTGCCATTCAAAAAAACCCTTAACAGGAATAATGCATCTTTTCGACTTAAAAGACTGCCTGAATGCGGGCTTAGTGTCAATTGTCTCACTTCTGGCATTAAATGTCTTATATCGTATGACATTGGCGTTGTCTATATTTTTTGTCCATGAAGGGATCAATCCCCATTTCAACAAAGTGATTTTATCAGGTGATCCCGAACATATAGCGGGTAATTCCGGTAAAGCAAAGGCATGATAGTAATAACTGGGCCTGTATTTATCATGATCAATAAGGGTAGCTCCGTATCTGCTTTCTAACTCTTCCTTAACGAGGTTAACATTAACAGTAAAGCACATAACTATCAGTTTGCATAATCTGACATTGTGTTTCTAAGCGGTACAGGTACAGAATACCGAAAAAGATCCTCTTCAGGCCATTGCTTAATACTGGCCAAAACCCTGTACATCATATTATTTATAAATGAATAAATTTCAGGACCATTCCAGGCACTGGAATTAAACAGAACCACCCATGATATCCCATCTGATTGTCGCTTCATCATACCTGCACTGCCAGGGAAAGAGCCTGTACGCCACCATGTTCCATTATAAACAGTGCCTTTCCATCCCACAGGGGCAAAGCCATTATTCTTATCAGTCATAAACCTGATACTCTCATCGCTCAGAATATCTGGTCGTGTCTGGAATCCGTCCACCGAAAGTAATAATCGCATCAGATCGGGTGCCGTTGCCACCCATGCCCCTGCGCCGCCAAGAGCTTCTATATCATTACCTCCATAGCTTGGAGGAAGCATTTCTCCAGTCCCGTATATGGATGGCTTATAGGCCACGTCGGCAGGCTCGTAATAAGTAACTTCATTAGGTGCCCTCTCTGACCTGAGATTCCCGGCTATGGTCATATCATAAATTCCAAGAGGATGAAGTATGGCTTTATTACAATACTCCTCATAATTCATACCTGATATCTTTTCAACCACAAGTCCCAGGATACTGTAACCCAGGTTTGAATATGCACGTCCCTTTCCAGGTGTATACTGAAGCCTTCTGTCAAGAGCGAACCTTACAATATCCCTGGTGTCCACGGGTGGTTTCAGTCCCATTTTATCAGCAACAGTTATTGGCATAAACATCTGGTCACCATATCTTTGAGACCAACCGCCTTCATGACTCAATAATTGCGCGACAGTAATATTATATACCCTTATATCTTTGGGATTGGAGTAATAAGGATCATTGAGAATCCCATCGGGACCAAAAACCTTATCATCGAGTCCGAGTTTTCCTTCTTCATGCAACTTCAATATTGCAGTCGCAGTTACAAGTTTTGAAATACTAGCAACACGGAATTGATTATATGGCTGAGTTCTGATCCCTGAAGCAGTATCTGCATACCCGAAGCCTCTTGCAAAGATCAGTCTTCCATTTCTTGCAATTGCAATTGATGCTCCTGCAATGGACCACTTTCTAAGAAATGAATTTACCAGCCTGTCAATCCTGGGGTTATCAGTATTAGCAGAATCATCATTAGACAGTCTTACATTTTGGGGAACAAGCTTATCAACAAAAGCAATCCTGTTCTCCTGTGCTCCCCTGTTAAAACTTACCAATGAAAAAAGTAATGTTATTAATACTATTTTCCTGTACTTTCCCAACGGCTCCATAATTCAATATCGTGACAAAAATATAAAGTATTCTTTTTTTTTACCATATTTATTTCAAATATTATTCATGTTGTAAATAAAATGAATTTTTTTGATGTCTTCTGGTATCACAATAACTCGCAGTTTCGAATATATTTTGGCACGAATTATGTGATTGTGATTCGTCCCGAAAACCTGTCTTTGTATTTCATTCAATGATTCATTGTGTTGAATAAAAAAATATAAATGGACTGCCTGGGATCAATGTTCATAGCACTGATAAATATTCAAAAAAATCTCATTCTTATTATGTAACATATAGCAAAAATCAGAACCAAAAAATTAACTTTGTAATTATGTCAGCACTCAGGTCATCCTTGATATTCTACTTATTTGTGGCCATTTTAATTACTGGTCCTGCTAAAATTTTTGGACAGGAATCGGAAGATCCCAAAATAATTTATTTAGCAATTGACACGTCAGAATATATCCCATTTATTTTTAGCGGTGCACTTGATTACAACCTGATGATAGCTGCTTCCAAAGGTTATACATCTGAGATTGAAAGGTTAATAAACAAGGGTGCTGATGTTGATGCTGAAACAAATGAAGGTGCAACCCCATTGATCTTTGCTGTTGGCAATAATAAGACAGATGCTGTTAGAACCCTGCTTCAATATAATCCAACAATCGACCAGGTAACAAGAAACTCAGAAACTCCGCTTCTTATTGCAGTAAAGAATGGTAACCTTGAGATTTCAGAGATACTAATTCGGGCAGGTGCCGATATCAGATATACAGACAGGCATGGAGCCACAGCGCTACATTATGCTTCACTGGACAATTATCTGAGTTTGGCAGATATGCTCTTGTATTATGATGCTCCAATTAATACCCAATCGGTTGAAGGCATAACACCGCTTATGGCAGCTGTAAGAGCTGGCAATGTTGATATTGCTGATCTGTTGATGCAGAGAGGTGCAAATGTCGAAATTAAAGATAATGAGGGATATACTCCATTCCTGATGGCTTCATTTTATGGTGATACTCTAATGATGGATATCTTACATAAAAAGGGAGCAAATATTTATGCAGTCAATAATAACAGGCAGGATGCCCTTTCACTTACCATAATCAGTGGTCAGGAAAGTGCAGTCAATTTTCTTTTCAGCTTAGGGTATGAATGGCAGAAAAAGGGTAAAAATGTTGTGGACCCATATGCGGTGGCGTCAAAATACCAGGAAAAGGATATTCTGAGCATTCTCAAGTCTAACAATGTACCCGGACAACTCAGATATCACATTGACCAGGCGTCTGTTACATGGTCAGAAAGATTTTCCGCACATGATATATTCTCTGGCTTAAGTCTTGCATTTAAGGAGCCCTATTTAAATGGTGGTTTTATTTTCGGTTGTGATACAAAGCTCTGGTATACAAGAGTCTTAATGAAATCAAGTGAAGATCTCTATTTCCAGTACCTGAACAAGGAATCCATGGCTTATGCCGGGCTGTTTAAAGATTTTTCAGAAAAGACAGGAAAAGTAAATATAACCCTGTCGACTTCTTTACTCGCCGGCTATTCATTCGGTAGCAGCATGAAAGGTACATTGGTGTCACCAGGTAATAAGGTTAAGATTATTCCGTCAGCTTCTGTTTTAGTTACTAAATGGAATCTGGGACTTAGGCTTGGAGTTGAATATATTAAATCAGATTTTTATAAGGTCGGCCCGGTATGGTTCAGACTTGGATTATCATATAATTATTTCTTTGATAAAATAAGGCCAAAGATCAAACCAATTAGATGGAATTAAACCTATGCTTAGATATATAAAATTTGCCGGGCTTATAATTATTGTATTGTTATTCTCCTGTGAAAAGCAGGGTCTGTTTGTTAATTGTTCCGAATGTGTGAGGGAGGAACCTGATCGTACCGACCTTGAAATAAGGCTCAACCTTAAAGAAAGTGAGAGACATGTTATTGTAAATGTATATGAAGGGATGCTGGAAGATAGTGTTTTATATGCCACATTCACAGCACATCTTGCAAGCAACTTAACACCGGTTAACCTGAACAAACAATATACGGTCACGGCAACATATTCCAAAGCGGGAATAGAATACGTAGCAGTTGATTCAACGATACCCAGAGTAGCGTATGAGAAGGATCAGTGTGACAATCCCTGTTATGTTATATATGATAACGTGGTTAACCTGAAGCTGAAATACTCAAAGTAAAGCAATTATTACCTGCTCTCAGGCATCATGTTCCCTTGTAAGAAAACAATGGGGTTCCCTTCAGTGCTCTCTCTTTAATCAGCTCTGATTCCTCGCCGGTCAGGGGTTGTATCGTTTCAGAGGCAATATTAACGGCAATTTTCCAGAGCTCTGCTTCACCAGGAGGAATAGCTGCAGTTACAGGATGTGACAAAGTAAATCTCAGTCCCATCCTGATATCATCTACAGAAGTAAGTGGTTCGTACCAGCATTTTGAATATCGTGTTCGATCAGCACCTTCAGGCCATGGTCCCTTTGCCATAGACTTAAGAGCCAGGATCCCCATTTTTTTATTAGTAGCCCTGGCCAGGACCTGAGGTCCAAAGTTTCCGGCATTCCATGTTGTAAAGTTTACAGGAAAAAGTATAGTGTCAAAATCGAAGCCATCCATCAGAGCCATTGCTGCCTCGACAGAATGAGCAGAGAATCCGAGAAACCTTATTTTGCCTTCATTTCTTGCTTCCTTAAATGTCTCCAATGCCCCCCCCGGGCCAAGTATTGTATCAACATCTTCAAGTGTAGTAACTGCATGCAGCTGATACAGGTCAAAATGATCAGTCCTTAGATTTTTAAGGGATTGTTCAAGCTCTTTCCTGGCTCCCTCTTTTTTCCTTTCACCTGTTTTACAAGCCAGAAAGACATTTTTTCTGTATGGTTCAAGAGCCGGACCAAGCTTAACCTCAGCATCACCGTATGAAGGAGCAACATCAAAATAGTTGATTCCGGAATCAATAGCAAGCTTAACAAGCTTCGCTGATTCATCATGCGAAGCATCTTTCACTACAATACCTCCGAAACCTATCACCGATAACTTCTCCCCCGTATTACCCAGAGAGCGTTTCTCCATTGACCCGGGAAGAAATTCCCTGGTTACTGATGTCAGATCTGCAGGAAAGAGACTAATTGCCGATGCAGAAATAACTGATGATCTAATAAAATCACGCCTTTTCATATTTATAATTTTTAATTACGGAAAGAAAAATTAAAATTTAATATCAGGTTTAAATTCTGAAAAGTAGTACCCAATTGTAATAAAGCGAAAGAATCCATATTATTAACCGTATAAGTTATAAAAAAGTTCAGACAATTCATAATTATTTTGAACACTTGTACCTGGATTCCAACCCCTTCCGTGTTATTATATTAATATCTCATAACCTCCGGAAATAACATGGCTATTGGAATTGAATGCCTCCGGCATTCCCTATTTTCTCGTGTTATTGAGGCTGTCTCAAAAAATATTTTTAACCGCAAAGCCCGCCCGGCTGAAATGCCATTATGGAATTGTTTATACTGTATACCGGTCGGACGGGGACGCAAAGAAGGCGCAAAGCCTGCCCGGCTGACGCCAGTCGGACGAGGGACACTAAGGCAATATTTTAACATTTAACACTTTGCGATCTTCGCGTATATTCTTAGCGAACTCAGCGGTTACTGGATTTCATCTTTTGAGACAGCCTCTTATTTTACAGGAACAGGATTAAACGAATTTGAATACAGATTTCCGAAAAATATGCGTTAAAAATTATACTTTTGAAAATATCCAAAACTCAAATTAATATGAACAGGCCAGCCTTAATTCTCATACCGGTTTTTTTTATGTTATCGTGTAACAGCAAGGACAAATCAAGATCAGAAAGTAATATCAGGAAAGAGGTATTGGAAATTGCGGTCAATTATGTTAAGGCTAAGTGCGATTCGCCAAAGGAGACTATTTCACAAAATGGTATTGTTACAATCTCAGAGGACCAGGTTCAGTTTGTCTCTGTTACCAATAACCAGGAGAGGTATGTCATTGATCCGGAGAAAATTACTACCGGACTTATTAACGATGACCCTGAGGAAGATGCCATTATAACAATCAATTCATATAAAGGTCAGTATGAAAATATGCCTGAACATCTTATAATGGTAAACAACGATGGGAAACTGATTCTTAGCAGGACAGTTGAATCAGACATGAAAGTTCTCGAAATTAAAAATGGTTTAATAACTGCTGAAATTTACACAAAATCCCGCAATTCTCCTCTGCGTGATTGTGATGCATGCAAGGAAGTTGTCAGTTACAGGTTTAGCAAGGGCGATCTGGTTATTGCTGAAGAATAGATCTAATCAGATACGTAATACTAATCTCCTGGAATGATACTCCCGCAATTTTCTGATCATTTATCTGTATGTGAATAGACCACAGCCTTGTCCCTGTTGATGCCTGCCACGACCAGGGATGTATCACCCTTTAAATACAGGAGTGAAGTTACCATTCCATTCAGCAGTAACCCGCTCTTAGAAGGCGTTAACAGGTCAAACGAAGGTGTGCCGGGAACCCTGCCTTTACCTTTATTGATCAGTACTATTCCTTTATTCGCATCATAATTACCTGTTGACACATCATAAGTATGATCGTTACCGGCAACCACAACATCCGGATAATTGTCTCCGTTAAGGTCCACTACTATCATTTTTGTAACAGGAGACAACTGAACCCGGACCGGAAGTTTTTCCCAGATAAACTTACCGTTTTCATTCCAGATAATATAACTTGAAGTTGTATTGACATACATTTTTGCAATAAGACGTTGCAATATGCTCTGATCAAAAATATCATTGATGGTAGCATAACTGAACGCGGCATAGTCCTTGATTTTCTTTCTGAAATAACCTGATTGAGACCAGAGCTCGTCCAGATAATTTACAGGATATTCCTGCATTTTACCGTCTTTATCATCCCAAAAAGCAGTCATAACCGGGTCAATTGTACCATCCATGTCAAGATCAATTACGTAGAGGTTTAAAGGATATTTATCGCTTACATTAAACCTGTTGTTTTCTCCCAGGTTACCGACTATATAATCATCATCACCATCCTGGTCAAAATCACCTGCCACAACTGAATACCACAGCCCGTGATGATCTTCCATTGATTTAATATTTTGAGGCACAAGTTCTTTGCCATTAATGTTTTTAAGCAGCACAGGAGAATTCCATTCCCGCATAACCAGCAGATCCTTCCATCCATCCCTGTCATAATCAGTCCAAACAGCATCGGTCACCATTCCAAGATTAAAACGAGATGCAGAGTCTGTAACCAGTTTCCCGTTATCATTATGAACAAGCCAGGAATAATTGGCATAGGGGAACATATCCTTCTTTATGCGTGCTCCAACAAATAGATCAATATAACCATCATTATTGAAATCACAGGGGCGTAACACGGAGGATGGAAATGCTGGAATGGGAAGTGGTGTTTTCACAAAACTACCATTGTTGTTTTTATACATATAGTGCTTATAATGCTCCTCGGGATTATTACCGTATCCGCCACTTACAGCTACAATATCATTATCACCGTCATTATCTATATCAAGAATGGCCAGATCTCCTTCCGGACAGTCCTTAAGTGTTGTTAAACCGCTAAGCTCTGTCCTGACAAACCTGTTACCATTCCTGAGGAATACCTCAGTAGGTAACTCATTGGTAGATCCAATGATAATGTCCTCTTTACCATCATTATTTAGATCCCCTTTTGCCATACTTGGACCTATCTGCGAAAACTTGTGTGGAATGATTTTCTGCTTCAGGGAGAAATCTACAAAATCAGCCTGCTCATGCTTATAGTCCAGAATATCATTCAGTTTTTTAAAAAGAAGGTCATTGCCTCTTTTATTTTCAACAGATATCTTTGATGCGACAGCGTCTTTCTCATCCATTGATATTATCTGATTAGCCTGTACATTTCTCAGAATGGTAACATATCTGCCTGTAGGCCATGTAACCTTTACCGAGTCAATATTTGTGGCATCAGAAAGACCGAAATGGATGACGGGGTCAACCGAGGACGCATATCCCCTTGTCAGAAAATGCTCAACAAACTGGTATTTTCCCTTATTCCATAATTCAACCTTTGCCCCGATAGCCATTGTATTACCACCTTCACCTCTAAGTTTTATTTCCAGAAAGCCGGCTCCTTTCTTAGATTTTTCCACTGTATTATTCCTGAGAATGAAAGCCTTATCATTAATATTATTTACTACATAATCAAGGTCCCCGTCATTATCAAGGTCAACAAAAGATGCTCCGTATGAAAAAGAGGGAACATCAGGTAACCAATCACCTGTTTTAACAAATTTAAGATTGCCTTTATTTTCATATGCAACATTTGGCACTTTGACTGCAGGTGCCATGTCAATCAACTGTTTATCGTTGGCATAAAAACCTGCAGCTGTTGTCTTGAACTTGGTCCAGTCCTTATCAGTCATATCTCTTGGAAAACCATTGGTGATAATAAGATCCTTATCACCATCATTATCATAATCCGCAAAAAGAGGAGACCAGCTCCAATCTGACTGGTATATCCCTGAATATTGTCCTATTTCACTATATGGAAGCATTTCACCATTCATAAAGCCATTATGAAGATGCAGCATGTTTCTTAAATACTGATGTTCATAGCCGAAGGTTTGGTCCTTTATATAATAGATATAACTGAACCCGTTTATTGTCTGCCGCTTTTTGTAATAAGCTTCCGGCATCATGTCGAGAGTGAACATATCAGGATTGCCGTCATCATTAATATCGGCCATATCATCTCCCATTGATGATTTGGACTGGTATGACATATAATATTTTATCTCATTTTTAAAAGTCCCGTCTTTCTGGTTTATATATAAAAGATCATTTGACATGAAGTCATTTGAAATATAAATATCGGGATATCCGTCTTTATTCACATCTCCAATTGCCAGTCCCAGGCCATAGCCTTCATAAACAATGCCAGCCTTAACTGTAACATTGGTAAATGTACCGTCTCCGTTATTATGATAAAGCCTGTCATTATTAGGAGCGCTTCCATCTGTAAGCTTTTCCCGGTAATTTGCAAGCATCCTCTGGGTAACGGTATTATTCAGGATATAAAGGTCAAGGTTACCATCAAGGTCATAATCTAAAAAAGCAGCATTGGTTGCATTACAGGTATCAGCAATACCATATTTCTCCGCCATTTCTGTGAAGTCAGGATCACTTCCATCTTTAGATCCGTTGTTCACCCAAAGCTTATTTCTTCTTTTCTGTGGATCATGGCTGGTGGTGGCCGTTAAATAAATGTCAGGCCAACCGTCGTTATTTACATCGCCAATTGTCACACTACCATACCACTCGTCATTTGTAAGACCCTTAAAATCGCAGTGATATCCCTGAACTTAAAATTGCCCTCATTAAGATAAATCTTCGGAGAAACCTGGTTTCCTGCAAAAACGAGATCCTGCAGGCCGTCGTTATTAAGGTCGGCTATTCCCACACCGGCACCATTATAAATATATTCATAAGTCATCACATTAAAACTATCTGATTCAGTCAGGTTATTGCTGAATTCAACACCTGTTTCATTTGGACTTCAATAGCTGAAAATCGTGGTGATTTGGAACATGATATCAATAATATGGCACATGCCAGAAATATAATTTTCCTCATACTGAATTCTTAAAGATTTTTTAATATGCCGTAAATGTATAAAAAAAGTGGACTGCCACTACAGGCAGTCCACTTAAGTATAGGATTAAATTAATAAAATATTAATATCCTGAGTTCTGAACCAAGGTTACCCAGTCCAAGGTCGATCTGACGCTGAGGAATAGGATATGTAACATCTTCTGCCCTACAGATGCGCTTCCATAAAGGCTGGCACCCCACTGCATTGTTTTTTCATATGTAAGAACTCTGTTAAGTTCAGTTACAGTGTTGCCCCATCTGTTTAGGTCGAAATATCTGTGACCTTCCTGTCCGAGTTCAAGTTTCCTTTCCATACGGAGAGCCATCCGTGCGTTATCCTGGTATCGAATGGATATCCTGAAGCAGGATACTGAGTGATAACATAGTTAGCAGCGTTGGTTCCGTCAGCATCTTTTACGAAGCCGTCGGGATTTGCAGCTCTTGCTCTGACAAGGTTGATATTTGTCACGTGCACCTGCAAGGTCATTTGTCTCAATCTGGCATTCAGCAAGCAAGTAAGAGCAGGTCAGCATAACGGATCATACGGTAACCATTAGCTGTATATCCTGATGTCCAGCTACTGATATCGGTATAGGACCTTCCTGTGATTTCTTATAAACCTGTTTTTTAGGGTTATAAGGTCCTGAATAGGTCTGGTCACGGATCCAGTCTGCACCAGTGTGAAGACCCCAATCCCAGTAAGGAATTCCCTTTCTGCCAACTGACCAGTCCAGTCTTGGGTCAAGATTTCCCTGATCAGGTGTAAAATAAGGATCAGTTTCAACTACACCAGAACCGCCTACGGCAGCATCATTTGCAGCCAAACCATAGTCATTTTTAACAGGATCATTATTGTAAGAATTGTCAAGCATAGGCAATCCACCAGCGTCCGTCCGGAATGAGTTTACAAATTCCTGTGTCGGGTCGAAGAAACCGCAGCAACCGCCGGGAGAACCTCCACCCTTATAAGGGAAATTCAATACTTCACCAACACTGGCGTTCCATGCACCTGAACCATCATTTACAGAATACTGAACAGTATAAATAGCTTCAAGACCATTACGGTTTTCAATATCAAATATCTCACCATAGGTTGGAGCAAGTCAATTGCAGAGCCATCGGGTTCGTACCACTCTTTAGCAGCTGTCAGGAGAGGTAAAGCACCGGCATAGTCGTGATTCATCTGCATCATTGCTTCTGCAAGCAGAACCTTTACGATACAGTCCGTTGAATTTACCAATTGCACCCATATCGTTGGGAGATTGGTACCTTCTGAAGGTCAGCGAGGATCATGTGGCCTGGCATCTAGCACTGTTTGTTAACTACTATTGGGATCTGTAGTCTCATCCAAGATATGGTATTTCCTCCCACATTCTCCATGCTTCGAAATGGAACCATCCGCGAAGAACTTTGGCCTGAGTAATATAACTGTCAGCCTGAGCCTGTGTGATTTTTCCAGCGTCAAGTGTCTGAGTGGCAATAGTGATAAGGTTATTACATCTTTAACAGCTTCGTAAATTGTCTCCATTTGACATTAAGATAAGGGTTAGTAGCTGTTTCAGAGAAAGTCTGAATCGGGTTGATATCGGGCTGGTCACCACCATCTGTACCTTTATTGGCTTCCATACCACGAATTGAACCGAATACCCAGTTGCAAGCGGCTGATTCCCATCCTGCCAAATTGAGAGGAAACACCGTCTATCATTGAGTAGGCACCGACCAGCAGAGCATCGAGCCCTTCTTGTGGTTTGCAATAAAGACTGGTCCAGACTACCTGTCGGAGCAACTTTAAGGAAATCCTCCTTACAGGAACCGAGAACTGCCAGTACTGCAAGGGTTAAGATTAGAAATATATTCTTCTTTTTCATATAATGCTATATTTGAAATTAAAAATTAAGAGATAGTCCGATAATCCAGTTCTTAACGAGAGGATAGTTACCAGTATCAGAACCAAAAGCTCTGTCATCACCACCAAGTTCAGGATCGAGTCCGGAGTACTTTGTAATGGTGAATAGGTTAACAGCCTGTACATATACCCTGAGTGATTTAACATTAATTCTGGTCATCAGGCTTTCAGGAAGAGTGTATCCTAACTCCACATTCTTAGCCCTCAGGTAAGAACCATTCTCAAGTAATAGCTGCAAACCTGGGTGTTTGTTGAGAAGTTGGATGTGTTTGAAGCCATTGGAACGGTAGCAGACGTGTTCTCAGGTGTCCAGCTGTTATATAACAGTTCTGTACTCTTTTGTCCCTGGAATGAAGGCCAGAAATCGATCCAGTATTTGTTCCAGTTAAAAATATCAGCTCCCTGTGAACCATAAAGGAATGCTGACAGGTCAAAATTCTTATAGGTAAATGTAAGGTTAATACCGTAAGTGAATTTTGGGTTAGGATCACCGATAAACTGCCTGTCTGCAGGTGTTATAGTTCCATCTCCATCGGTATCTTCAAATTTGAAGAATCCGGGAGCAGCACCATCCTGTGTTGCAGAAGATGTAACATCAGCATCTGACTGGAACAGACCGACTAACTTTATATCCGAAGAAAGATGACATCGGGTGTCCAACCTGATTCCTGTTACCTGCACCGATCCTGGTAGTTGCTCCACCGTAATCAAAGAAAGTAACACCGCTGGCAATCTTATCAATGTTGTTTTTATATGTGGTCAGCACAAAACTTCCGTCAAAACCAAGATCACCCCATTTGTCCCTGAATGACAATTCACCGTCAATACCTTTGTTTGACATAGCTGCGATATTGATATAAGGAGCTGTTGCAGCACCAGCAACGGCTGGTAATTCAGGAGCAAAGAGAAGGTCCTTGGTTTTCTTCTGATACCAGTCAAATTTAATACCAATCTTACTGTTCAGCAATGAAGCTTCAAACCCGACATCAGTAGTTTCGTTGGTTTCCCATTTTGCATCCGGGTTACCTATACGTGTTGGGCGGAATCCCTGGTTGGAACTGGAGAACTGGCCGTTAATAGCATAGAAAGAAGTTGAAGGACTACCACCGTAGCTGTAGAACTGGTTCTGTGGTGAAACAGCAAGCTGGTTACCCATTGTACCCCATGAACCACGTACCTTCAGATCATTGATAAAGCTTACACCCTGGAAGAATGGTTCATCACTAATACGCCATCCCAGAGAAAATGATGGGAAGACACCATAACGGTTTGCGGAACCAAACCTTGAAGAACCATCACGACGAACTGTGGCACTTAACATATACCTGTCCATGAAAGCATAGTCAGCTCTTAAGAACTGTGATAATAATGTTGTTGGTGTATAGTACTGTGAATTGGCACTGTTGATTGTAGCACCATTATTAAGAGTACGGTAATTTGGATCATCCGTGAAATAACCTCCGCGGCTTGCATCCATATCGCGTCCCATACCATATTTATCGGCCTCATAACCGGCAACAGCCAGAATTCTGTGCTGTCCGAATGTTTTGTCAAGGGTTACGGTATTTGACCATACCCAGTCAGAACCAAAATATGCATTTTCGCCCAGACTGTTTGATCCGGTGTTTTCAGCATTCTCATAAGTTGAGAATGTGTACCCAACACCGTGACCGGTATAGAAAGTACCACCAATGGTTGATTTGAAGTTAAGTCCCTGGAAAATTTTAACATCAAGATAAGTACTACCGATCATTCTCAAATTCCAGTAAGTATTGTCTTTAGCACTGGTCAGGGAAGCAACAGGGTTTGTAGCGTTACCCAGCTGGCCTGAGATACCTGTACCACCCCAGTCACCAGCAGTATATGTATGGGTAAGACCTTTGTAATCAGGGCCTGTCCATATAACTGGTATAATAGGTTGTTGCCTGTAAGCACCCATTGATATAGGGCTACCTTCACCAAGGTTAGCAACTCCGAGGCTGGTTGAATATGTTCCGGTAATGTTCTCTCCTACTTTTACACGTCCATCAAGGAACGTGAACTCGGAGTTGAACCTGGCAGTATATTTATCCTGATTTGTATAAATAACAATACCATTCTGCTGGCGGACTCCAATACCTGCAAAGAATTTTGCATTATCACTACCACCTGAAAGGGAAAGATCATGATTTGTTACGGAAGCAACATGAGTTATTGCCTGATACCAGTTAGTATTTGCAGCCCATGAAGGAAGGGTTGGTGTATGCGTTCCCGATCCATCCATAAACAGGATGAATGACCTGCTCCGTTGTAGGATTGCCATCTGAATCAAGTACATAAGGCGAAGCATTATCATTCTTGTTAACCAGCCAGGTAAGATTTGCATATTCCTGAGTATTCAACAGGTTATCCGGACCTTTACCGGGATCCTGCCAGCCAGTATACATGCTGTATGATACTTTTGTACCTTTACTACCTCTTTTGGTTGTAACAATAATAACTCCGTTTGATGCTCTCGATCCATAAATGGAAGCAGCTCCGGCGTCTTTCAGAACCGACATTGATTCGATGTCATTCGGGTTCAAGGAAGCAATATCCTGTGTTGGAACTCCGTCAACAACATACAGAGGATCATTGTTCTCGAACGAACTGAATCCCCTGATCCTTACTTTTGCAGTGGCTCCCGGCGCTCCGTTACCTGTTACAGTGACTCCTGATGTGCGTCCCTGCAAGGCACTGGTAACGTTACCTGTCGGTACAGCAGTAAGCTCTGCCGGCTGCACAACTCCTACAGAACCGGTAAGGTCCCTTCTTCTCTGAGATGTGTAACCAGTTACAACAACTTCAGAAAGAGCTGTTACATCAGTTTGTAGAACAACATCAATAACTGTCTGAGTTCCTACAGTTATTGCTTTGTTTGTATAACCAATAGATGAATATACAAGTACTGCAGCCGGACCCGGCACAGTGATCCTGTAAGTTCCATTCACATCGGTAATCGCACCGGTCACAGTCCCCTGGACTGTAACGTTAACGCCAGGCAAGGGTCCCTCGCCTTCAGCAGTAACCGTTCCGGTAATGGTTTTTTCCTGGGCAAATAGGACATGCCGTGGAAAGCACCATGCTAAGAATTAACAGCGCAAAGCGCCGCACATTGGTAAAAATTTGCATAGTCGATGGTTTTTTTTAAACATGTTAGTTAAATAGGGTTCTTATAGTAAAACAAGCATGAGCTTGACTTATACCAAAGATAGCAAAGAATAATTCAAAAAAACAAGTACAAATTTGATTTTTTTGTAATAAAAATTTAATAAAATGTTAACATGGCGCTTTATTCAGGTGATTATCTTAACCTTATAGAATAATGAAATGTTAATAAAGTATTAACTAAAATTGTTCCATTTACCCATAATATCGGGTTTATCTAACAAAAAGGAAGATAAAGACAAGAATAGGTACAGATATAAAGTCCTGAAAAATAGCCTGGAACTGGCCTTAACTTTTAGAAATTAAAATATGCTTTTATGACTGCATATTTAGAAATACAGGGCACTTTGGAGGAAATCCGGTAAGAAATTAATGCTTTTTAATTGATAAAATCAGTATTTTTCCTATTATAATAAAGGTATAAAAGCATAAAAACGTGTTCAAAACTGAGTTAATGAAAAGTTAAATTTGCTAATATAAAAGTTAAATAATTATTAATTGGATTCTTCCCTGTGAGCACTAAAATTCAAAAAATATTAGATGCAGAATTATTCCAGTTACATTTTTTCGTCAATATAAATACCTGTGTGACTGGTTTTTATTTCAATTTATCCAATTTCCGGAAAGTCCTGTATATACTATAATGAAATATTATTTCAGACACTGAACTTACCCTGTCACTTCCGGTCCTTCTGGCTGTTCATTTTTTTTTAACCCAAAAAATGTATATTTACTCCATCAAATTCACCCCCTAAACCATGAATAAAACCTCAAAAAAAAAGAATAATAGTAATGAACGTAGGTTCATGTCTATTTTATTTTTATTCCTTGTTCTATTGATTGGATGCCAATCCAATAAAAAGGGCCAAAAAGGCAATGGCAAAGAATTATCAACTTCAGTTCCTGCACCCAATGATGATTATTTCCAGGAAATAGGCAAGCAGATCGGTATTGATTTTATACACTCTATTGGAGGTGCTCATCTCAATAATATTGTGGAATCGAGTGGTGGAGGCACAGCATTCCTGGATTATGACAAGGATGGATATATTGATATATATGTATGCAGTGGCACATGGGTTGAAGGACTCACTAAAGATCCCAAACCTAAGGAAATGCCCCATAATCACCTTTACCACAATAATGGCAATGGCACCTTTTCCGATGTTACCAGGGAAGCAGACCTGGATAAACCATTATATAGTATGGGCGTAACAGTGGGTGACTTTGATAATGATGGTTACCCCGATCTTTATGTAAGCAACTACGGGTTAAATGTTCTATATAAAAACAATGGCAACGGAACATTCAGTGACGTGACAAAACGCTCACAGGCAGGAGGAACAGAACAGGATTTCAGTGTAGGTTCCACCTGGCTCGACTATGATAATGATGGTTATCTCGACCTGTATGTAGGCAACTATATCAATTTCGATCCGAATTATAAATACTTTTATGCCCCTGATGGCTTCCCCGGACCTCTTGCATACGATGCCCAGCCCGATATTCTCTATCACAACAATGGTGATGGAACCTTTGAGGATGTAACTGATAAAATGGGTATTAAAGATCGCGATGGAAGAGCAATGGGTGTTGGTGCCGCTGACTATGACGACGATGGTTTCGTAGATATTTACGTAGCGAATGATCATACAGTGAATTACCTGTGGCATAATGACGGAGGCAAAGGATTTTCAGACAGGGGGACCATGTCAGGAACAGGTTTCAGTCAGGCTGGGGAGGCAACAGTAAGTATGTCTGTCGATTTTGCCGATTTTAACAATGACGGTCTGCTTGACATCTTTCTTTCCGATGATAAATATTGTTCTCTGTATGAAAATATGGGTAACGGGGTTTTCAGTGACAAATCTTATACTGCGGGAATATCAATGCCTGCAGGCCAGTATGTAGGTTGGTCGACAGGATTTGTTGATTACGACAATGACGGGGACGTAGATATCTTTAAAATAAATGGTGAACTAAAACATCTTTATGGACAGGAAGATCAATTATTTGAAAACGAAGGAAATGGGAAATTCAAGGATGTCTCTGTTGAGAGAGGAGAATACTTTCAGAAGGAAAATGTAGGAAGAGGTGCCTGTTTTGGCGATTATGATAATGATGGTGATATTGATGTTTATATTGTCAACCTGAACAGTAGTGGTTCATTTCTCAGGAACAATAAGGGAAACCAAAATAACTGGCTGGATATCAGCCTTATAGGGACCACCAGTAATCGTGACGGTGTTGGCGCAAGAATAAAAATTACTTCCGGTGATAAATCACAATCTGCACAGAAAAAATGTACTACAGGTTATCTGTCACAAAGCGATCCTCGTATACATTTTGGTTTGGCTAAGAATGACAACGTTGACAGTATTGAGATAAAATGGCCCTCAGGTAAGGTACAGGTACTTGAGAATGTAAAAGCCAATCAAAATATTACAATAACTGAACCTAAAAACTAATCTTTGAATGAACAGATTAAGAACCAGTGGTATCCTGGCAACTGTAGCAATAACAGGAATATTCACAATTCTTCTTATTTCTTGCGGTAAGAAACCAAAGGAGGGTATGATACTTGTTACTCAGGTCAGCTCCAAAGAGAATAATATTAACTATGTCAATGGTAAGTCATGGAGATACATACCACAAAGTCGTATCGCGTTGTTTGATCCTTCGAAGCCCGGGAGCACATCCAAAGTATTGACGTCGGATTTTTATTCTGCCCGCTCTCCTGAAGTATCCTTTGATGGGAAAAGCATGTTGTTTGCCGGTCAGAAGACGGAAAATGATCCATGGCAGATATGGGAGATGGACCTTACCAGTTTAAAATTCAGGAAAATATACTCTACCAAAAATAATTGCATCGATCCCGCGTATCTGCCTCTTGGAGGAGTTGTATTCAGTGAATCTATACCCGATGATTCACTGAAATCGGGTCATTCATTGTTTACCGGCAATCTGGATGGTTCTGACTTCAGAAGGATTACATTCAATCCTCAGACCTATTTTGCCTCCACCGTTTTAAGTGATGGTCGTATTCTTGCTATCAGCCGTCAGGTATTTCCGGTTGATAAGGATAATATGTTCCTTGTGATGCGTCCTGATGGCACCAAATCAGAAATCTTTTACCATGGCCCTGATCAAAGTACACTGATCAGCCGTGGATGGGAAACATCTGCCCACAACATACTATTTGTAGAAACAGAAAAAAATAATCCTGACAAAGGAATAATAGTATCACTTGATTATAATAACCCATTCGCATCACGGACGATCCTCTCATCAGGTACAAATGGGGATTTCCATTCTGTCTTCCCTGAACCTTCCGGAAAGCTGCTGGTAACATACAGGAAATCCGGAGATGACCGTTATGGTTTATATGAGTTTGATCCTCAATCCAAATCTCTTGGACAGAGTTTATATAACAATGATGAATTTGATGTATTGGAAGCAGTGGAGGTAAATGTGCATCAAAGGCCCAGAAAGCTTCCAAGTGAAGTTCATATGGATATTAAGACAGGCTTAATAGTCTGCCAGGATGCCAATCTCCTTGATCCTGGGATTACGGCCGGAGAAATTAAATTGCCGGGAACTTATGAAATTGAAGTATTAGGGATAGACTCGCTAATGGGAATTCTGAAACCGGAATCAGATGGATCATTCTATTTAAGGGTAATGGCAGATACACCTTTTAAAATAAGATCGATTGACAAAAAGGGTAATGTTATCCAGACATGTGACTGGATATGGTTACGACCCAATGAGCGCAGGGGATGTGTAGGATGTCATGAGGATCCTGAGCTTGTTCCTGGCAACTGGATACCTTTAGCTGTTAAAAAAGATCCTGTTGGCATTCCAATGCACGTCGGTAAAATCAAAGAAATAATGATTGATACAGAATAGCTATGAACAGATTATTCAGATTACTTTTTTATTCAGGAATTATCGTTGTATTGGGATTACTGGTTTACTTTCCCGGAAGAAAAGCAGCCAGGGCACATGTAGATTACATTACTGCTACTACTGATCACCCTTTATTATGCACTTCCTGTCATCTGTACACTCAGAAAACCGGTATTCTATCCAAACTCATAAATGCAGATTATCTTTCACCATTTAACCTGGCAGTCTCCAGGGACGGTAAATTTCTTTATGTAGTTGCGCAGGACGCAAATGCCCTGTTGATCGTTGATGCCGAAACGCAGAAGGTCCTGAATAAAATCAATGTTGAAAAGATGCCGCATACAGTAATACTAAATGCTAATGGGACAAGAGCATATGTTAGTAATGAATGGGCTGATGATGTGTCTGTTATAGATCTCTCAACAAATAAGGTCATTGACTCCCTGAAAACAGGTAATGGCCCGGCTGGACTGGCGCTGAGTGCAGACGGCAAATATCTTTATGCTGTAAACGCCTATACATCAGACGTTTCAGTAATTGATCTTAAAACAGGGGAAGAGACCAAAAGACTTCCTACCGGTGATAATCCTACAGGAATAAAAATGTCACCCGATGGTAAAATTTTGTATGTGACCAGTCGTCGTGCCAATTTTGTGCCATACGGCGAACCTGTGGTTACTGAAATAACGGTAATAAATGACAGTACACGACGGGTAGTGGAATATAAGGATATGGAATCAGCCTATATGATGGAAAATATTGACTTTACTCCCACCGGTGATCTTGGCTTTGTTACACTTATCCGGCCGAAGAACCTGATACCCGCTATACAGGTAGAACAAGGATGGATGATGACTCATGGTTTCGGTGTTATTGACAGGAAGAATAACCGGGTAATACAATTACTTACTGACGAACCCAACGCCTATTATTCAGATCCCTTCGGACTGGTTGTTACTCCTGATGGGAAAAAGGCATTTATTACAAACTCAGGTGCCAATCGCGTTACTGCAATAAGTATAGACTCTGTGAGAGCATTAATCACAAATGCAACTCCGGAAAATCTTAAAACCTATCCTGATAATATTGGATTAAGCAGGCATTATGTCATTAAAAGAATTCAAACAGGCTCAGATCCTAAAGGGCTTGCTCTTTCTCCTGACGGGAAAAAACTATATGTAGCTGAAACCCTGGAGGACAAGATTGCAGTTATAAATACTGAAACTCTTGAAAAAATTGCTTCAATAGATCTGGGCGGTCCAAAGAGAATAACAGTTGCAAGGCAGGGTCGCAGGCTCTTTAACAATGCTGGTCGTACCTTCCAGAATCAGTATTGCTGCTATACCTGTCACCCCGATATGCACGAAGATGGTCTTGTTTATAACATGTCAGGAAAAGACATGGGACGAAATGTGACGAACACAGAATCGCTAAGAGACATCAGTGAAACAGCTCCCTTTAAATGGTCAGGTACAAACCAGAGTGTATACAAGCAGGATGGTATGCGTTTTTCCACATTTCTTACAAGAACCGAACCATTTAATTACGATGACCTTGACGCACTAGTCGCATACATTATAACCGGTATTCATTATCCTCCCAACCTGATGTATAATCCAAATGGAGAACTAACCGAGGCCCAGCTTCGTGGAAAAGCTTTATTTGATAGAAGTGTGGATAATTACGGAAAAGAAATTCCTCCTATCGATCGCTGCATTACCTGTCATCCACCACCATACTACACTAACCGGAAGCTGGAATATGTTCAGACTCTTTCCAATACCGATGATTCCATATTATTTGACACACCCCACCTTACGAATATATATGCTTCCGCACCTTACCTGCATGATGGTCGCGCAGCTACTCTTGAGGAAATATGGACTGTGTATGGCAAAGGTGACAAGCATGGCTATGTAAATGACATGACAAAAAATAATCTTAATGATCTGGTCGAATATCTTAAATCATTAAGATCACCGGAGTATGATAATCAAAAAATTAAAATTCACCAGGCGTCTATCAAACCTCATTAAAACAAAGAAAGATGAAAACAAAAATTCGAATAAAATATCTTAAGTATGCCCTTCCGGCCGTTACTTTGTTCTCTCTCATCTCTTTTGGATTTATTCGTTGGGATAATAATACGTCAGATGATAAGGATTCCAAAACAGATAATGAAGTCTTGAATAAAGGCATAGCCCTTGAATCATCTGGAGTATCAGACAGACCAGATGTCGGAAATGCGGCAAACAAGTTGCCTGTTTATGGCCATTGGAAAACCTTTGGAACAAAGGATGGATTACCATCAGATCATACTTATGCCGTCAGAATTGACGGCAAGCGTGTATGGGTGGGGACCCATGACGGACTGGCGGTTTATGAGGACGGTAAATGGCGTACTTATACAACAAAAGATGGCCTGGCACATAACGGGGTTATTGCTATTGATGTCAGTAAAGAAACCGGTGATGTTTGGATCGGAACATTCGGAGGACTAAGCCGCTTTTCATCGGGTAAATTCGAAAATTTCACTCAACTCAACAGCGGCCTGGCTAACGATCTGATATATAGTGTAATATGCGACGGCAAGGATATCTGGGTTGCCACAGGTGGAGGTGCAGGTCATTATGATACATTTGCAAAGAACTGGGAGATATTCACTGAACAGAATGCACCAATGCATGAACCATGGACATATAGTGTTTGTGCCGGAGACGGAAAGATATTCATTGCTGCATGGGGAGGCGGAGTAATTGAATATACTAAGAAAACTAAACATTTCAGGGACTACACCGACCCCGATAATGAGATGGAGATAGACCTTCTGCCTGACGACGGACCTGTACACGATATTACTACAGCAACCTCCTGGTCGGATGGTATATTGTGGGTAGCCACCTACTTTGGTCTCAGTAGGTATGACGGGGTCCATTGGAAAGGATATTTCGATGATGACAGTGGTCTTGCAAGCAACTTTATAAATTTTGTCAGGGCAGTAGGCCCGGTTGCATACCTCTGCACCGATAAGGGATTAAGCTGTACTGATGGAGACAGCTGGATTACATATAAAAGGAAAAGTTTCGAGAGTGATGCTGGTATGACAATCTATACAAACTACGGAAGGAATAGCGATGACACTCCTGATAAATCAACCAGGGAAATTCCATTATCACCAACCATCGCTCATAATTTCGTTCTAGGTGTTGATGTTGACAACGGTGTGATATGGGTTGCCACAGAACATGGTGTCAGCCGTGGTGAACTTCTCAGATAAAAACTTTTAGTTGAATTTGAAGCTTACAATTTATAAATCTAACTAACCACCCTGACATGAAAAAAATTTATAAGCTACTTACAATAATTATCCTGATCTTAATATATCCGGTCAATATATTGAAGGGGCAGGATGAAAAACTGAACTATGGTAAGGCACCGGATGAAATTTTTCCGTTTGATAAATTCACCAAGGCGCATGAATATTTTTTCCTTAAACCAATTGAATTTTACGGTGCAGGCAGGGAAGTTCCGCCACCTAAGAATCTTAAGGATGTAAGGATTGGATTTCTTGGACCACTAGAGGGATCGATGATTATTGATCTTGGCACACAAATGCTCCAAGGGGCTGAACTTGCAATTGATGAAGCTAATGCCAGGGGAGGTTATAAAGGCTTACCATTTAAACTAATGGTACATAATGATGTTGGTTTATGGGGGGCTGCAGCAAATGAAATAGTCAACATGGATGATGAAGGTGTATGGGCCTGGCTGGGTTCTATAGATGATATTGTTTCGCATGTTGCTTTGCGGGCAACTCTTAAACTGGAGATACCTGAAGTCTGTACGGGAGATCCCGATCCAACGTTTACTGAGACTAATATCCCCTGGATGATCAGGATAATCAGTGATGACCGGCAAAGCAGCTATGCACTTGCTCATCAGATATATACACTGGATCATCATTCCAGGATTGCAGTAATCAGGACAGGAAGCCGTTACGGCAGAGTCGCTGTGAAGATATTTTCAGAAACTGCAGTTAGACTCGGACATCCTATAGTTATCGAAGAAAGGTTCGCTGACGGTGAATCGGATTTCAAGTCACAGCTTGAGAGAATAAAAAAAGTATCACCAGACGGCATACTTATCTGGGGAAATGCCAGAGAATCAGCTCTTATTCTCAACCAGATCAGGGATCTGGGACTCGCTCAGCCGGTTTACGGTTCAGATAGAATGGTGTCACAGAAGTTCCTTAAAATGGCAGGAAACAATGCCAATGGCATAATTACTACATGCCAATATAATCCTGAAGCTGATAATCCTAAACTAAAGGCTTTCCAGGCAACTTACAGGAAAAAGTTTGGTGATGAGCCTGAAGTATTTGCTGCGCATGCGTATGACGGAATGAATATTATAATTGATGCTATAGTTAAAGCCGGGCTTAACAGGGTCCTTATACGTGATATACTTACAGATCTGAAAACATTCCAGGGTTATGAGGGTGTTACCGGGAAGATTATACTGGATGGATCATGGAATGACATAGGTGATATTTACATGGCTAAAATACAGAATGGTAAATTCCTGTTTACACTTGCACCTCCCCCTATGGATATTGAAAAACATACAAGCTCCCCGGGAGGATATTAATTTTTAGAAGAACAGATAATGGAAACAATTACATGCAATATTCCGGCAGATGCTGAATTTCCGGTTCCAACAAAGGTTAGTCGGAAGACAAAACCGGAAACAACCATTGTTAAGATCAATGGTGTGGAGGTTGGAGGATCAGAGGTTGTTATTATTGCAGGACCATGTGCTGTGGAAAGTGAAGAACAGCTCTTTGAAACCGCAAGAGCAGTAAAAAAGGCGGGAGCCAAACTTCTTCGCGGTGGAGCATTCAAACCCAGGTCTTCACCTTACAGCTTTCAGGGTCTTGGAGAAGAAGGATTAAAATTACTCAGTTCAATAAGTAAAGAAACCGGTCTTCCGGTAGTTACGGAAGTTATGGACACCCGGCAGATGGACCTTGTCGCCGGGTATGCTGATATGATACAGATAGGTTCCCGTAATATGCATAATTATCCTCTGTTAAAGGAAGCAGGCATGTGTGGAAAGCCTGTCCTTTTAAAACGGGGTATGATGGCGACCATTGAAGAATTTCTTCTGGCAGCTGAATACATCCTTCATCATGGGAATAATCAGATAATACTCTGTGAAAGAGGCATTCGTACTTTTGAAACCTCAACGCGGAATACCCTTGATCTGAGTGCTGTGCCTATGCTAAAACGACTTTGTCATCTGCCTGTAATAGTTGATCCGAGCCATGGGACAGGTTTGAGATGGATGGTGCCCGCAATGACTAAAGCATCTGTTGCCGCCGGAGCAGATGGACTTATAATTGAAGTCCATTATAATCCCGAAAAAGCATTGTGTGACGGACATCAGTCACTTAGTCTTGATGAATTCACACAACTTATGGCGGACCTTGACAGATTATCAAAGGCTATTGACAGATAACTTACATTACTGAAGCCTTCACTTATTCGGGTACAATGCGCTGCCAAATGAAATTATTGATATTGCAATTAAAGTTCTGCTTAATAATTTCAGCCTGCTTGCTAATCCTCCCTGAACTTCAGGCAGGAATTCCCGTTCAGGGGACCGACACTATAAATATCGGCCTTTTAATCTCTGACAATAAAGCTATTGAAGCTGTACAGGGAGCAGAAATAGCTCTTAATAATGCGAATAAGAGGCTGGAAACAAAGGAGAAGAATTACTTTAAGCTTATTGTCCTCTCAATGGAGGGACCCTGGGGTACTGGTTCCAAACAAGCGGTCAGCCTCATTTATCAGCACAATGTATGGGCTATCCTGGGATCTCATGGTGGAAGGAATGCACATCTTGTAGAACAGGTCACGGCTAAAGAGCATAATATCTTCCTTTCAGCATGGTCAACCGATCCTACTCTATCTAAAGCATTTGTCCCATGGTACTTCAGTTGTGTCTATAATGACTCCCAACAAGCTGAAAGCCTTGTTGATGAAATATATGTCGCGAAGAATATTTCAACTGCAGCTGTTATCTCGGATGATGGATATGATTCAAAATCAGCTGCTGACAATTTTGTTAAAGCGGTCATTTTAAAGGGGAAAGAGGAACCACTAAAATTCGTTCAGAATAATGATTCCGAGAACCTGGGAAATATTGTTGACATGATAGCTGCAGCACATCCCGGGTGTATAGTTCTTTTCACTCAACCGGATGTATCCCTGAAGATAATCACCCGGTTACATGCCAGAAGAATAGACGTCCCTGTTTACGGAACATTGTCACTTCTTCAAAACGACATAACAGCAGACCAGTTAACTGAGCTTAATAAAACAATAATTACTGCTTCAGCTGATTGGTTGAGGAACGATGAATACCCTTTCACCAGAGAGTATAATAAAAAATACGGGAAACTACCCGGTGCTGTGGCAGCATATGCTTATGACGGACTTAGCATAATAATCAGAGCAATAATGGACAGTAACTATAACCGTGATAATCTGCAAAAATCCATGGCAAATATTAAGTACAAAGGGATAACAGGTGACGTGCGCTTTGATGACAGAGGCAACAGATCTGGAGAAGCTCCGTTAATTATGGTTAAAAACGGGATCCCGGTGACTGAGGAAAAGTAAGCTGGACCATAATATTTTTTATTTCTTAATTTTGATGGCATGAAAAAAGTGTATATTCTGATTGTAACCGGACTCTGTGTCTTTTCCCTGTTCAGTTGTAAGACCAGTCCTGAAAAGGAGAAAAAGAAAGCCGAGGATCTGATGACAACCAAGACGCTGGGACTGGCCTATCTTGAAGAATTCAAGCTTGATGAAGCAGAAAAAGAATTTCTGAAATTTATTAAGCTCGCCCCTAAAGAAAAGCTTGGTTATGCTAACCTTGGACTTACTTATCTTAGAATGGGAAAATATCCTGAGGCTGAAAAAGAGCTTTTGCACGCGATCAAAATAGACCCCAGGGATCCTGATGTAATGCTCATACTGGCTACAGTATACCAGATGAATGATCAGCGCGAAAAGGCAATATCAACCCTGAATGACGCATTGAAATTCTCACCCGATCATATCAAGATTCTATATGACCTATCCGAATTATATTCGGCCGGCAATGATGAAAATTCCAGGGAACAAAGGGAGAAGTGTATCCTCTCTCTTGTTGAGAAAGCTCCCGGAAATCTGGTTCCTTATCTCAACCTGATTGATATTTACATTAAAAATAAGAATACAGATAAAGCTCTTGAACTGCTTGAGACTGTAAAAAAGCAATTCCCGGAATTCCCCAGGGAGGCAGTGGATTATTACAATAAAAGTATATCTTTTTTAAGGAAAGGAGACAGTGAAAATGCTCTTATTCAATTCACTATCTTTCACAATTACATGAAAGTAACCTCGCCTTACCAGGCCGGTATAATGGACCTTAAGGGACCGGGGGGATCTCTCATCGGGTTCCCTGTTATTACATTCGATCAACAAAGCTCTCCTCTGCTCGAAGGAAGCAAAACGCAGCCGGAAGCAATCAAATTTACCAACGTTACAAGTTCTGCCGGCCTGAGTATCATTCCAACTTTCAAGGATGATACGACACAGAAATTCAGGCTGAACACCCATATAGCAGTATCTGATTACGACGGTGACGGCGATGGGGACATCTATGCAGGAAGTTATGACCCGGCTACAGCTTCCTATCACCATTACCTTTTCAACAATGAACTTGGTAGCTTCAGGGAAGTATCCGAAGCAGCCGGAATAAATCACACCGGGACAGAAAAAGCTGCCACCTTTGGTGATTATGACAACGATGGATTCCTTGATCTTTATGTGTCAACGGAAAAGGGTGATATATTATACAGGAACAATGGAAATGGTGGTTTTGAAGATGTCACTTCAAAGGCTGATATAAAAACCAAAACAGGTGGAAACAAACCTTTATTTGTTGATCTTGACCATGAAGGTGATCTGGATCTTTTTGAGGCCCGTTTCGGTCCCAACCTGGTCTTTCGGAATAATGCAGATGGCACATTTCTCGAAATGGGAGAAAAGATGGGGCTGGCAGGAGGCAATTTAAATAGCCAGGATGCGGCTTTTGGTGACTTTGATGATGATGATGATATTGACCTTGTGGTTATTAATGAGGATGGAAGCAACACGCTATACTCAAATCAGAGACAGGGATTGTTCAGGGATGTAACTCAAGAATCCGGACTAAGCAGCAAGGAAGGCTCAACCGGGGTAACTGTTGGTGATTATAACAATGACGGGTTTCTTGATATTTTTATAACATCACTGAATGGATCTGACTGCCATCTTTACCGTAATCTTGGCAATGGCAAGTTCGAAGAGGGAAAAGCCCTGAAAGACCTTACCGGTTCTCTTCAGAAATTGAAAGCATATGATGCCAGGTTCTTTGACTTTGACAATGATGGTTACCTCGATCTTATTGTCACGGGAGAACCAACGGATAAAGGAGTAAGGGGCGTTGTACTGTTCCGGAATGATGGAAAAGGCGGATTTTCTGATGCTTCTGATCTGTTACCTGATGAACCCGTTTCGGGCAGGCAAATAGCTGTTTTTGATTATAATGAAGACGGCGACCTGGATGTGGTTATTGCCGGACTTAACGGGGGGATCTCCCTTTTACGCAATGATGGCGGTAACAATAACCATTATGTCAGTATGAAGCTGGTAGGCTTACGTGCAGGAAGTGCTAAAAACAATCACTTTGGAATTGGTGCAAAAGTTGAAATGCGTGCTGGAGACCTTTACCAGACTATGGTAGTAACCGATCCTTACATACACTTTGGACTGGGTTCCCGGCTCCAGGCTGATGCCATAAGGATAACATGGACAAACGGGGTGCCTCAAAACATATTCTTTCCCGCAACTGACCAGGCTCTTATTGAAGCACAGACGCTAAAAGGTTCCTGTCCCTTTCTGTATACATGGGATGGTGATGAGTATGTTTTTGCCAAAGACATTCTATGGAGAAGCGCGTTGGGAATGCCCCTTGGTATCATGGGAGGTACAGCGGCATATGCCTTCCCTGATGCATCTGATGATTATATTAAAATTTCCGGTTCGTTGTTGAAACCAAAAGACGGTAAGTATTCAATACAGGTGACTTCAGAACTTTGGGAAACAATATACCTGGATAAATTAGAACTTGTAGCAGTTGACCATCCCGATTCAGTCGATTTTTACGTGCCTGAACAGTTCTCTCCCCCACCCTTCCCTGGCATGAAAATTTACCAGGTAGGTGAAAAACACTATCCTGTTTCTGCAAGGGATTCTGAAGGTAACGATGTTCTTTCTTTCATCAGACAAAAGGACTCCAGGTATTTATCAGATTTTAACCCGGATAAATACCAGGGCTTAACCAATATGCATGATCTTATACTTGACCTTGGTCGCATTGACGATCCCAATAAGCTGTACCTGTTCCTTTACGGATGGATATTCCCGACTGATGCAAGTATCAATGTGGCTCTTTCACAATCTAAAACCCTAATCAGTACAGCCATACATCCAGGTATTAAATAAGAAGGGGAATTGGGAGACTGTAGTGAATAACCTTGGATTCCCGATGGGTAAAGACAAAATGGTTATAGCCGACCTTTCAGGGAAATTCCTGACACAGGATCATCACATCAGGATCAGAACCAATATGGAGATCTATTGGGACCAGATATTTTTTTCGGATGCCCTTCCGCTGACTCCTCTCACCACTACGGTTATGAGTCCTGTGACAGCAGATATCCACTTCAGGGGATTCTCGGCTGAATTCCGAAAAGGAAGCAGATACGGACCTCACTGGTTCGACTATAATAAGGTCGATAAAAACCGAAAGTGGATAGATCTTGAAGGGAACTATACAAGGTACGGAGATGTTCTCCCATTGCTGAAAGAATCAGACAACAAGTATATCATTTCAAACGCAGGAGATGAAACTTCAGTTACTTTTGATTATACGCTCTTTACCTGAAATAAAAAAAGGCTGGACAAGAGATTTCCTTATACACAGTGTAGGATGGGTAAAAGACGGAGATATAAATACAGCTATGAGTCAGACCGTGGATCCTCTGCCCTATCATGGTATGAAGAGTTATCCCCCTTCATCCACAGACAGCTATCCTTCGAGTCTTCAACTTAAACAATATCAGAAAAAGTATAATACGCGTGTGGTTACAGATGATTATTACCGCGATGCCTTAAAAATAAAAAGCAAATAGATATAACAGAATGAACTGGAAAATATCGGATAGGGTGAAAATGATCCTGCAGGGTGATTCATTTTGGTTTTGCTCTATTCCTTTTATCCTATAGTTACATCATCGAATCTTGCTGCTCAACAAAACAATGTTATCTTCAAGGATATAACCAGGCAGGCAGGAATAGACTTTAAATATAATTTTGGAGATTATTCATATGTGAATATCCTTGAAAGCAGTGGATCGGGAGTCACCATCTTTGACTATAACAATGATAAGCTGATGGATCTGTATCTGATGAACGGCACCTATCTCGAAGGAATATCAGATCCTGATGGAAAAGTGTTTAAAAACACACCGAATGCCCTTTATCAGGAACAATGGGGACGGGACATTCACTGAAATTGCTGAAAAGGCCGGAGTGGATGACAGACACTGGAGCATGGCTGCCGGGGCAATTGATTTAGATAATGATGGTGACCAGGATCTCTACCTGCTAAATTACGGACCAAATGTATTTTACAGGAATAATGGCAATGGAACTTTTACAGATATTACAGGTCACTTGGATTAAGTGGCCCTGATACTCTCAATGGATTCACAAAATGGAGTATTGGTGTGTCGTTCTGGGATTATAATAATGATGGCAGGCTTGATGCCATGGTAGGTAATTTTCTGGCTTTTGATCCAGCCTATATTTCCCCTTCCACTCCCGGGATGATGCCCAGTCCGTCAGAATATAAAGGCCAGGCTTCAATGCTGTATGAACACAGCCCGATGGAAAGTTTACAGATGTTACACGGGAAAATGGGTCTCTATTATCCCGATTCGAAATGTATGGGGCTTACAGTTTACGATTATGATGACGATGGAGATATTGATATTTTTCAGGCTAATGATCACCAGCTAAATTTCCTCTTCAGAAACGATAAGGGTATTTACAAGGAAGTTGCCGTTGAAAGTGGTGTAGCAGCAAACAGTGAGGGAATAGGCACAGGATCCATGCATGCTTCACTCGGGGATATTGATGGTGACGGACTGATAGATATACTTGTGAGTGATCTTGATTATGGGGCACTATACCATAATATAGGCAATGGTATTTTTGTTGATATTACTACCTCGAGTGGTTTAGCAAGGGCAATGAGTGGAAAAGGATGCTGGGCTGCCCAGTTTTTTGATTACGATAATGACGGTGACCAGGATATAGTGGCCGCGAACGGAACTGCTGAAGAACTGATACTTCAATATCCCCTTGTTACTTGAAAATGATGGTAAGGGCAATTTAAAAATGTGGACAGGAACATGGATCATACTTTTCAACAAAACGATCCGGACAGAGGACTGGCAGTATGGGACTTTGATAATGATGGTGACATGGATGTTATAATGTCACATGTCGATCTTGAGGCAACACCCGCTCTTTTAAGAAATGATGGCGGGAATAGCAATCACTGGCTGGGGCTCACTCTTAAAGGTCAGAACGGCCCCTCATCTGCTGTCGCAGCAAGAGTTACTGTTATTGCCGGTGGCAAAAAACAGGTTTTTATTAACCAGTGGGCTACCTGCTATTTTCAAATAATGACCCCCGTATTCATATTGGACTGGGACAACAAAAAAATCGACCAGCTCGAGATAGCCTGGACAGACGGTAAAAATTATAAAAGTATTACAGATAAATATTAAGATGCAGACCGGTATATAACGTAATATTGCAAGGCAATAGGAATATTCATAAAATAAATTACAAAAAAACTAAAAATATGGACAATCAATATGTAAGCAAAGTTAGTGGATTTGACTAATCCCGAGAAAGAATCTGATATATAATATGACCCATGAGGAAGCAGTAAATATTGTAAAATCAGGGAATGTGGAAGCAGTCAGCAGGATTGACGGACAATTCGCCCTCATCTCAGTTGAAGGAAAGACAATTCAGCTTGGCCAGGTCTATTGGTCGTCCTCTGCGTTACTTCATTGCAAAAAGAGCTGCAGGACCACAACTGATTATAGCCGAACGTATAGATACAATATTTGAATACCTTGTACGTGAAGGTATGGATGATCAGTTTCATCCTTCATATACAAGGATGGTTCCCGCTCATTATATAACCAAAATAGAGCTGCTTGGTTGTCCCGATCCGAATCCGGTTTATAACAGGTTTTTCAAACCTGAACGGAATCAGTTTGATCCGGAAAAATCCCGAACAAATTGGGAGAGACTATATAAACGCCCTTTATACTGAAATTAAGAAATGGCTGAAATACCGTGCAAAAACGGGACCTATCGGGGTTAGCTTTCTCTGCCGGTATAGACAGTGGGTCAGTATTTCTGCTTACATATCATGCTCTCAGGGAACTTGGAGAAAGTCCTTCCAGACTTAAAGCTTTTACACTGTCAATCGATGGTGACGGGGCTGATTTACTCCAGGCCCGGAAATTTCTGGAATCGCTCAATCTTGAAATGTTCCTTGAACCCATTGAAGTAGACTATTCATCATTAGACTGGAAAAAAGCTGTTAAAGTTGTTGAGGACTATAAACCACTCGACATACAATCTGCCACAATGAGCCTGGCTCTTCTAAAGGGTATCAGGTCGCGCTATCCCGATTGGAAATACATGGTTGACGGTGACGGTGGCGATGAAAACCTGAAAGACTATCCTATTGAAGAAAATCCTGAACTTACTATCAGGAGTGTCCTGAATAACCTGATGTTGTATCACGAGGGCTGGGGGGTTGAGTCAATCAAGCATTCTCTTACATATTCAGGGGGCCTGAGCAGGGGCTATATGAGAACATTTGCCACATCAGATCTTCTGGGGTTTGAGGGCTTCAGTCCATACACTCTGCCAAATGTGATAGAGATATCAGAAGGAATTCCATATATTGACCTTACTAAATGGGATCATGAAAAGCTATACGAACTCAAAGGTAAAATTGTTTCCTCAGGGATAAAAGCTGTAACCGGTATGGACATGCCGGTATTCTCAAAAAGACGTTTCCAGCATGGTGCTGCATCACAGGATGATTTTAAAAAGCATTTCCCTGAAAAAGAGATCATATACAGGAAAGAGTTCCTTTCGATTTATGAATGATAGTGACTTCCCGAAGATAGATGACCAATGGATATTGTCCAACAGGGGAAGGAAGAATGTTCTCGATCCGCTCAAGCCATATGGATGGTTGATTGAAAAGGAACGTACTCTTTCCGGTAATATTGAGGATACGGCTATTATTTTCCTTACTAACAGGGAATGCTCTTTTCACTGTCTGATGTGTGATCTGTGGCAGAACACTATCGATGCATCCCCTCTGCCTGGTTCAATTCCCGATCAGATCGAATGGGCACTCGGACAGTTACCTGGTGCGAAACAACTTAAGCTTTACAACAGTGGCAGTTTTTTTGATGAAAGAGCTATCCCTGAAGCCGACTATGAAAGAATAGCATCACTGGTCAGTCACTTCGAAACAGTTATTGTTGAAAGCCACCCAAAGCTTGTTAATAATAAGTGTCTCCGCTTCAGAGATATGCTGAAACCACAACTGCAGGTAGCAATAGGGTTGGAAACTGTTCACCCGGAGATACTTCCAAAACTCAATAAACAGATGTCAACCGGGGATTTCAGAAAATCAGTAAGATTTCTTGTCAGTCATGAGATCGGTACAAGGGCATTTATACTTTTGAGACCACCTTACCTGACAGAATCAGAAGGGATTTATTGGGCTGAACGATCAATCGATTTTGCATTTGAATGCATGGTTGGGTGCTGTACAGTGATTCCTGTCAGGGCAGGAAACGGAGCCATGGACCGGCTACAGGCTCAGGGAGAATTCTCTACCCCTGATATAAAATCCCTTGAGACAGTACTTGAATATGGTATATCCCTTGACAGAGGAATGGTTTTTGCAGATATCTGGGATATCGCCAAATTCTCATCATGTGATAATTGTCTTACAAAAAGAACAAACAGGCTTATATCAATGAACCTTAACCAGAAAATCGTAAAAAAAATTGAATGTAGCTGCAAAGCTGATAATTAGTATAATTGTAATTATTGAACATATGTTTTCTCAGGCTGTTTGACTACTGTGATACATTTAATTACCAACAGGCGACAGTAATTTTGAATTTGTGAATCTTACGCAATGAAAATGAAATATATGAATCCATACCTGGCGGGTACCTTACTTGGTATTGTATTGCTTTTTGCAATGTTTTTGTCCGGCAGAGGTCTCGGTGCCAGCGGGGGCTTTAAATATTGTGTTGTCTCGCTTGTAGGAGCTGTTGATAAGCCACATGCTGAGAAATCAATTTATTACAGCAAGTATTTTGAAGGTGAAAAGAAACCACTTAAAAACTGGCTGACTTTTGAGATTCTTGGTGTTGTTCTCGGTGGTTTTATTTCCGGAGCAGTATCCGGCAGGCTAAAGCTGCGTATTGAAAAATCACCTAAGATATCTGACTCAAGAAGACTCATATTTGCTTTTCTCGGGGGAGTCTTTTTTGTTTATGGAGCACAATTAGCGAGAGGTTGTACGAGTGGAGCAGCACTCTCAGGCATGGCTGTTCTGTCTGTTGCAGGTTTTGTGACAATGGTTGCGATCTTCGGATCTGCCTATCTGTTTGCATGGTTCTTCAGGAAGAACTGGATATGATGTAAAAGGGTACGGGGTACGGGGTACGGGGTACGGGGTACGGGGTACAGGGTACAGAAGGCAGAGGACAGAACCCAAAAATTCCCCTCCTGGGAGGGGTTAGGGGTGGGTTTATAGGAGCCAGGGCAGAGGGCAGAGGGCAGAGGGCAGAAGCAGAAGGCAGAGGGCAGAGGACAGAACCCAAAAATTCCCCTCCCGGGAGGGGTTAGGGGTGGGTTTATAGGAACCAGGGCAGAGGGCAGAGGGCAGAAGGCAGAAGGCAGAGGGCAGAGGGCAGAGGGCACACAGAGAACAGAGTCATAACGAAATAACGAAATAACGAAATAACGAAACAACGAAATAACAACATCATGGGACCACATATCATCAGCATTAACAACACCTCAATGGCTGCAATTTTTTATAGCCTTACTTATAGGCATTGGTTTCGGATTTTCTCTCGAACAGGCAGGTTTCTCTTCAAGTCGTAAACTAGCAGGCATGTTTTACGGATATGATACCACAGTTTTAAAGTCTTCTTTACAGCCGCTATTGTAGCGCTTATCGGATCTCAACTTCTTAGTTTCTTCGGACTTTTGAATCTTAATATGGTATATGTTAATGAGTTCTATGTTATGGCATCAATAATTGGAGGTGTAATCATGGGGGCAGGATTTGTCATGGGCGGATTTTGCCCGGGAACAGGTTTGTGTGCTTTATCTATAGGAAAGATCGATGCAATGTCTATTTCTTGCCGGGAGGTCTCTCAGGAGCTTTCTTTTTGCCGAAACCTATCCTTCAATTGAGAAGCTGGCTAACGGTTCATATGAAGGTCCGTTAAGGATTGATGAAGTATTGGGAGTTTCACCTGGTATTTTTATATTTCTGCTTATATTGGCAGCAGTGAGTTATGTTCTGGCTTGCAGAAAAAGCTGAAAAAAGATTTGCACGACCTGAAATAACCAATGATCTTTAGATAAAAATTAAATGAATGAAGAACAAAATATTCACAGGTTTGCTGTATGCTTCGGTTTAATTCTGGCACTTTTACCTTTCTCGGCTAACCGGTCATTTACGGTAAAGCCACAGGATCTGCTTTCAACGTGGTCAATGAAAAATCATTTTTCACGGTTGACCAGGTAGCCAGGTTTGTTGTCTCTGAAGACAGTACTGTCAGGATTATCGATCTCCGGACTCCTGAGGAATTCAGAAAGAAAAATATTCCCGGATCAGTGAATATTCCTTATATTCATTTCCTGGATACTGATCCACAAAATTATTTTACGACCGGAAACATAAAGACAATATTTTATTCAAACGGAGATTTTGACTGCCAACTATGCTTTACACAATTGCCAAAGGATTCAAATACAATAATGTCTATGTGATGAAAGGAGGACTCAATGAATGGGATAAGACAATAGTTAACAGCAGTTTTAACGTTGAAAGATTATCTGCAAGGGAAAATGCATTGTTTGAGACACGGTTAAGAGCCAGAAAACTCTATAATGAAATAAATAGTCTCCCAGACAGTCTTAAGCAAAAGCATGTTGTATTAAGGCACTTTGAGGCAAAAAAACTTGATGGGGGATGTTAATGAAGCAAATGGAAATAATCAAGAAATACCGTTCAGTGCTTGCCGTTGTTATCCCTGTCCTCCTGATGGTCCTTGTCTGGCAATATGGAAGGAGCCACTTCAAATCAGACGCCAGGCGTTGGGCTGCACCTTCCTTTTCAAAGGAAAATTTAATTTCTTATCGCCAGGTTTCTTCAATTCCGGGTGACAAGCTCCTTATAAATATTGATTCATGCAACACGGTAAAGAACCAGTCTATTAACTCGGTGGCAGATATTCCGGCAACAAACTATTGGAAAAGGAGAACTTGAGAAGGCTAAGAAGACATGATGGGCCTTTGCTTCTTCATTCATGCGATCCGGCTCTTTCTGCAAGAACATGGATGATCCTCAGCCAGATGGGGATAAAATATTTATATATTCTCACTGATAATACAGAATAACAGGTAATAAAAAAAGATTCCGGTAAGCTGTATCAATTACCGGAATCAAAAACAAAAACCTAAGGACAATTTAATTATTTCACGACTTTATAGTCATTAACTTCAGCAGTTGTAAATGGCAACCATGACAGAGTTGTTCTTTCTTTCTCCATCTTGTTGTACATAAAACTGTTGTTTCCACATTTAAGAGTTCTTGCATCGTATCCCAGTAGTCTGAGATAAGCGGTGGCAAACCCTGAGTTATGACCTGTTGAACAATACACAACCACAGTTTTATCTGCAGGAATGGAAGCCATCTCATCAACATATCCCAGGGTATTCTCAGGCTTATATCTGACAGCTCCTGGTATATGTCCATCCTCATACTTATCTTTCCTCTCGTAGTTAATTATAAAATATTTACCCGGGTTGCTGAACACTTCATCAGCAGTTACCAGTACATTCCCTGTACCTTCCTCAAACAGCTTCTTAAACCTTGCCGTGCCTATATCAGCTCCCGATTTCATGCCTGTATTAAGTTCAGGCATACCTGTTGCTTCCGGTTGTGCATTTTCTTTTGTCTCAAGTTCTGATTCATACTTACCGGAAACATCTTTCAGCCAGCCTGTGTCAGCATTTTTTTTATCCCAGGCACTCATACCCCACCTCATTGCATATACGTTGCCGTAGCCCATTAACCTCAATAATGAAGTTGTATAACAGGCTAATTGCCCTTCATCGCTTACAAGGATTATTCTGCCAAACTCGAATGGTTTGATTCCGGTTTCAAAATATGAAGGCAAATCTTCAAATCTCTTGTTTACTGCTCCTTTTATATGGCCCTCAGAAAAATGCTCAGGTGAACGCATATCAACCACAAGCTGGTTTTTACCCAGGCTATCATGCACAATTGATGCTTTTATCAGGGATGGAAACTCTTTACTCCTTACATAATCCCCGTTTTCTTCCAGGTCCTTTAACAGAAGTGTAGTCTCTTCTCCAATTACTAACGGCTTCTTTTCCTTTGCAACAGAGACCGATGATGGAGATGACTCTTCTCCTTATTACCTGATTTATTTCCTGAACAACCGGAAAATGACAGAACCAGTAACAGTGAAAAGAATATTATCCCTAAAAAATATTTCTTCATAATTGGGATCATGTTCTGGATTCAGGTTTTACAACTTCATGTTCCTTATCATAATTTATAGTTTCTGTCCGGTGTCCCATGTCGTCATACTTATATTCTGTAATAGCAACACCGTTGGCAGGATTATCAATCAGGTTGCCATCTTTGTCGAGGCTCCTGGTCTCAGTAAGAGCACCATGTTCATCGTATGTATACCTTGTAACGGGCACTAGTTTTCCTCCAACATATTCATCATCCTGATCAAAATAGGTTGTTTCAACAGGATAACCGTACTCATTGTACCTTGTAACACGTTTAGACCATCCCCAGTATAAATTAGACATCTGTCCGATAACATTGTATACAGCAAAAGTATCAATATCACCGCTCTGATCAGGACTAAACTTGAAATATGAAACGCCTATATCACCACAATTTTCAGCAGTACAGTTATATAAGGTATCTGCCCTGTAGTTTTCCATCCTTACAGGGTATCCCTTATCATTATATGTAAATCTCAATTCATAGAATGGGCAGAATTGATTCATCACAGTTTCTTCACCTTTCAGGTTATAACGAAGTTCCCTTAACTTCCCATTGGGAAGTCTTGACCATGAATATGAATGAATATTATTACGATTTTCAACCATTGAACCATCCTTTCCAAGATACATGAGACCAGCCCGGTTTCCGTCAGCATCAAGCATGTATTCTGCAGCGGCGACACCGCCGGATTCTATAGGTTTATTATCCTTGTCAAAGAAGTGCTTAGTCTGCATATTACCCTGATAATCATAGGTAATTTTTGCAGCACCACCCAGGGATGAATAGCCGAGTAATACATTATTCCTGCAATATTCCACTGACAACAGCCTACCGGTGTCGTCATATGTGAACTTATAGCTATTGACGTTCTTTGCTTCCTCCGGAGTAATCGGATAAGTTCCTTTTTCAATATCATAGGGAGTCTCACTGAACAGAATATTTCTGTAATACTCCACACCTGAATGCATCGGTTTTTGTTTTGCTCCCCCTGTACAGGATACAGCCATGATTCCAAGCACCAATGCAGCGACTACCGGAATAACAAGTTTTTTCAATTTCATACGCATTTGTGTTTTGATTTTAATTAATAATTAATTCTTATTTTTAATTCAATTTTTTAGGCCTTTTACTATAAATAAAAAAATATTTTTCTTTTGGGTATATTCATATATTACATCACTTTAACAAGTAAAATTACTAAATGTTTAAAATACGGTTAAACCTTTGCTCTTAAATATCATCAAAGTGATAAATTATGTTATAAGAAAATACAGATATCATGAATAAATTAATTTCAAAAATCATACCCTGCATGCTGGGACTATTACTTACATCAGGTATGCTTATGGCGCAGGATGAAAACGAGACCTCACAAGCACCCCAGGTAATAGCCGGTGGTTTAACCAGTCAACAGGTTTCGGCAATTAAGGCAGCCAGGGAAAAGCAGATAGCTTTCAGGAATGCTTTCCGGGAAACTCTTACACAGGATCAAATTGGAATTCTGACAAATACCGGATTGTCACGGGAACAAAAAATAAAATCTCTTGGAACCTCTTTATCCATTGATCAAAGGAATATGATCTCAATGCACAGGAAAGAGATCAGGTCAGAAAAATATACTATTCGTTCCACATTTTCAGAACAACAGCGAATGGGAATACGGAGGATGGCTATCAACAAGGCCCAACAAAACAGAATGTTTTTCCGCAAGATGCGATTAAAAAACAGACCCACAGGGATTTAAGAAAAAACAAGCACTGTATTCTGAAAAATACCTGATTATGATAAAGAATTATCAAAACATAAAAGAGAACAAAAATACCATAACCTTGCAGGGTTCACAAACCCTGCAAAAATAATTATTGATTGATGAAAAATATCAGGAATCTGTCTATTATATTACTTCTTGCAGTTGTTTTCGTTAAACCTGTGTTTTCGCAGGAAGAAAAAATTAATGAACTGCTGGATGAATTTCTATATGGAAGCAATCCTCAGGATTCAATACTTGAGGCAGTACTTCTTAATGAAGCTGATATAAATGAGATTACATCTGCCCTGTCCGTTAGCCGCTTTATTTATGTCAGGAGTGAATTTGAGAATAAAACATTTTTCATGGGACAGGACCTTGGCATTGACCAGTATAATATTTCCACCCAGGCGTTATATTCTGGTCCCAAAGGACTTAACATCATAGTTTCAGGATTATACTATAGTGGGTTTGATCCAAAATATAATACCACAATAGCTACAGTGGGGTATAATAACAATTTCCCCGGCTCCAGCAGTTTCAAGATCAGAGGCAGTATCAGCCGGTATTTTTTTGCAGATATTGATTCAATGGAGCCCAGTGATTTTAATACGTCATTCAATCTTGGAGCGACCTTTCAGAAAAAACATATCGGAACGTCAGCAGATATAGCACTTCTGACAGGAAATGATGCCTCCTTTCAGGCTTCCTGGGACCTTTTCACTGATTTTACACTTTTCAGGTTTGGTCTTTTCAGTAAATTAAGATTCACCCCGGAGCTTTCCATGTATTTTGGTAATAAAATTGTCATAACCAATCAGCTTGTTACTTTGCCAAGGCATACATATGAGATCTACTCCGAAGATAATAATTTCGGATTATTGAATACTCTTATCAGGGTTCCCCTATCATTCACCTACAGGAACTTTGATATTGTCGCAGGCTATAATTTCAATTTTCCAAGATCTCCCGGAACAGATACAAAACCAGTTAATAGTTCATTTTTTAATATCTCCGCAGGTTATATTTTTAACTTCTAAGTAAAAGAGTGATAAGAAAGGAACTGTTAGTTGATCTTCCCATCTCTTGCTTTTCAATCTGCAACTCTGTATATGAAAGAAACCCACCCCTGAGTAGCTGTTCTCAAATAGTCTTATTTAACCGCAAAGAACACTAAGCCCACCTCCGCATAGCTATGGTGGGGAATAAAGACGCCAAGTACGCAAAGGTAAAATACGCAAATTCAGATTTTTGCGATCTTCGCGTAAATACTTTGCGACCTTTGCGGTTAATGTATTTTGACACTTTCAACACCCCAAATTATAATATTATTTTTTTTGCTCAGTTGCCCCATTGCGCCGTTGCGCCGCTTCGTCATTGCGCCGTTACGACGTATTTGCTATATTTGCTATCATACTAATAATTATTACCATGGAGACCACATTTTTTAATTCCGGCTGGTTCAGTTATTTGATCATACCATTTTTCATTTTTTTTGCAAGAATATGCGATGTATCAATAGGAACCATGAGAATAATTTTTGTGTCAAAAGGAAAAAGAAATATAGCACCTATTCTGGGGTTTTTTGAGGTATTTATTTGGATAATAGCTATTAGTAAGATAATGCAAAACCTGGATAACTATATAAATTATGTTGCCTATGCTGCCGGTTTTGCTACGGGAAATTTTGTAGGTATGATCATAGAAGAAAAGCTGGCAGTAGGTATTCAGATGGTAAGGGTTTTTGCTCATGAAAAAGGAAAGGAAATGCTTCAGGCCCTTAACCAGAGTGGCTTTGGCGCGACAATTATCGAAGCACAGGGAGCCAAGCAGAATGTACATCTGATCTACACGGTTATACATAGAAATGAATTACCGAAAGTAGTGGATGTCATAAAAAATTTCAATCCCAAAGCATTTTATACCATTGAAGATGTAAGAGGTGTAAGTGAGGGAATCTTCCAGACAAAAAGACGAAATAATTTAGTTCCTTTCACTCGCCCAATAAGACGCTGGAGGAAAGGTAAATAAGCTACAAGAATTACAGGACCAGCCGAGACATCTTTAGATGTATTTATTTTCAAAATGAAATTAATGGCTACATTTGGGGAAAATTAATATTTCCGCTGATGGATCAATACACAAACCACCCTTTGTACAGAAGACATAATCTCGACAGTGCAATGAGCTCACTATGGGAGTTTTACAAAAAGAATTTCATTTCATTGTTTATTATCTCCTTTGCAATGTCATTGATAATCCAGTATGCAACAAGCCTGGTAAATTTCAATGATCTGCAGTCGACTACCGATCCGATGGTCATGCTGGGAAAACTGAAACAGATGATTGTTCCAATATTGGAAATCTCGTTAATTAACCTCTTGTTTACCAACATACTGCAATATTACATTCTGTTTAAACCACTTGACAGTTCCAACAATATATTAACATTAGCAATAAGATCCCTGAGATATTTTATTCCATACCTGATTATAATGGTGCTACTCGCATTCGCAGGTGGTATTGCTATTTTTCTTGGATTTTTTCTGCTTGTAATCGGGGCATTTTTCGCGGTCCTCTATGTGATGACAATTTATCTTTTTGTATTACCTATTCTTATGATTGAAGGTCCCAATATTGGCAATGCGATTCCCAGGACAATAAAGCTGGCACACAAAAATTTCTGGTCCAATATCGGATGGACTGCTGTGTTTATAATTATTATGATAGTTATTTCAATAATATTATCCGCTATAATTCTTCTTCCCTTTACAGGTGATTTTATTAAAACCATCCTGCATCCTCAGACAGGGACAAATCTCGTTAATCAAGCCAGTAGTCCCCTGTTCATCATTCTTTCATCAGTGGTTAGTGCTCTTACACTGCCTCTTATGCCTATTTTTGCTTCGATCCTGTATTTCAACGGCCGGGCATCTGAAGAACAAAATCAGGTGATAATTGAACCCGATCCGGATAATTCGAAAATAAGCGTTGAGGACCTCTATGCGAAGCCCTATGCGGATGATCATCCCGACAATCCTGACAGGCAGTGATTATATAGTTGTCTGATTGTCTGGTTGTCTGGTTGTCTGGTTGTCTGATTGTCTGGTTGACAAGATCATAATTGTAGTTTACCCTGACCTGCAAGACTGCCAGCCTTCGCCAAGGCTACGGCTGACAAAGCAAGACCGCATGACATCTAAACCTCATTTTCTCCTTTTACATATCCGAAATTTGCCAGGATACCACCATCAACATAAAGAATATGTCCATTTACATAATTACTGGCTTCAGATGCGAGAAAAAGAGCCGCTTTGGCTACATCCTCCGGGGAACCCCAACGACCTGCTGGAGTACGGGTCATAACCAGGTCGTTAAAAGGATGACCATTTTCCCTGAGAGGTGCGGTCAGATCAGTAGCAATATAACCCGGTCCGATTCCATTAATCTGAATATTATATTTCGCCCATTCACAGGTCATATTCTTAGTGAGGAGCTTGAGTCCTCCCTTTGCTGAAGCATATGCTGAAACTGTATTCCGGCCATATATACTCATCATAGAGCACATGTTTATTATCTTTCCGCTGCGCTTCTCGATCATCTTGCCCACAACCCTTTTAGATACAATAAAAGGTGCTACCAGGTCCGTATCAATAACCTGTTTAAAATCCTCAACTGCCATACTGATAATCGGAATCCTTTTTATCACTCCGGCATTATTTACAAGAATATCTACAGGTCCGATATTTTTCTCAATTTTACTGATACCCTTATCCACCTCCTTCTCATCAGAAACATCAAACTTTAAAGCAAAGACTTCAAGTCCTTCTTTATTGAATGCTTCCCTGCATCTTTCCAGCTTTGTTTCACTGCGAGCATTTACACAGACGCTTGCTCCGGCTTTTGCAAGAAGTATAGCTATAGCCAGTCCTATCCCCTGAGTGCCACCGGTTATGAGTGCTACTTTCCCTTTCAAATCAAAATAATCTTCCATAATATAATTATTTCACTGTGGTTCATCTTTTTTCCGATCGTTATTGGAACCCCGTTGCCTCTGTGTAACAAATATTTAAAACTCTACAGAGTTACATAAAAGATTACGTCGCGACACGGAGTTTAAGATTATTTAAGCGTATCCGGTTGCCTGATATCCATATCGCTGTAATCTAGATTTTCGCCGGCCATTCCCCAGATGAAGGTATAGTTTGATGTGCCTGCAGCACTATGAATACTCCACGACGGGGAAAGTACAGCCTGGTCATTCTTCATCCATATATGCCTTGTTTCATCAGGATCTCCCATAAAATGACATACTGCCTGATTTTCAGGCACCTCAAAATAGAAGTAGGCCTCCATCCTCCTGTTATGTGTATGAACAGGCATTGTATTCCATACACTACCCTCTTTTAACTCTGTCATACCCATCTGAAGCTGACAGGTATCAATAACACTGTTAACAAGTAATTTATTAACACTCCGGTGGTTAGATGTGGATTGGCTCCCTATTACCACAACTTCGGCTTCAGCCAGAGTTACTTTACCTGACGGGTAAGGGTGATGGGCAGGAGCAGAATTTATATAGAGCTTTGCCGGCATGGCAGGATCTTTAGATCCGAACAGAACTTCTTTCGTACCCATACCCAGGTATAAAGCCTCTTTGAAACCCAGGGGCCATTTCTCATCTCCAGACTTAATAAGAGCTTCACCACCAATATTTATTATACCCATCTCCCTTCGGTCAAGGAAATTTTCAGATTTTAATTCCTCCGTTGTTTCAAGTTTCAATATACTTTTAACAGGCATAATGCCTCCAACAATAAAGCGGTCGTACATAGAATAAACGAGGGAAATATCATCTTCAACAAAGATATTTTCTATCAGAAACTCATTACGTATTCTTTCGGTATCGTAAGTCTTGAAATCCGTTGGATGTACTGCATATCTGATCTCCATTTTCATAATTCATTGTATTTACATTTTTCACTTCTTAAACGATTATTGAGCACTTCAAGTGCTAATTCGCTATTTCTCTATATGAGATTATCGTTGTGCCTTTGCGCCATTGTGCCGTTGCGCCGTTACACCGTTACGCATCTACTTCCCGAATAAGGCAGAAAGCACATCATAATTGATTTTGCATTTTTCAATCTTAACATTTTCAGCTAGTTGCATAAGTACAGATCGTGCTTCTGTTACAGAAGGCTTTGGTCCCTTGCCTTCCCAGTAGTTAACAATCTTCCGGTATCCGTCAGGGGCTGCAATTGTCATCAGGCTGCTTTCCGAACCGATCTTTTTAATAGTCCACCAGGACCATCCTATATTGTTAGATTCAAACAGTTTAACTGCTGATCTGAACCATTCATTGGTATTTTCACCCGATTCTCCCATCCAGATAGGTACATTAAACTCATTTCGAATATCGAGATACTTTTGAATGGTTTCAATCGTGGTGGCGTTCCAATACTTATGAAAACTATAAGCCATATTAAAATCCCATGGAGGTGTAAGGCCCGTATAATCATTAGCGAACTGGTTACCCTCAATAAAGATCAAATGGTTAGTATCTGTCTTTCTTATTTCCGCTGTAATTTCAAGGAACAGCTTTTTTAATGGCTCATTGCCTTCCATTTTATAATTGGTCTCATTCAGGATATCATACCCACCTATCCATTCCTCCTTTGAATAACGCATGGCAAGTTTACCCCATAAGGCAACAGTCTTCTTTTGATTGGCTTCACTCTGCCACAAGTTCGGCTTTGTGGTATCAACATCTGCTATAGGCCGGTCATTGCCCTGACCACCCGGAGCTGCATGAAGATCTAGTATAAGGTAAATCTTATTTTTTTTACACCATTCCAGGAGTCTATCCGTGAGCTCAAATCCAATTTCAAGCCATGTGTTTTGTCCGGCTACAGGCTCCTTATCCACAGGAAGTGTAAAAAGGTTATAATGCATGGGCAGGCGTATTGAATTAAAACCCCATGCTTTTAAAGAGTCAATATCACTTTCAGTGATCATATTATTCAGATAATTCTTATAGAACAGGTCGCAACTTTTCTTACCAATAAGTGCCTCGATCTTAGCCTTTATTTCAGTTTGTGTACCTGCTGCCTTAGATAACTGAAGCATATAGGGTTCCTGCAACATCCATCCCCCCAGTCCTATCCCTTTCAGGAGAACATTCTCACCACTCCCGTTTACTATCTCTTTCCCTTTTGATCTGAGAAAACCCTGGCCTTCTGAAAAACCTGAAGCCAGGAAAAGCAATACAATGATTAAAATAAATTTTTGTTTCATACTTATTCCAATAAGAAATTATATATCAGTAATTGTGCACTTATGATTCAGAGAACTCCGATTTAATTGTAAGGATCATGAATCCACAGTTACAAAAGTATACTCACTATTCCTGGTTAAAGAAGTCCTTTATCGATCAATCTAATAATTTCAGTTCCTGCCATCAGGAAGCCTCCAACACCATATACCTCGGTCATTTCCCTGGTGACTGCTTTCGGGTCAGCCCCAACAGGTTGTATAAATCCAACCTTTCCATCAGGCCAGACTGAAGCAACCATTGATTTCCATCCTCTGGTTACAACAGGGAGGTATGTGTCCTTGTCTAGATACCCGTTCTCAATACCCCATGCCAAACCAAATACAAAAAAGGCAGTGGCACTCATCTCAGGGTTAGGATAGCTGGCAGGATCAAGTAAACTTGCATGCCAATAACCGTCAGATGACTGAAGGGAACTTAATTTTGAAGCCATCTCTTTAAAGATATTGACAAAATAGTCTTTATGAACATACCCAGCAGGCAGCTCCCTTATTATAATTGGAAGCCCGGCAAAAACCCAGCCATTACCCCTGCCCCAGAATACCTTTGCGCCATTGGCTTCCTTCCTGTTAAAATAATTGGAGTCCCTGAAATAAAGATGTTCATCTTTATCATACAGGTAATCAGTAGTTGCTTTATACTCCTTATACATAAAATCCAGGTACTTTCTTTTACCTGTCACATTTGCCATTTTTGCCCACACTGTAGGTCCCATGAACAATGCATCGCACCAGGACCATCGTTCAGTGGACCAGTGTTGATCAGTATTTATAAATTCCAGGTCCCCTTTAGGCGGATCTTTAAGTATCTGGTCGAGATAGGTCCGTATAGGTGCAAGCATATGCCTGTCGCCATATTTACGGTATAATTCGATATAAAGCTGACCAATACAATAATCATCAGCATGATACCTGCGTAAAGGATTGGTCTGTTTATTGTAATCCCATGAACATTTATCCGCAATATCCCTCAGCCAGCTATAATAGGTATCATCGCCTGCTATTGAGGCCCAATCTGCCATACCGGCATATAATGCAGCATTGGTCCAGTCAGCCAGATCATGTGTAAGCGGGGTTTTGATCTGCCAGTCAGCTACAGATTTAAGGACTGTTCTTATATCATTTTTATTCAATTACTCGATGTTTTTTCCTGTGCAAATGTTAACGAAGAGCATACGGTTAAAAACAGTAAAACAATATTTTCTCTTATGATTCATATTTTCATTTTTTTCAATAAAAGTGAAAAGTTATTAAAAATTTCTCTCAGTGATAAAGTTCTTTATACACATTTCCCCTAATCATCGAATTTCCATGATTGTTAACAAGCCTGATATCTTTTGAAATTAAATTCGAAATTCATAATTTCGTGATCGTTAACGAAACTATAATATTCAAAAATACCAATTTTTTCAATCCCGGTATACCTGTATGAAGCCATTTATTACATGATAATTTTCTGTTATATAATAAGACAGCTGAAAAGCTGTATAATAAATACGCAAAAAATCAGCCTATTATTGATTTCCATTGTCATTTTTCTCCTTCGATGATCGCTGAAGATCGTCGTTTCAATAATCTCACACAAGCATGGCTTGAAGGTGACCATTATAAGTGGCGCGCTATGAGATCCAATGGGATCAATGAAGATTACATCACAGGAAATGCCTCAGATACAGATAAATTCAATAAATGGGCTGAAACAGTGCCAGCTGCACTGGGCAATCCGCTTTATCACTGGACTCACCTTGAGCTGGCAAGGTATTTTGATATAACCAAACTTCTGTCACCATCAACTGCCGGGAGGATTTATAGATATGCCTCTGAAAAACTCCAGACTGAGGAATTCAGTGTAAGGTCTCTGATAAGGAAGATGAAGACTGAAATAATCTGCACTACTGATGATCCTGCAGATGATCTGCGATTCACACAGGCAACTCAAGGGAACATTCGAGGTAAGGATACTTCCTACTTTCAGACCTGATAATGTCATAAAAACTGCGGATCCTATTCAATACCAGGCTTATCTGAAAAGACTTGGAGAAGCTGCCAGACAGAAGTTGCTGATTTTTCCTGCTTGATCAGTGCCCTTGACAACAGGCACCAGTTCTTTCATGATAATGGGTGCAGAATATCGGACCATGGTATTGATCGGTTTTATTTTCATGACTACACCCGGCTGAAACAAACAAAATAATGAAAAAGCTTCTTTCCGGGAATAATATTTCTGCTGAGGAAAAGGAAAAATACATAACTGCTGTGCTGGTTGAGTTATGCAGAATGAATCGAAAGAGAAACTGGACACAGCAATTTCATACCGGAGCTCTCAGGAATAACAATGAGAGAATGTTTTTTAGTATGGGTCCTGATACAGGTTGGGACTCCATAGGCTCACCACTTGATGTTGTAAAAATATCAAAATTCCTTAGTCTGCTGGACAGAAATCATGAACTGGCAAAAACCATTCTTTATAACCTGAATCCTTGTGATAATGAGATGATGATAACCATGGCAGGCAATTTTAATGACGGATCGATTGTTGGAAAGGTACAATACGGAGCCGCCTGGTGGTTCCTTGATCAGAAGACCGGAATTGAGAAGCATTTAAGGGATCTTTCATCACTTGGTTCTTTAAGATGGTTTGCCGGAATGGTCACCGATTCGAGAAGCTTCCTCTCATATCCCAGGCACGAATACTTCAGACGAATTTTATGCAACTGGATTGGTGAGGAGGTCGAAAAAGGTTTAATCCCTGATGAAGAAGAACTTCTAAGTCAACTAATCGAAGGTATTTCATACAGAAATGCTAAAGAATATTTTGGATTTGATAATTAAACAGATAATTCCGGATGAATGATTTTAACCTGAAGGACAAAATTGCAATAATAACAGGTGGTGCAGGCATTATCTGTTCTGCTATGGCCAGGGCCCTGGCCGGGAAAAAGGTACGTACCGTAATTCTTGATCATAACCCGGAGAAAGCAGCAAAAGTATCCCGAAAGATTCAAGAAGACTTTGGAATTGCATCTTTAAGCATATTTGCAAATGTACTGGATAAAACTTCCCTGGAGGAAGCAAGGAAAACTATCATTGAAAAATTTGGAAGAATAGATATTCTTGTTAATGGAGCAGGAGGCAATTCACCGGAAGCAACAACAAAAGCTGAGAAGATTAAAGAATCTGATAATCAGGAGGATACTTTTTTAGGTCTTGGCTTTGATGCATTCGACAGGGTATTTGACCTTAACTTCAAAGGGACGCTTATACCAACCATGGTTTTTTCCAGGGAGATGGTCAGTCAGAAGTCAGGGGTAATTATTAATATATCATCGATGAACTCCTTCAGGCCCCTAACCAAAATACCTGCTTATTCAGCGGCAAAAGCTGCTATAAACAATTTCACTCAGTGGCTGGCTGTTCATTTTTCCATGACCGGCATAAGGGTTAATGCTATAGCCCCGGGATTTTTGCTTACGGAACAGAACAGGTTCCTCCTTACAGATGAAAAGACTGGTGAATAAACGCCGCGGGCAAAGAAAATACTGGGCAGCACACCGATGGAACGATTTGGCACTCCGGATGAATTGACCGGAACTCTGCTTTACCTGGCTTCAGATCTCTCGGAGTTTGTAACAGGTGTTGTGATTCCTGTAGACGGTGGATTCAGTGCATATTCGGGGGTGTAAAGGAAAGGCACAGGGCTCAGGGCACAGGGCTCAGACAGGGGCCAGGGCTCAGGACAAATTCAAATAATTCCCCTCCTGGGAGAGCCTGCCACGCTCTGCGTGGGGTTAGGGGTGGGTTTATAGGAAGACAGGGCTCAGGGCACCGGGCAGTTAATAAAGGTGATTAATTCTGAGATCAGAAAAATGGATATTACGTATTAAGAAAAATTAATAACAAGTCGATAGAAGATGGCACAAAACGTAATTGTGGCTCAGTCCGGGGGGCCTTCACCTGTGATCAATAGTTCCCTGAGGGGAATTATAGAGACATGCAGAATGTTCCCTGGCAGCTTTGGCAAAGTCTACGGAGGGTGGCATGGCATTGAAGGTGTATTAAAGGAGGAGTTACTCGATCTCTCGGAACAGAATGAGGAAGAGATAGCCTTGCTGAGGAACACACCAGCGGCGGGAAGCATCGGAACATGCAGGTACAAGCTCAGGGACAATCAGCATAAAGATTTCAAAAGGATTATGGATGTGTTCAGGGAACATAATATAGGCTATTTTTTCTATATCGGCGGAAATGATTCTCAACACACAGCACTGAAGGTCAGCGAACTGGCTATGAAAGAAGGATTGGATCTTATAGCTGTTGGTGTACCAAAGACAATAGATAACGATGTGGGCGACAATGAATTCAAACTTATTGATCATACCCCTGGCTACGGAAGTGTTGCCAGATACTGGTCGCACATCGTTCAGAATGCCAATGAAGAAAATATGGGTTCTTCTCCTGCCGATCCTGTACTGGTTATCCAGGCAATGGGAAGAAAAATAGGCTATATTCCGGCTTCTTCCAGGCTAGCCGATCCTGGCAGGAAGATGCCACTTCAGATATATATGGCAGAATCAAAAGTATCACTCGATGTCCTGACTGATAATGTCAATGAACAGCTGAAACAAGATGGAAGGTGTATTGTTGTCATCAGTGAGGGTTTTGATGTGGGTGGTATTGGTGAAGTAAGGGATTCCTTTGGACACACTTCATTTGGTTCCAGCCAGAACTCAGTATTCCAGACTGTTGTAAACTACCTAAACAGCAAGGGATTGAAAGCCAGGGGCTCCGCACGTGGACAGGTTATGGGTACAGATCAGCGTCATACAACCGCTTACTCATCTATTGTAGATCTTGATGAAGCTTATAAAGTGGGCCAGAAAGCTGTGGAGATTGCCTTAAATGATGGGAACGGATGGATGGCAACAATATTGAGGGATCCAGGGCTCATATATAACGTCAGGTATGACAAAGTCGCTCTCGACAAAGTAGCCCTTTCCGAAAGAAGTTTTCCGGAAAGATGGATAGCTGCCAATCGTTATGATGTGACAGATGATTTCCTGGCATATGCCAGACCACTCATTGGGGAAGACTGGCCTTCAGTACCCATGATTAATGGCAGACAAAGATTTGCAAGGCTTGAAATGAATTTTGCAGAAAAGAAGCTGCCTGTTTATATACCGGAAGCATATGGATAGGACAGGCAGCAGGCAGCAGGCATCAGGCGGCAGGCGGCAGGCTTTTTGAATTTTTAACTTTAACTTTTTACTGTTATATGAATCCACAGGAACAACTTCTCTCATTTAAACCTGAAAAAGATTTTTTTATTGGTATTGATTCGGATGGTTGCGCATTTGATACAATGGAAATAAAGCAAAAGGAGTGTTTTTGCCCGAATTTCATTAAATTTTTCAGCCTTCAGCCCATTTCCAAATATGCACGGGAAACATGGGAGTTTGTAAATCTCTATTCCACAACCAGAGGATGTAATCGATTTCTGGCAGTATGTGAGACTCTGAAACTTCTCGGATCACGCCCTGAAATAAGTGCCAGGGCTTTTAAAGTCCCCTCTTATGACACCTTACTGGAATGGACAGGTAAAGAGACCAAACTTGGTAATCCTGCCCTTAAAAGATATGCTGCCGAGGTCAGTGATCCTTTTATTAACCTGGCTCTTGAATGGTCTCTCCAGGTAAATAGTGATATAGAGAAAATGGTTTTTGGCATCTCTCCTTTTCCCTATGTTCGGGAATGCCTGGAAAAGTCCAGATCCCTTGCAGATGCAATGGTTGTATCACAAACACCGTATGAGGCTCTTAAACGTGAATGGGAAGAGAACGGGATAGACGGATTCGTAAAAATGATTGCAGGACAGGAGTATGGCACAAAAACAGAACACCTGAAATATGCTGCAGGAGGCAAATACCCGGAAGACAGGATACTCATGATAGGAGATGCCAACGGTGATCTCAGGGCAGCTAAATCAAACAAAGTACTTTTTTTCCCTGTTAATCCTGGTAATGAAGAGGCATCCTGGGAGAGACTCTACAAGGAAGGCCTTGACAGGTTCTTTGCAGGTACATTTAAGGGATCTTATGAAGATGCGCTGATAAGGGAATTCGAATCGTACCTGCCGGAACATCCTGGTTGGAAATAGCTAATAAATAGCGTATTATAATTGGAGATAGTATAGAATGATCTATTTTAAATCAGGGGGAACAAATTTGGTGATTGGTCCGGACGGCCTTAAGTCGGGACTATATTCAGCATTGGACAAGCTGGGGTCCAGGAAGAAAGTCCTTGTCGTACCTCCTGATTATAGCAGGATCCATTCAAAGGCCGGTGAACTCACTGGTCATATTTTCAGGTATTACAAAAATGCTCTTAAGGATATACTCCCTGCACTTGGGACCCATTCCCCTATGACAGAAAGCCAGATTACCGATATGTACGAAGGTGTACCTGAAAAACTGTTCCGGATTCATGACTGGAGGAGGGATGTTGTTACTGCTGGGACCCTGCCAGGTGAATATATTGCCGAAATAACCAACGGAGCACTGGACTATTCCTGGCCCGCGCAACTTAACAAACTCGTTTTTGACGGAGGTCATGACCTTATCCTCTCAGTCGGGCAGGTTGTCCCTCATGAGGTGATAGGAATGGCTAACTATAACAAGAATCTGTTAATTGGAACAGGAGGAGCTGAGAGTATAAATAAAAGCCATTTCATTGGTGCCGTTTATGGTATGGAAAAGATTATGGGCAGGGCTTCCAGTCCCGTGAGGGCTCTATTAAATATGGCGTCGTCCAAATTTATTAATCACCTGCCGGTAGTTTATGTTCTTACTGTGATTGGCACTGATAAAAATGGAGATCTCATAACAAGAGGTTTATTTATAGGTGATGATGAAGATGTCTTTATGTTGGCTTCTGAACTTTCTTTGAAGGTCAATTTTTCACTGGTTAAAGAACCTTTGAAAAAGGTAGTTGTCTACCTCGATGGCTCCGAGTTTAAAAGTACCTGGCTGGGAAACAAAAGTATTTACAGGACAAGAATGGCCATGGCAGACGATGGGGAACTGGTTGTAATGGCACCAGGACTTAAAGAGTTCGGGGAGGATAAGGAGATTGACAGGCTGATAAGGAAATACGGCTACAGGGGCACTGATATCACTTTAAAAAGTGTAAGTCAAAACATTGAGCTTAAAAATAATCTTGGAGCTGCCGCTCACCTGATCCATGGGAGCTCAGAAGAAAGATTTAAAATAACTTATTGTCCGGGTTATCTTACCCGGGACGAAATTGAATCTGTCAATTTCTCATATGAAGATCTTCATGAAAATATAAAAAAATATAATCCTGACAGGCTCAGGGACGGGTTTAATAAAATGGATAACGGAGAGGAAATCTTCTTTATCTCAAATCCTGGTCTTGGCTTATGGGCAACAAAAGACAGAATGGAAAAATAATATCTAAAATTTTACTAATATGATAAACTGGGGAATAATAGGCTGTGGAAAAGTAACCGAAGCTAAAAGCGGTCCTGCTTTTAATAAAGTAAAGGATTCCAGGCTCATCGCGGTAATGCGCAGAAACAGGGAACTGGCTGAGGATTATGCCAGAAGGCATAATGTACCGAAAGTATATTCAGATGCGTATGAGCTTATTAATGACAGGGATATAGATGCTATATACGTGGCTACCCCTCCGGGCAGCCATGCTGAGTATGCTATAGCCGCAATCAGAGCGGGGAAACCTGTTTATATAGAAAAGCCTATGGCACTAAACTATCTGGAATGTGTAAAAATTAATAATGCTGCGGAAAAGCACAATGTACCTGTATTTGTTGCTTATTACAGGAGAGGTCTTCCTGGCTTCCTGATGGTAAAAGATATGATTGATAAAGGCAGTATTGGTAAAGTACGCTGCGTTCAGTTACAGCTATTCAAATCGCCTTCCGAAGATGAATTATCAGGAAACCTTCCCTGGCGTGTAGATCCAAAAATATCAGGCGGGGGTCACTTTTTTGACCTTGGCTGTCACCAGCTTGACTGGCTGGATTATGTATTCGGCCATGTCAGGAAAATTAAATCTATTGCTGTTAACCAGGCCGGTCTCTATGAAGCTGAAGACTTCGTTACGGCTGAATTTTTGATGGATGACGAAGTTGTGGGAACCGGAACATGGTGTTTCAGTGCTTCAAAAGACAGCAGTCGTGATTCAATTGAAATTATCGGGGATAGAGGATCCATAAGTTTCTCTGCTTTCAGCTATATTCCTATAGTCCTTAATAATGAATCAGGCACCTCACAGTTCATCAATGAGAGACCTGAACATGTACAACAAAATTTAATTAATAAGGTAGTCCAGTCATTGCATGGTAAAGGTCAATCGCCCAGTACGGGTATTTCTGCTGCCAGAACAAGCAAGGTGATGGACGAAATAGTAGAGGAATATTATAAAGGGAGGGTTTAGGTTTAGGTTTAGGTTGAGGTTGAGGTTGAGGTTGAGGTTGAGGTTGAGGTTGAGGTTGAGGTTAATAACCCTGAACTCTGAACCGTCAAAATGGCAAACAGGATAAAAAAATATAAATATATAATAGGTATAGTTATGAAAAAGTTATCTGATATTGGATTAATTGGGTTGGCTGTTATGGGTGAGAATCTTGTACTCAACATGGAGAGCAAAGGTTTCCAGGTTTCTGTTTTCAACAGACACACTCAGAAGGTTGATAATTTCCTTTCCGGACGGGCTGAGGGAAAAAATATTATAGGGACACATTCTGTAGAGGAATTAATTGCTTCGCTTGAGCGGCCGAGAAAGGTAATGATGATGATAAAAGCCGGTGATGCTGTGGATGAAATGATAGAGACTCTTTTACCGCATCTTGAATCTGGAGATATCATTATTGATGGAGGTAATACTCACTACCCGGATACCAACCGGAGAACAGCTTATGTGGAGAGTAAAGGACTGTTGTATATTGGTACGGGAGTATCCGGAGGGGAGGAAGGTGCTTTACTGGGTCCATCAATAATGCCCGGAGGATCAAAAGATGCATGGCCTCTTGTTAAACCCATCTTTCAGTCAATAGCTGCAAAAGTGGATGACGGAACTCCCTGTTGTGACTGGGTTGGAGAAAATGGAGCCGGCCATTTTGTAAAAATGGTACATAACGGTATTGAATATGGTGACATGCAACTGATTACAGAAGCCTATCAGATTATGCGCGATCTGCTTCATATGAGTGCCGGGGAAATGCATCTTATTTTCAAAGAATGGAACAAAGGTGAATTAGATAGTTACCTGATAGAAATTACCAGCGATATCCTGGCTTACAATGACTCCGACGGTAAACCACTGGTGGATAAGATATTAGACACCGCAGGTCAGAAAGGGACCGGTAAATGGACAGGTGTTGCAGCTCTTGATCTTGGTATTCCCCTTACTCTGATAGGAGAAGCTGTTTTTTCCCGCTGTTTGTCGGCAATGAAAAGTGAAAGAGTTACTGCATCAAAGATACTTAGCGGTCCTTCTCCCTCTTTTGAAGGAGACAGAAAAAAGTTCCTTGATGACCTTAGAGAAGCCTTATATGCATCAAAGATCGTTTCATATACTCAGGGGTATGCCCTGATGATGGCAGCAGCAGAGGAATACAAATGGAAGCTTAATTACGGTGGCATAGCATTGATGTGGAGAGGAGGCTGTATTATCAGATCAGCCTTTCTTGGGAAAATAAAAGCCGCCTTTGATAAAAACCCCTCACTAACCAATCTACTGCTCGACCCTTTCTTCAGTGATAAAGTTGAGAGATCACAAGATGGGTGGAGAAATATCGTGGCTACTGCCGCCAGAAACGGAATTCCTTTACCTGCTATATCTGCCGCACTCAGTTATTATGACGGATATCGCTGTGAAAGGCTTCCTGCAAACCTGCTGCAGGCTCAACGCGACTATTTTGGGGCCCATACATACGAAAGAACCGATAAACCTCGAGGAGAATTCTTCCATACCAACTGGACTGGTCGTGGTGGAACAACGGCATCTTCGACCTATAATGTTTAACCCGTAACCGACTGAACAAAATGCCAGAAACTAACAGGACCGGATCATACCGATGGACAGTATGTGCATTGATATTCTTTGCAACAACTGTGAACTACCTCGACAGACAAGTAATAGGCATACTCAAGCCAATACTGGAAAGCGATCTCCATATAGGTGAAGCCGAATATGGATATATTATAACTGCCTTCCAGATGTTCTATGCTTTTGGAATGCTGCTCGCAGGAAAATTAATCGATAAGTTTGGGACCAAGATCGGTTATGGCATTTCCGTTTTATTATGGAGCATTGCTGCTATGGGGCATGCCCTGGCCAAAGGAGGATTGGGATTTGCCTTCTGGAGAGGACTTCTCGGGCTAAGTGAGTCGGGAAACTTCCCGGCTGCAATCAAAACTGTTGCAGAATGGTTCCCCAAGAAAGAGAGAGCATTTGCAACGGGAATCTTTAACTCCGGGACAAATGTAGGGGCTATCGTTGCTCCTATTGCAGTTCCTGTCATCGCAACTTCACTTGGATGGCAGTCAGCTTTTATCATAACAGGCGCCCTGGGATTTGTGTGGATCATACTCTGGTTCATTTATTATGAAATACCTGAAAAGCAAAGGAAACTGTCAGAAAAAGAACTAAAGTATATAAAGAGTGATAATGAAGAGGCTGAAGAGGATACCAAACCAGTACCATGGCTTAAGCTGCTAAAATTCAGGCAAACCTGGATTTTCTTCATTGGAAAAGGCTTAACCGATCCTATATGGTGGTTCTACCTCTTCTGGATACCTGGATGGCTTTCGGAGGTACGAGGTGCCGGGCTTAATATCGTATCCTTCGGTTTACCACTTGTTGTAATTTACACCTCAACAACCGTGGGTAGTATATTTGGAGGATGGCTCTCTTCATATATGATTAAGAAAGGTGTTTCACCCTATAATGCAAGGAAATACACCATGCTAATATTTGCTTTGCTGGTTGTTCCTATTTTCTTCGCACAGTCACATGGAGTAAGTACCTGGGGTGCTATTGCTCTAATAAGCCTGGCAGCTTCATCTCACCAGGCCTGGTCAGCAAATATTTTTACCACGGTTTCTGATGCTTTTCCCAAGAAAGCCGTGAGCTCGGTAACAGGTATCGGTGGTATGGCCGGCGCACTGGGAGGAGCTTTTGTTTCGATATTTGCAGGTAACATTCTTGCGTTTTATAAGAATGCCGGACATATTGAATCCGGGTACACAGTAATGTTTACAATAGCTGCATGTGCATACGTGCTTGCATGGATAATAATGTTCATTATAGCACCCACTAAGAAGAAGGTTATCCTTGATTGAAAACAACTAATATTCTAAATGACCGGCAGTGGACTATTCTTCCAGAAAAATAAGGTTAAAAGATATTGCCACTCTCGCGGGTGTCTCTATAGGTACCGTTGACCGGGTAATCCATAACAGGGGGGAAGTGGCTGAAGAAACGAAAGCCAGGATAGAAAAGATACTTAAAGAGACGGATTATTCACCAAATCTAATGGCACGTGTTCTCAAGTCAAAAAAGCACATTCATATTGTATCACTGCTCCCTGAGCCAACAGACACTAACATGTATTGGAAAAATCATCCGATTGGCATATCCAGGGCATTTGAAGAGCTTGAACCTTTTTCCGTGAGTCTGACCCAGGTTACCTTTGATATGCAGAGCGAAGCAGATTATCAACAAAAGACCAGGGATGTGCTCAACATGAATCCTGACGGTGTATTGCTGGCCCCAATCTTTAAAGCCGAATCCCAGCAATTCTGTCTACAGATGGAGTCAGGAGCTATTCCCTACGTATTTATTGACGGATATATTGAAAATACAAATTTTCTTGCATATATAGGCGAGGATGTATTCAGAAGCGGAAGAGTTGCCGGTCAGCTCACTGATATAATAACATCGCCCGGAAAAGACATTCTTGCTGTTAATATTGCCAGGAATATTAAAAATGTGCACCACCTTGAAAAGAGAACAAGAGGGTTTATTGAATATCTCTCTTCTTCAGGACACAACAAGGGGAATAAGCTGAGTATAAACATTTCAGAAACTTCTCCCGAAGTAATTAAATCAGAAATGGACAGGATATTTCACCAAAACCCTGAAATTGGTTCCGTTTTTGTGTCAGGATCTAAATCTTACCTGATTGCCAATTATATAGAAAAGGCCGGTATTTTGTCAGTTGGGGTTATAGGATATGATCTGCTTGATCTGAATGTTAAGTATCTTAAATCGGGAATAACCAGTTTTCTAATTGGTCAGCGGCCTGAAGAACAATCCTATAAGGGAATAAAAAAACTGTTTGATTATCTCTCTATAAATAAAAAACCTGAAAAGATCGAGTACCTCCCTGTGGATATTGTAACATCGGAGAATGTTGATTTTTTTCATAGAATATCACAAAACAATCCTTCTTAATAATATTAAATCTCCTCATAATGAAAAGTATTGGTAAATACTCAATGGGACTTGGCGACAGGTTCGGACACCAGGGGGAAGCCCAACTTAGGGCCATAACCGAAGCTTCATCCAGGGGAATTGAGATTACGCCCGTTTGGAACAAGTCGAACAGGGAACATAACATAATTGGTTCTGGCCCGGAAGATGTAAGGATCGAAGCAGACAACGAGACAGCTAAAATCGGCTTCAAGAAACCATATTTTGTTGATGCTGATCATATTACATATGAAACAGTGGATCGGTTTATTGATTATTCTGATTTCTTCACAATTGATGTATCATCATATATCGGGCTAAAAGCCGAAGAAAAAGAAATTGCGGAATTTATGGCAGGTGTGAGAAATATACAGGTAATCTGCGACTACCCGGTTCCAGGCTATCACTGAAAACAACCAGATCACAAATAACCCGGACAGCTGAGAAATACCTGCTATGCGGTTATCAGGGCTTTTGATATATACAGGAAGATTGAAAAAATAAAGGGAAGGGGGAACTTCGTTACTGAAATATCTATGGATGAGGTGCCCAAACCCCAATCCCCCCCTGAACTCTTTTTCATCCTGAGGATGCTGGCTCTTGAGGATATCCCGGTACAGACAATAGCTCCAAGGTTTTCAGGACGATTTAATAAAGGAGTGGATTATGTCGGGGATCCGGATGATTTTGCAAAGGAGTTTGAAGCCGATCTGCTTGTAACCGATCTTGCTGTCAATGAATTCGGGCTTCCCGAGGACCTTAAAATCAGTATTCATTCAGGCTCGGATAAATTCTCCCTTTATCCGCATATTGGTTCTATAATTAATAAATATGATAAAGGCATTCATATAAAAACGGCCGGAACAACCTGGCTTGAAGAAGTTATAGGATTAGCAGAATCGGGTGGTGAGGCCTATGAATTTGTTAGGGATATTTATATAGATTCACTTGACAGGGCAGAAGAATTATGTGCCCCTTATGCTGACGTTACTGATATTCATATTTCATCCCTTCCTTCGGAGAGGGAGGTAGCCAAATGGACAGGAAAACAATTTGCTGATGCAATACGACACATACCCGGCAACGATTCGTTCAATTCCAACATGCGACAGCTAATGCATGTATCATATAAACTTGCAGCTTCAAACATTGGAGAATATTACAGGCTGCTGGAAGCCAATTACAAAATCGTTGGTCAGAATGTATTTGAGAACATATTTAACAGGCACATATGCAGGCTGTTTGATATTACTCCATAGTTTTCATTGCAGGCACAGCTGCAGGAGATATCTGATGGAGGTCAAAGACAATTATCTCATTCATACCTGCCCTGAGCCATGAAGCCGGACAATAGAGTCTTTTTTGTGGTCCTATATTCCAATAACGTCCCAGGTTATGACCGTTAACCCATACCAATCCCTTAGTGTAACCTGATACATCAAAGAAAGTATCCCCTGGTTTAGGCAATACAAAATTACCCCGGAAAAAGAGTCCTGGTTTATTTAGTGTCTTGCCGGAAGATCTCAGGTCATAAATAAATTTCCTGTCCATTGGCAGGTTAAACACCTTCCAGTTCATAAGAGTCATACCGTTCAGTGTTACTCTGTCAGTAATACCTTTTCTGTCGATGATATGCTGACCAAAATTTATTCTTCCCATACCTTCAACAAATATTTCAAGAAGAGGTTTTTCAACATTACTCTCGGGTAATATCAATAGTATTTATGCCCTCTCTCCGGTCAAGCTTTCCAATATATTCACCATTCAGAAATACAGTGGCATAATCGTGTATATCAGTTACTGTTAGTTTTCCTGATTTCCGTCCTGTCAGGCTTGTACGATAAAGGATGAATCCATAATCCTGCCCATATGATTCAAATGGTCCGGGCTGTACATCGTTTACAGGATCGGGAAGATTATCCCACACAGAGGTTAATACCTGTAGTTGGATGGGTGAAGTTTCTACTGTTTTTATCTCATCAGGAATCGGTGGAAGTTTTTCCCCTTTTGGAAGATAGGATCCGATCAGATCACGCAGCAGTGTATATTTTGGTGTTGCCTGTCCCTGCTCGTTTACGGGTGCATCATAATCATAGCTTGTGATATCCGGCTCATATCCTTTACCCCCGGAATTTGCTCCGGCAGTGAATCCAAAATTAGTACCTCCGTGTAAAACGTACAGATTGAACGATTTTTTATTATCCATTAGGAACCTGACTTCCTTTAAAAGTTCATCAATATCAGGTCGGGCCCATTTCTCTCCCCAGTGCGTAAGCCAACCCGGATAGGTTTCGCTGCTGAATACCGGGACTCCCGGATTAATTTTTTCTGCAAGTTTAAAGTCCTCCAGTGAAGATCCTGAATCAAGTCCGACAGCACTTCCTTTCAGGGTACCTGCTTCAAGCATATATGTGGTGGGACCATCACCGGTGAATGTTGGTATATTAATTCCGCAACTGTCCCATACGAATTTAAGTCTTTCCAGATAGTTTTTATCATTTCCGAAGCTCCCGTATTCATTCTCTATTTGCAACATCAGTATCGGACCACCACTGCTAACCAGAAATGGTTTAATAACTTCAGCAAGGTGGGATATATATCGTTCTGCCGCTGCCATATACCGTGGATCCATGCAGCGTAACCTGATATCAGGATATCGCAGGAGGTAAGGTGGTATACCACCCAGCTCCCACTCGGCACACACATAGGGACCTGGTCTCAGGATCAGCCACATCTCCTCATCCTGGACTATTTTAAAAAAATCTGCAATATTATGGTTCCCAGAAGTGAAATCAAAAACACCTTCTTCAGGTTCCTGGTAGTTCCAGAAAATATATGCGGATATAGTATTACATCCCATAGCTTTAGCCATTTCTATGCGTTGCCGCCAGTATTCAACAGGAATTCTGGCAGGATGCATCTCCCCGCTTATGATTTGGAAGGGTTTATTATCAAGTAGAAAAACAGAATCTCCCAGAGTAAAAGTATGTTTGCCTCTTTGTGCCTCTCCTTGTAATGCTATAAGTGTAAACATCACTATCGCGAAGAGTGTCAGTGTTTTGTTTCGCATTCCTATAACGTATTATTAATAAGGTGTTTCACAACTGTCAGATTCAATACTATTCACATTCTCTCCTTTGCGCCCCTTCCTGCCCCTTCTCCCCATCTCCCTTCTCCTTTTCATTCTTTTAAATTGCCTGGAAGCTCCGAAGCTTACTGTAATGTCCGTCTTCAATTGTCATAAGTTCATCATGTGTACCGGCTTCCACTATCCTGCCATCATCAATAACAATTATCAGATCGGCATGTTGTATTGTTGAGAGCCTGTGTGCAATTACCAGGGACGTTCTGCTTTTCATCAGGTTGAGAATTGCATCCTGTACGAGCCTCTCGGATTCGGTATCAAGAGCTGAGGTTGCTTCATCCAGGATGAGTATAGGAGGGTTAGCCATAATAGCCCTGGCAATACTTATCCTCTGTCGTTGTCCACCGCTAAGCTTATTTCCTGATTCACCCACCATAGTGTCATATCCCTGATCGTTCTCCATTATAAAATCATGCGCATTAGCAATTCTTGCTGCATTCTCAACATCTTCTTCCCTGTATTTACCCACACCAAAAGCAATGTTTTCCCTGAAAGATGAATTAAAGAGAATAGGTTGCTGGCTCACTATACCCATAAGATACCTGAGGTCTTTTAACTTGAGATCACGAACATTAACGCCGTCAATCAGGATACTACCCTTGTCACAATCCATGAATCTTGGAAGTAAATCAGCAAGAGTAGATTTACCTGCACCTGATTTACCGACTACTGCTACAGTCTGTCCTTTTTTTATTGTAAGATTAATATCTTTAAGCACGGGTTCATTATTATATGCAAACCAAACCCCCTGGAATTCAATTGAGTCATTAAAAGCCGAGGCTTTAATTGCATCGCGTTTTTCGACAATCTTTTCGTCAGCATCAAGAACCTGATCGATCCTGTCTATGGAGCCCATCCCCTTTTGTATATTGAAATAAGCTGTTGTTATATTCTTTGCAGGCTGGATGATCTGTGAAAAAACTATCAGGAAGGTTATGAGTCGCTCCGGTGTCATATTATTCGCCCCGTTAAGTGCCATATTACCCCCAACATACATTAGTACCATAATGACAATAGTAGAGAGAAATTCGCTTATAGGTGATGCGAGATAGGCTCTGCGTGTAACCCTCTTGAATATTTTTGCATATCGCTCATTCGACTCCGAAAACTGTGATTTCATCTTATCCTCGGCATTGAAACCTTTTATTATCCTGAGGCCCGTCAGAGTCTCTTCAACCACAGATAAGAGACGCCCGAGGTTTTGCTGTCCCAGAAGTGACGAAGATCTTAATGTCCGGCTGGTCCTGCCGATCAGCCACCCGCTGACTGGCAACAACATAAGGGAGAAAAGAGTAAGCTGATAACTGGACACAAATAAATAAATAACAAAAATCACTATATAAAGGGGATCCCTGAACATCATAGTGAGAGAAGACATGACAGATATTTCAATTTCCTGAACATCATTCGAGATACGGGTCATAACATCCCCTTTACGTGCTTCTGTAAAAAATGAAAGAGGAAGTCTCAGTACTTTATAATACATCTTTTTTCTCAGATCCCTTACGGTACATGCCCGGATATAAGCCATGCTGTTATTGGCCATGAAGATAAAACCATTCTTAAGGAAGCTGGAGATTATCACAACAAAGACAACCATCATTAATGCGCCCGCCTGTCCGTTTTTTTCAATAACTGTACCAACGAAATACCTGGAATAAGCGGTCAGGTAACTGGCAGTAAAATGGAAACTACCCGGGTTTGCAACCTTTTGAACCTTATCGAAAAGGATAGAAAGGAACGGGGCAACCAGAGTATAGGATCCGAGTGCAAAGACAGCACTTAAAATGTTGTATATTATACTTCTAATTGCTGACCAACGGTAAGGAGCAAAATATTTCAGCAACAATCGTATATTCTTCATCTGGAGAAAGTAAAGATTAAAAACCCGTATAGTTGAAAGGGGTGATTTCCCTGAGCTCCTCTTTGATCGTCTCCCCAAGTTCCAGGTTATCGATAAAATCACGAATCGATTCAGAGGTAATCTTCTCGTTGGTACGGGTAAGGTCGAGAAGAGCTTCATACGGCTTTGGATAATTCTCCCGTCCTCAAAATAGTCTGAATGGCTTCCGCCACAACGGCCCAGTTTGCATCCAGATCGCTGTGTATTTTTTCTGTATTAACAATAAGTTTATCCAGGCCCTTTAAGAGTGAATGGAAGGCTATTACAGAATGTCCAACAGGGACTCCAATGTTTCTTGCTACCGTGGAATCTGAAAGATCACGCTGCAGTCGGGATACAGGCAATTTAGCAGACAGATGTTCGAAGATGGCGTTCGCATAGCCTAGATTACCTTCTGCGTTTTCAAAATCAATGGGATTAACTTTGTGTGGCATGGCGGATGAACCTATCTCACCTTTTTTAATCTTCTGCCTGAAATAATCCATAGAGATATATAACCAGAAATCCCGCGATAAATCAAGGAGAATGGTATTGATCCTTCTCATATTATCAAAGAGGGCAGCCATATTATCATAATGTTCAATCTGAGTTGTGGGAAAAGACCTCTGCAGTCCCAGCTCATTATTGACAAAATCATCAGCGAACCCTACCCAGTCAATATCCGGATAAGCTGCCTTATGGGCATTCAGATTACCGGTAGCTCCTCCAAATTTTGCCGAATATGGAATTTGTCCAAAATACTTTATTTGCCCGTCGAGCCTTGCAATAAAAACCTCAATCTCTTTACCCAGCCTTGTTGGTGAAGCCGGTTGTCCATGAGTACGTGCCAGCATGGGTATCTCCTTCCACTCATCTGCAAAAGTTGCAAGTTTCTCCCTCAGTTCATACAGAAGGGGAAAATATATATTCATCAATGCATCCTTAATGGAAAGGGGAACCGCTGTATTATTAATATCCTGCGATGTGAGACCAAAGTGAATAAATTCGCTCCATTTGCCCCATCCAGTCTGGAAAAAGCGCTCCTTAAGATAATATTCAATCGCCTTTATATCATGATTTGTTATCTTCTCTCTCTCCTTAATCTTCTCAGCATCAGTTAGATCAAAATCCTCATATATAGAACGCAAAGTGATATAGTGTTCTTTCTTAAAATCTGCAAGTTGCGGGAGTGGTATATCGCATAAGGCAATAAAATATTCTATTTCCACCATAAGGCGGTACTTGAAAAGCCCAAATTCCGAAAAATACAGGTCGAGCTCATCAACCTTATGTCTGTATCTTCCGTCCAACGGAGAAATGGCAGTCAGAAAATTTAATTCCATTTTTTTATCAGATTGCGTTTTCAGTTGTTGTTTGGATATGCACAAATGTAGTATTTTTAAGGATTGGAAAAAAAGGGTATGGATAAAATCAGAATATCGGCAGTGAAATATGCAAATACATATCCCTTTATCTATGGATTGAAAGAGAGTGGGTTTGAAAAGAAAGTAATACTTGAAACTGATCACCCGGCTGACTGTGCTTCAAAATTAATAAATAACCGGGCTGATATAGGGCTGATTCCTGTGGCTTCATTGCCTCTGCTGAATGAGTATCACATTATAAGTGATTACTGCATAGGTGCCAACGGAGATGTACGAACAGTTATGCTCTTAAGTAACTGCCCTTTTGAAGATGTAGAAACCATTTATCTGGATTACCGGTCAAGGTCATCAGTTAATCTTACAAGGGTGCTGGCAAGAACAGCTGGAAAAGAGATTTTAAATGGGTAAATACTATCCAAAGGATTTGACTTCAGGAATATAGGGTTGACTGAAGCTGTTGTATTAATCGGGGACCAGTGTTTTGAACTTGAAAAAAGCTTCAGGTACAGGATTGATCTGGCAGCGCATGGAAAGAATATACAGGTATGCCTTTTGTATTTGCCTGCTGGACCTCTAATAAGAAACTCCCTGGAAACGATTTTATTAAGGAATTTAACAATGCTCTGTGGATCGGAGTTATCAACATAAAGCGAAGTTAGCGGAATATTTTGGAACAATTCGGGTTCAATAAACTGGAAATGTTCTCACGGATTATCTGACTAATAATATCGATTTCATTTCAATGAAGAGAAAAAGAAAGCACTCGAGTTATTTCTTCAGTTAATGATGGATTTGTAAATCAATGAATGACTGGCAATCCCGGTGCTGCATAAAACCAAACATGTGAAATTATCTCTCATGTAAAAATTCGAATTATGATTTTCCATGGTACAACTTCAGAAAACATGGTCACCAGACAATATAATAAAGGTGATTTTAAAGGGATTTCTGAACTCTGGGAAACTAACTGATATGGGGAGCCATCTGAGGGCTGACGATGAGACTACAATTATCGAAAGAGAGTATAAGGATAGGAGGTAGCTTTTTGATACTTGAAGATACATTCCAGGAAGAATATGCGGCACATCATGGTTGACCTTATGACGGAAGAAGGATGCATCTCCATCATTTCGGAATTCACCCAGAGTATCAGGGAAACGGGTTTTCAAAAGTCTTACTGGAACATTCACTTTCATTCGCAAAAAAAAAGGTGACCAGGTTAAGCTCGAAGTACACAGGTCAAATCGCAGGGCCGCGGAGCTTTATAAAAATACGGCTTTGAATCCCTCGGTGATTATGATGTTTATATAATCAGGGATATTTCAAAATATCAGATATGATTTCCATTCTTTTAATTTATAGTTAACTTTGGGTTTTGGCCAGTGATTTCAAATAATATTAATTATAAAAAATCTTAATACGATGGACAAAATAATCACTTTTAATGAGCTCCGGAAAATCAAAGACCAATTACCCTCCGGTAGTATGAGACAGATTGCAGAGAAACTCGATCTTAATGAAGAGACAGTAAGAAACTACTTCGGAGGGACAAATTTTGATAAGGGTCAAAGTGTTGGCATACATTTTGAACAGGGACCTGATGGGGGTATTGTCAGTTTCGATGATACTACCATTCTTGATCTGGCAAAGAAGATGATTAACTACTAACCGTTAACCAGACAGCCTGTTCAAAAGCAAAAGGCCCGGTCTTTTGCTTTTTTTCGCCACATGAATCTTAACGGTCAAATAGAAGCTGCAGAAAACCATTTTAAACAGATACTGGAAGATTTTTTCATATCTGTATTTATGGAAAAATCACTGTCCTCCCATGGAATAGAACATCACCGTCGTGTATGGGTCTATTCAAAAGAAATACTTCCACTGGTATTTGAACACCACCACCTCTCCAACCCGCATTTTACTGAAGAACTCATTGTTGCTGCCTACCTTCACGACATTGGGATGTCTGTTGAAACAGGACCCAGGCATGGGCGATACAGCGTTGAACTCTGCAAAAGGTTTTTAAAAATAAACGGGCTTAAGACTGAAAATTTCAGAGCTGCCCTTGAAGCTATCGAAAACCACGACCTGAAAGATTATGATTCTGCTTCGGGATCTCCTGATCTACTCACAATACTTTCTGTTGCTGACGATCTTGACGCTTTCGGATTTATCGGGATTTTCCGGTACGCGGAGATCTATCTGACCAGGAAAAAAAGCTTTGAAAATATCGGCTCTCTTATTATGGACAATGCAGCCGTAAGATTTAACCATTTCCTTCGGATAATTGGTTATCACGACCTGCTGGAAGAGAAATATAAAAAGAAGTATTTAATTCTGGATGATTTTTTTAAGGAATATAATATCAGCTTACTAACATATGTGTTTGGCACTGGATACCCAACAGGCTACTGCGGAGTAATTGAAATAATAAATGATCTTATAAAGAAAAAAACAGGCATACTGGAATTCCTCGAAAATAAAGAACAGGATAAGTACGATCAGGTGATACAATGGTATTTCAACAGCCTGGGAAAAGAGTTATTGAGATAATTTATTATTAATGATGAGTAGCTTTAACCATGACATTTCAGGTCCCTTCGATCCGGATAATTTCCGTAATGAAGCTCATAAGCTTGTAGACATTCTCTCGGATTATCTTAAAAAAGCGTTATCGGGCGGAAATATGCCTGTGCTGCCATGGAATGATCCTGACGACCTGGCAAAATTATTTTCCTTCAGCTCAGGAGATGGTGAAAACGAACACTTTGATTCTTTTATCGGCCGGATTATTGAGAATTCGATCCATATTCATCATCCTAACTATATTGGTCACCAGGTTACATCCCCCCTTCCGGTTGCTGTTCTTGCGCAATTCTGTACAACGCTGCTAAATAACGGCGCTGCAATATATGAGATGGGACCTGTAAACATGGCAATGGAGAAAAATGTTGTTGAGCGTTTTGGATCACTAATTGGTTATAAAAAAGGTTTTGACGGGATCTTTACCCATGGAGGTACCGCAGGCAATCTCACAGCAATGCTTGCAGCAAGACAGACGAATACAGAGTATAATATCTGGGAAGACGGGGTGAAGGATAGTGCCAGACCCGGCTATATGATGTCTGATCAATCACACTATAGCATCGGCAGAAATGTGAAAATAATGGGATTGGGAGAAGATTCAGTTATAAAGGTTCCTTATGACCGGAACTACAAAATGAGAACGGATCTTCTGGAGGATTATAAAAGAGATGCGGAAAAAGTAGGCATAAAAGTTGTAGCACTGATTGCCAATTCCTGTTCCACAGCAACTGGGTCATATGACGAGCTTAATAAGATAGCTGATTTTTGTGAAAAACACGGAATATGGCTTCATGTGGATGGAGCTCATGGGATGGGCGTACTTTTTTCAGAAAAATACAGGGACAGGATTAAAGGGATAGAAAGAGCCGATTCAGTAGTTATTGATTTTCACAAAATGTTCCTGGTTCCGGCACTTAACACTCTCGTTATGTTCAGAAACGGAGAAAGATCATATAATACCTTTGCACAAAAAGCATCCTACCTTTTTCAGAAAAACCAGAATAACGTCTGGTATAACAGCGCTGCCCGGACTCTTGAATGCACCAAAAGCGCTCTCGGTATAATAGCTTACACAGCTCTCAAATATTATGGGAATGGCTACTACAGAGATTATATTGAAACAATGTATGGAATTACCTCGGACTTTGCTCAAATGGTAAACAGTGATCCTCATCTGGAGCTGGCTGTTGAACCTATGAGTAACATAATTTGTTTCAGATTTGTGACTGAAAAACCCGATGATATATATCTTAACAGCATAAACGAAAGTATAAGGAAAAGAATTACCAGGGAAGGTTCATTTTATATTGTTCAAACAGAAATCGAAGGAAGAATCTGGCTCAGGCTGACAATAATTAACCCGATGACCACAGCTGAAACACTTTCAAAGCTTGCCGTCAGGATCAAGGAAGCAGGCACTGAATTATTGGAGGTCCGAAAACATCAATGAGTAATTTGTTCATAAGCACTGTTACAGGAATAACACAAAATTCGATATTAATATCCGGGTAGCAAGCTGAAGGAGAATAATAAGAATACACATTCCCTTCCGATTATATTGTGTATACCATTCATAATATGCTTGTTAGGAAGGCACTTTATAATTTGTTATAAATCTTTAGCAGTGATATATCTGTTTAATATTGCCCCGTCTCACCTGTAAATACTCATTTAGTAGGACTTATTACACATAGTGCTATATGTATAAATACCAATACTTTTCGAGCATAATTGCCAATGATTCATTCCCTTATCTGTCTTACTTTTGATCAGAACTTAAATATATTTAATATGCTCGATGTACTATTCAAACAACCTGAAGAGAAACCTGAAAAATCAGGGGTCATTAAGGTCAGCGACCGGGCTGATAAACCTATTAAGAGTTTCATGAAATCAATTTCGTGGAGGATTGTGGGAACGATTGATACCATGCTAATTAGCTATTTCATTACAGGGAAAATCTCCCTGGCAGTATCCATTGGAAGCATCGAGGTAATTACAAAAACTATCCTTTACTATTTTCATGAAAGGTTATGGGCTCATATTCATAAGATCAAATTAAAACTTACTATAAAGACGAATGCAAAGCCATATGAAGTTAAAAGAGCTGAATACTCAGCTTACAGGGATGTCAGTTGAAGAACAACTGGAGAAGCTTTCAGACATCTTTGCGGAAAGAATAATTTTCACTACTAGTTTTGGAATAGAGGATCAGGTTATAACTCATAAAATTTTCAGCAGCAACCTTCCGGTCAGAGTGGCCACACTGGACACCGGGCGCCTGTTTCCTGAGACTTACCAGGTTTTTTCACAGACAATACTCAAATACAACAAGAGAATTGCAGTTTATTTCCCGGAATATGAGGCTGTCGAAAAGATGGTGACTGAAAAGGGACCTGAAAGTTTTTATAAATCGAAGGAAAACCGCCAGGAATGCTGCAGGATAAGAAAAGTTGTCCCTCTGAACAGGGCCCTCAAAGGGATGGAGTGCTGGATATCCGGTATTAGGGCAGCGCAGTCTGACAACAGGAGCAATATGAGTCAGCTGGAATATGATGATGATAAAAATATATTTAAGTATCATCCTCTTTTCTCCTGGTCATTTGAAGATGTTGAAAATTATATAAAAGAACACAATATCCCTTATAATTCACTCCATGATAAAGGATACCTGAGCATAGGTTGTGAACCATGTACCAGGCCCGTTATAAAAGGCCAGGATTTCAGGGCTGGTCGATGGTGGTGGGAAAATGACGGTCCTAAAGAATGCGGATGTCATGTAAAATAAGGCGGCAGACTCCCGTCCCGATAACTATCGGGAGCTATCGGGAAGGCGGAAGGCGGCAGGAGATTATGAGAGGGCACGGAGGCTTGTTAAAGGAAGGATAAAGATTGCTGGATTTAAGTCGGGCATTAAAATTAAGAATTTAAGTTAACAGATATCAATAGCAATGAATACTCAGATCAAAATAAGTGATGAACATCTGAAAGAACTGGAGAATGAAGCAATATTTGTGATTAGGGAGGTTGCTTCACAGTTTGAAAACAAAGTTATTTTGTTTTCGGGTGGCAAGGATTCAATTGTCCTCGTACACCTGGCAAGAAAAGCATTCTGGCCATCCAGGATACCATTCAGTCTCATGCATATTGATACAGGTCATAACTTCGATGAAACACTCAGGTTCCGCGATGATCTCGCAGCGGAATTTGGCGCTGAGCTCATCGTCAGGAAAGTGCAGGACTCGATTGATACCGGCCGCGTTACAGAAGAGCGGGGTTATAATGCCAGCAGGAACAAGGCTCAATCCATTACTTTGCTCGATGCCATTGAAGAACTTAATATCGATGTTGCCATTGGAGGCGGAAGACGTGATGAAGAAAAAGCTCGGGCCAAAGAACGGTTCTTCTCGCACAGGAATGAATTTGGTCACTGGGATCCAAAAAATCAGAGACCTGAACTATGGAATATCTTTAACGGAAGGAAAGCATATGGGCGAACATTTCAGGGTCTTTCCAATAAGTAACTGGACTGAGCTTGATGTATGGCAATATATCCTTAATGAAAATATAAAACTGCCCGATCTGTATTACACCCATAAACGAAAAATATTCCAACGTAACGGGGTTTACCTTGCATGGGCCCCGTTTATGCAGCTGAAACCTGATGAAAATGTCTTTGAAGCTGATGTACAGATGCCGTACAATAGGAGATATCACCTGCACAGGAGTTTCCTTTCTAAAGCCCGTTCACTTGAAGAGATCATCTCGGAAATTGCAGCGACAAGAGTAACAGAGCGGGGAGGCCGTTTTGATGATAAGAGATCGGAAGCAGCAATGGAAGACAGGAAGAAGGAGGGATACTTTTAAGATGCAGGCTGCAGAGAGCGAGGTACCAGAACGTTGAAACCTGGTCCCGAAGCCGGGAATCCATTTACATGAAATAAGAGCAATAAAAAATGAAGATAAACGGAAATAAAAACTATAAGAGTCTTTTAAGATTTACAACAGCTGGAAGTGTGGATGATGGAAAGAGTACGCTTATAGGAAGACTATTGTACGACAGCAAATCAATTTTCGAGGATCAGATGGATCATATTGTCCAATCTGGGAAAAGACTGGGAAGGGAAGAACTTGACCTGTCACTGCTTACTGACGGACTGAGAGCTGAACGCGAACAGGGAATAACGATTGATGTTGCTTACAGGTATTTTGCAACACCCAAAAGGAAATTTATCATAGCTGATACACCCGGACATATACAGTATACACGTAATATGGTAACTGGTGCCAGTACAGCTGACATGGCTGTTATCCTGATCGATTCCCGCAAAGGCGTTCTTGAGCAGACTCTTACGGCATTCATATATTGCCTCGCTTCTCGACATCAGGCATATAATATTCTGCATCAATAAAATGGATATGGTAAACTGGTCGGAAGCACTGTTCAGCAGATATCAAGGCAGTGAACTCGATATGCTTGTGAATAAACTTAATATTGAAGATCCTCATTTTATACCTATCAGTGCCAAATATGGCGATAATGTTGTTGACCGATCATTAACATGCCCTGGTATACAGGAAAGACCTTTCTTGATCTTATTGAGACTATAGAGATAAAAAAAATTAAAAACGCAGAGAAAAAAAGATTTCCTGTACAGACTATCATACGTCCTCATACAATGGAATTTCATGATTATCGTGGTTATGCCGGAAGGGTAGCCGGAGGAATCTTCAGGACCGGCGATGAAATTACAGTATTACCATCAATGCTTAAATCCAAGATAAAAAGTATTGATGTTCTCGGGAAAACCCTTTCAGAGACCTTTGCAGGTGACAGTGTGGCTATATCCCTTGAGGACCAGATAGATATAAGTCGGGGTGATATGCTTGTATCTTCAGATGACCTACCTGAAATAGGCAATGATATTAACCTGATGATTTGCTGGTTTAATACTGTTCCGCTAAAATCCGAGGGTCGCTATCTGATTAAAATGAACAGTAATGAAACAGGTTGCGTTGTCAAATCAGTTAACTACAAAATGAATATAAATACCCTTGAACAAGACTCAGAAGACCTGTCTGTTAATATGAATGATATAGCCAACATCACTATCAAGTCAGCAAAGCCGGTCTTTTTTGATAGTTACAAAGAAAATAATATTACAGGAAGTATGGTCTTTATCGATGAGGTACAAATGAAACAGTTGCAGCAGGGATGATTGTTTGATTATCTTGTTGTCTGTCATAATAAGACAGGGGATTTATATCATGAGCCGGGATCTCCGAATCTTCGAACAGGGAAAGTTGCCTGTCACGCACAGTCATCAGTCTCCATATTAGAAATACTTACACCCAGAAGTCTGATCCGAACATTTTCCATCTCCATCTCCTTCCTGATTGCAGTAACTTCCCTGTGGAGTGTCTCAAAATCGCGGATATAGTATTGAAGTGTTTTACTTCTTGTCAATTGTCTGAAATCGGAGAATTTTACTTTCAAAGTTACAGTCCTGCCGGTCGTTCCGGAATGTTCAAGTCGCTCCATCAGTTCCTTTTCGAGCTTGTACAATTCTGCAATAATCCCAAATTGAGTGGTTAGATCTTTCTCGTATGTAAGCTCTGTTCCCACAGATTTCCTTTCCTGGTCAGGCTCCACAGGGCGATCATCCTTCCCCCTTACAATATTAAAGAAAAACACTCCTGCCTTACCGAAATTCCTTACAAGGTCTGTCATGTCCCATTGTTTCAGGTCCAAGCCTTTATGTATTCCGAGTCTGTGCATTTTTTCAGCCGTCACTTTACCAATACCATAAAACTTTTCTACAGGCAGCTCCTCGATGAATTTTTCGGCATCCTCCGGTCTGATAAGGAAGAGTCCGTCTGGCTTATTTATATCAGAAGCGATCTTGGCAAGGAACTTGTTTACCGAGATACCTGCCGATGCTGTCAGTCCTGTTTTTTCCTTTATCTCGGCTCTGATTCTTTTAGCGATGATGGTTGCTGAACCTATTTTTTTACTGTCATCTGTAACATCCAGGAACGCTTCATCAATAGAGAGAGGTTCAATAATATCTGTATATTCCCTGAAGATGTTCATAATAGAACCGGATACCTCAATATACCTGTCAAAATGATGCCGGACAAAGATCAGATCAGGGCACAGGCGCCTGGCTATTACTGAGGGCATGGCAGATCGAACCCCGAATTTACGTGCTTCATAACTTGCAGCTGCCACTACACTTCTCTCTCCACTCCCTCCAACTGCTATGGGCTTACCCCTCAGTTCAGGATTATCCAGCTGTTCAACAGATGCAAAAAACGCATCCATATCAATATGTATTATCTTTCTCAAAAGCTGCTGCAGGATTTTTTTCCAAAATATATCATAACCCTGGTTATCCTATGTATCATTTCCTGCAAAACTAATAAGAAAATGCTTTGATAATTGGTCAACATTAACCAACATTGCAGGATATTTAAATCAAGGCTACTTGGGACCTCAATCTGAAAAGAAAAATAAGACATTTGCACTAATCCTTACGAATCACAGGATATGGGGTTCCATATTACTACCATATATCATTGTAAAAGAAATCAACAAAAGCTATTTCAGATTATCAGAATGTCTCTTCCCTTTTCCCGGTATAGACACTCTCAGCCTGCTGACACCCGAGGAAAGGGACCTTGTAAACATCATAAATGAATACTCCGAACGAACCCTCTTTAAGTTTTTTTCAAAAGAGAAAAATGTTAAGGAATTCCAGGAAAAGGTTACCTCTGAGAAGCTGGATACCTTTATCAGACCTTATATTGAGAGAAGAATTTATAAATCCCTCGTTATTGCCAGGGACGAGAATATACCAGTCTATTTCCAGAAGACCAAGACCGTAACACTACACGCCGAGGACAAGCTCATTCTAAGTGCTGAGAATGCCTACCCCGTCTTCAGGTTTTTCAGAAATGACGATCATAGCACATATAACCTGAGCCTTGAGTCAGGAGGTAATACAATAAGACTGAGGAATAATCCTGTTGATATTATTTGTATGTCGCCATGCCTGATCAGGGAGAATTCCATGATTCTCTTTGTAAGTGATGTAGACGGGTCAAAGCTAAAACCATTTTCCACCAAGGAATATATTACCATTCCAAAAAAGACTGAAGTAAAATATTTCAGCTCTTTTGTTCTCAATGCCGTAAACAACTATAAAGTGGAGGGAAGAGGATTTGAGGTCATCGAGACGGAAGCTGAGACTAAAGCGATTCTGGAGATCGGTGTCAGCCTGAAAAACCGGCCGGTTTTGATTCTTAAATATAAATACCAGGACAATATCATCTTTGCCAATGATCCTGATAATTCATTTACAGTATTTGACCAAAGTGATAATAAATTCGTTTTCAGGAAGTATCACAGGGACTTTGAATGGGAACAACGATGTCAGGAAATATTAGGTGAACTTGGTTATTTTTCTGATGATGACATCAATTTTTTCCCGCTTTATGGGGAATCGGTAAAGAAGGATGATCTCTACTCAATGATTGAAAATATCAATCACAACTTCGGGGAAATCAAAGGTCATGGTTTTCAGATCACTTCAAGACTTGATCGCAATTACAATTTACATTCTGTGAGCATTGAGATTAGCAGTCAGTTTGAGAATGACTGGTTCGACATAAAGGCAATAGTCAATATAGGCGAATGGAAGTTCCCATTTGCTCTTTTCAGAAAGAATATCCTGGCAGGTATAAGGGAATATGAATTGCCTGACGGATCAGTGGCCATACTACCTGAAGCATGGTTTATCAGGTATAAAAACATATTTGAATTCTCAAAAAACTCAGGACAGACTATCAGAGTACACAAACAACACTTCTCACTGCTAAAAGACACCCTTTCAGATGAGAAGAATAATGAATTTGGTAAGCTTGAAAAGTTACTCACCCCTGGTGACATTCCACTCCTGAAACCACCACTGGGTCTGAAATGTGAAATGCGACAATATCAGTCTGATGGGCTCAACTGGCTGAATTTTCTTCAGAACTCAGGATTGGGTGGATGCCTGGCTGATGATATGGGTCTTGGTAAAACCATACAGGCGCTGGCTTTACTTCAGCATAACAGGGAGAATATCAAAAAGACTCCGGGGAACAATAATAGCCCGGCATTAACACTCTTTGATTATCATGAAAATAAACTTACGACGCTGATCATTGTACCGGCATCACTGGTTTACAACTGGGAGAATGAGATAAAAAGGTTCGTGCCTGAAATGAGAACATACAGCTACAAGGGGAACCAGCGCATTAAATCAACTCACTATTTCAGTCAATTCGACATAATACTCTCCAGCTATCACACTATAAGACAAGATATTGATCTGATAAGCTCGTTTTGTTTTCATTATATTATCCTGGACGAAAGTCAGGTGATAAAAAACCCGGCTTCCATGTTATATAAGACCGTTATCCGTCTTAAGTCAGACTTTAAGCTTGTCCTTACGGGTACCCCTGTTGAAAATTCACTTACTGATCTTTGGACTCAGTTAAACTTTGTCAACCCGGGCCTTCTCGGTGACCTGTCATTTTTTCACAGAGAATTTGCCAGGCCAATTGAGAAGATGGGTGATGATGAGAAAGAAGGAAAACTCAGGAAAATAATACAGCCATTTATCCTGCGACGAACAAAGGATATGGTGGCAAGAGATCTTCCTCCAGTTTCAGAACAGACTGTCTTCTGTGATATGACAGAGGAACAGCATAAGCTATATGACGAAGAAAAATCATCTGTAAGAAACGCGATTTTGAGTAATGTTGTCAATAAAGGTCTTGCCAAATCAACCATTATGGTTCTCCAGGGTCTGATGAAGTTAAGGCAGATATCAAACCATCCGGTCTTGGCATACGAGGATTATTCATGTAGTTCCGGTAAATTTGAAACAGTCTCCCAGGATATTGAAAGTGTTATTTCTGAAGGACACAAGATACTTGTATTCTCATCTTTTGTAAAACATCTTGATCTGTATGCCAATCTGTTCAGGAAGAGGAGGATAAAGTATTCCATGCTTACGGGGGCAAGCATCAACCGGGAGAAGATTGTGAACTCTTTCCAAAATGAAAAGGACAATATGGTTTTCCTTATATCCCTTAAGGCAGGTGGTGTTGGCCTGAACCTGACGGCTGCCGACTACGTTTTCATACTTGATCCTTGGTGGAATCCTGCTTCGGAAATGCAGGCACTGAACAGGGCTCACAGGATAGGTCAGGACAAGAGCGTATTTGTTTACAGGTATATAACAAGTAATACCATAGAGGAAAAAATCATAAGGCTACAAACAAAAAAATCCAAGCTTGCAGCTACCTTTATTACAAGTAATAATCCTCTAAAAGATATAGACATAAATGAAATATTGAAAATAATTGAATAATACCCGTTAATCATGAAAGTACTAGGTATAAACTGTAGTCCCAGAAAAGGAGGAAACACCGAATTACTAATTAAAGAAGTTTTTGGAGCTCTTGAAAAAGAGGGCATAAAAACCGAGTTTGTTCAGCTGGGAGGTAAGGATGTCAATGGTTGTATCGCCTGTATGAAATGCAGGAAAAAGAAAGATGGAATCTGTCATCAGAAAAATGATGTCATTAATGCATGTATAAAAAAGATGGTTAAAGCTGATGGTATCATCATTGGATCACCTGTTTACCATGCTGACCTGACAGCAGATGCCAAAGCATTGATAGAGGTTGCCAGTTATTCCCTCAGGGCTTCAGGCAGTCCGCTTAAACATAAGATCGGGGCCGGGGTCATAGCTGTTAGAAGAGCAGGTGCCATACATGCCCTGGACAGTATAAACCATTTCTTTCTTATCAATGAGATGGTTATACCCGGATCAACATACTGGAATATTGGAATTGGCAGGGAAAAGGGAGAAGTACTCAAGGATGATGAAGGAATGAAGACAATGCGCGATCTGGGTAAAAACATGGCCTGGCTTCTGAAGAAACTAAAAAAGTCAAAGACAGGTGCCTGATGTCTGATGACCTAAGCCTGATTCTTCCGGGAAAAAAGAGGCCATCTTAAAAGTTGTATTCCAATAACCGCTGAGTTCGCCAAGAATATACGCGAAGATCGCAAAGTATTTAATGTCAAAATATTGCCATTGCGTCCTTTGTGACTACTTCGAGGGCTTTGCGGTTAAAATTAACTTTTGAGACAGCCTCCCCTAAACATAATTCGCATTAGTAATTATCTCTCTCCACGTAGTGTGTATGAAGGAGTTCATGTGATTTATGACTGTTGGGCTGATCAAGAAAATCCTTATAAACTGCAATTACCTCGGGATTTTCATGGGATTTACGCAGCACCATGTGCTCATCTTCCGCATAGATTGCCTTCATACGATTTTTCCTGATCTCCATATTTGTTGGAATGGGCTGACCACCACCACCAATACATCCTCCGGGACATGCCATTATCTCAACAAAATGATATTCTGCCTTCCCATCCCTTATCGATTTCATTATCTTATTGGCATTTACCAGGCCGTGTGCAATGGCAACTTTCAGTTCCGCACCTTCAAGGAATTTCCATGCATCAATACAACCTTCTATTTTAAGAGAAGCTTCTTTTACGCCTTCCATTCCTCTTACAGGTGTAATATTCAGGTTTCCAAATGGGATCTCCCTGCCCGTGACTATCTCATATGCTGTACGTAAGGCAGCTTCCATCACCCCTCCGGTAGCACCGAAGATTACAGCAGCTCCCGTTGAATCGCCCATTATTGAATTATACTTAGCTGGCTTTAGATTTCTGAAGTCAATGCCGGCTTGTTTGATCATGACAGCCAGTTCACGGGTTGTCAGAACAAAATCGACATCCTTGAAACCACTTGCACGCATTTCAGGTCTGTCAGCCTCAAATTTCTTTGCCGTGCAAGGCATTATTGAAACAGAAACCACCTTAGAAGGATCAAGGTTCCTTTTACCTGCATAATAAGTCTTAGCCAGGGCTCCAAACATCTGTTGTGGAGACTTGCATGTTGACAGGTTTGGCAAAAATTCAGGATATTTATGTTCAATAAACTTGATCCAGCCTGGGGAACATGATGTAAACATCGGGAGAGAAATTTTCTTGTCACCATCGACAAGAGCTTTTTTCAACCTGACCAGCAATTCAGTTCCCTCTTCCATTATCGTGAGGTCGGCAGAGAAGTCAGTATCAAGAACGGAGTCGAATCCCAGCTGCTTCAGAGCATTGACCATCTTGCCGGTGACTCTCTCTCCAGGATCATATCCAAGATCTTCACCAAGAGCTACCCTGACAGCGGGAGCTGTCTGTACCACAACATGCTTATCAGTATCATATATTGCATCCCAAACCTGGTCTATATAGGTTTTCTCAACAAGAGCGCCTGTAGGACAGCGGATTACACACTGCCCGCAGTTGGTGCATACAACATGACTCATTGGCTTGTCATGAAATGATGATATCTTCTGATGAGAGCCTTTGTTAGCCATAGAAACTGCGGAAACAGACTGCAACGATGAACATGTTCTTACGCAACGCTGACACCTGATACACTTACTATCGTCTTTAATAAAGGATGGCGAAGACCTGTCTATATCATATTTCTTATCCTCAACAAGAGAAAGAAGTATATGGTCTCCAAATGCAAATTCATTGGCCAGTGCCTGTAGTTCACAATTCTGGTTCTTATAACACTTGGTACAGTCAGATCTATGTTCTGATAAAAGCAGCTCAACAATATGTTTACGCGCATTTCGTACCTTGAGAGTATTAGTGTGTATCTCCATTCCCTCAAATACAGGAGTGGCACATGATGCTATGAGGGTCCTGGCACCTTTCTGCTCAACAACACAAACACGGCAGTTACCTGCCACACAGAGGTCGTCATGATTACACAGTGTCGGAATATTGATCTTCAGTTGTTTTGCAGCAGCAAGAACGGTAGTTCCCTCTTTAACCGATATCTTCTGATCATTTATAATTAGATTTATCATGTTTCTGGAATTTTAAATTAGTTTTTAGTAGATGATCTCCTCTCTGAAATTACCAACTATTGATTTGAAAGCATTTCCAACTGATTGCCCCAAACCACATTTTGCAGCAACTTTCATTGTATCGGCAAGTTTCATTAGCTCTGTAAGATAGGTGGATTTAACTTCACCTTTTTTTACCATTTCCACACCTTTCAGTAACTGCTGGCAGCCAATCCTGCAAGGGGTGCATTGTCCGCATGATTCTTCAGTAAAGAACTCCAAATAATTATGAAGCACATTATACATCGATCTGGAACTATTGAAAAGTTTCATTGAACCTCCGGTAGGGACACCTTCAAAACCAATAATAGTTTCAGCAAACTTCTTACGCGGAACACAAAAACCTGAAGCTCCTCCCACCTGAACTGCTTTAGCGTCTCCATCTCCAAATTCATTGACAAACTGCTGGACAGACATTCCAAGTTCCAGTTCAAATATCCCCGGTGTTGGAGTATCTCCGGAAACAGAAAATACCTTTGAACCTCTCGAGTCATTTGTGCCGATTTTTATAAAGTCTTTCGAGCCATGCTTCATTATCATCATAGCTGTGACCAGTGTTTCAACATTATTTATCGCGGTAGGCTTACCGAATAAGCCAGAGACAGTTGGATATGGGGGTTTGTTACGAGGTTCTCCCCTTTTGCCTTCTATCGATTCAAACAAAGCACTTTCCTCTCCACAAATATAAGCTCCGCTTCCCATCCTGTATTCTATGGAAAAATCGTATCCAATTTCTTTAATCATCGAATGAAAATTATCAAGCTCCTTCATCAATTTTGGGAGCAAATATTTGTATTCACCTCTCAGATAGACTATTCCTTTTTTAGCACCAATGGCTTTTCCTGCTATAGCCATACCACCATGTACCTTATTGGATACCTTGTCAAGTATTTCCCTGTCCTTGAATGTTCCCGGTTCGCCTTCATCCGCGTTGCAAACAATATATTTATCTTCATTTTTTGCAGCAGCCGTATATTTCCACTTCAACCCGGTCGGGAAACCGGCTCCTCCTCTTCCTTTAAGACCGGAATCAAGCATCTCCTGGATAATCTCTTCACTTGTCATTTTGAAGGCTTTGTCCAGCACTTCCCTGTTATTTATTTTCTCAAATATAAGGTCAACCTTATTTAAACCTGTATTTTCCATTTTAGCCGGATTTTTATTTTTGCATATAATCTTTAATTATCTCAGTCACCTTTTCCGGTGTAAGCTCTGTATAGGGCATTTCATTTATCAGGATTGCCGGAGCTTTATGGCACCAGCCAATACAATTAGTCTCAAGCAAACTGAACTGATTGTCAGCTGTTGTCTCTCCCACCTTTATTTTAAGCATTTCTTCAAGAACCTGAATAATATCGCCCTTACCTTTCATACTGCATGTTATCGTTTTACAAACCCTGATAACATATTTTCCCCTTACCTGGGTATCGAGAAAGGTGTAAAAGGAGGCTGTTCCATAAACCTCTGCCGCAGAGATATCAAGCTCCTTTGCAACCTCAACCATAACTTCGTCGGTGAGATAGTTATGTTTATGGACAATTCCCTGGAGAATAGGCATAAGGCTCTCCCTGTGACGACCATGTTTGTCGGACAACTCCTTTATTAAATTTCCTACCTGGTACATTTCTATTTGATTTTTAAGTAATTAATATGTTTTATAGCTATTGTGAACATGTTTAAAAAAGTGCTGTGAATTTAATAACAATACTTTTTAAAAATAGCAATCATTTGTCAGTCTTTCTAATTTAGAATGAAAATAAACTATTGAACACTACTCTCCGGCAAGCTTTTGCAGCACTTTTATTAAGTCAATTCCGAAACAAACCACTTAAACCGCATGTTTATTATAAGTACAACTTATGACCAGGATCAGGGGTATGAAGCAAAAAAGTCAAAGTCATGGTAAAGCAGGATAAGTGCATTTCTTAACCTGAAAAAAATGACTGATGCGACATAAGTTACTCTTCTCTTTAAAATATGAATTATTAATATTAACTTTAGAAGAAGCTGTAAGAATATGATCTACTTAAATGTTATCAGCTGAAAAATATAATCCTATTAGCCCGGAATAACATTATATGTCATTTGAGTAGCATAAAAATATCCACAAATGAAAAAGATACTTGAATATAAGCTGCTTGAGATAGGTACTTACTCATTATCGGTTTATAATATTGCGGCCCTGATAATTCTGATCTTTACAGTATGGCTCATGCTTAGAGCCTTTAAAAGATTTATTACCAATAACAGAAATCTCAGAAAGTCAAAACAATATGCGCTATACCAGATTATTAAATACCTGATTGTAACTATTGCAACTCTTGCCGCACTTGAAATACTCGGCGTAAATATCAAGGTAATGCTTGCCGGATCAGCAGCCTTACTGGTAGGTATCGGCCTTGGTCTTCAGAAACTCTTTAATGATTTTTTGTCCGGTATCATTATCTTACTTGACTCGACTGTTAAAGTAAATGACATCATAGAGGTTGATGGCCTGTTCTGCAAGGTTCAGAAAATAAACATCAGGACAACCACAGTACTAACACGCGACGATAAATATATAATATTGCCCAATTCCATCCTGACCACCAATCAGTTAATAAACTGGACTCACAGTCATGAACGATCAAGGTTTGAGATAAAAATTGGTGTAGATTATTCCACCGATATAACAATGGCCTCACAACTCATCAGTGAAGTTGCATACGAACACCCCCTGATCGTTAAAGAACCTAAGCCATTTGTCAGACTTTTTGATTTCGGAAATTCCTCCATCGACCTCATATTGCTCTTCTGGACAGACGAGATTTTCAGAGTTGAAAATATAAAGAGTGAGCTGAGATTGAAGATACTTGACAAGTTCCATTCGAATGGAATAATAATCCCATTCCCACAGAGAGTCGTACACTTCAACAAACAGACAGATGACAAATAATATTCCTTAAGATGCTTAGAATTAGGAAAATATCTAATCCATATCACATTTCCAATTTAATGGCGATGGGACAGGTAAAAAGCATTATGGCAAGGCAGTTTCCAGATATCTGGCAAAGCAAAATAGACTCCCTTGACGAGCAACTTATCAATCCAATGAAATTCAAATATCAGTCATTCCTTCTGATGGCTGTCAATATTCATGAGACAATTCTTGGCTTCGCTGTCCTGAAATATATGCCTGACCAGGGCTTTTGTTATCTCGATTTCATTGCCACCTCACCCGGGAAAACTTCTTCCGGAGTCGGTAGTTACCTGTACCAGCGAGTAAGAGAGGAAGCAGAATCGCTCGGAGCATTCGGACTTTTTTTTGAATGCCTCCCCGATGATCCTTCCTTATGCAGGGATAAGACCTACCTGGAACAGAATAAAAAGCGACTGGCCTTTTATGAACGGTTTGGTGCCAGACCTATTATCGACACACTTTATGAATCACCTGTAAAAGCCGGGGATGACTGTCCTCCTTTTCTCGTATTTGACGGATTGGGAAACCAGGAATTTTTACCTAAACTGAAAGCACGGAAGATAATAAGGACTATCCTGGAACGGATATATGCAGATTATTGCTCAGCGGAATATATCAATAAGGTTGTGAACAGTGTAAAATCTGATCCAGTATTATTACGGGCATTCAGGTACAGAAAAACTTCCATCCCTTCAAAATCCCAGTCAAAGTTATCAGAAAAGAATAAAATATTCTGGATAATTAATGATAAGAGTAGCATTCATAACATTCACCAGAGAGGTTATGTCGAATCACCTGTTAGGATTCCCCATATAAAGACAGAACTGGAGAAAACTAGTTTTTTCAGGCTGGGGAAAAGCACTGAATACCCTGATAAATATATACTGAAAGTCCATGACAAGGATTATGTAAACTACTTTAAGAAAGTATGTAACAATATTCCTGAAGGTAAGTCAGTTTATCCATATGTTTTTCCAATAAGAAATATTGCGAAACCTCCAAAAGAACTTTCAGTGAGGGCGGGTTATTATTGCATTGATACTTTTACTCCCCTGAACAAAAATGCATTCCTGGCAGCCAGGGCTGGTGTTGATTGCACTTTAACAGCAGTAGATGAGTTAATGGCAGGAACTGATTCTGCATATGTCCTTACTCGTCCACCCGGACACCACGCTGAGCGATACGTTTTCGGGGGATTCTGTTATTTCAATAATAATGCTATTGCTGCAGAATATCTGAGCATGTATGGCAGGGTGGCAATCCTGGATATTGATTATCATCATGGTAACGGACAGCAACAAATATTCTATTCCCGAAATGATATTCTTACAATCTCCATTCATGGACATCCTTCATTTGCCTATCCTTATTTTTCAGGCTTCCCGGAAGAAAAAGGAGAGGCAATGGGCATTGGCTTTAATCATAATTATCCCCTTCACGAAAATTGTTCGGCTGTTGATTACAGGAAAACCCTGGAAAGAGCCCTGGGACAAATCAGAAAATTTAAACCTGATTTCCTTGTTGTGGCTTTAGGCCTGGATACAGCAAAAGGCGACCCCACAGGAACATGGACGCTGACACCGGGTGACTTTGCGGCTAATGGGGGATTAATAGGGGCTATTCCTTTCCCAACACTGTTTGTTCAGGAAGGTGGTTATAAAATCCAGACTCTGGGGAAAAATGCCAGAGCCTTTTTTGAAGGTTTTGTCCATTCCAGGAATACAATCAGGAATATTAAAGTTCCAAAATGAACTTATTAAAATAATGTAAGATAAGTTTGCACTCCTTTTCATTTTCAATATGAACTACAAATTGGCATTAAAAAGGCTTCAGCCGGGAAAAAAGTTTTTTATTGGAATAGATTCAGACGGATGTGTATTTGACACTATGGAGATAAAACAAAAAAAGTTTTTTATCCCTAATGCCTTAAAATACTTTGACCTGGATGCAATCTCAGACCTGTTAATTGAAACATGGGAATTCGTTAATCTGTATTCTGTTCACAGGGGAGGAAACAGGTTTACTTCACTGATAAAGGTATTTGATTTATTGAAACAGAGAAAAGCATTCCAAAACTCTGGTGTCATATTACCAGACTGTGAGCCACTGAGAAGATGGACAGTAGATGAAACAAGACTAAGTAACTCAAATCTGGAAAAATACCTTGTAGAAAACAGGGACCCCGGTCTTGAAAAAATTCTTCAATGGAGTAAGGCAATAAATTCTGATATTGCCGAAAACCTTCATAGTATAGCACCATTCACATATGCGTCAAAGGTTATAAAGGATATTTCCTGCATCGCCGACATGGTTATAGTATCCCAAACTCCTCTTGAGGCTCTTGATAGGGAGTGGGAAGAAAATGAGCTCAGTAAGTTCGTGAGGCTGATTGCAGGACAGGAACATGGGACAAAAAATGAGCAACTTTTCTATGCTGCTTCAGGCAAATATCCTTCTGACAGGATATTAATGATAGGTGATGCCATCGGAGATCTGGAGGCAGCAAGGCAAAATAATATTCTCTTCTACCCTGTTATCCCCGGGAAAGAAAATGATTCCTGGAAAAGATTCCTAATCGAGGGTATGGGGAAATTTGTCAAAGGAACATATTCAGGTTCATATGAAAGTTCTCTTTTATCTGAATTTGAAAAATGCCTTCCCTCGATTCCATTTTGGCAACAATAATATTGATATTGGACAATAACTTTATTATCTTAGTGAGATAGTAACTAGAAGCACAAACTAACAAATAAACAGGAGGTATATCATGAGTAACGAGTATCTATGCAAGGTATGCAGAGGTCATTTAAAGGTCAAAACATCCATTGTACTTGCAGCGACAAAACTAAATGACCGGTCACAACGAGGATTGATTTTCCTCAATCCGGAACTTGGAAATTATACCACAACTACTCACCCGTCATTTAAAATTAAAGAGGGTGAGGAATATATATATTCGTGTCCAATTTGCTCGGCTCAATTGAACAGCATGAAATACCTGCATCTTGTAAGGATAATAATGATCGATGAGAAAGGTAAGGAGTATAATATTTACTTCTCAGGTATCGCAGGAGAAGAGTGCACATTCAAGATACGTGGAAACAAGGTTGAAGACATAAAAGGTCATGATGTAAAAATATACGGTAAATATTTTGAAGTTCCTGAAGAGGACAGGAAATATTTATAAGCTGGCAGTCAGTAGTCTTGCACTCTCTGTCTGACCAGCAAGCAAACAGGGACTATACTATATACTTATAGCGAAACCCGGTATTATACAATGTTCATGTTAAATGATTTAACCTGGCAACATAACAGGTAGAGTTACTGTTTTTTCTATCGGTGAATAATCCTACTTTTGTTGAAAGAAATAATATCACTATAATAAATTTCCCGATGAATATTGACCTTAACAAGAAAGCTGCAGATAACATCCGTATCCTTTCCATGTCGATGGTAGAGAAAGCCAAATCAGGGCATCCCGGTGGTGCAATGGGCGGAGCAGATTATATTCACATTCTCTTTTCAGAGTTCCTGAACTTCGACCCCTCTGATCCTCAATGGATAAACCGCGACAGATTTTTTCTCGATCCCGGACATATGTCACCGATGCTATATTCGATCCTTACTCTTACGGGCCTCTTTAATGTTGAAGAATTGAAGAATTTCCGGCAGTGGGGAAGTACCACACCGGGCCATCCTGAACTGGATGTAATGAAAGGAATTGAAAATACATCCGGTCCACTTGGACAGGGGCATACAATGGCTGTTGGAGCTGCTATAGCAGAGAGATTCCTTAGTACGAGATTCGGGGAACTATTCTCACACAAAATATTCTCATATATTTCCGACGGTGGTGTTCAGGAGGAGATTTCGCAGGGAGCCGGCCGTATTGCAGGATATCTTGGACTGAACAAGCTTATCATGTTCTATGATTCAAATGATATTCAGCTTTCAACTGAAACAAAGGCAGTTACTATTGAGGATACTGGAATGAAATATACATCATGGGGATGGAATGTCTTAAAGATTGATGGCAATGATCAGGAGCAGATAAGAAAAGCGTTAAGATCAGCTCTGAACGAAAAAGATAAGCCCACACTTATCATAGGCAAAACAATAATGGGAAAAGGCCTGGTCGACAATGAGGGGAGAAAATTTGAAAGAAAAACCTCAACACACGGTATGCCTGTCAGTGATGCCGGAGCTTCATTTGAGAAATCACTTATTAATCTGGGAGGGGATCACGGGTAACCCATTTAAAGTTTTTAGCGAAGTAAAGGATCTGTACAAAGAGATACTTAAAAATAAAGCAAAGACAGTTGCTGACTGGAAAAAGAGGAAAGCTGACTGGACCTCAGCGAATCCTGATCTTGACAGGAAACTTAAAGATTTTTATAAGGGTAACATTCCTTCAGTGGATTACAGCGCGATTATACAGAAAGAAGGTGTTGCCACCAGGGCTGCCTCATCAACAGTACTGGGCACATATGCCGATATTGTTGAGAATATGATTGTTGCCTCTGCCGATCTTGCAAATTCAGATAAGACAGACGGGTTTCTGAAAAAAGACACATCCATTTCAGAAAGGTGACTTTTCGGGTGCATTCCTGCACGTCGGCGTATCAGAATTAACTATGGCTGCCCTTGTAAATGGAATGGCTTTACATGGGGGGGTAATTCCTGTTTGCGGTACTTTCTTCGTATTCTCAGATTATATGAAACCAGCTGTTAGACTGGCATGCCTGATGCGCTTACCTGTGAAATACATATGGACCCATGATGCTTTCCGTGTGGGAGAAGATGGACCTACTCATCAGCCGGTTGAGCATGAAGCCCAGTTACGTCTGATGGAGCATCTTAAAAATCATCACGGGGAGAACAGTATGATTGTTCTAAGACCTGCCGATGCTGCAGAAACGACTGTTGCCTGGAAGATTGCGCTTGGCAATAATAAGACACCAACTGCACTGATTCTCTCCAGGCAGAATATAAAAGCCCTACCCTCAGCTGGCAACAGCAGGTATGCCGACGCTCTCGGATCGGAAAAAGGAGCATATACAATACAGGACTGTAAAGGGAAACCTGAAATCATACTTCTTGCCAGTGGTTCAGAAGTCTCCACCCTTGTTGATGGAGCCTCCCTCCTAAGGAAGGATAATATCAGGATAAGGATCATTTCTGTACCCTCAGAGGGTCTCTTCAGGAATCAGCCGATAGAATACCAGCGAGAACTTATCCCTGATGGTATACCTGTATTCGGACTGACAGCAGGACTTTCTGTCACATTGCAAGGACTTGTCGGACTGAAAGGAACAGTTTGGGGACTAAACAGTTTTGGCTATTCTGCTCCGTATAAGGTCCTTGATGAGAAATTCGGATTTACAGCGGAAAATGTTTACAAAAAGGTTAAGGAATATTTGTCCACTATTTTGGCCTGACATGCTTATTTATGGTCCTGAGCAAGCTGCTTTTGCTGATTGGCTTACTTAGATAGCCATCACAGCCTGCAGCGAGTATTCTCTCCTCGTCACCAAGCATTGCATAAGCTGTTACTGCAATTATCGGAACTTCCTCATTTATCAGTTTTATTTGCCTGGTTGCTTCCATCCCGTCAATGTCGGACATTTTTATATCCATGAGGATCAAGACAATATCAGGGTTGTTTCTGAAACATTCAATAGCTTCTCTTCCACTTATTGCATGAATTACACCAAAATCCGTCTCGCGCTGGAGTAAGGCATTTATATAATAGAAATTTGTTTCGTCATCCTCTGCCACAAGTATCTGAGATCCTTCACTATTAATTTTTCCGGTCTTTCCTGTTCGGGTAGAAGAGATCATTTCGGGGTCAATTTTCAGTGGAAGGATGAGGTAAAAAGTTGATCCTATACCGACTTCTGATTTCATCCTGATCTTACCACCTATAATTTTTGACATCCCCCTTGATATCGATAATCCAAGTCCGCTTCCCTCAGTATTTCTGAAAGTTCCTCTTTCCTCTTTTATAAATCGATCAAAAATATTTTCACTTGATTCAGGTGCGATACCTATTCCTGTGTCGCTGACAAAGAACTCAAGATTATCTTCAATTAAATGAAATCCATACGTTATCTCCCCCCTATCAGTAAATTTAACTGCATTATCCAGAAAATGAGAAATTATCTTTCGGAAAATTTCCTGATCTGAATGTACAGAGATCCTATCAGATTCTGAAGGCAGATCAAGTATAAGGTTCAATTCTCTTTTTGCACATATATCCTGATACGTATTGTAAATATCTCTGAGTAAGGATGAAGGATAAAAGTCCTTGCGATGAACAGTTAGGGTTTCCGATGTAAGAAGTGAGATATCCATATAATTTGTAATGGTATTCAGTAGCCTGTCACTGCTTTCAGAAAGCATCGCCATTGAGTCAACGCGGTCCTTCTCAGTAAGACCCTCCTGGGAGATGAGTTCAGCAAACCCAAGTATCCCGTTCAGAGGAGTCCTCACCTCGTGTGAAATGTTATTCAGAAATGTTGTTTTCAGTCTGTCGCCCGCTTCTGCTTTCAGCAAAGCTTCCTTTAAATCTATAATAGCATTCTGTCTCTGTATAGCCTGGCTTATCTGATTTGCGATAAATTCCAGCATATTCAGATCCTTCATTGTATAAGCCTCAGGATTGTTATAGCTTTGAATGACAAATGCTCCCTGCATTTTGTCACTAATTGTCAGAGGCACCCCTAACCAGCATTCTGCAACAGTTCCAACCTGCTTTATTTTTCCAGCCTTTATCATTCCAAGTATTTCCTGTTTATTCAGAAGGATGGACTTGTTATTTTTTATTACATACCATGTAAGAGATCTTTCGGCAGGCCAGGAATCAAATTCATCTTTTTCGTCATTTGTCACAGGCGAGGTGAGGTTTCCTGTGCTTATATCATAAAAAGCCAGGTAAAAATTTCTTGAGTCTATTATGGTACCGATCTGTTTTTTTATTACCTCAATCAATTCATCAATGTCACTGGTGGTAACCACAGCACTGGATATTTCAAAGAGTGCCTTTTGCATCTGTTCAGATCTTTTCTTTTCAGTGATATCTTCCTTAATACCCAAAAAATGTGTTATCTCATTGGTTTCATTCCTGACCGGGGAGATAGTAGCGCTTTCCCAGTACAACTCGCCGTTTTTTTCTTATTGTGAAATTCACCTGACCAGTCGTTTCCACCTTTTATTGTCTCCCAGAGAATCCGGTACTCATCTTTTGTAGTCTCCTGTGAACTAAGAATTCGCGGATTATTTCCTATAAGTTCCTCAGCGGAATAACCAGTTATTGCACACATTTTCGGGTTAACATACTCAATTATACCCTTTGTGTCAGTTATAACAATAGAAGCCGGATTTTGCTCCACTGCCCTGGATAGTTTATATAATTCAATTTCGGCCAGATGCCTTTTAGTAATATCAGTAATGGTGCCTATGTAACCATTTACTTTTTTCCCTGCATGTTCCGGAATGGCATTGCCCATTACCCAGCAAATGGACCCGTCAGGTCTTAAAAACCTGTATTCTGCATAAGAAGTTTCTTCAGAGCCTACATCAGCTTTCCATTTTTCTATCAGCACCTCCTTATCATCAGGGTGTACTGCCTTTAACCAGCCGTAGCCCAAGGCTTCTTCGCCTGACAAGCCGGCAAGTTCCATCCATTTTGGATTCACATAGGTTGTATAACCGTCAGGACGAGTACGGAATATGCCAACTGGAGCAGCTATAGCCAGTGTCTCAAAGAGTTGCTGACTTTCCCTAAGTGAATCCTCAGCGAGTTTCTGACTGGTAATATCAGTAATAAATCCTTCAAGGAATTGCAGATCACCATTATCAGAAAAAATCCCCGCCCCGTTTTCCCAAACCCAACTCACTTCTTTGTTCTTTTTGACGATACGGTACCGGATATGAAATTGTTTTCTGGCTTTTAATGCTTTCTGTACCTCATTCCAGACTCTTTCGCGATCTTCCCTGTGAATAAGATTACTGTATGAAAGTTTGTTGTTAAGAATCAGGTCACCGGGGTAGTAACCTGTTAACGATTTAGTCCCGTCACTCATAAACTCCATAGTCCAGTTATGATCATTCCTGCATCTGTACACTATTCCCTGCAGGTTACTGATTAGTGTATTCAACGGCCTGTGGCTTGCCTCCAGAAGGTTATCAGAAACTAATTTTTCCTTACGTATTCTTACCTGTTCGAGAGCGTCCATGACAGCATAAGTCAATCGTGTCATATGCTCTTTAATTACATAGTCAGTAGCTCCTGCTTTCATGCACTCCACTGCAGTTTCTTCATTTGAGGAGCCGGTAAAGAAAATAAATGGTATTTGTGAATCAAATTCCCTTGCATCCTTAAGCGCCTGTAATCCTTTAAAAGACGGCATGATATAATCAGAGATAACAATGTCAGGATGAAATTCTGAAAGAGAATTAATAAAATCGTTTCGTGCATCGACCCTCCGATATTCAAATACAAGGCCTCCTTTGCGTAACTCCATTACAGCTAGTTCAGCATCGGGAGACATATCTTCAGCGAATAAAATCCTGAGCATTCTTTTTGACTCCATATCCTATTGTCAACTCCGTTTTAAAAGTTAAAAAAATATTTTCCAGAACCTATTCCTGTTATAACCTGTTCCAAAACCTTTTATCCCAACATTTATTATCATCAGGTATCTGTATCATTTATTACGGATGCTGTACCCGTAACAGGTATGTTAAAGTGAAAAGTACTCCCCTTGCCAACCTCGCTTTCTACCCACAATTTCCCATTATGTTTCTCAACAAACTCCTTACAAAGCAGCAGTCCAAGACCTGAACTTGGTTCTCCGTTTGTTCCCTTACGATTTGTCTTTTCATTAATTTGGAATAATTTGTCCATCATTGCAGATGGAATGCCTATTCCACTATCAGTTATCCTGATCTCAATATTATTATGGCTCTTAACCACTTCAATTAGTACATTCCCGCCCGTGGGAGTAAATTTAATGGCGTTGGATACAAGGTTCCGTGTCACTGTATTAAACATATGCCTGTCGGCAAAAAGCATTACTTGTTCAGGTATAGTATATCTAATGTTTATTTTCTTTTTCTTTGACTGTTCGTCAAGCAAATCGATACACTGACCAATTTCCTTCATAAGGTCAAACTCTTCAGGCACAAAATCCATTACACCTCTCTGTAACCTTGACCATTCAAGGAGGTTTTCAAGCAGGTCATAGATGCTTGATGCGGATGTTTTCATGCTTATAGATATATCTCTGATCTCGTCGATGTCCATTGTCTGTATCTCTTCCGTAAGAATTTGTGTTGCTGCGACAAATGCACTTAATGGTCCCCTCAGATCATGAGCGAGAATAGAGAAAAACTTATCCTTTTCTGCGTTTATTTTTTGAAGCATCTCATTCTTCAACAATATCTCCTTTTCTGACTTTTTCCTTTCAATGGCAATGGCAATCTGGCTTCCTATAGAAGTCAGCAACTGAACATCATTCTCGGTATATACATTTTCCTTCTCATAGTGTTGAAGGACCAGGACACCTATCACTTTGGCAGGAGTCTGCAGCGGTATTCCTATCCATGAGGGAGAAGGCGACCCGAAAGCTTCAACCTCACCCTTTTCGAGCAGGCTGTTATATATCTCATCAGTGAACAGAAATGGTTTTAGTGTACGGAAAACATAATCAGTACAAGTCTTTCCCATTGAAGTAGGTAACGGAGTCTCATCATATTTATCAACAAAATAGGGGAAACTGAAAAGACCGGAGTCTTCATTGTATAATGCGATAAAAAAATTGTCAGCATCCATAGCCTTACCCAGTGAATGGTGTATCAACCTCAGAAGCTCATCAAGGTTAGATGTTGAAGTAACACCTTTTGTAATCTCATAAATTATCTGGTTCTCCAGTTCCGTTCTCTTTCGTGTAGTGATGTCACGAGCTATTCCTGTAAAGAACCTGCCTTCTAAAGTCTCCCATTCAGACAATGACAATTCCAGAGGAAAAGCATTTCCATTCTTCTTCAATCCGTCAACTTCAAATGTCTTCTCGGCATCATATATCTCGTTTCTCCTGTCCAGCAGGATCCTGCCTTTAATATGCTTTTTTAAAAAGTCTTCAGGAATAATAACATTTAATGATTCCCCTATTATTTCTTCTTCTTTGAAACCAAAAATATTTTCGGCACCCCTATTCCAGCCCAGTATATTTCCTTCATAATTAATTGTAATGATGGCATCATGAGCTGACTGGGCAACCGATCGGAATCGCTCTTCACTATGCTTCAATGTCTCTTCGGCATATTTCTGCTTGGTTATATCCCTTGACATTCCAAAAGTGCCAATGATCTCTCCTTCATTATTATAAAGAGGCATCTTCATGGCATGAAACCAGACAACCTTATTATCTTTTCTTGTAAGTTTTTCTTCAGTAATTACAGGGACACCTGAATTAATAATTCTCTGTTCGTCATCAAAAGCTTTCTGTGCCGCTTCCGGTGTAAAAAAATCAAAGTCAGATTTACCAACAGCCTCAGCAGGATCATCCAGGCCAAAAGAATATGCATGAGCCTTGTTGTTTTTGATAAACCTGCTCCGTTTATCCTTGAAGTAGATATGGTCAGGAATATTATTCATCAGAGCATTAATTATCATTTTCTCCTGCTCCAACTCCTCTTCAGTTCTGACAGTTGACGTAATGTCTCTTGTAACATTAAGCAGATGAGGTACACCGTCAATATTTATTTGAGTGCCGGTCATGACTCCGTCAACCAGGCTTCCATCTTTTCTCCTGAACTGAGCCCTGAATCCTTCCACTTTTCCACTCTCGCTCAATAATCTTTGCAGTTCTTTCCTGTCTTCAGGATTTGCCCATATTCCCAGTTCAAGTGAAGTTCTTCCTGCCACATCATCCGGTGCATATCCAGTAATCCTGGTAAATCCCTCGTTAACTGACACATACATGCCGTCTGATAACCTGTTAATATTCACGGCATCCGGACTGGTCATGAAAGTCGTAGTGCATTTTTCTTCACATTCCCTGGCTATGGTTTTTAGTTCCTCGATCAAAGATGTGTCCTTAATGAGTTCTGCCTTTAAGGCCTCATAGGATTGCTGTAACTCCAGCAATTCATTAATTATGTCCTCTTTTGGAAGGCTATTATACTTCTTCATTTGAGCATAAATGAATGTCAAATATCCGGTCACAAAATACAAAATCTAATGCTTTCATGAAAAATTCCCCTTTAGTAGAATTGTACAAGATATAAATTTAAAAATACATAACAATAATCATGTATGTAAGTATCAGTTTTAATCTAAGTTCATTATTTAAACCGTTTTCAGCTGATAAATCAGCCGATTCAATTTTCTTTTTACCTTTGTGCGACAAAAAAAGAGATGCAATACAAAATAAAACCAGAAATACAAGGATTAATATTCGATCTTGACGGCACTCTGGCTGATACAATGCCATATCATTTCAGAGGATGGAGACTGGCATGCAGAAAATTCGGGGCCGATATTGATACAACTTTTTAAGGAAGCATACCGGGACTCCAGGATGGTTAATTGCAGATGAAATAATAAAAAAATGTGGCCTGGACGGGATGGTTACCAGAGAGGAGATAATGGAGGAGAAATTAACTGAATTCAACAGGGAACAACATCTTGTCAAACCCATTTCTCCTGTTGTCGACATTGTAAAGAAATACTATGGCATTTTACCTATGGCTGTGGGGACAGGGGGACACAGGGAAGCTGTAGAGAAAACCCTTCAGATTACCGGCTTACGAGAATATTTTGATATCATAATAACAGCCAATGATGTTAAAAACTTTAAACCACACCCTGAAACATTCCTTAAATGTGCCAGCCTTATGAATGTTGATCCTCAGTTTATAGAAGTCTTTGAGGACGGTGACCTTGGAATTGAAGCCGCACTGTCAGCTGGAATGTATGCCACAGACGTTCGTCCATGGTATGATTCAGCATGGTGATCAGCACGCCATTTCTCCTGCATTTTTCATTGCTGAGAGCAGATTATAGGCTCCCCTGGTAACAACCCTGGTCTTTATTATATCGAAATCTTCTGGTAGCAATATTTGTGTATAGCCACCGGAGGATACTCCTTTTCTTACCTCAAGAATTCTGTATTCAGTAAAAGGATTTCCTGCTTCAGTCTTTTCTTTCTCATATAGGAAGATATAATCTTTATCATCAAAAGTCACAACTGCCTCCGAAGGTAGAGCAGTGACGCTGGCCTTCGATTCTTTTATTACTGCATTTACATACATACCCGGTAAAACATTGCTGCATTGACTTTCAACCTTAGCATAAATTGTAAAAGCATTATCATTTCCCATTGATTTTCCTGTCTGGCTCACCCTGGCAACATGTTCCTCATCCTCGTTATTTATATAGAAAGAAACTTCCTGGCCTGTAGTAATTCTGTCAGCATCCTTTTCAAAAAGAGATAACTCAAGGTAGAGATGATCATTGTTCACCACTTCAAACAGTATATCAGTTGGGGAGACATACTTACCTATATTTATATTTACTGATCTTATAAAACCATTAATTGGTGATGTCAGATTAACAGAGCTGCTTATATTTTCTTCGGTTAGGTCAGAAGGCTTTACGCCTATAAGTAACAACTTTTGTTCCAGTGATCTCACAAGTGCTTTTAAATTTCTGTAGCCAACAGTCACCTCCTGGACATTCTGTTCAGAATAAATATCACTTTCATACAATTCGGAATGTCTCTTATAATCGGCTTCTGCAAATGCCAGTTTATTTTTGGCCTCAAGGTAGTTTTGCTCAATATCCACAAAATCCTGATTTTCTATAATGGCAAGTGTCTCACCCTTATGAACCATAACACCTGGCATTAAATCAGTATATTTGATAAACCCACCAAAAGGCATGCATACTGTGGCAATATTACTGGGGGCTACCGATACTCTGCCATTTACTTTTATTGATTCGCCTATTTTTTGCATCTCAACCTTACCCAGCTCAATGCTGGCAAGTCTGATCTGATCATCTCTGAGTTCCACGATATCAGGCGGTAGATTCTCTTCTTTGCCGGCAGCTTCAGGCTGAATTACACTCTTGCAGGAAGTAAGCCAGAAAATGATAACTGTCAATATTGTCAGCCATCTGTTTAATAATTTAGCCATAGTTTTAAGATTTGCCATAGTCAAGGATAGTTTAATATATTTTGCCATATAGATATTCAATTGAAATAATTGTCTGATTAAAATTATTCACCGCATCGAGATAGTTCTGCTTGATGGAAATAGCTCTGTTTAAAGTAATTACGTAATCCATATAATCCAGAGCACCCGCCCTGTAAGCAAGGCTGGCCTGGCTTATGATCAATTCAGCTTCAGGAACAGCTTGTTTTTCATAATATTCAACTGTTGCATAATACTTTCTGTACTCTTCAAGCAATGATCTGAAATTACCCGAAAGTGATTTCTGGAAATATTCCGCATTGGTTTTGGCAACAGTTTCATTAATCCCTGCTGCTTTGGACCGCGCGGAAAAGGAAGGATACCAGATTGGCACAGCAATACCCGCCTGGACACCATTAAAACGGTAAGCGGTTCCAAAATTGCGGTTAGTTCCATTTATCTCCTGGGAACCAACCATTGTCTGGCTGAAATACCCAATACTAAAATCCGGTAATGCCTTGCTCCTTTCCAATTTTTTCTCAATCCCAGATATCTTTGCCTGGTGCATTACATAATCTATTGAAGGATTATTTACAAGAGAAATACTATCGGAAACGAACGAATGGTCCTTTCTTGCAAGGACCGTATCAGCAGGAAGCAAAACTTTTGAGGTATTCAATAATACTGCTAGTTTTTGGCTGTAAATCCCCTGATCAGATCTTATTTCAAACAGCTGGTTCCTTACTTCCATACTCTGCGAACGAGCGGTAATCATCTCAAGCTTATTTGTTTCCCCTGTTTTGGCTCTGAGTTGAGCACCCCTTAAGAGTTTTGAAAAAAGAGTATCCTGGTACACCAGTAATTTTTCTTTTGCTTTCAGGTACACATATTGCCAATAGACCCGTTTAACCTGGGTAGCGACCTCAAGACGTGAGATCTCAAACATTAGTTCACTACCCCTAATGTCTGCCCTTGCCAGTCTCTTTTTATTAATATATACTGAAGGGAACTCGAATGATTGAGATATGGAAAAGCTGTTATCAGTGGAAAAGGAGTTGATTTGACCATACTGGCCTTCAAATGTGGTTTTTGGCAGATCAAACGAAGCTCCTTTAAGAGTTCGGTACTTATCAGTCGACAAGCCTGCAGATTTAATTGCAAGATTACTGTCGAGTGCCATCTGAACAGCTTCTTGAGAATCAACTACTTTAAGTTCCTGCGCTTCAGATATATTTAACAGAGAACTTAATCCCAAAATGGCAAGAAGCATCCCTGCTTTTCTATGATTTATCTTTTTTAATGATAGTCTGAAATTTCCTGATGAAAAGATTACATAAAATACTGGCAATACAACAAGTGTAAGCAGAGTTGCTGTTATCAGTCCTCCTATAACCACAGTGGCCAGGGGCTTTTGAACTTCAGCACCTGCAGATGTGGATAGAGCCATGGGGAGAAAACCGAGTGATGCGACAGACGCAGTCATTATTACTGGCCTTATCCGAGTATGCAAACCTTTCTTTACTCTCTGAGTAAGATCGCTTATACCTTCTTTTTCCAGGCGATTGAATTCAGCAATTAAGACTATCCCGTTAAGAACGGCAACACCAAATAAGGCAATGAAACCCACACCGGCTGAGATAGAAAAATTCATGCCTCTCATCCACAGGGCCAGTACCCCACCTATTGCAGACATGGGAACAGCTGTAAAAATAAGGAGTGATTGTTTTGCTGAACCAAAAGCGAAGTAAAGTAAAATGAATATCAGCAGAAGTGCAACAGGTACTGCGACAGACAACCTCCTCTGGGCTGCTTCAAGATTCTTAAATTGTCCACCATAGGTAACATAATAGCCTGTAGGGAAAATAATCTGCCGGTCAATTAAAGTACTTACATCCCTGATTACATTTTTCACATCCCTGTTCCTGACATTAAATCCAACAGTAATTCTTCTTTTTGTATCTTCTCTTGACACTTGTGCCGGACCTGATTTTATTTCGATATTCGCAATCTGGTATAGAGGCACCTGTGGCCCGTCCGGCAGTGCGACAGTAAGGTTTTTAATGTCGTCAAGGTTCTTTCTGAAGTCTCTGTCGAGTCTTACCACCAGGCCAATTCGTTGTTCTTCATTATAAACAACACCTGCCTGGTTTCCGGCAAAGGCAGTACGCAGAATAGTATTAACATCACTTATTGTCAAACCATACTGTGCAATTTTGTCACGATTATACTCCACCTGTATCTGGGCCAGCCCTGTAACTTTCTCAACATTAATATCTTCCACCCCTTGTACCGTTTGTATCAGCTTCTCAATTTCATCTGCTTTTTCTGCAAGAGTTCCCAGGTCATCACCAAATATTTTTATAGCAATATCCTGTTTTGATCCTGTCATCAGCTCATTGAAACGCATTTGAATAGGTTGCTGAAATTCAAACTTAACTCCTGCAAGAGATACCAGCTTGTCTTCCATTTGGCTCACCAGTTCTTCCCTGCTTGTGGCAGAAGTCCATTCACTTTTATCCTTTAGTGTTATAATATAATCTCCAGTCTCCATGGGTGTCGGGTCAGTAGGTATTTCACCGGCACCTATCTTGCAAACCGTATGTTTTATCTCAGGAAAGTTCTTTAGTAAAATTTTGTTTGCCATAATGACTTTGTCAATAGTATTTGTTATTGATCCACCCTGAAGAGTCATTACTCCTGCAGCCAGGTCTCCTTCTTCAAGTTGTGGTATAAACTCCCCTCCAAGATTACTGAAAAGGAAGATTGAGAGAATAAAGATCACAGCAGCAGAAACTGAAACAAGTGCTTTTTTGCGGAGTGCAAAATCAATTAACGGATCAAAGAATTTTCTAAGCCTGTTAATTAAATGGTCTGAGAAATTGGTTTTATGACTGGTTTTTTTACTCAGGAACAATGCAGAAGCCATTGGCACATATGTCAGAGATAAAATAGCAGCGCCTAAAAGTGCAAATGTCACAACCTGTGCCATAGGTCGGAACATTTTCCCCTCGATACCAATCAGAGCCATTATAGGCAAATATACAATCAGGATGATTATCTGTCCGAATGTCGCTGAGCTCATCATGCGTGTTGCGGATTCCTTCACATTCTCATCCATCTGCTCCTGGGTAAGCTTTTTTATCCCGGTGTAATTACTATTTTGTGAAGAGATTCGATGGACTACACTCTCAACAATTATGACAGCACCGTCTACTATCAGGCCGAAGTCAATAGCTCCCAGACTCATAAGGTTTCCTGAAACACCAAAGATATTCATCAAAGAAACAGCAAACAGCATTGATAAAGGTATCACCGAGGCTACAATAAGTCCCGCACGAATATTACCAAGGAGAATAACCAGTATAAAAATCACGATAAGAGCACCTTCTATTAGGTTCCTTGAAACAGTATTAATTGCCCTGCCAACCAGGTCTGACCTGTTTAGATAGGATTCAATCTTTACCTGCATGGGCAATGATTTCTGGATTGAACTGATCCTGCGTTCTACATTATCAATCACCTCATGGGCATTCGCACCTTTAAGCATCATTACAACACCGCCAACAGCTTCGGTTGTATCTACAACAAATGCTCCATAACGAGTAGCATTACCATACCTTACTTCAGCTATATCTCTTATCAGAATCGGGATCCCTGACTTATCATTTTTAATGACAATTTTCCCAATATCATCAAGGGATTTTACAATCCCTATTCCCCTGATAAAATATGCTGTAGGTCTTTTGTCAATATAGGCAGATCCTGTATTTTCATTGTTTTTTTCAAGGGCGGTAAACACATCACTTAGAGAAAGATCCATACTCCTTAACCTGTCCGGATTGACAGCAACTTCATATTCTTTTACAAAACCTCCATAACTATTAATATCTGCTACGCCTGGTGTCCCCAGCATTTCCCGTCCTGACAACCCAATCCTGTAATGTTCTGAGTTCCATTGGTGTATAAATATTCTCATACCCTTTGTCAACGGCTAACCTGTACTGATAAATTTCACCCAGGCCTGAGGAGATAGGTGCAAGGGATATCTGGGCAAGTCCTGAAGGTATTACCTCCTCTGCTTCCCGGAGTCTCTCGCTTAATTGCTGACGGGCCCAGTAAATATCGATATTGTCCTTAAAGACCACTGTAACAACGGATAAGCCCAAACGGGAAATGGATCGCAATTCAATAATATCAGGGATATTGGCGACTGATACCTCAATTGGGGCGGTAATAAAACTCTCGACTTCCTGAACTGCCAGGGAAGGAGCAAGGGAAATAACCTGGACCTGGTTATTGGTGATGTCGGGGATTGCATCAACAGGCAACTTTGTCAGCGAATAAATACCCCATCCGATCAGGGCCAGAACAAACAAACCTATAATGAACTTATTTCTTATTGAAAATCTTATGATCCTATTTACCATTGGTGCAATACAATTGAATATTATAAAAGACTCTCTTTTCTGTTCCTTCGCCAATGCCATAACAAGGCATAACATTGACCTTCACCGAAATGCCGTTATCAAAACTTCATGCACACCTGTATTTGATTACTAAAGACGCATCCGGGTTTCCCCGGTAATCAGAAAAAGTCTGTGGTGGCTGAAGTGATAAAACAGGTTATCGGTCTTCGGTACTCAAATGGTAAATGAAGGGGGAGCCCGTAAAAGGCATGTTTCTGTAAGAGAAAAATCAGGTATTGTCCTCTGAACATCGAAATTCCTGGTAAAGACAACTTGCAGCTCAATCACCAGGGGGTCAGGAAAATGTGCTATACGATCATAGGATATATGAACATTACCAGGTAAGATAAAAGTAGTTGCCTCTTCTGCATTAATATCATTAAAAGCGTGGCAATGAATGGGGAAGCCATTGTGCGGCCTCTTATTGTCTTTAGAAACCGGACATGTTTCATCACCTCCGGGAATAATCCCCGCAAGGTGATGATCATGTGGTATTATCATATGAGCAGTAATTATCAGTCCTGCAAGCAGTAAGAAAAAGCGAGGTATTTTCTCTTTAATTCCGGCCATAGATATTGGATGAGACAGTCATTTATATTAAACGAGAATCTTCGTTGTCAGGTTTGTTATACTGGTCTTGATAGCGCCAAAAGGATTATTATCCTTTGTACTATCCTGTTCAACAATCATATACTTCATTCCAGCAATATCTTTGGCGGCAAGTATCCTTTTAAAATCAATGACACCTTCGCCTACAGGAGCAAAATCTTTACTGGCAGTTTTAAAGAAAGGTGCCTCTTTTGTATACATATCCTTCATATGGAACAGCTGAAATCTTCCCGGGTACTTATTAAATAGCTCAACAGGATCCTGTCCGGCTTTGGAAGCCCAGAAAAGATCCAGCTCCATGGTAGTATTATCCTTATCCAGATCCTTTAAGAATATGTCAAAATACGGGAACAATACCACCAATATTTGCAAACTCAAAATTATGATTGTGATACCCGAAAGTGATGCCATGTTCCTTCATAATCTCTCCCGGTTTTATTTATTGCATCAACTAACTTATGATAATCGTCCAGGGTGCGATCACCATCACTAATATAAGGATGCATACAATATTTAACACCAAGTTTAGCATGATCCTCAGCCATTCTGCTGGCTTCATCGGTTACGTCACCTTTCGGATCAATGCCTGCATGGCTGCTTAATATCTCCATTCCAAGGTCATTCACAAGCTTGCGGAATTCTGTCGGCTCATAACCATAAAATTTTCTATTTCCATAGTCTGCAAGTTCCACATATTTATATCCTGTGTCAGAGACTTTTTTTAAAGAACCCGGTACGTCAGCTTTCATTGCTTCACGAATGGTGTAAAGTTGAAGACCAATACCGAAAGATTTGAGGTCAACGACAGGTGATTCGCCAGCCAGGGAGCCAAGCGTATCCCAGTTACTTTTAGAAATTGCAAATGCCCCAAGTGCGCCTGCTGCAGACACTCTCAGAAATTCTCTTCTGGATCTTTTTGTTTTCATCGCTGGAGTTATAAATTATTATGTATTAAATATTAGTTCTAACAGTTCATTTGAATTAAGAGGATAAAAATAATACAATAACTTTAAAGACGAAAAATAAACGCATAAAGACAATGTTTAATAATCTATTTCAGTGACTGAGTTAATCAAGACTGCTGATGGTTCGCACACCTTATTTGTTCCTGAGTTGAATGAACACTACCACTCAGTTCATGGCGCAATACAGGAGTCAGATCATATATTTATCCGGAACGGACTGGAATTCAGCCGGGCTGATCCTGTTTATATCTTTGAGGTTGGCTTCGGAACAGGACTTAATGCTCTGCTAACTGTGCTGAAAAGCCAGGAATTAAAAAGAAAAATATTTTATGTATCACTTGAGAAATATCCGTTGGAGCAGGAAATTATAAACAAACTCAACTATCCTGACTTTGTGGGAGTAGCCGGTAAACATCTGTTCGAATTGATTCATATGGCTCCATGGAATGGCACAACAGTAATATCTGAAAATTTTTCAATAAGAAAAATATCAGGAGATCTTATCACGGTAGCACTTGAGGGAAAGTATGATCTGATCTATTTTGATGCCTTCGGACCTGATAAACAACCTGAAATGTGGACATCAGAGATGTTAGGCAAGATTGCTGAGGTAACAAAGAGAAAAGGACTGTTGATGACCTATTCCGCAAAAGGAGAAGTCAGAAGAAATCTCACTGAGAACGGCTTTAAGGTCACACTATTGCCAGGTCCTCCCGGCAAAAGACATATTATCAGAGCTGTAAAAAGTTAAATTTTATTTTTAGAATGTCTTTTGCTTTTATCAAAATGTTATCTTAGCGGAAATTTTAAAATTTAAAAATGTAACATATGAAAATCAAGGGATTAATTGTTTTGACTGCTGTAGTGGCCTTATTGCTTGGCTCTTGTGGAAATAGTGCACTTAAGAGTGCAAAACTTAAAAATCAGGACGACTCGTTGTCTTATGCATTTGGAATTGTAAATTATAATGCATTGATGCAGGACAGCCTCATTGTTGATCCGATAATTATTGCCAAAGCGATGGTTGATGGGAAAAAAGGAAGCCCTTTAATGGAGGATGATATAGCACGTTCATATATTACGGGAATCATTAGAAAGCGTGAAGCAGCGAAAGCTGATAAAAAAGCCCAGATGGACAAAGAATTATATAAAGACTATATTGCTGAGAATGAGGAATTCCTTGCAAAAAACAAAGAAAAGCCTGGCGTTATCACTACCCCCAGCGGCCTTGAGTATGAGGTTTTAAAGATGGGAACAGGACCAAAACCTACGAGTGCGAACACTGTAAAGATCAATTATGTCGGGACACTTATAGATGGTACCCAATTTGACTCTTCCATTAAAAAGAACGAGCCTGCCCAGTTTCCTGTTGCAGGTGTAATACCAGGATTTACTGAAGCATTACAGCTTATGCCTGTAGGGTCGAAGTTCAAGGTCTTTATGCCTGCATCGCTAGCATATGGGGCTACTGGCGCCGGGGATGTTATTAAGCCTTATTCAACACTTATATTTGAAATTGAACTCTTAGAAATAGTGAAGTAGCATGACTACGGCAGAAATACAAACACCAAGGGGTACAATGAGAGTAACCTTCTTTGAAGAGGATGCTCCTGGTACAGTGGCGAACTTTATCACTCTGGCAAAGGATGGATTCTATGACGGTCTTGCTTTTCACAGGGTTATTCCCGATTTTGTTATACAGGGAGGATGTCCTTATTCTAAGGACATGAGTGATCCAAGAATTGGGACAGGCGGACCCGGTTATAAGATAAAATGCGAACTGGATGGTGATAACCAATATCATGATAAAGGTGTTTTGTCAATGGCACATGCAGGGAGAGACACAGGAGGCTCACAGTTTTTTATCTGTCATAGCCGTACTAACACACAACATCTGGACAGGCAACATACCTGCTTCGGCAAAGTATATGAAGGGCTTGATATAATAGATAAGATAAGGCAGGGAGATAAAATAGAAAAAATAATAATTCACGAAGAATAGAAAGAAATGGCATTCGAAATCACAGGAAAAGTCATTGATATTTCACCTATAAATCAGGTAAGTGATAAGTTCAGAAAACGTGAATTTGTCATCGAAAAGAAAGAGACTGGCGGCGCTGCAGTATTCATAGATTATATTAAGTTCCAGCTGGTTCAGGATAAATGCGAACTTATCAATGAATCGTACATGAACGAGGATATAAAAATATGGTTCAATCTTAAAGGCAACAGATGGGAACGTGACGGAAAGGTAAATTATTTTACCAATCTGGATGCCTGGAAGATAGAGAAATTGTCGGCTTCTTCAGCGGATGATCAAGAGTCCTCGGCTCATATTACACTTGAAGATATACCACCTGAAAATGATGAATTAAGTGATTTACCCTTCTGATATTTAGTATAAAATTGCAAAAGGCTATCTCAAAAGATAAAATCCAGTAACCGCTGAGTTCGCTAAGAATATACGCGAAGATCGCAAAGTATTAAATGTCAAAATATTGCCTTTATGTCCTTTGCGGTTAAAAATATTTTTTGAGACAGTCTCTTTAAAATATACCGTGATGAAACATATTCTTTTTGCCATATCAATATTAATGGCATACCTTCAAACAGGTACTGTAGCGGGCCAGTCTGAAAACAATCCGCGCCAAATTCAGATTCCATACAACCGCCTGATCCAACCTGCTGGCAAACAGATATTTTTCGGAGACGCATCACTTGAAAATCATGCTCTTGATGCCGTATTGTCTCCTGATGGCTTATGGCTTGCTGTTGAGGAAAGATACAGTGTTGTGTTCATCAGCACATCTGATAATACAGTAAAATTTGTCCTTCGAGACTTTGATAACCCGCAGTTAAGGAATGGGATGAATACTTACTCGGGGATTACCTGGTATTCCGGCAAAAATGGAATGGAAGTATTCTGGAGCGTTATTGGAAGAGGCAACAGATCTTTTGTTGTTTCCGCCCTTTGGGATGGAACCAAGGCTGAATTCTCAAGGATGTTTGAATATAAAGCTGAACCCGGGGTTGATATGGCACTTCCCAATGAGATACTAATCAGAAAGGAAGGGGGAAAGGAATACCTATATGTTGTATTAAATGGCAATAATAAAGTAATAAAACAGGACTTTATAAAAGGAGACACAATTTGGGTAGCTGATCCGGGTGTTGCACCTTATGGAATAACAATGGCTGCCGGAAAACTTTATGTTACAAACTGGGCTGGCAGACACCCGGACAAGGGCGATACACAGGTGGCAGGTGTACCCTGGGGATTGGCAAGAGTGGACAATAAGGCAGGAGGTTCGACCAGGGAAGGCAGTGTTGCAATTATCAATCCATCGAACGGGAAGATACTAAAAGAGGTGATTACCGGCTTACACCCTAATGAGATTATCAGTGATAAGAGAGGCAACTTTGTTTATGTCACAAATTCAAACAGTGACAATGTTTCAGTAATAAACACTTCAACAGACAGGGTTGTAGAGACAATAAGCGTTCGGTTGCAACCTGAGATAAATCCCTATTTCGGGGACTCACCAAACGGGCTATGTCTGTCAACCGATGAACAAACACTATTCGTAGCAAATGGAATGGATAATGCCCTGGCTGTCATTAAACTAAATAATAATACTCAATCATCCGGCTTAAAAACAAGCAGCCAGCTTATCGGTTTCCTGCCCACCGCTGCCTATCCTTCATCTGTTACCATGTCTGGAAAAGGCCGGCTTTATGTATCAAACCTAGAAGCTGTTGGTGCACGTCTGGGCAGGACTTCCAACTCAACAAGCAATACAATATTTAATTCTCACAACATGCTTGCCTCAGTATCGGTCATTCCTTACCCCAATATGAAGAACCTCAAGGCTTATACCGATACAGTTATAGCAGTTAACAACCTTGCAAGAGCTACGCTTAGCCAGGAAGCACCCCGGAAATCAGTTATGGAAGCCACCGTTCCTGAAAGAATAGGAGAACCTTCAGTCTTTAAGCATGTTGTTTATATAATTAAGGAAAACAGGACATATGATCAGATACTTGGAGACATGAAACAGGGTGATGGTGACCCTGGCTTATGCTTATATGGTGCTAATGTAACACCCAACACTCATAAGCTTGCCGAGGAATACCTTTTACTGGATAATTTCCATGTGTCAGGCAAATGTTCTGCAGAAGGCCATCAATGGACTGATGCTTCCATTGTCACTGATTATATTGAAAAGAACATGAGAGCCTGGTTCAGGAGTTACGCTCATGTTCAGGATGATGCACTTGTCTATGCTCCTACAGGATTCCTCTGGGATAATGCTTTAAAAAATAATAAATCAGTCAGGATTTATGGTGAAGCATCAGTACCAATATTGAAAGAAAATCTCAAATGGACAGATATTTACAAAAAATACCAGAATGGGGAAAAGGTCGAATTCTCCAATTATACTACTATTGAACCTGTAAAGAAAATACTCTCCCAGACTTATCCTTCATATGGCAACCACGATTTTACAGATGCCATGCGTGCCGACGCTCTGATAAAGGAAATAAAAGACTATGAATCCATGCCTGGAGATAAACTACCTGAACTGATGATCGTGGCTTTGCCTAATGATCATACCGCAGGCATGAGACCAGGATATCCCACTCCAAAAGCCATGATAGCAGATAATGACTATGCACTTGGACGTATTGTTGAAGCATTTACTAAAAGCAGGTTCTGGAATAACACCGTGATCTTTGTGGTCGAAGATGACTCACAAAACGGATGGGATCACGTATCTGCTTACAGGACCGTTGCCTTGGTACTGAGTCCGTATTCAAGATTAAAGACCACTAACCATACTTACTACACCCAACCTTCAATGGTCAGGACAATCGAACAGATACTTGGACTGAAACCAATGAATATTCAGGATGCGATAGCAAACACTATGTCAAATTGCTTCGGGAAAACAGCTGATCTGACCCCATTTAAGGCCATAAAAAATAAAGTTCCTCTTGATGAACTTAATCCGTCACTCTTTTCTTTAAAAGGTAAAGCTCTTCATTTTGCAAAAAAAAGCATGATGCCTGAGTTCGAAGGAGTGGACAAGGGAAATGACGATCTTCTCAACAGGATTCTGTGGTTCGCTGAAAAGGGAGATGCCCCCTACCCTGCAAAGTTTGCAGGTAAAGGAGCTAAAGAGGATGATGATGATTGAAAAAGATATTATGAATAATCCTCTGCTGATTGAGTGGCAGACCCCGTATAACACACCGCCTTTTTCCATGATTAGGCCTTCTCATTACAAACCGGCCATTGAAAAGGCAATCATTGAGGCCGAAAAGGAAATCAATTTAATTAGTCTTAAGAAAACACCGCCTGACTTTGAAAACACAATTGCAGAGCTTGAAAAGGCCGGAGAACTGCTGGGAAAGATATCTTCTCTATTGTTCAACATTAACAGTGCCGAGACCAATCAGGATCTGCAGGCAGTAACACAGGAGATTTCCCCCCTGCTTACAAGGTTCTCTAACGATATTACTCTCAATGAGAAACTATTTACAAGGATTGCTGATGTATATAATAACAGGGAGGAAACAGGTCTCTCAACTGAACAAAAATTACTGGTAGAAAGAAGATATCAGTAGTTTCATTCTGGGAGGTGCAGGATTGCATGTGAATGAAAAAACCAGATTCAGGCAAATCACTGAAGAACTGGCAACGTTATCCCTGAAATTTGAAGAAAATGTACTCTCAGAAACAAATCTCTTTGAACTTCATCTAACTGATGCCAGTGATCTTACAGGCTTACCCGAAAGTGCAATTGAAATGGCATCAATGGAAGCCAGGAAAAGGAATAAAGATGGCTGGATCTTTACACTGCATTTCCCAAGTTATGTACCATTTATGCAATATTCCGGAAACAGATGCATTACGGGAAAAGATGCTAAAAGCCTATTCTTCAAGGGCATTCAATGGAGGCAATAATGATAACAGGGAATATGTAGTAAAGATTGTCAATCTTCGGCTTGAATTATCCAGACTGCTCGGGTTCGAAAATTTTGCAGAGATGATTCTGGGGGATCGAATGGCAGACACCCCTGGTAAAGTCTTCACTTCCTCGATGATCTGTACAAAGCATCCAAACCTGCTGCCATAAGGGATTGGGAGAATATCAGTCATTTTGCAGGGGAAACAGGCATGACGGGAAAACTGGAAAGATGGGACTGGTCTTATTATTCAGAAAAATTAAAGAAAAAACTCTTCGATATTGACACTGAAATTTTGAAACCTTATTTCAGTCTTGAAAATGTTGAGCAGGCAATTTTCGGTCTTGCCACAAGATTATACGGTATCAGGTTTATCAGGAATTCCTCTATTCCGGTGTATCATCAGGAAGTTAAGACCTTTGAAGTATATGACAGGGACGATAGTTTCCTTTCAATCCTTTATACGGATTACCATCCACGTCCTGGGAAGAATGGAGGTGCATGGATGACCAGTTATCGCGATCAGAGATATGAAGATGGTAATGATATCAGACCGCTGGTATCAATAGTAACCAATTTCACAAGACCAGCGGATCAAAGCCATCTCTTCTTTCCTTCAATGAACTAACTACTTTCCTGCATGAATTCGGTCATGCCCTTCATGCAATTCTCTCAAAATGTACCTATGAAAGTCTGTCAGGGACAAATGTTGCCCGTGACTTTGTTGAACTACCGTCACAATTCATGGAAAATTTTGCCTTTGAAAAAGCATGGCTTGATACATGGGCAATACATTATTTATCAGGAGAAAAAATACCAGATGACATAATTAGAAAGATCAAAGAGGCTTCTACCTTTAATGAAGGATATGCCTGTTACAGACAATTTAGTTTCGGGTTGCTCGACATGGCCTGGCACACAATAACACAACCTGTTGCAAGACGATATATGACAGCTTTGAAAATGATGCTATGGCAAAAACAGAATTATTCCCGCCTGTTGATGGGATCAATATGAGTGCATCTTTCAGCCATATCTTCGGTGGAGGTTATGCTTCAGGATATTATGGATATAAATGGGCAGAAGTACTTGATGCTGATGCTTTCAGCTATTTCACTGAAACAGGAATATTTAACAGTGACACGCAGATTCATTCAGAAAGAATATCCTTGAAAAAGGAGGTACTGAAAAACCACTATGAACTATATATGAAGTTCCGGGGAAAAGAACCTTCTATTGAGGCATTACTTATCAGAAGCGGGCTAAAATAATCGCTTGGTTTCCATAAACCGTTTGAAATTTTTTATCTTATTCAGTGAATATGTTTTTTCTTTTTACACAAAGGAAATTAATGCGGCCCGGAGATACGAAGGGAAATCCCGGTAGGAAATTCCTAAAACTTGAATTATATTTACCATTGTAGAAACATGCACTATTATCTCTTTAACATGTTATTAATGAACACTTTAACATCGGTAAATATGATTCTTTTCTTTAAAACCCCCACAAATATTTTAATAGCAGTCGGTACATCTGAAAACTTAACAGAGGATGATATTGAAAAAGCTTGTCATGGCTTTTTGGTGATGCCACCCTTCAGGTAAAAAAGAATATAATTGAAGGAGTATATATCGGACCCCAGGAAAGAGATGGTAACACCCTGGAGTACCAACGCTGTGGAGATTACACAGAATATGGGAATTACGGGTATAAGCAGGATTGAAGAATTATGTCCTGAAAAAATCTATAAGCCTGACTTCGATCCAATGCTAAAAGCCAGGTATAATGGACTTACTCAGGAAATATTTACAACTAAAAAACAACCCTGATCCTGTAATTTATATTGACAATATATCAGAATATAATAACAAGGAGGGTCTGGCCTTAAGCCCTGAAGAGATAGACTATCTTGAGAATTAAGCAGGTCAATAGGACGAAACTGACCGACAGTGAAGTATTTGGATTTTCACAGGTTAACTCGGAACATTGCAGGCACAAAATATTTAACGGAACATTTATTATTTCAGGTGTTGAACAGGAAGCACTCTTTTCAAGATGATCAAAGAGACCACCAGAACCAATCCAAATAAAGTTGTTTCAGCATATAAAGATAATTGTGCATTTATTGAAGGACCTGTCGTTGAACAGTTTGCTCCTGTTACCCAGGACAAACCCGATTATTTTGCAGTACAAGCAATTTTGAATCCGTTCTCTCCATAAAGGCAGAAACACATAATTTCCCTACTACTGTTGAACCATTCAATGGCGCTGCAACAGGTACAGGTGGCGAGATAAGAGACAGGATAGCCGGGGGCAAAGGTGCCTTTCCAATTGCCGGCACTGCTGTATATATGACTTCCTATCCCACGGCCTGACGGAGGACGGCCATGGGAAAAAGCAACCAAACCAAGACCATGGCTTTACCATACTCCTGAAGATATCCTTATCAAAGCTTCGAACGGGGCCAGTGATTTTGGAAATAAATTCGGACAACCTCTGATCTGTGGCTCTGTTTTTACATTCGAACATTTTGAGGATTCAAAGAAATTTGGATATGACAAGGTAATTATGCTTGCCGGTGGAATAGGTTTGGCAAGAAGAGAGACAGTGAAAAGGATATACCGGAAAAAGGAGATAAGATTGTATTGCTTGGGGGCGATAATTACAGGATTGGTATGGGAGGCGGAGCTGTTTCCTCTGTTGATACCGGGAAATTTGATAGTTCAATTGAACTGAATGCTGTTCAGAGAGCCAATCCTGAGATGCAGAAAAGGGTTTACAATGCTATCAGGGCTTTGAGTGAATCATATGAAAACCCGATTGTATCAATTCATGATCATGGAGCAGGTGGACATCTGAATTGTCTTTCTGAACTTGTTGAAGCAACAGGAGGAAAAATTGATATTAGCCAACTACCTGTTGGTGACCCGACTCTTTCAGCAAGAGAGATTATTGGAAATGAATCACAGGAACGGATGGGACTGGTCATGAAAGAAAAAGATATAACTGTCTTGCAAACTATCGCTGAAAGGGAAAGAGCACCCTTCTATGTTATTGGTGAGGTAACAGGCGATAATCAGTTCACCCTTGAAAATCCTTCGACAAGAGAAAATCCTATTGACCTGCCACTTGCATCACTTGTTTGGGAATCCTCCAAAAACAATAATGAATGATATTGTTACAAAGAATAATTTCAGGCAGGTAGAGTACAGTAAAGAAAAAATTTACCAGTATGCTGAGCATGTTCTTCAGATGGAAGAAGTTGCCTGTAAAGACTGGCTGACCAATAAAGTTGACAGGTCTGTTACAGGCAGGATTGCAAAACAACAATGTGCCGGCCCGCTGCAACTACCGGTCAATAACCTTGGAGCCATAGCGCTCGATTACAGGGGAAAGATGGAATGGCCACTTCACTTGGACATGCTCCGGCAGCAGGTCTTATTGATCCTGCTATCAGGCTCAATTCTTGCAATAGCAGAAGCACTTACGAATATAATCTGGGCGCCTCTTACCGATAAAATGAGAAGTATCTCTCTCTCAGCAAACTGGATGTGGCCATGCAGAAACAAGGGGAAGACTCAAGGCTGTATAAAGCTGTAAAGGCTGCCAGTGATTTTTCTATTGCTCTGGGTATCAATATCCCCACAGGTAAAGACAGTCTGTCTATGACCCAGAAATATCCCGATCAGGTGGTCTATTCCCCGGGCACTGTAATAATAACAGCTTCCGCTGAGATAATAAATATCGGGAAAAATTGTTGAACCTGTTATTGTGAATGATCCTTACACCAGTCTTCTTTATATAGATATGAGCCGCGATAGCTTAAAAACCGGGGGCAGCAGCCTTGCCCAGATATTAACCTACTGGGTACTGATGCTCCTTCAGTTAAAGACCCATACATATTTCAGGGATGTATTCAATACTATCCAGGAACTTATTAGCAGAGGGAAGATCTTGTCAGGTCATGATATCTCTGCAGGCGGCATGTTAACGACACTGTTGGAGATGTGTTTTCCTAATACGGATGGGGGTATGAGTGTTGAACCTGACAGCTGTTAATGAAGAAGATACCGTTAAGATTCTTTTTAGTCAGAACCCGGGCATAATTATACAGGTAAAAGATGAAAATGAGGTTGCTGAAATTCTACTTGAAAATGGTATTTCATACCTCTCTATTGGCCACCCTGTAAATGACAGGTCACTATATATAATCAATGGGGAATAATTCATATATTTTCGATATTGACAGGCTTCGTGACAAATGGTACCTTACTTCATATCTTTTCGACCGCAAACAGTCAGGACAAGATCTGGCTCTTGAAAGGTTTGAGAGCTATAAAGACAATGCACCTGAATTTTGATATTGGGAAATTTCACCGGATCTTTCAAGGGGCTGGGGATAAATCCTGACAGAAAAAAGCGATCAGGCTTAAGATCTGCTATTATTAGAGAAAAGGGTGTCAATGGTGACAGGGAAATGGCATATGCCCTGTACCTTGCCGGTTTTGATGTTAAAGATGTACATATGACTGACCTCATTTCCGGAAGAGAAACCCTGGAAGATATAAATATGATTGTATTTGTCGGAGGATTTTCAAATTCTGATGTTTTTGGTTCCGCCAAAGGATGGGCAGGTGCATTTAAATATAATGACAAAGCAAGGATAGCACTTGAAAATTTCTACAAACGAGATGACACACTGTCTCTTGGGGTATGTAATGGATGTCAGTTGATGATTGAACTGGGATCTTGTTTACCCAACCATTCAGAAAGCCCCGACTGCTACATAATGGATCCCATAAATTCGAATCTGGCTTTCTGGGAGTGAAAATACAGAAGAATAACTCGGTAATGCTGGGGAACATGGCGGGGATGGAGCTTGGTATCTGGGTGGCTCATGGAGAAGGCAGATTCAATCTGCCATATCCTGAATTAAAATATCCGATACCGTTGAAATTCAGTAAACACACTTATCCGGCAAATCCAAATGGATCTGATTATGATGTTGCAGGGTTGTGTTCTGAGGATGGAAGACATCTGGTAATGATGCCACATCTGGAAAGAGCTTACCTTCCATGGCAATGTGGCTATTATCCACAGATAAGAAAAATGATGAAGTAACTCCCTGGATCAAAGCATTTACAAATGCAAAGGAATGGATAAAAACCCGGATAACATAATAGGCAAAGTTTCTTAACTCCTCTTACAAAGTCATTAATCTCCTATATTAATGAGTTGTAGGGGTAAGTACCACTGACAAAAGTTTTGTCATATTTGCAGCTGATGTCCTGCCAATCCTATTACACCAGGAAGGATCTTGTCACTGATCACCTGAACATTATACATTCCTGTATCCTGAATATAAAGCGATCCAAGAAAGGAATCTGCCCTGTAATATGGATATGTAACCTCAGTTTGAATTAAGTATTACTTTATCACATTTGGGCCGCGCTTCCAATCTCTTATCCTGGAAACTTAACATTACAGAATGTTGGTAATTGAGGTTTGTAGTATCCCTGGTAGCACTTGACAGCCACACATTAAAGCGACCCGATTTTGAGACTACTACATTCCATTCTGCTGTATTACTGGCAGGATTCTGCTGATCGCTATAACATGCAGCCTTGTCTACTTTAAGTGAAATAGTACCATCTTTCTGCTGCATTATTTTGTTCTGCGCGGAACTGCTGTCTGTTACAATATGTCCGCCATTATTGCAGGAGTATATAAAGGAGACTCCCGCAATTATCAACAACACAAATATTTTCCTTTCCATATTCCCAATTCACTATTTAGTTATACAATGTATAACGATCCTGAAATGATTTCAGTATATAAACCCATACAATTAAAAGACAAAGTAACCCCAATAAATTCTATTTATAGTTATGCTATGACGGGAATTTATAAACAAGTGTGTATTTCCCTGTTAATTAAGATAAAAAAATGTGATTCATGAAATATTTGCCAGCTCTTTGATAACACGAAGTTGTTTACTTAAATTCCTTCTTCCCGGATAATCTATAAGAGCATCTGCTACAAGTTCAGAAATATCTTTAACAGTGGTACCGCTTACCATTGAAAATGTTTTCTTACATAAGGGGCATGCGGTAGCAAGAATATCAGGATTATTCCTGGTTAAAGCCATTGCAGTATCTGTTGCGATCCTGCGTTTTTTACCGGCACTTATTTTCAGGTTACCAAGGCTGCCACCACAGCAAAGTGAATTTTCATCTTCATATTTACTTTTCTCTAGCCTGGCAACATGGCTGAGCACTGCTTTCGGCTCATCGTACACACCTGATCCTCTTCCAAGATCACATGGTGAATGATATACAACCCTTTTGCGAAGAAATCTCATCTTCACAGATCCTTCATCAATAAGCATCTTAATAAATTGTGAATGATGCAGGACCTCAATATCGAGATAGTAACTTTCCCTGAAGACCTTAAAGCAGATGGGGCATGAGGTAACCAGTGTATGAGCCCCCGATTTCCAGATCATCTGAGAGTTGTAGTTGATAAGTTCCCTGGCCTCCTTATCCTGACCTGCCAACATAAGAGGACGACCACAGCATACTCCTCCCTGTTCATCCATAAAACTGTAACTTACCCCTGATGCCTCCAGTATCTTTAACATCGAAGCTTTAATTGTTGGTGTAAGGTGTGTCATACAACCTGCAAAATAAAGCACATCGACCTTACCTGATTTTGTTTCAGGGAGAAAACTGTATGAGGGTGTTATACTTTGTTTCTCTGAGACGACTGATTGCTTCTTTCGTAGAAAACCATTATACATGTTCACATAATGGCTTTCCCGCTCGGCGCTTCTTCTTTCAATCATCCGGATTGGTGATAATTCAATCCCCACAGGGCATTTCTGATCGCATCTGCCACACATCAGACAGTTAAAGGCAATATCAGTTACGTCTTTGTTTTGTCTTATTCCCTTCATAAGATATGCTGATTGAATATCCGTAATGTCAGCTGAAAAATTCAACTGACAGACATCAATACAAATACCACATGAAGAACAGGAATGAATCTGTACCTCTGAATAGGATCCCTCTTTATCACCGGTTCTTATACCTGAATTTCTCATGAAAATCAGTAAAAGTTCTGTAGGAATGTGCATATATCTTGTAACAGGAAACAGAAAAAAAATATACCCAGTGACAGAGAATAGAGCCACCAGAAAGGATAAGCCAACTGTTGCGCCGGAAGAAATGATGCCAGCCACGATCCCAATGAACCGGTCAGAAAACTGCCTGTGCCATATGCTCCACTTGTAAAGCTCTCAGCTAAAAGCCGGCTTGGAAAAATAAGCCACAATGCTGTAAGAGCAATTTTATCTATTCTTTTTAACCTTGTAGTCTTCTTCATTCCGACCACTTTCGAGTAGACCTCTTTTAATCACTGCTAAAAGAAGTCCGGAAAGGATAAATACCAGAATCAAATCCATAAGGAATCCGTAAGCCTTCTCAATGCCCATCCTGCCATGCTCCGGATTGAAGAATCTGAAAAAGATCGCTTTATATGGAGCATTCAAATGTCTTGACCCGAAATATGTCCGCTTCTATCGTGCCAAAAAGAATTAGAAGAAACCATCCAAAAGCAAGGCTCATATGCATATAACCCAGCCTCAGGTTCGTCTTAAGAATTTTCCTGTGTATGAGACTCTCGAGAAATATCTCTTTAATGCTGGCTCCAAAGGCTTTGCCGAAAAAGCCTCGCTGAAGTCTCAGTTTATCAGCACGAGAGAGTTCCCGGAACCAGATTACACTCCTGGAAACAGCGTAAATGACTATAAAATATAATCCAATATTGAAAGGAATAATAAAAGGGTCAAATTGAATTTTCATATTTCATTTTAATTGCCTCTCTTGCCAAAAAAACTATATTCCGGGTGTTTACTCCACGTGGACAAACAAGGGTACATTTACCACAGAGCATGCACTTTTTAATACTTTGCCTGACAGAATCAATCTCCCCGCGCTTAATAAGTATGTTAAGTTCCCTTAGACTGAATTTAGTAAAACTGCCGCTTGTACATGTTGCAGCACAACATCCGCATTCAATACACAGGCTGAAACTTGGCTCTTTTGAATAGATATATTCGGCTACACTCTTATCATTCGATTCATAGTCTATCTGTCGTCCTTTTGATAATGCAAAGCCGAATTTATTCATCTTTATTCCTGTTATATTTTAAATAATCAATTACTTCAGAAGCAGCAGATCTGGCGTGTGATATTGTATCAGTAATATTCATTGGAGCAGTACAGGAACCTGCATAAAAAACGCCTTTCACATTGCTGATATTACTCCGGTAATGATTATCACAGCCCTGAAGAACCTGTTTTCTCCCGTATTGAGACCCAGCATCCGCCCATATTCCTGCTTCCGTCTGAGGTTTCCATCCCTGCCATCAGTACCAGCATATCCAGTTCCATTTTTAAGGGTCTACCTGCAAAGTGTCTTCAACCTTGACTATCAATGTATCTGATATCGATTCTGCCACCTTCCGACACCTTGCCCCTTATAAAGCTTATACCGTATTTCTCCTGGGCTTCCATATATAGTTCCTCATAATAAGCTCCCGCCATCCTGATGTCCATGTAAAAACAAAATACTTTTGCCCCTGGAAGCAGTTCCTTTAACTCGATAGCCTGTTTAACAGCTGTGACGCAACACACTTTTGAACAATAAAGGTTGCCTGCTTTCTCATCCCTGGAACCAACACAGTGAACCATGCCGATCCTTTGGGGAAGTTCCCCGGTATTTAATTTCAGATCATCCTCTCGAAATCTCTTCTCAAGATCTGCTGATGTAATTACATTATCATAAATTCTGTAACCATATTCCTCTTTCCGTTCGCTCCTGAAAAGATCAAACCCCGTAGCGACAACAATGGCATCCGCGTGCAGATTTTCGCCAGATGAGGTCCTTAGAACAAACTTATTACTGTTTTTGTTTATCCCTTCAACTACTGAGCCTTTCAGAATGGTAATATTTTCCCTGCCTGCTGTTTCATTCAGATAACTTAACACTTCAGCACCATTTCGCCTGTCAGGGAATAGATGATGCCATTCCGCCAGGTGCCCGCCGGTCACATCCTTCTTTTCAATCAATGTAACCCCTATTCCTGCTTTTGCCAGTTGTCCGGCTGTTTCCATTCCGGCCGTCCCCCCACCAATAACAACCACGTTCTCGTTCATTATCAGGTGTTTATTAGATTTTCAGGAATTGGCATCTGCTTCCCGTCCTTTGTTTTGAACTTATCCGAGCTATCATATTCAACACCCATCTTTCTAAGAAGAGGTTCAGGTTGAACCATGTGATATTGCAGGCCAAGATCCCAGGGATTATATCCCAGCACAAGGCCTGCAAGCTCCTCATAAGTAAAAACAGGAATGGAATCACCATTTACACCATAGGATGTCCCCTCCATCTCCCTGATAGTGTACTGCCATCTGTCCATGAACATGTTGCATCCGGGACAGTTTGTAATAACCATATCGGGCTTGTATGGTTCCATTGAGGCAAATTTCTTTGCTGTATTGGAGACGGAATATCCACGGTTTGCCTGTACCAGATATTGCCTGAAACCAAATCCACAACAATGGCGCCTCTCAGGGTAATCAATTACCTTTCCACCCCATGCTTCGGCCATTCCGCTAAGAACATTTGGAAATTCCGCACCTCCTATTCCTGATTTGGGAAACATCTTAGCATAATGGCAACCTATATGCTCCACTATTTTAAGGGTTCCCCGGTATCTTTATTTATAAGCCGGTTCTTTGCTTTTTCAGCAATTTCATTTCTGAACTTGTAAATTATATCACTTGAATGAGCCATATTCTCAGGAATATCAAATTCCCTGCCCGTTGCCTTATACAGATATTCCCGTGTCTTTTCAAGTTCTTCAGGAAAGTGCTTCCAAGTCTCCAGTATTTCCGTGTAAATCCCGAAAGATGTAACACAGGAGATAGCTATATTTTTATACCCCGCTTCCTTCATCAGCGCAAAATGCCGGGCCACTACTGTCATTATTGTCTGCGAAAGTACAATATCACTGTGGTACCCGATACCTGTACATGATGTATGTGATGGGTTTTCATAGACATCCTTGCCGAGTATATTACGCATCATGTGCAGAAAAAACTGCTCGGAACCCGGAAAAAAGCTCTGGCGGATACATGACCTTACATAAAAAAAATGGTCATCAGCTATTTCTTTCTGGTAATCGGCCCAGATCCTTTTTTTCCCCTCAGTTTTCATTCTTCCTCATTTATTTTCGTGAGTGGTATGGGTCCCGTTATTTGCAGTGTACACCTCTACAAAATATTCATTATCAATTCCTTCGCTACTAAATTGCATTCCCATCTCAGCCGCTTTCCTCTTCGAATGATGCTCGATCTGTTCAAAAAACTCAGTGCCTCCTGTTACATCAAATATCTTCTTTAGCTCGTCAAGGGCATCCTGAGGAATCTTCCTTAATGGACCTGTTCCCACACCATTTACCTGGCCACCCAGCCTTTCAAAAACATCGTCAGTGTTTTCCAGCATATATTCCCATATGGGTCCCTGCTCAGGATGCATCTCCGGATTAACAGCATAATGCCGCGGCACAATATCCATACTTGAAAATGTTCTCACCAACTGTTCTCTTTATTGCCAATTGCTGTCGTCCTTTTTCTGACTCGGTGAAATAACCCAGTTGCTGAGAAAGTGTCCGCAGTGCCATAATGATATAACCAGGTGTATTACCCCTGGGACACCTTGTCTTACAGGATAAACACTCCCCACAATACCAGATGGTCTCTGATTTAAGAAGTTTTAATATCTCCTCATTGTCCTTTCTCTGTACAATATCAACTATTTTTCTCGGGTCGTAATCATAGAACTCCGCTGCCGGACAAACTGCAGTACATACACCACAATTCATACACGACCGTAAACCTTCCTCAAATCTGATGTCTTTCTCCAGTAATGCGCAAAGATCTTCCATTTACCCTGATATTCTGAGTTTTGTTATGCAATTAACACAAAAATACCGTTTAAACAGGTAGGGCAAAAGAAGCTTAAAGCCTATTTACACAGGGGTATTTATACTTAGGAAATGTTGCAGGGCGCTGGGTACGGAGTAAGGGGTGCAGGGTACTGGGTGCGGAGCGCAGAGTACTGGGTTGTCAATGCATAATTAATGTTGACATTCTTATTATTTAAGTTTAATCTTTATATCAACCAGCTTCAGGACATTTTCAACATCAGCTTCATTAAATATTTTCATGGACAGAGGTCTTATGAGTCCATATTTTTTTGCATCCCTGAATTCGTCTTTAAGCGTTTTTGGAAGGTCACTGCTCTCCAGAAGAGGAATTACTTTATCTCCAAAATAAAAGGTTATCCTGAAAGTATCGGCATAAATACCTGACCAGAATATCGTTTTCTTCTTTCTGACCAGCTTAAACAGCCACTGTTTCCCATCATTATAATAATTCCAGCTTCCTGAGATATCAGAGTAATTATGAGTGACTTGATCCAGAATCTTTTTCCATAAGACTTTTTTTTCGCCAATTAATGAAAATATGTATTCATCAGTAGGTATAACGGATCTGTCAGAGAGAATCATCTTTTCTTTTTCTGTCATAATCTGTAATATTTATTTTACCTACAACACAAACACCTGTTCGTCAGGAGGAACAATGCTTTATGTTATATCAGTTTAAATTTATAAGATTCTGTTTAGCCTCAGGTTCAAACTTATGAATAGGTGCTACAATTTCACATGTATCCATCTCGGGGCATTCTGCGCAGGTTTCATACCCTTTTGAGACGACACATCCAAGAATCTTGCACTCGCTGCAGTGTGCCAGTTTAACACCCTCTTCCCTGCAGCCGGTACAGTTTATCATTTCAAGTGTTACATCAGGCACATTGTAAATTGCTTTCCATTTTTCAGCAGTGGCTTTTCTTAATTCATCATCATTGTTGACCGTCGCGATACGAGCATCGCAAGTTGCACAGTTCAGACCACAACAGGCTATCAGCTTTTCCATTTTTTAAATAATGTTTAAAGGGTTATCATATAGTTTTTGATTACTTTTTAGTCAAAAATCAATTATCAATTTACAAAATTTCTTTAGAAACAAGCAATTGATAAAAGAAAATAGATAAATTGTCATTTGAACCTTAAAGCAGTGCAAAATGAATAAGACCAGAAGCAAGCCTCTAAATCTCATAATTTTGGGCACAATATTGACCTGGATACTATTCTCTTGTTCAGCCGGAAAAGTAGTAAGTATTAAATCCTTACTCGTTGGGATGACTGACAAGGATTGCCTTACCAGACTTCCTTCACCTGATTACAGTCTCCGTCAATTCAGTAGTTATGACAGAAGAAGTGACAGCATTGATGGGGAGGGCTGGTTCGCCAATGATGATTATACCCAATTTAGCGGTATAGATTCATCCTCTGGAAGAAAAGAGTACATTCTTTTTGACACTGATGGCCCTGGCACTGTGGTTAGATGGTGGATGACTTTTGCAGGAGCAGGTGCCAATAAAGGTATAGTAAGAGTGTATATTGATAACAATCCAGTTCCTGTCCTTGAGGATAGTGTTCTCAGGATTGTTGGCGGGGACCTGCTGACAGCACCACCTTTGAGCACATCGGTCTCGCCCCTGACAGATCCTTCTATGAGAGGTTATAATCTTTATCTTCCACTTCCCTACTCCCAACATTGCAGGATCACCTACCAGTGCGATTCTATTAGGATCACCTCCAATTCACGAAAACCAAGCATTTATTACAATATTTGTTACAGGACATATACTAAAGGGACAAGAGTTGTGTCATTGTCGAAAGATGAACTCATAAATGCCAGTGTATTAATTAAAAAGACTAATGAATTGCTATTAAAACCCGACAGTATTGCAAATTCCGGCAATACTTCATCCTGTTCAAAGAACACAGATATAAATGGAGTCGATTCCACATTCATCGAAATAAGACATAAGAACTCCGCTATTTGTAAGATCTCCCTAAAACTTAAGGCATTCGATACTGAATACGCACTCAGGTCAACAGTACTGAAAATCACATTTGACGGGATTCAAACCATATGGGTCCCGGCTGGTGATTTCTTTGGGACAGCTTATAAAAAGACAACTTCTTCAACCTGGGAAAGCTGTGTGGATGACAGTATGAAAATGGAATCGTACTGGCTTATGCCTTTCCGTCGGAATTGTGTTATCTCACTGGTAAATTATGGCAACCAGGTGGTTAAGGCTGAAATTTCTGTGAAACTTACTGATTATAAATGGAATAAAAACTCTATGTATTTTGGCGCCTCCTGGCATGAGTATCATCAGATCATTACTGCGGGAGCAAAAGTTACCGGTGGTTCCGGCATGCATCGTGATATAAATTTTGCAAATATCCGTGGACAGGGGGTGTATGCCGGAGATGCCGTTGCCGTTTTCAACACTGTGGATGCCTGGTGGGGTGAAGGTGATGAGAAGATCTTTGTTGATGGTGAATCATTTCCGTCAAGTATCGGCACAGGAACTGAAGATTACTATGGATATGCATGGTGCCGACCCGAATTGTTCAGTCATCCCTTCATTGCGCAGCCAAGTGGCAGCGGCAATTTTCATCCCGGTCTGACAATCAATATAAGATATCGTAATCTGGATGCCATCCCATTCAGATCATCCATCAGTTCAAATATAGAATTATGGCACTGGTTGCCTGCTGTAATTAATTACGCCCTAACGACATACTGGTATGTGAAGCCTCCCTATGAAATAAATATTAAGCCAGATCCGGTTAAAGTCGCTGTGCCCATTCCTGTTGATCCTGAAAAGCCTCTCTGAAACGAGGTTGGATAGATTACTTCTTACTGTTAGTACTGGATTCCATTAATACAGTTACACTTCCATACCGCCATGTCTTAAGAAATATCTTAATAAAGAAGAGGGATTGGGATAATATTAAAAGTAAAAATACCCCACCCCCTTCCTGTGGGACAAAGCCTGGAAGTATTGACAAAACCAGCCATCCAAAGAGAAACTGCACAATCAGAATAAGCAGCATCATTGGCGTGGAAGAAAAAAATGTAAGGAACGTTTGTTTAAATCCAAATCCTATAGCCCTGAAACAGGCAATCCGGTCCTGGGCTGCCTGCCATGCCCGTCCATAGTCTACAACGAGCAGGATAATCGATGCGATTAAGAAGAACACAGGCAATGATATTGCCAATGTTCTGAATACGGCCCCTTCAGATGGTGAATCTGATTGACTAACAATCGCGACGGGCAGAATTACAACCAGGAAGAGGAGAGTAAAGAATATAATACTCATAATTAAATTTATCACAAGGAATGACCAGAATTTTCTGGCTGAGTCCCTGAAAAAATCTGCAGTTGAAAACCTTTCTGACGAGGACTTGAGCCCGTGAAACAGCCCGCCCGCAAGGAATGCATTAAGAAGGATACTGACAAGGATGGCAATATAAAATCCTGCCTTTAAAAACGATATAAGGTTACTCATTGTTACTCCCAAATCAGTAAATACCTCTATATTGATACCGTGAGCAAGCTTCTCAGTTATCATGCTGTTTGAAAAGCCAGAATTAAGAACATTTTTCACAGGTACTGACAACAATCCCGAAAGCAATAATGATACAAACCAGACTATTGTGACACTTTTCCAGATTTTCAATGAGCGAAAAACTGAAGATTTTATAGCAAGTAAGATTTTCATATACATATAGATTAAAGGGAAATAAAGTTTATAATAAACTGAATCATTGACATTAGCTTATTCGACATTCTTCTCTCAGGGACTCTGTCAGGGCTAACAGTCATAGAATTATTAATGTAATTAACGTCAAGCTTAATTTTGAATTCAGGATCTATTTTTGCCCAATCAACTTTTTGGCTTCCCGGATAAAAGAAATCTTTAGTCCTGCTTTTTCCATCCCATGTTTCCCTCACCTCATTCCCGTCCGTAAAATGAACCAGCACATCAACCGGCAGCATTACTCCACCAACTCTTTCAAGCTGGACAACTGAAGTATATAAGGAATCAGCTTCCTGACCTGATCTATCAGGGACACTGTCACCGGCAATGTCGTCATTAACATCAGTTATTCTCTTCCGGTTTCTTATTGCAGAAACCTTATAATCGCATATTTCACTGCTGTATAATGTCTGCGAGAAGAACCAGTTCAGATCGGGTCCGAATTTATCACCATTCAAACGAACGACAACTTCATTGGCCACATTAATAAAATCCTGTCCTGAAGGATGTTTAAATGACCATTTCCTGTAATATTCCCGGAATATTTCATTAACAGCCTCCTCCCCGACAATACCCATCAGGGTATTTAGTATTACTGATGGTTTTGAATATGACATCATGCTATAAGTTTCATGCGGATATTGCCAGGAAAATAATCTGTTTGTGGAAGCTTTTCTGCTTCCGGAGGTAGTATATGATATTCTTGACATTGATCTGTCAGACATCCTTAACCATGGATGGTCAATCAGCCCGGAATTCTCACCGTAGTAATGATCGACGATCCTTCCTTCCCAGAAAGTATTTACACCTTCATCAAGCCACGGCTCTTCAAATTCATTACTGGCCAGGATGCCCATAAAATACGCATGACCGAATTCATGAATTGTGACCATCTCAGGCAAATGAAGCCAGGCTGGCACACCGGTAAATGACTCCGAAGTAAAGAGTGTGGTATACTCCATACCTCCCGATCCGCCTCCTTTGGAAGGAGGATCAACAAATGTAAGGTATGGCCAGGGATAAGGACCAACATTTTCTGACAGATATTCAAGTGCATCCTTAACTGCAGTCATCTGCCTTTTTACCTGGTCTGTTCTCTCTACAGGCAGAAGCAGAGTTATATCAACATTCTTCCACTTATCAGTAAACACTTTATATCCTGGCCAGGCTGTCCATGCAAAGTCAACAATATCTTCCGCACGATAGAAAAGAGTCTTGCTTCCGTCATTATTATCTGTCTCCTTCATGAGTTTACCACCTGTTCCAACTATATACTTATCCGGAAGGGTAATGGTGACATTATAAACACTGTGATCTGAGTAGAATTCAGAACGACTGTGAAACTGATGACAATTCCATCCTCCCTTCTTCGCATATCTCATTCCCTCAGTCTCATAGACCCCGAATTTAGGAAACCATTGAGCCACAAAGAAAAAATCGTCATTGTAACCTGTCCTTATAATCCTGGATGGCAACTTTGATTCAAAATTAATTTTCAGAAATACAGTATCTCCTGGTCCGGCAGCCCTTGGCAGATCCACTCTGACAACTGTCCTGTCATCGGCATTGCCATCGTCAGGCGATATAAAATGCATCATAGGCAAAAGATCTCTACCATCCCTGTCTGTCATGTTTAAGATCTTTATCCAGCCTGTCTCGGCTTCATCCTTACCAGGTGAACCACCCCTCTCCTTATAGAAAGTGGATTTACTGTCCCTAAATGCATTAAGATAAAGATGCATCTGGATATTGTTAACATTGTCCGTGGACATGTTAACCCAGTAAGATGACATTTCCCCATTCACAGTTTTTAACACCGGATCCAATTTGGCATTAATAGTGTACATGGTAATCCTTTGACTCTTAGGCTCTTTAAAGATCTTCTGTGCCTGTGAGATATTTAGCAACAGGAGGAACAAAGCCAGGATTAGTGTATTTTTTTTCATAATTTTACGTACCGGATTAGATTATATGCATATAGAAATGATCAGGATTATTTTATAAAATTACATTTCCTGGAGTTAAGTTTAATATTAAAATAACATTTTTTTAAAAAAAGTGTTGTAATTTACGTAACCGGAATATCCTTATTGGATAGCTATTTCCTCATCGGAAATCTGCAGTGATACAATACTATGAACAGAGCCAGGTCCTTTATATCCAAACTATTATATAATAAATTCCTTTGGCAGATCATTTTTGCATCTTTCCTTATTGGGATGGCTGCTTTCTTTATACGTCATGAAAACCTTGAACTTTCCAGGATAAGAGAACAATTAGCAGCCAGTAATGGGTGGTATGTTTCCCTTGGAATTTTTCTGACCTGTGTCTATATCTTCTTCCAGGCCGAAATGTATATCCACAGTTACAGGTCGATGGGGATCAAAATTCCAATCAGGGTTGCGTTAAGACTGTTCCTGAAGCGTAACTTTATAAGTGTTTTCCTTCCCGCCGGAGGGTTCTCCTCTCTTGCGTTCTTCACCTCCGAAGTTGAAGAACAGGGGGTCAGTAAATCACAGGTTCATCTTGCATCTGCTTTTTTTGCCTTCTTCAGCATTTTATCTGTCGTGATTTTAGCCTTCCCTGTATTTGGATTTGCATTAATTACGTATAAACTTCAGGAAGCAGAGGTGGCAGGATTCCTTTTTTTAATGGTCATGATTGCATTATTTTTTGCTGTCATATACTCCATATCAAACAGAGGAAGGGTATACAGATGGTTATCAAAAATCCGACCATCAATAGCTGTGACTCTTGATGAGATGATAAACCAGAGCATTAACAGAAGACAACTTCTAGTAACTTTATTATTCTCAGTCGGAATTGAGATTCTTGGAGTTATCCATCTTTATGTAGCCATGCTGGCACTGGGATTCGAAGCATCGTGGCCTGCTGCTTTTACCGGATACATTGTAATGGTGCTCATACTCATTGTCTCACCTTTCCTTCGCGGACTTGGGGCAATAGAGGTATCCCTGACCTTTATCCTGAATCAGTTTGGTTTTCCTGTCATAGCTGCCGCATCAATTACACTGCTTTACAGATTTTTCGAATTCTGGCTTCCTCTTGTTGCAGGGTTAGGAAGTTTCGTATCACGTAAAAACAACATACTTCTTCGCATAATGCCGCCGCTGCTTATCTTTGTTCTCGGTGTTGTCAATATCCTTTCATCAATAACGCCGGCAATTCCTGTCAGACTCAGGTTTGTACAGGAGTTTCTGCCGGGAGCACTTGTAAGCAGTACTAATGAGTTTGTGCTTGTGTTAGGATTATTGCTGATAATTTTAAGTGTGTTTCTTTTACAGGGATCCAGGAGAGCCTGGCTTATTGCGCTCATTCTTGCATTGATATCATCGGTTGGCCATCTGGTAAAAGGAGCTGACTGGGAAGAAGCCATATTTGCAGTAGTAGTATCACTATCATTAATTTATACCCGTGCTCACTACTCACTTAAACCACACCGCAGGCTGACCCGGATAAGTTATTTTGTATTATTATACAGTATTATTGCTGTCCTCCTTTACGGGATCATAGGCCTCTATTTCATGGACAAACATCATTTTGGTATTGATTTCCGGTTATGGCCATCAGTAAAGATAATATTCAAAATGTTTTTTCTTTTCGACGATAGCGGACTTGTTCCTTTAACATCTTTCGGACGACATTTCTTTTATTCAATATATTTCTTCAGCGGTTCTGTGATCTGTTTCATTTTCTTCAGTATTCTGAAGCCATATTTTACCAAGCCTTATAACACTGAAGAGGACCTGAATCTTGCCCTGGAGCTCGTAAAAAAGTATGGTAATTCGCCTCTTGACTTTTTCAAAACTTACCCGGATAAATTCATTTACTTATCTGCGGAACGTGATGGGTTCATCTCCTTCAAGATGACCAGGCATTTTGCCTTTGTTCTTGAGAATCCCGTATGCAAGGACCAGGATACACTAACCAGGTTAATCGGAGAGTTTGACAGGTTCTGCACTGAGAACGGATTTGTAAGTATCTATTACCGAATCCCTTTACAGACAATTAACATTTACAGGAGTCTGGGAAAGAAAAGCTTCCCTCTCGGAGAGGAGGCTGTTGTCGATCTTACAACATTCACAATGGAAGGTGGCAGGATGAAGAGCACACGAAGTGCCATAAACAGGTTAACCTCGGAGGGCTTTGATGTTAAAATATACAATCCACCGATTAAGGAAGGGCTGTTGCAGAAGCTGGAAATGGTGTCAAACAACTGGCTTGATGAAATGAATCAGAAAGAAATTGCCTTTACCCAGGGAGTATTTGACAGGACCATACTGAAGGAACAGACCATAATCACTGTTGAGGACCCGGAGGAAAGGGTTCATGCCTTCCTGAACCTGATCCCGGACTATGCACCTGGTGAGGCGACATATGATCTTATCAGAAAAATCAATGCAGCTCCAAACGGGGTCCTTGATATGCTGATGGCCAGAACACTTCTCTACCTGAAAGATCAGGGCTATAAATCAGTCAACCTTGGTCTCGCACCTCTCTCAGGAATAGAGGGTGAGAATATTGCAGAAAAAACTGTAAGATATGCATATGAAAACCTCAGGGCATTTGGTCATTTCAAGGGCCTCAGGAAATATAAAGAGAAATTTTTTCCCCGCTGGGAGAAAAAATTTCTAGTGTACAGTTATGATTTTCACCTTTTACAGGTGCCTAATGCTCTGAAAAGAGTATCGGAAGGAAAGTAAGAATACAATCAAAGAGTGTCAGGTTCGGTAGACTTTGTCAGTGTAAGTGGGACTTCTCCTTCTGAATATATAGCTTTACCTGACATCCTGGATTCGTCTTCAACCTTTAACAGAACCTTAACATCCTGGTCTTCAACGTATACAGTAAAGACAAGACTATCTGTGGTAGCCCTGACATTTTCACCTGGTATCTTGTAATCACTACCAGTAAATAGCATGGATGCAGTACTTTTTTGATTTTCAAATCCGACAGTGATAATACCTGTGTTATAGCCATAAGGTGCATAAGGAGCATCAAATTTCCATGTACCCGATGATCCGGTTTTTTTTGCTTTATCCTGACCATTCACTGCAACAACTGCAAAAAACAGGATAATAAAAAGGGATAATGTTTTACTTTTCATAATTATAAAATTAATTTGATTCAAATTTAGAAATCTAAATCTAATATCCAAACACATTTAAATAACTCTGACACCCTCCGGCGGCTCTCTTTTTCTTTGGAATAGTTCTTATAGGGAGTTTAACCTCAGGTGCAGACTGTTCCGGTATAAAATTATTTGTTTAACCAGGCTATAAAATAAGGATTTTTAATCCAAGAAGGCTAAAGAGGTTTTGTCCGGGCCGGAATATTTTAAAGGCAGCCGGCCAGATTTTTTTAAGATATTGATCCTGACTGTCCCTTATCCGGATAACAAGTTCATCCAGTTCCGGAGGATGGGTTTTATCTGCATGATCATAGCCAATATTTTTAATAAGTTGTGACAGATCATTGTATTTCCCAAGATTCAGTGTTAATCCATATAGTTTCTTTTCCAGAGACTTAATACCTGAGGAATTAATCGGTCTGAAGAAATACAACTGGTATAAAAAATCCTTAGACCGTTTTCTGAATTCATGAATACTTGAATCTCCGGTTTCATTCCTTGATATCAAGTAAGTATCTGTAACATTAAGATAGGTTTTCTCAAGGTCTTTTATCAAAATCTGAGGATCAATCATATTCATTGAAAGGAAACGTATTCTAAAACCAGTTTTATGAAGGATCTCTTTTATCTGTCCCAACTCAATGCTGTGTTTATCAGTGTTCTCAGCTGAGGGACCTGGTTTATTTAATATTGCTGCCAGTTGCTCATTATCCTTTAAAGTTAAAAAGAGCGCCGGGTATTTTTTACGGAGATTCTTTAACACCTTTCTCTGCACGGTCATATCTCTCCAGGAGCTTAAAAGTCTGCCAACCTCCCGTAATGATTTGATGTTCTTCTCAAATGATTCTTTATCCAGCTGAGAAGCCAGTAGTTTTAATGTTGCCCTTGATTTCTTCATCGACACTCTAACATCATGAATCACTTTCTCATCAGGAATTTCTGAATTCTCCAGCAATTCCTGGGATTCTTTAATATAGCCTGCAAGGACAGGTTTCAGATCCTTTATCTTAACATATGCCGATACCTCCATAACATGATCAATTCTTTACCTCATCTTATAAAGTTACAAAAATATACCCATAGAGGCAAAACATCAAATCCCGGCCGAACGAAAATATGTTAAACTATGTGGTACTATGTGAACTCCGGGTTAATCTCCCGGCTTCCTTCATGTCATGTAATCAAAGTTGAAATTTTTATTATTTTCATTATCAGCATGAAAACGTTAAATTTGTTTTTAATATTTAAATAGTTAATACACTATGAGTAAAATAACAATGGGACAGAGAATCGGTATTCTGACAGCCGGTGGTGACTGTCCGGGATTAAATGCAGCCATACGAGGAGTTGGTAAGACAGCTATTGTCAAGTATGGTATGAAGCTTATGGGTATCAGTGATGGTTTCTCTGGAATGATTAATAAAGAATACACAGAACTGACCGAGCACGATCTATCGGGAATACTTACCCTTGGGGGCACAATCCTTGGAACCTCCCGGGAAAAACCCTTTAAAGGCAGCGGGAAAGGGAAGAACGAAATAAGCAAACCTGTTTTAATAAAGGAACATTATGAACAGATGGGGCTTGACTGTCTTGTTTGTATTGGTGGCAACGGGACTATGAAAACCGCAAACCTCCTTTCACAGGAAGGCCTCAATGTTGTTGGTATTCCCAAGACCATTGATAATGATGTATGGGGAACTGATCTTACCTTCGGATTTGATTCTGCGGTTAATATTGCTACGGAGGCCATAGACCGCCTCCACTCAACTGCCAACTCTCATAAACGTATTATGATCATCGAGGTAATGGGACATAATGCAGGATGGATATCTTTGTATTCAGGTATTGCAGGAGGAGGGGATGTAATACTTATACCTGAAATCGATTATAAAGAAGAAAAGATTGCCGAGTACCTGGTTAATCGTGTGGCCGGCAATAAGCCTTATTCGATTGTTGTTGTTGCTGAAGGGATAAGAAATACTGTTAAAGACAGCTGCTCAGCTGCACAATCTCTTAGCAAGCGAATAAATGATCTCACCGGACTGGAAACAAGGGAAACTGTCCTTGGATATACACAAAGAGGTGGAACACCTTCACCGATGGACCGTGTCCTGGCAACCAGGTATGGAGCAGCAGCAGCCAACATGATCGCAGAGAGGGACTATGGCAAAATGGTTGCATTAAAAAATAACCTGATTGATTCTGTACCCCTTGCTGATGTTTCAGGGAAACTTAAGCTGGTTGAACGTGACAATCCACTGGTACTGCAGGCACAGAATATGGGAACCAGTTTTGGTATTTAACCTGAACAATAGTTCAGTCATTACTGTTTATTATCTGCTGAATTATGAAAAAACTGATCTTTGTTAGGCATGCCAAGGCAGAAGAACCTCGTTCAATCATTTCTGATTTCGAACGTTCGCTGACCATAAAAGGCAAGGTCGTTTCACTGCTTATGGCAGACAAGTTGAAGGAAAAGGAGAGTTTTTCCGGTATTATTATGACCAGTCCTGCATTCAGAGCTCTAGAAACAGCGGTAATATTCAGCAAGGTCTTCGGAAAGGAAACATCTGAGATTGTACTCATTGACGATATTTATTACAGGTTAAACCATCAGCATTTGAAGAATATCCTTATGCAGACAGGTGATGACACTGATACAATAATGTTGTTCGGACATAATCCCTCATTTTCAGAAATAACAAACAGACTCTGTTCAGGAGGATGTGAATCTATGCCTAAATGCGGGATAGTTAGTATTTCATTTAATATACAGAAATGGTCGGAAATAAAACAAAACACCGGAATAATGGATTACTTCCTAAAACCGGGAAAAATTCACTGAATAAGACCTATCTGCCCAAGGAAATAAGCTGGCTTTATTTTAATGAAAGGGTATTGCAGGAAGCTGAGAATAAAGATGTCCCGCTTATTGAAAGATTTAAGTTTCTGGGTATCTATTCCAATAACCTGGACGAATATTTCAGGGTAAGGGTTGCGACCCTTAAAAGATTGTCGCTTTTCGGAGCCAGGTCAAAGGAAATTTTGGGCTACAGTCCAAAAACCACCTTAAAAAAAGTCTATGATATCGTTTTATCACAAAACACATGGTTTGAAAAGATATATTCCTCTCTTCTGCAGGAACTTAAAAAACATGGTATATATGTAATAAATGAAAAGGAACTTAATCCGGCACAAACTGATTTTGTGCTCGAATATTTTCATAACGAGTTACGTACCAGGCTTATGCCCTTCATGATTGAAAAAGATTCAAAATTTCCGGATCTAACCGATGACGGTATTTACCTTGGGATTTATCTTATTAAGAAGGACACTAAAAAGAAAAGATTTGCGATCCTGGAGGTTCCAACTGATATATTACCCCGATTCATTGTGTTACCTGGCAAAAAGGATGAAAAGTATGTTATTTTTCTTGAAGATATTATTAGGTTTGGACTGAACGAGATATTTTTCATATTTGATTTTGATGAGATTTCAGCCTATACCATAAAACTTACAAAGGACGCTGAACTGGAAATTGCCGATGATATTTCAGAGAGTTATATTGATAAGCTGATAAAAAGTCTGCAACAGCGCAGGAAAGGTTCTCCTGTTCGATTTATCTATGACCGGAAAATGCCGCAGGAATTGCTTAACATAATAACCCGGAAGCTTAAATTCGGGCCTGATGATGTGGTTATTCCCGGAGACAGGTATCATAATTTTAAGGATTTCATGAACTTTCCTTATCTTGAGAGCAAGAAATTATATAATGCTCCTCTCCCGCCGGTACCACACAGGGATATCCTTCCCGGGAAAAGCATACTGTCAGCTGTAAAAAAGAAGGATATCATGTTATTCTTCCCGTACCACCCCTTTGATCACTTCATTGATCTCCTGAGGGAAGCTTCAATTGATCCCTATGTAACATCAATACAGATAACTCTCTATCGACTGGCACGTAACTCAAGTGTAATAAATGCCCTGTTGAATGCGGTCAGAAATGGGAAGACCGTTACAACTGTTGTCGAATTGCAGGCACGATTTGATGAGGAAGCTAACATGTTGTGGGGGAATAAACTATTAGACGAAGGAGTCAAGGTTATATATGGGGTTCCGGGACTTAAGGTCCATTCCAAATTGTGTCTGATCACCAGGATCAAGGATGAATCAACTCAGCGATACGCTGCAGTTGGAACAGGAAATTTCAATGAAGATACTGCCAGGCTTTATACTGATCATCTCCTGTTAACCACAAATAAAAAGATAACCAATGAAGTATATAAAGCATTTAACTTCTTCAGTGTCAATTATAAAAAAGACAATTTTTATCACCTTGTACTTTCTCCTTTCTTCCTGAGAAACAAAATTAACCTCTTGATCGAAAATGAGATCAGGAATGCAAAAGAGGGGAAAAAAGCCTTTATATACCTGAAACTGAATAATCTTACAGATACAGAAATTATTCAGTACCTGTATGAAGCCAGTAATGCAGGTGTAACGATCAGGTTAATAATCAGAGGAATGTGTTCTTTAATACCCGGAATTAAAAAAGTCAGTGAAAATATTGAGGCAATTGGCATTGTTGACAGGTTCCTTGAGCATTCGAGGTTTTTCATCTTCTGCAATGGAGGAAATGATCAGATATTTATTTCATCTGCTGATCTTATGCCAAGGAACCTTGATCACCGGATTGAGGTTACCTGTCCAATTTTCGATAAAACAATTAAATGCGAAATAAGGAAAGTATTCGACATTCAATGGGACGACAATGTTAAAGCCAGAGTTATAGATGATACCCAGTCGAATAAATTTGTTAAAAAAGGCAAAGAGGTCAATCAATCACAGATTGAAGTGTATAAATACATAAAAAAGGTGAACGAGAAAGCAAGCTGAATCAAAAGTGGTAAAAAACTTACAGGGAATAATTGCAAGATAATTGTTATTATGGTAGTGAATTATTAGCCCATGATTTCAAAATCTAAATTATTGATAATATGCAATCATTAAATTGGGTCATAATAATAGCAGGGACAGTGATCATCGCATTGTTATCCTGGTTTCTTTCAATAAAGTACAGAAGATACCATGGAATATCACGGTTCTTCGCTTTTGAAAGTGTACTTATTCTCTTTGTGCTTAATTACAGGGCATGGTTAATTGACCCCTTTACAACAATCCATATAATTTCATGGCTCATGCTTATAGTATCAGCCTATGTGGCGCTGGCTGGCTACCTGTTATTGAAGAACAGGGGTAATCCTACTGTAAATTTCGAGGACACATCAGTCATTGTCAAATCTGGTATTTACGGGTATATCAGGCATCCTCTCTATCTTTCCGTTTTCATGCTGGGAACAGGGATAATGTTAAAGGATCCAGGTACCCTGCAGGTTGTCCTTGGCATAATAAACCTGTTAGCACTTTTAATCACTGCCAGTATTGAAGAAAAAGAAATGGTATCGAAGTTCGGGGACCAGTATAAACAATATATGAAGGAGACAAAGATGTTTATTCCTTTCTTTCTATAGACAGTGTAAAATCTCAACTCAAAGGAGTACTGTTAATTACAATACTATATTTTGATTTCCCCTTATGCCCTATGACGCCATAGCCTTGGCGCAGGCGGGTTTGTGCCCTTATGCCGTTGCGCCCTTACGCCTACTTTGTATTAAGCCATGCAAGTATATTTTCTGAATTTGGTTTTTCCTTGGAGTAGATCACATTGACAAGTTTTCCGTTTTCATCAATAAGGTACTTCTGAAAGTTCCACTTTACTTCCGAATCCATAACCCCGTTTTCCTTCTTAGATGTAAGCCATTTATATACAGGTGCCATGTCGTCCCCTTTTACGGATATCTTAGCCATCATAGGAAAAGTGACTCCATAATTTTGAGTACAGAATTCCCTTATCTCTTTGGCAGTACCAGGTTCCTGGTTAGCGAAGTTATTTGCCGGGAAACCCAGTATCACCAATTCTCCCTTGTACTCATTATAGAGAGCCTCCAGGTCTTTATACTGGGGAGTAAAACCACATTTGGAAGCTGTGTTCACTATCATTACTTTTTTACCTTTCAGGGAACTGAAATCAAATTCACCCCCATTAAGAGTTTTAACCTTAAAGCTGTAAAACCCATTATCCTGTGCAAAACCAGCCAGGGAGAACGCTAACATAAAAAACATTAAGCCAAGTTTATTTGTTTTCATTATAATATATTTATTTTTAAAACCGTTTCAAAGGTACCGCATTATCGCCTATTAAAATTTTTATTTATACATTTCTAAAACAATACTTTTAAGGATATGTTCAGGAAGACATGGAAACAGATTAAGATCTTGGCAGGAATAATTCTCGTACTATTATTCTTCCCCCGCTCCTTTCTTCCAAGGCCTGCATATAGTCAACAGACAAATGACTTTGAAATATACAAGAAACAAAACGACAGCGAGTTAAGACTTATGGAGTACAAGGACGATGATAAGGCAATCAAATTGAAGCTCGCACAACTGGAAGTCATTAACAGGAGCAGGAAGAAGTATAAAGCACCTCCGGTGAAGCTCGATATCCTTGCATCGAGAGTTGCAAACAAGATTTGCAGGGAAGCTGCAGACAATGGCTATGTTGGTCACTGGAACATGGCTGGTGAAAAACCTTATCAGAGATACGCTTTTGCAGGAGGGTATGATCATATTACAGAAAATGCCTTCGGTGAATGGTCAACTGGCAGGTATAACGGGGATGAATCCGACATCATAACAAAAATGGAAGACGGACATAATTCCTTTATGTCAGAAAAATCACCCCGCGACGGTCATAAAAGGAATATTATTAACAAGACTCACAACTTTGTTGGAATAGGGTATTACATTTCCGGAAACCAGTTCAGGTATTATGAGGAGTTTATTGACAGGTATCTTGAATTTGAGAATATCCCTGAAATTGTCAGTACCGGAGTTGCTTCAAACATCACAATAAAGACTGACGGCACCAACTACCTGTATTTTCTTATTGTATATTACGAGAAGATGCCCCAACCACTAAGTCCTTCGCAGATAAGCAAACGGGGAAGTTATGATGACTTTTCAAGTGACGAATACCTGAAAATCCTGCCATGGGATCTTGCCATGTACAGACATGGAACTACATACAATATTCCACTTACTTTTTCAAAAGAAGGACTTTATTATATCCAGGTATATAATGATAAAAATGAGTTTACCTCGCCGGTTTCATTCAAAACAGAAGGAAAGGTTCCTTTAAGCGGAATTGTAATAAAAGCGGTAAAAGGCAACATGAAATGACTACCTAATAACTTCATTGGTTGAGTTAACATTCATGACCACCGGGAACGACATCCCCTGGTCAAGTATCTCTACCATACCATTCATCTTTGTCTTTACAGTTTCTTTAACAAAATAACCTTTCTTAACCGCAAAGAGCAATGTCCTTTCACCAGTAAATGTTCCACCTGTACTTATGTTCATCCCCTGAGACTCATTGGTAATCTTCATGGTTCCTGATATAGTTGCTGTTATTTTGGCACATTGAATCCCGTTGTAATCTTCATAACCTTCAAATTTCCAGTTTGCTTCTGTTGGCGCCCATCTTGTCATGGATGTACCTTTGATATCTGAGGTATCATGTGTCACCCATGTATCTCCAACTTTAACTGGTTTATCAGGCAATACAGGAAAGAAATTGGAAAAGGTATTCAAAGCATCAGTCTCTCCACTACCAGGAACAACAATAGGTATAGTGGCAGCTTCAGACAGGTCTATCATTCTTCCGTCCGGAGCAATAACTACTTTAAAGGTTTTATCCTTAACATCTTCAATATTACCACCGGCTGTACCCTGCGGCGAATCGATTTCCTGAGCCATTGAATCGATCATTACTTCAAGAGTTAGTTTATCATTCAGCAGTCCGGCTGATTTTATTCCACATCTCAGGAAAGTGGAAATATTTACCAGCATAGACTGTCCGTTAATGTCCATGTCCTGAACAATTTTACCGGTCGTCTGATACAATACAGCATTATCAGAAGGATAGTTATAAACCATCAGGACACTTCCGGCAGGAGGATTATCTGAGGACTTATCCTGAGAATAAGCTTCTCCGGTAATAAACAGTGCCGCTATGGCTAAAAAAATAAAAACAGATTTGAAGGCAGGTAGTTTAATCATAGTATTTTTCATTTATTAAATGACCATAAATCAATATATTATCTTTTCAAATATCGTAAAACAGAATGTGATAAGCAATATGCCGGAAGAAAAATACCAATTTATTCTTCTTAACACTATGATATTAAAAAAACTCGTTATATTTTTGCGACTCATTTTACGGGGTGTAGCGCAGCCCGGTTAGCGCATCTGGTTTGGGACCAGAGGGTCGCAGGTTCGAATCCTGCCACCCCGACAAAAGAAAAAGCCTTTCCGCGAAGCGGAAGGGCTTTTTTCATTCAGAGTGTTGCAGGTTCACCTGCATAAACGATTGACTGAAAAAAGCCCGTAGCCACGCGTAGCGTGGCAAAGCTTTTTCTTTTAGTTTCCCCCAATAAGGATCACCGAAGGTAATCCTGATTTAACTCGCGTAGCGTGGCAAAGCTTTTTCTTTTAGTTTCCCCCAATCAGGATCACCGAAGGTAATCCTGATTTGACTCGCGTAGCGTGGCAAAGCCTTTTCTTTTAGCTTCTCCCCCATAAGGATCATGAGCGACCATCGTGAGCGAGTAATCCTGCATAATTTCTTAACCAATCCTCTAATATTTCAAACCCTTAATTCTTTGGGTTTTACCTGATGAAATCATAAATTCCAGAATATAAAACCCAGGTTTATATTCTGAAGAATCAACTTGCTATATCGGTAATACAACTTGATCCATAACTAATAACCTTCCTTGTGAATCGAGAATATTTATTGACTTAAAATCTTCATTAAAATCATTGTATTCAACTGTCAATAGCCGTGATACAGAATTTGGGGAAATCGACAGACTTTGTACTATCATAAATCATTACTATACACTTAAATATGTGTGATTTGTGTAACTTATTTAAGTAATTGTGTAACGTATATCGCAATTAATAAATTTACCTTTGCTCTGTGAAAATCTATTCGCAATTGAAAGCTATTAGCATCCACCTAAATATAATTGATTTTCAATTGTACACGACTTAATCGAAACATGATATGAGTAAAACGGGAAAATTGCAAGAGTTACTCATTACTAACGAAGAACTTGTCTTTCAAATCGCTGAGAAAGAAAAACAGGCTGTAGAGTTATTTATTGCAAACGAAGAAAAAGAAAGACGGATAGCAGAATTAGTCATTGCTGACAAAGAAAAAACAAGATGGATAGAAGATAAGTTAGTCATTGCTAAAGGAGAAAAACAAAATCGCGCAGATGAGTTAGCCATTGCTATCAAAGAACTCGTGCTGGCAAAGGAAAAGGAAGAATTAGTAGCAGAGTTAATCATTCTTAACAAAGAACTCGTGCTGGCAAATAAGCAGGAAAAACTAGCTAAAAAAAAATATATCGAATTATATAATTTTGCACCATCAGGTTATATTACACTTACCAGAGAAGGTAAAATCCTCGAGTTAAATCTCCTTACTTCGAAAATTCTTGGCAAAAAACCCTCATTTTTAAGAGACCGTTGGCTTGGAAATTTTATTTCAGATAATACAAAACCAATCTTCAATCAGTTCCTTGAGCAAATTTTTATAAGCAAAACCAAACAATTATGTGATGTAATGCTGTTAACAGATGGTAGCCTGCCTGTCTATGTTTACCTTATTGGTATCATTACCAAAGATACCGGACAATGCCTCGTGACGATAGTTGATATCAGTCAGCGCAAACAGGTGGAGGATTCTTTGTATGAAAGCGAAGAAAAATATTCAAAGGCTTTCCAGTCATCCCCTTATTTAATCGCTTTAACAAATTTGATAGATGGAAAATTCATCGAAGTTAACAATGCCTTTACCTCTGTTTTAGGTTTCACCAATGAAGAGGTAATTATCAATTCCGAAATTGGATTTAACATTTGGGTAGATATTGAAGAGAGAAAGTGGGTAACAACTACTCTACTTGATGGCATGGATGTGACAGGTAAGGAATTCTTGTTCAAAAAAAAGAACGGTGAAATCATAACGGGCTTATTTTCCGCCAAAATTATTAAACTCAATAACAAATTCTGCGTTATATCCAGCATTAATGATATTACAGAGCGAATACGGGCAGAAGAAGCACTTAAAGAATCCGAATTGCTTTTAACCGCAAGCATCGAGAACCAGAAAGACACGATAATTTTTTCCATTGACAAAAATTATCAGTATTTGTATTTTAACAAAGCTCATTTGGATTTCATGAAGTATGCCTATAATAAGGATATTAAAACAGAGATGAATATTATGGACTGTATCACTTCGGATGATGACAGATTAGTAGCGAAGGATAATTATGACCATGCGCTAAGGGGTGAATCCCATTCGGATGTAAGGATATGCGGAGATACAAATCGTGCCTTCTATGAAAGTTTTTTTAATCCTATTACGAATGACAAGAATGAGATTATTGGTGTTACGGGTTTAGGTAGAAATATCACCGAGCGCAAACAGTTTGAAATAGAACTAATTAAAGCCAAAGAAATAGCCGAAGATAGCGACAAATTCAAATCCACATTACTCACAAATATGAGTCATGAGATACGTACTCCCATGAACGGCATTCTTGGCTTTGCCGAACTATTGAAAGAACCGAACTTAACAAGTGAGGAGCTACAAAATTTTATTAAAACTATCGGGATAAGCAGCGCACGCATGCTCAATACAGTCAACAATGTTGAAGATTTTTCGAAAATAAAATCCGGACTGATGAAAGTTAATAAACAGGATTCGAATATAAACGAGCAAATCGAATTCGTTTACAACTTCTTCAAACCTGAAGTCGAAAGTAAAGGGATGCAGTTTTCGTTTAAAAACGGTTTGCCATCAAACGAAGCAATCATTAAAACAGACTTTGAAAAAATCTATTCAATCCTTATTAACCTTGTTAAGAATGCTATTAAATACAGTGATAAAGGTTCAATTGAATTTGGGTATGAAAAAATCGGAAAGTACCTTGAATTTTTTGTAAAAGACTGTGGCATTGGCATACCTATGGATAAGCATGAAGCCATATTCGAACCTTTTATTCAGACTGATATAGGGGATACAAAGGCATTACAGATAACAGATTTGGGACTATCAATATCTAAATCTTATGTTGAAATTCTAAATGGGAAGATTTGGGTAGAAAGCAAAGAAGGAAAAGGTTCGATATTTTATTTTACCATTCCTTACAATGCTGTATCGGAAGAAAAAATCGCATTAAAAAATGCTGTTATTGAAAAGGATTCAGACGTTCAAATAAGGAATCTTAAAATATTAATTGCCGATGACGATGAAATATCGAGATATCTGCTTACTCTAAGAATCAAAAATTTCAGCAGAGAAATTTTAAATGCACAAACAGGATTAGAAGCCGTAGTGACTTGTCGGAATAATCCGGACCTTGATTTGATATTGATGGACATTAAAATGCCCGATATGGATGGATATGAAGCCACTTGTCAAATCCGTCAATTTAACACAAATGTAGTCATCATTGCACAAACAGCTTTTGCATTTTCAGATAAAAAAGAAAAGGCAATAGAAGCAGGATGCAATGACTATATCTCTAAACCAATTAATATGACCCTATTGTATGAATTAATAAAAAAGTATGTTAATAAATAGAATATGGATACTAAGGTTAATACCAAAGAAGGACTAATAAAAGAGTTACACAAATTGCATAAGGAATATGATTTATTAAAAACATCATATTCAAAAGGCATTATCGAACACAAGCAGACAGAACAAACACTTAAAGAATGTGAAAACAATTTAAAAGATAGAATTAAAGAATTAAAAGGCATTTATTCACTTGGAAATTTAGCAGAATCAAGTCAATTCAATTCACAAATAATTAATAGCATAGATCAAGGCGTTATAGTTTATGACAGTAATCTGCGTTATTCAGTATGGAGTGCATTTATGGAAAAATTAACAGGACTTCCCGCTTCACAGGTTTTGGGGAAATATGCCATTGAAGTATTCCCTTTCTTAGAAGAGGCTGGCGTAATTGCAGACCTTCAGAAGACATTAAATGGCGAGATCATTAATGCTATTGATTTCCCCTTTAATTTTCCTGGTTCTGATAAATCCGGGTGGGCCTCAGATAAAAATGTGCCTCTGCGAAATGTAAATGGAGAAATTATCGGTGTCATTGGAACTGTTTATGATATCACTGAGCGCAAGAAGTTGGAAGAAAGCCTGAAGAGTATTAATGAACGATTCGTCCTTGCAAGTACTGCAGCTTCCATAAGTGTCTGGGAGCATGATTTTGTTACTGATACAATTCAAATAGATGATAATTTTAATATGATATTTGGTAATACTCAAGGTAATTATCAAATCAATTTTAACGAATTTATCAAATTTATTCACCCGGATGATGTTGATATTATTAAAATTAATATTGAAGAAGCAATAAAATCGGATAAAAGCGCAAATTTTGAATTCAGAATTATAAGACCCGATGGTAATATCAGAAATATCAGCGCGTATGGTAAAATAGTTAAAGATAAAGCTAATAAACCTGTGAAATTCATTGGTGTAAATACGGATATAACTGATTTTAAGAACGTCGAACTGGCAATTAAAGAGAATGAGAAATTATTGCTTCAACTTAATGCCGACAAGGACCGCTTTATATCTATTCTATCACACGATTTAAGAAGTCCGTTCTCTAACTTGCTTGGTCTGTCAGATATTTTGACAGAAGATATTCGCCAACTCAATATTGACGAAATTGAAAAACTCGCTAACCAAATTAAATCAACTGCACGAAGTGCTTTTAATTTACTTGAAGACATATTGTTATGGGCAAGAACACAGCAGGGCAGGATTCCTTTCAATCCACAATCAATAAGTTTCAGGGATATTTGTATGAATATTCTTGAACTACTTAATCCAAATGCGTATGCAAAAAACCTCACAATTAATTATTTGGCACAAGATGAAACAAATATATTTGCGGATATTGATATGATTAAAACGGTACTAAGAAATCTTTTGTCAAATGCAATAAAATATACCAATATTGGTGGTGAAATAAATATTAATGCTGACGAAAATTCTGAAAATATTATAATATCAGTCTCGGATAATGGTGTTGGAATAGCCCCTGGTGATTTGACGAAACTTTTCAATATATCTGAAGTTCTTTCAACAAGAGGGACAGAGAATGAGGAAGGAACAGGGTTAGGATTATTGCTCTGTAAAGAATTTGTAGGAAAGCATGGAGGAAAGATTTGGGCAGAAAGTGAAGTTGGAAAAGGCAGTGAATTTAAATTTACTCTGCCAGTATCTGGAAAACAATTGAATTAAAACACAATCGGCTTATAACCTGCTGATAGATTCCTCAGAATGAACAGATCTACCAAACTGGCATAACGCACTTATAGCTTCGTTGATGAAGCGTTTTCTGATAATCTGTCAGCGATTGCTTCATGACATTCGACAAGCCGTCGTGACAGGTTAAACAGGCACCGACCGTCAGAATTTTTTGCTGGGTTTTAATATCAAATGGCGATACATTGGTACGGGTTGAAACCTTGCCAGTCCGGTTCATAAGAAATCCTGTCCAGGCGTCTGCAGGCAGACCGTCGTGTACATCATTTTCATAAAGAGGCTCGAAGGTCCATTTCCCATTTCCGCTTTCAATTTTATAGACCAATTTTCCTTCACCATAACCCAGGGCAACAGGGTTGTTATGGCAGCTTTTGCAATCCCTTCCCCTGGTGGCAGTAGTGTGAGGGGCAACAGGTGCGAACAAGCGATGAAAAATTACCGAATCGCCGTTCTCATATGTAAATGATTTTTTAGCGATTGTTAGCACCATGCCGGGGCTGACCGGAATAACTTCTACCTGGCCCCCAATGGTACGGATCCCAAGTGCCGGTTCTTTGGCAGAATAACTCCCGATGTATTCAATCCAGCTTCCTTTAACTTCTTTGTTCCGCAACATGTCATAACCGGAGACATTCGGATTAAAAGTATTGTGGCAGCCAATACAGCTTGGTGCCCATGAACTGTGACAGCTTGAGCACGACAGAGTGGCATGGGCATTATCTCGAGTGCAGGCATCGGTCGGTGCTTTCATAACCATTTTTTTCCCGGTATTTTTGGTAATCAGGAAAACAGAATCATTTTCCACATCCGTATTGATCAACGGATGCCCGTATTTATGGGTTTTCAGGAAGTGTTTATTTTCGATACTCCCAAAACGTAATGCGGCGATGATCGCTGACTCATTATCCAGGTCAGCTGTCTTAACCGTCAATGGTTTACCATTAAAATGGCAGTCAATACACTGAACATCCTCCTGGTTTTCCTCATGAGTATAAAATTTACCGTCGCCCATCACCGCGTATGAAGTATGGCAGTCAATACATTCCATCCCCAGTTTATGATGAATATCCTCAGGTTCTTTGACGAATATACGGTCTCCTTCAACCAGGCGGTAATTGCTGCTATCAGGTACTTTATCTGTCTCCATCGTTGTTTCATGCCACCCTCCGTAATTTGTTGATATACGTCCTGAGCGGCTGTGACAACCGAAACAATGGTCATCCGTGATTTTTATACTAATCGAAGGATGGACGTTAAGCAAGGTGTCGGGATTTCGTGCCAGTGCCGTTTCAGCTTCCGCACTGTAATTCAGGTGGCAGGCCAGGCAGCCACCTCCCCTGCTCATCTCGTTTATCGGTCCGAAGTCAGTTTTCGGATTCCCAAGGTGACATCGCACACACAGATTTTTCAGGTGTACATCGGCAGGTGAGTTGCCCAGGTAATGAACATCTGTCAGGCTGTCGGGATTGCTTTGTTCGTTGAACACATACCGATCGACGCTGATCATCCCGCTTAGAGTCGACATTAATGCCGACGGCAGACGTTGCACGATGTCGAAGTGACACTGTGTAGTGCCACATGTTTGCCCGGCTGTTGCCAGGTCCCCCGGGATGAGGATCATTCCACGATGAGCCTGGTTTTTGGATGTGGCAAAGGGATCTCCTCCATGGCAGGAAAAACACCCGATAGTCCCTGGTTTATGCGCATCGATAAATCCCTGAGGTGTTTTATGACAAACAAGACAGCTTTCCTTCCTGCCCATAATAACGGGCGATCCGGCAGCCTCCTGAAGACTAAAATCAGGCGAAAATTCCACACGTGGCGATTTGAAATTATGCAGAACAGAATACCGGTAATCGGGATCCCAGGGATTGATCCATTTCCAGGTTTCACCCCTGAAAAACAGTCCGATAACGGTAAGCACAAAATAAACTCCAGCAAAAATCAACAAGCTTCTCTTACTAAAAAAAACTGCACGACCCCTTCCTGAATTGACCACATAAACGAGGACAAGGACAAACAGGAAAAGCAATAACGACCATTCGGGGTGGCTAAGCCAGTGCAGTATCTCCTGAAAACCGACAAAATACCACGGACCTTTAACAGTCGGATTAAGATTATCGTGCAATGGCGCGCTAAAGAATGAGCTCAGCAGTAAAAGCGAGAAAAAAGAAAGAAGAAAGTCATGGGCTGTCGGCCAGAATTTACGGCTGTGTTCCACCATGACGATGGAAATAAGAACGGTAAAAGTGGCAATGTGATGCACGTAAATAAGCTGGAAACTACCGGAATCACCCAATAATGAAAAAGCCAGCATCTTCCCGATCAGGGGAATGCGTTGAGCCAGGGTTTCAAGTATCTGCCTGGCCTGTAAGCTGTCGGCGTCACCTTTAAGGAGAAAGCCTGTGAGCATGGCCAGGAAAATGATCAATAACCCCAGACTTAGCCGCAAGGCAACACCTTTCTTCAACCCGATACTTTCTTTGTAGTGAAAATGATCATATAGATGAATCAGGCTGAATATCAAAAAGAACTGAGCACTCCAAAAATGAAGGTTCCTTACAAGAGCAGCCCATGGATTGCTCACCACTAACCCGGTGATACTTAAGTAAGGTTCTCCCACATCGAAAGGCACAGCGAGCAGTATCCCCGAAACGAGAACGATCCAGAACATGGCCATTGCCAGTGTCCCATAGGTCGTCTGATCCCTCTTTGTTTCCCTGTTAACCGATAATTTCGATATGATCTCCATCTTCTGCTATTTTAGAAGGAACAATATCAAGATTTTTCCAGGCCGGGCCTTTCACCACCTTGCCATCCAGATCATATTCCGAACCGTGGCAGGGACAAACCAGTCGCCCTCCCTCTGTCTTGTTTATGATGCACCCCAGGTGAGTACAATGCGCCGAAAATACTGTGGTTTTTTCATCATTATTGACCACCAGATAATTGCCGTCGAACGAGACCGTCTTGTTTCTGTTAAAAGGTAAAATCCGGGTTTTCTGTTTCTTCAGTTCCAGATGGTCGAAGATCAGACGGTCCCATAAAAAAACAAACAAGGCAATTACACCAACAATTGCCAGACGAAGAAAAGAACGCCGGCCCACGTTTCCCATCTGCTAAAAATTTATTTCAAAAGTAATAAACTTGCAACACATAAACAGCCTAAAGCCTTCCCCGGGAACTGTGTAAAAGTAAAAGTTGTATCCGTTGATTGTAAATTCCAGACAAACCCATAAATACCTGATCAGAACAAAAAATCATTGTGAAATAACACAAAAAACGCAGAAGGACTATTTATATCTAATTGTATATATGCATTTTACTATTTTTAAGATATGCTGATAATACAACCATACCTGCTATTATTATTATTTTATCAGAACGATTATTAAGATGTTATATAGAATATGTCAATAACAGGAATGCTTAATATATTATTTATAATGATTCTAAATTATCTGGTAAAAAGTTTTTACCAGATGTTAATTTAATAACAATCTGATTATTTAAATAGCTAATAGACATGATTCTATATTTTCAATATTGTACGCTGGTTCATAACTAGCTACACCTCACGTCTATTTATCTATATATATACACATTTTTATATAATAGATTTTTTTTAGTTTTGTATTGTTATTTTTTTAACAGACCGAAAAAACCAGTCAAGAATGAAAACAAGACGGGAATTTATTAAAATCTCAACTGTTGGAGCCGGATTAGCAGCCATGGGGCTAAGTGCCTTTAGTTCGGGGATATTCAGGTTATTAGAGCCCGACGTTGAGAAACCGGTGAGCGATGAAGATCTGACACCGTATCCAACCTATTGCGAAATATGTTTCTGGAAATGCGCCGGTTGGGTTTATGTGGATAAAAGTGGTCGTATAAGGAAGATAGTTGGGAATAAAAATGATCCGCACTGCAACGGCCGATTGTGTCCAAGAGGTACAGGAGGTGTGGGAATGTATTTTGATGAAGACAGGCTTAAAACACCGTTAATCAGGGAAACCCTGAAAGACGGCTCACAGCAGTTCAGGGAAGCCACATGGGAAGAAGCGCTTGATATGGTGGCGGATAAAATGAAAGAGGTAAAAACGAAGTACGGACCCGAAGCGTTTGGTTTATTCAACCACGGTAGTCCCGGGGCTCACCTTGAACATCTTATGCGTGCCTATGGCTCTGAGACTAATGCCGAACCGGCATATGCCAACTGTCGCGGGTCCCGTTCCGCGGCCTATTATTCTACGTTCGGTGCCTTCATTGGCTCACCTGAGAACACTGACATCCGTGATACCAGTTGTCTGGTTTTGATCGGGTCACATATCGGTGAAAACATGCATAATTCGCAGGTTCAGGAAATGTCGGCAGCTATCGATCACAAAGCCACTATCATAACGGTAGATCCCCGGTTTTCAACTGCAGCCGGGCATTCCACATTTTGGTTACCAATAAAACCAGCCACGGATATCGCATTACTCATGGCCTGGATCCACGTGTTGATCAATGACGATTTATACAATAAAAATTTTGTTAACAAGTATACCTTTGGCTTTGATCTTCTCAAGGACCACGTAAAGAACATGACGCCGGAATGGGCGTATGGCATTACCGGAATTGAGCCGGATGTTATCCGGACAACGGCCAAAGCCATGGCCGGAGCAGCACCCGCGGTTGTTATTCATCCCGGAAGGCACACCGTCTGGTATGGTGATGACACCCAGAGGGGAAGAGCCATGGCTATTTTGACCGCATTGTTGGGCGCCTGGGGAAAACGAGGCAGTTTGTATCTGCCTGAAGCATTAAAGCTTCCGCAATTTCCCCAGCCGGAGTATCCCGAGCCCAAATGGACATGGAAAGATGTCAATGAAGGTAAATTTCCGCTGGCCACGATGGGTATTACCACTGAATTGCTAAAAGCATCCATTCCCCGTCTGAATTATAAACACCAGATAAAAGCCTGGCTGGTTGGCGGAACGAATCTGCCAATTTCGCTACCCGATAAAAAACTTTTTAAAGAGGCTGCCGATGCTGTCGAATTCATAGCGGTAATGGATACTATGCCAATGGAAATTACCGGTTATGCCGACGTCATATTACCAGAAGCAACATATCTTGAACGCTATGATTTCCTGAGAGCAGCGCAGAACCGCATTCCGAATGTTGCCCTTCGTATGCCGGCAGCAGAACCCAAATACAAATCAAAACCCGCCTGGTGGATCACCAAACAGATTGGTGAGCGGCTGGGCCTTCACGACTATTTCAACTACAACGATTATTCTGAAGTGATCGACTGGCAGTTAAAACAGGTTGGTTCTTCCCTGGAAGAGATGAAAAAAATCGGGATAAAATCATTCCCTAGGAAGAGTGGTCCTCCCTATTTGGGAGATAACGAAGATTATAAGTTTAACACCAATACCGGAAAAATTGAATTATATTCCAGTGATATGGCCGATGCAGGGTTTGATCCCATTCCGGTTTACAAACCCCACCCCGAACCTCCACAAAATTTCTACCGGCTTATTTACGGGCGAGCTCCCATGCATACATTCAGCCGTACCATCAATAACCATAACCTATGGGATCTGATGAGCGAAAACAATGTGTGGGTGAATCCCAGGGTAGCTAATATATGGGGATTAAAGAACGGTCAGAAAATATGGTTAAAGAACCAGGATGATGTCGTAACCGAATTCCCGGTTGCAGTCAGGGTAACCGAAAGGATCCGTTGGGATTCTGTTTATATGGTTCACGGGTTCGGACAACCAGATAAAAAATTGACCCGCGCTTTCGGCCGCGGGGCAAGCGATGAAAAGATGATCACTCATGTTGCGATTGATCCGGTAATGGGTGGCGCAGGAATGCGGGGAAATTTTGTTACTTTTTTAAAAGAAGATCCTAAAAGCAATGGAAAGGAGGTTAAAGCATGAGATATGCAATGGCAATTGACACAAAAAAATGTGTTGGGTGTGGCGACTGTGTGGTAGCCTGTCAGACGGAGAATAATGTTCCCCATGGTTATTGCCGCGACTGGATCGTGGAGAATGTAAACGGGAAATATCCAGGTCTGCACCTTGAGTTCAGATCAGAACGTTGCAACCAATGCGATAATGCCCCCTGCGTACGTTGCTGCCCGACGGGTGCCAGTCACAGGGTTGAAGGCGGTATCGTATTAGTAACCGACAAAAAGTGTATTGGTTGTGGCGCATGCATCGCGTCCTGTCCTTACAATGCCCGATATGTTCACCCGGATGGCTATGTAGATAAATGTACCTTCTGTGTACAACGCGTTGAAAAAGGACAGAACCCGGCCTGCGTCGATGTTTGTCCTACTTACTGCCTTCACTTCGGTGATCTGGATGATCCGAACAGCGATGTTTCGCGGGCGATGAAAGACCGCCAGTGGAAAGTATTATCACCCGAAGCCGGGACTAAACCACAATTGTATTTTCTTACTTAACATAATAAAAACTGGAAAAGATGAGCGAAGAACTATTTGTAAGCGGACGCCATATTCCTAATGTCGATCCTTACCTTCACGTCTGGCACTGGCAGATTCCATTTTACCTGTTCCTTGGCGGACTTGCTGCCGGAATCCTGTTCTTTGCCGGCTATTTTGTGATCACCGGGAAGGAGAAAACAATGCAGGCAACAGTGAAATGGGCACCAATCCTGGCGCCAATTGTCCTGGTTATCGGACTCGCCTCCCTGTTCTGGGATTTAAACCACAAACTCTATTTCTGGAACCTTTATACAACGATTCGTGTTGAATCGCCGATGAGCTGGGGAGCATGGACACTAATGGCCATAACACCCCTTTCAATACTCTGGATTGCCAGTTACTTAAAAGAAATTATTCCCGGGTGGCAATGGAAATTCGAATTTTTAAATCAAATTGAAGCCTTGCTGATTAAATATCGTATTGTTATGGCCTGGTTCATGATGTATTGTGCGATCATCCTGGGAATCTACACTGGTATTTTATTGTCGGCTTTTAACGCCCGTCCACTGTGGAACACATCCATACTCGGACCCTTGTTTCTTGTTTCCGGTTTCTCAACGGGACTGGCCGCCACGATCTGGATCAGCAAAGATGTTAAAGAACGAAAGATACTGAGTCGGATTGACCTCGTCCTAATCATCGTTGAACTCTTTCTTATCATTCACCTGTTTATGGGATTCTGGGCAGGATCACAGACTTCCATTGAAGCTGCAAAACTATTCTTAGGTGGACCTTATACCGTGAGTTTCTGGACATTTGTTGTTGTCCTTGGACTTATTTTCCCGGCTGTACTGGAAGCCATGGAACTTCAAGGTTTTCATGTTCCCAAATGGATACCGGCAGCCCTGGTTTTATTTGGCGGCCTTATGTTCCGTTTCATCATTGTTGAAGCCGGACAGATCTCCCATTTCATACATTAATCTTCAAAAATATAAAAGCGATGAATAAAGCAACCCAAAATGAACTTAAATATATTAATCCTTATCTCGGGGGAATATTGTTAGGTCTTCTGGTACTGCTTACCGTGTATATCACGGGGCGCGGACTCGGTGCCAGCGGAGCAGTAAAAGATGCAGTAGTCACAACAGCTAAGGTCATTACCCCCACGAAAGCCAAAGAAAACACCTATATGGGCCCATCGATCACTGACAACGGCCATACTCCACTGTATTCATGGCTTGTATTTGAGTCAATCGGAATGTTCATTGGCGGACTGCTTTCGGGTGTCATCTTTGGGCGGGTGAAAAAATTCCGGGTTGAACACAGCCCGAAGATTACAAGTAAGACAAGAATGATCACCGCCCTGATCGGTGGCGCCTTATTTGGTATTGGCAGCCGTTTCGGAAGGGGGTGTACCAGCGGAGCGGCTCTCAGCGGCTCGGCAACATTCTCCCTTGGTGGTGTGATCGTCATGTTTGCCATATTTGGCACCGGCTATGCCGTTGCCCGTATTTTTAGAAAATTATGGATTTAATAGCCGTTATTTTGAAATCAGACGACCGTTCGCTAAATACATTTTAATAAAATATTGAATATGCTGTTCAAGCAAAAATATAACATAAACACTAAAAAAAATTAATTATGGGACCTTTAATTCCTAATGGTATTATTGCCGGCAACTGGAGCTTTGTCATTGCCCTTCTTATCGGAATCGCTTTTGGCTTTATACTTGAAGCATCAGGGTTTTCATCATCCAGAAATATTGTCGGTGTATTTTACGGCTATAACTTCGTGGTACTGAGGGTATTTTTTACTGCAGTTATCGTAGCCATGGTCGGCTTATTATATTTTGATCATTTCGGACTGATTGACCTTAAGCGAATTTTCATTCTGCCCACATATCTTGGACCGATGATCCTTGGTGGGGTAATGATGGGTGTCGGATTTATCATGGGTGGCTTTTGTCCCGGAACAAGTTTTACGGCCATAGCTATAGGCAAACTGGATGCAGTTGCCTACCTGGCAGGGATTTACCTGGGTATTGCCGGCTTTACCATGGGTTACCCCTATATGGCAGGCTTTTTTAACAGCGGGTTCCTTGGGAATGTAACACTGACACAGGTTACCGGAATACCCGCCCACTGGTTTGCCCTGGCATTTACTGTTGTGGCTCTCGTCGCATTTTGGGCCGTCAGGTTTGTTGAAAAACGCATCAGAAAAAATATAACCGAATACAAATTCTAATCAAATGAACAAAAAGTATATTTTTCTTGCCGTTTTAATGTTTGTTCTGGCTTTTGGAACCATGTTTTTCAAAGAGACCAATAATCCAAAGGAAACAGCCCCGCAGCAATTGTTGTGGGATATCATTCGGTCATCAAGATACGTGACCACCGACCATGTAGCGAAAATGATCATTCAAAACGACCCTTCCCTGGAAATTATTGATGTCAGGAATGAAGATGAGTATAACAATTTTTCACTTCCCGGCGCCATAAATATACCCCTTGATAGTCTCCTTAATAAGAATAACCTGTTATATTTTGGTATTCCTGGTATAGACGTGGTTTTTATTGCCAACGACGACATTGCTGCCGACCAGGCCTGGGTATTAACCAAACGACTTGGTTTCAATGGAACCTATGTCATGAAAGGCGGACTGAACAGATGGATGGAAACCATCATAAATCCTGAAAAACCATCAGAAGAAGAACCTGCAACAGCATTCGCTACTTATGAATTCCGCAGAGGTGCCATGTTGTATTTCACGGGAACCAAATCAGCAAACGAAAATACTTCAAAGGTTACTGTCCAGGTTAAAAGAAGGAAAAAAACAAATGTTGCTGCAGGAGGTTGCTGATCAACTGCTAATAGAAATTAAAACATCAGACAATGCGTGAACACAAATCAAATCCATGGATAACAATAGTTGGTTTTTCAGCGATTGTAATTATAATAATCGCCAGTATAATAGTCATGTCAAAGCCAGTATTGACATATAAAACAGACTTACATGAAAGTCTTGAAGATTTAACCAATAAAGATGCCTTGTTTTATCCCTGGCAGCTCAACGATCTTCTCAATAATAAAATGCAGAATGTCGCGCTTTTTGATATAAGGAATGATTATGTTTTCAGTCACGGCCACATTCCGGGAGCTGAAAATATCCAGGCCGAAGATTTATCAAAAAAAGAATTTATCAAAAGGCTTAATAAGCTTAAAGAAAAAAATATTACAGTTGTTCTGTACGGCGATGACCAGTTGCAGGCCAACGGCCCCTGGATGTTATTCAGACAGGTAGGTTTCAGTAATGTAAAAGTGCTACTGGGAGGATACCAGTATTACATTCAACACCAAAATGACCTGTCTGCCATTAAAGCTGATACGACGTTTGAAAAAGGAGTCCCGATGTATGATTTTGCCAAAATGGCGGCACCCAAAAATGGGGCCGCGGTGAATGTAGAAAACGAGAAAAAAACTGTTGAGATACGGCGGAGAAAGAAAACAACTTCTGTGGCAGGAGGTTGTTAAATTGAAGAAGCCTAAAGATTACAGTTTGATTTCACTACTGAGTCTTAAATCACGGGATGAAGAACCAGCGGTGATAGTATAAGCACCTTTTTCCAGTGTCCAGCCTGAATTTTCTTCATTCCAGTAGGACAAATCTGAAACAGGTACTCTCATTGACAAAACAACAGTTTCCCCGCTATTCAGCATTGGAGTTTTTGCAAATGCTTTAAGCTCCTGAACAGGACGATCGATTTTTGTATCTGGTTTAGCTACATATATTTCCACAACTTCTTTACCTGCTACACTTCCGGTGTTCTTAACGCTCACCTTAATATTAATGGTATCATCGGCTACATTAACATCCAACTTATCATATTCGAAGTCGGTATAGGATAAACCATAGCCAAAAGGATAAGAGACATCAATACTATTTTTATCGAAGTGACGGTATCCTACATAGATACCTTCCTCGTATTTTGTGTAGTCTATATTGCGTACTTGCTCATTCACCGGTTTCTCTTTTTTCCCAAAAATGAATGAGCTGAGGTTCATGCCCTGAGCATCCATTGGGAAGTTGGCACTAGATGCATGGTCTTCAAGTGCAACAGGGAATGTCATCGGTAACTTTCCGCTCGGATTTACTTTCCCGCTTAAAATGTCTGAAACAGAATTCCCCCCTTCCTGTCCCCCCTGCCAGGCCAATAAAATAGCATCTGGCATGTCTTTCCAGGAGGCTGTTTCAATTACCCCACCAATATTCAATACAACAACCACTTTCTTGCCAGATGCATGAAAAGTATCACAGACCTTTTTTATCAATTCCTGTTCTACGCCTGATAATAGAAAGTCATCTGTTTTAATCCTGTCAGTCCCTTCCCCACTATTCCTGCCGATTGTAATTATTGCCATATCTGCATTACCTGCAAACTGGTTGAGTTGTTCTTCTGTTGGAATCATCTCAGGTGGAGAATATTTTTTCATCATTGAGGTTAGACCTTCCGGTTTATCGAATGCTTTCTTATTTGCTTCCTTATGTGCCTCAAAAGCTTTTCTGGCCAATTCGTTTATTTCATAGCCAGCGTTTTTGAGACCTTCTTCAAGTGAAATTGTATAGGATTCATTTACATCACCTGAACCTGTTCCCCCTGCTATAAAATCATAGGAAGTCACTCCAAAAAGAGCTATATTCTTTATTCCCTCCAGAGGAAGTGTTTGGTTGTTTTTCAAAAGAACCATACCCTCGGATGCTGACTGACGGGTAACCTGTGCGTGAGCTTTCAAGTCTGGATTATTACTAAAATGGTATTGTTTCATCTTCCGGGAATTTAAAACAAGCTTCAAAATGCGACTTACTGAAGTGTCAATATCTTTCTCCGATAATTCACCTTTTTCGGCTGCTTTTGTTAAAGATTTGTACTGTTTTCTTGTTCCCGGTTCAAGAAGATCATTTCCTGCCTGAATTTGAGCAACCGGATTTTTCCCGCCAAACCAGTCTGTCATTACAATACCTTTAAAACCCCATTCATTACGCAAAATATCTGTCAGCAGGTAATGACTTTCAGAGGTATATGTTCCATTTACCTTGTTATAAGATGACATGATCGTCCACGGTTGAGCTCTTTTTACAATAATTTCAAATCCCTTCAGATAAATCTCTCGCAAAGCTCTGTCAGAAATAATTGCATCGTTGAATGATCGGTTGGTCTCCTGGTTGTTTGCAACAAAATGCTTTACAGATGTCCCAACACCATTAGACTCAATCCCGTTAACCATTGCCGCTCCAATGTTCCCGCTTACCACCGGGTCCTCAGAATAGTACTCAAAGTTCCTTCCATTCAGTGGACTCCTTTGTATATTAGCTCCTGGCCCCAGGATTACATCAACGCCATATTCCAAAACCTCATTACCCATTGCTTCACCAACTTTTTCAACCATGTCAACATTCCAGGTAGATGCTAGCAATGTGCCAATTGGAAAGGCAGTGCAATAGTATGTTTTATCTTCATTTTTTCTTGTAGGATTAATCCTTAAGCCGGCAGGCCCGTCGGAAAGAACAATTGAGGGAATACCCAGGCGTGGAACTGGAACGATCGTCCCCGCTGCTCCACGGACTCCATCAGATGAGGAGCCCAGTCCTAATCCCGATTTCATGCCAGAACCCTTTAGCAACCTGATTTTTTCATCCAGTGTCATTTGTGACAATAGATCTTTTACTCTGTCATCCACCGGTTTTCTGCTGTCTTCATAAATGTCAAGCTCACCATTCCTGTTCAAATCCCTAAAAGTGAACCCATTACTTGTAATTTCCTTTATTTCAACGTCTTTATACTTATTCCTCCCTTCAATATTGATGATATTCGAGTTAAAATAAATAGCAGTGAAAACAGCGATCACAACTATTAAACCAAATATTGAGAACAATACTTTTAATAAAACTCGCATGATTTTTTTCATTACCCGGTAACTTTAAAAGTTAAATTTCTGGATACTACGATTCAAAAATATGAAAAAATTATACTATTGATACAACGATGAATTGCTATTGCTGTAAATAACATGTGCATTCCTGTTAAGGAAAGCACCATATTGCTCCATTGCTTTACCTAAATCTATACCGGCTTCCTTTTTAAAATCATCGAAGATATCTATCTCAATGATTACATCCCCTGGTTTTAATAAACGTTTCCATGTTCCAATTACCTGCCCATCTTTAACAATGACAGGAAAAAACATTCCGTTGTTTGATACTGCCTTCCTGTGATTCAAGGAATGAAGAGATGCTGTTCTGTCGCGATAACTGATCAGAAATTCGTCAAAAGCCGGCAATAAAAACGGGTCCATTGATCCGGATGATTTACGATCTCTTTTCTCGGCAAACCAATATGTCTGGTCGCCCTTTCTTTCAAAGATCAGATTATCATTAGCGGACTCGAGCGCTGTTCTGGACTCTGGTACTGAAAGCCCCGACCACCAGGTAAAGTCCCGAAGTGTTGCGGGTCCATGACTTGTAAAATACCTGAGTGCAAGTTCTCGTAAAGATTCCGGCCGGCTTAGCCTCTTTATTAAGGGTACCCGCTCAGTCAATAATGCATATGTCTGTTTCCCGTCTCTTTGCCTTCCACTACAGATAAGACCCTCAGATTCAGCCCTAAAAAGCAGATGTGACATTCTACCATCAACAGTGTTTAATTTTTCCTCTCTGAATTTCTCAGACAACTCGGCACGAGTAAGACTATTTCCGTCGCGTAGGGACCTTTCGAGTATTGCGTTGCTCTTGCTAAATATGCTTTCAGTCAACTCAAGTTGTCTGTCCCTGAAACTTATTGATGACCTGAGATGCTTTGCAGTAAGGTCAAGAAGCCAGTATATATCATCAGAGGAAACATAGTGCCATGTAGGTCTTAAAATGTGTGTCCTAATAATCTCTCCTTTATCTATTGCTTCATTGATCATAGATTCTGTTGAGCCTCTAAGCCGGATGCCAAATGCCCATTTTGACATGTTATAATCCTGGGCCTGAACAGCACCCAAGTAACCAGCCAAATCCTTTACTCGCCAGGTTTTTGGTCCAACAATATTTTGTCTTATTAGCCTTTGTATCGAAATTTCACTTGTAATCATAAAATCTTTGTGCCTGATTAAATAAGATAACTAAGTATTTTTTGCCAGTAATTGTTCAGACTGTTCCCCTGGTTTATAAACCTTTTTACACATTATAAAATAAAGACTGACGGGATCAACCCCATTCATAAATTTCACGGGTTCAGAGATCTCATTACATTCGAACAAACCGAAAGGAGAAAACTCCCTGGTTATTGACTCTTTATCATAAAAAAATACTCTTAATCCGGGTTCAATCTCATACCTGTCTTTACTCAGTAATCTGCCTTCACCGTATAATCCTGCGTTCTTTATTGTAGCTGTAAAAATCATCATTCCACCATCTTTTAACTGACTGAAGCATGCCCTTAAAAATAGTTTCCTTTCATGTTTGTTTAAAAGATGAATCAGGGCATAACAAAATACTGCATCATATAGAGTGGTATCAAATGGCATTGAAGCAACTGATCCATGATAAACCGTACAGCCAAGACCTTTTTCTCTTGCTGTTTTAATTGCAGAATCCGATATCTCAATGCCTGTAACATCAAATCCGGCATCAAGGAATAATTTTGCATTCCTACCATAGCCAAATCCGGGAACAAGAATACTTTTGCAGTTATGTTTCCTGAATGTCTTCAGTGCCATAATTGCAGAATCTGACGGTTCAAATCCCCAAATATCATTTTTGTCTTTAAATTTTGACTCCCAGAAGTTTATCATAAATCTACAATACTTCAGAAATTTAGTCAGGTAGCCTGGTTATAAATTCATTGTCACTTGGAAAAAAACTGTCCAATATTATTTCCCATTGTTAGAATTAATAACTAATCCTTCTCACTCTTTTCTCAATTATCTTTCTTATTTTCTTATAAGATGAAGGAGGGCCTGTACGTACCTCTTTCCTGTCGATATAAATACCATCGGATATTCCCCAATCTCTCTGGGTTTCTTTATTAAAAGTGTCATATTCATGTAATTCAATAATATCTTCATACCCGCTGATAGCTCTTTTGGTCCTTTCATATACCATATTCTGGGCAGGACACCAACCGTTCATGAAAAGAGATACATCCACTTTACCGGGTGTTAATCCAGGTTTCTTTTTGAGTTTAATAAATGAAGGAGGAGACGCATCCTGTCGGAATGGCTTCCATAACAACCGCATCATGCCATCTTTATCTATTACTTTATAACCCTGTTTTTTAAACCACGATGCCCTCATAAAGAAAGGCAATACAACGCCCCAAACAGCCAACCCTTTTGACCCCAAGCTTCTGACATCATCCTCCGCGGCCTTCAGGAGGGCTTTACCTATACCTTTTTTCTGCTGGTTACCTACCCCCTGTTTATGTCCGTGAACCCAGATGCATAGGGTGAAAAAGAGATCATTACCTTCAACTATTGACACTTCTGCCGGAAGGTACTGGATCATGCCACATACTTTTCCATCTTCACTCAGAGCTAGTTTGACCTTCAGTCCCTTATCTTTTATTTTCCTGTACCAGCATGCCTTATGACTACCAGCTTCTTTAATATCATCTGACCAGTCTTCCAGACAACAGAAGTAAATATTTTCAAATTCAGGTCTTAAATCTATGATTTTCATGGTGATAAGTCAGTTATTATCTTAAATCGTTTACAATGCTGATAATGTATTAATTACTAAAGCTAACGGGACTCTCATTTTATGGATTTTTAACAGCCATTCTCCTTCTTTTTATTCTAACAGTCTTCTCTGATCCTAATTTTTGAAGATCTCATTTAACAGGAACAAATTACCTCAGATACCTCCTTACAACATTATAATCAGGGTACTCCTTGTGGATGTTGAAATTAAATTTCCTATAAAGATCAGGTGGTCCTTTGTAGTGCTTTTCACATGACAGGGTACCTTTGCCAGGGTAAGCCTCCAGATAATCATAACCACGAGCCGAATAGTCAATGATTATTTGCTGAAGTAATTTGCCGGCAATTCCTTTATTCCTGAATTCCGGACTAACCAGAAAACATACAATAGAGCATACCTTATCATCAGCATTATCGACCAGTTTGTAATATTTTAGCAGCCTTTGATAACTATCCCTGTCATTTGCGTTACACCAGCCTATAGGAGAATTACCAGAAAAAACCAGATAGCCATTCATTTTGTTTTCTCTAATAAGAGAAATAACTGCAGCCCTGTTATCTTTTTTGTTCCATTGATCTGCCGAACCGGTAAAATGGAATGAATAACAATAACATTTCGACCAGCCAGGGTTTTCTGAAAATATTATATTATCGAAAAAATATAAATAATCCTCAAGCAGGTCAGAGGAAAGAGCTTTGACAGAAATATTCATTATTACCAGGTTTCAATTCAAAAATTTATATTACAGATTTTATATATAAAAATATATAAATTCTCTGTTCTGGTCCACCTGAATAAACGAATATTATAATTGACAGAGATTACTTCCGAAAAGAAAAGATATTTTCGAATGGAAGTACTACTTATTCTCCGGGAAACGTCCCATGAGCTGTCTTTCAACCATCCACCCGGGGTATTCTTTTATTAATGCGCTTATATCATCAAGTTCTTTCATCTCAGCATTATCCAAAACAAGCTCTGTTGAGGCAATATTATCATTAAGCTGATCCTCATTTTTTGCACCAATTATGACACTTGTAACACCAGGTTTATCCTTTATCCATGCCAGAGCCACCCTTGCAACGGATACATTATGATGTTCAGCGATTCTCGCCATGAGATCAATGATATCATAAGCTTTATCTTTGTTCAGAGGAGGAAAATCAAAATTAACCCTCCTGCTCTTATCCTTTACTTCCTGATTCCGTCTGAATTTTCCTGAAAGGAAACCACCGGCAAGCGGGCTCCATGGCATAATTCCGAGGCCTTCACTTAATGCCATTGGAACCACTTCACGTTCTATATCACGGGTTGCTATGCTGTAGAAATTCTGAGATGCAACAAACTTCGACCAGCCAAATTTTTCCGAGATACCATTTGCTTTTGTAACCATCCAGGCGGGGTGGTTACTCACGCCAATATATCTCACCTTCCCTGACCTTACTACATCTTCCAATGCCCTCATGGTTTCTTCAAGTGGAGTAACCGGATCCACACCGTGTATATATAGAAGATCAATATGATTGAGAGCAAGTCGCCTTAAACTATCGTCTACGGAATCGAGAATATGTAGTCTTGACAAGCCTACCTGGTTAGCTCCCTCTCCCATCCTTATCCTCACCTTTGTAGCTACAAAAACCTCCTGGTGAGATATACCAAGATTCTTAAAAGCCTTACCAAGAAGTATTTCTGCTAATCCCTCCGAATATGCATTTGCAGTGTCAAAGAAATTGATTCCACCATCAATTGATTTTTTAATGAGTTTTGTGGCTTCCACTTCAGGAAGTTCTCCTATTGCTTTCCAGTATCCTTTTCCTCCGAATGTCATAGTTCCAAAACAAAGCTCAGATACAAGTACTCCTGTTTTTCCAAGTTGTCTGTATTTCATAATATAAAGATGCTTAATTGAATATAATAAAACTAAGTAAATAATGCTGGAGGCTCTGTTTAAAGCAAAACCAAACAGAATGCCTTTAATAATATTCAGTTTTTAAACATCCTGTATGGGCTTATGTTCAACAGAATATTGATACCTGCAGTATATGAATTACCTGATAGACTTATTGTGTCTTATAAATTAAGTGATAACAATATTCAAACAGGATGTAATTGTCAGGATGCTAAGCCATGCGTAATCTGGCCAAGACCTATTGTCTCTTCAAAAGTCTCAACAAATTTCATGAAGAATGTTGAATAATCATACCTGTCAAAATAATCTGAAGTCTCAGAAGAATTTGAAGGGATATCTTCAAATATTTTAATGTCTGATGCAGTTTTCCGATTCCGGCATTGCCAGATCCACTCTTCTCACCATTTATCCTGTTATAAAAATGCCATCTCTTATTCTTATGAGTTTTCAGTATCTCGCCTCCGAAGACATCGTGTATCAAGGTCGAAATCTCGCTGTCATGATCCACAAACGTATCTGATCTGGTCCAGTTGGATTTATACTCCGCAGTGAAACAACGCCTTATCACCTGCTGTATTTCATTTTTGTAAAACATCACTCATTTTTTTAGAATTAACCATAAAAATATCAACAAAGTTCAGACAGTACCCCGCTGTCATAAAAACAGACCTTGCAATTCAAATGTAAGTTACAAGATTTCCACCAGATAAGTGTTAAATAAATTTATGATAATGTTATTATAATCATAAAATTTATCGTGGAAATCAGGCTACTCTTGTAGTCGGTTTTTTTCCGATTTTGAAATCAGATGTTTCGTGGAATGTTAGTGATGGGAAGTTCTCCCTGGCAAGCTTTAGCATCCATTCGCTTTCCGCAAAAAATACCGGATTATTGTCCTTATCAAGTGCAACGACAGACTGTTTACGTCTTAGAAATTCTTCAAGTTCCTTTTTATTATCTGTTGTAATCCAGCATGCTTTTACGATTGGCATGTGGTTAAAAGTGCATTTCGCACCGTATTCATTTTCGAGTCTGAATTTTATTACTTCATACTGGAGTTCACCAACTGTACCAATGATCTTCCTGTTACCAGGTTGTTGGATAAATAGCTGGGCTACTCCCTCATCAGTCATCTGTCGTACTCCTTTATCCAGTTGTTTCGTTTTAAGAGGATCAAGATTTATGACTTCACGCAGTATCTCCGGGGAAAAGCTGGGAACACCCTTAAAGTGGATCATTTCACCTTCTGAAAGAGTATCTCCGATCTTAAAGTTCCCACTATCATAAAGTCCAACTACATCACCCGGAAATGCTTCATCCACAATGCTTTTGTTATTTGCCATAAAGCTGGTTGGGGAGGAGAAACGCATTTTCTTTTCTGTTCTGGTATTAAGATAAAATTTGTTCCTCTCGAACTTTCCGGAGCTTATCCTGAGGAAAGCTATCCTGTCGTGATGTTTCGGGTCTAAATTTGCATGTATCTTGAAAATGAATCCTGTCATGGGTGATTCCCATGGATCTATTATTCTCTCAGTAGTCTCCAGAGGGCCAGGGTGAGGAGCTATTTTAAGAAATATCTCAAGAAGTTCAAGAACCCCGAAATTATTTAGTGCACTGCCAAAAAACAGGGGAGCAAGGTATCCATCACGGTAGAGTGACAGTTCGAAAGGTTCAAACATATTTTCAATGAAATCGACATCTTCATTCAACTTGCTGATTCTATCGTCACCCAAATATATTCTCAATTTAGGATCATTAAGGTTCTTTGTGCTGATAAGACTTTCTGAAACGGTTGTCTTCTCAGAGGTAAAAAGCTGCATCTCCTTTTTATGCAGATCATACACTCCTTTAAAAAGTTTCCCATTTCCAACTGGCCATGTGAATGGAGAAACAGCAATTTTCAATTCCCGCTCAAGTTCGTCTATCAGATCAAAAGGAGAAATACCTTCCCGGTCCATCTTATTAATGAATAAAATAACCGGAGTATGACGCATCCTGCAAACATCCATAAGTTTACGTGTCTGCTCCTCTACACCTTTTACACTGTCAATAACGATTATTACACTGTCAACTGCCGACAGGGTACGATATGTATCCTCTGCAAAGTCCTTATGACCCGGGGTATCAAGAATGTTAACCCTGATTCCTTTATAATCGAAAGCCATCACCGATGTTGAAACTGAAATGCCTCTCTGTTTCTCAATCTCCATGAAATCAGATGTAGTACTCTTTCTTATTTTATTGCTTCTTACTGCCCCCGCTGTTTGAATAGCACCCCCGAACAACAATAATTTTTCAGTAAGTGTTGTTTTCCCTGCATCCGGATGACTTATTATAGCAAAAGTCCTTCTTTTATTTATTTCCGACCTTAAATCCATTTATCTTTAATATAATTGACACTTTAAGTGGCCAGAATATGCATAATAGAGAGCATCCCGTTTCCCGAACCACAAAGGCGGCGCAAAAGTAACAAAAAGATAACATATATTATATGTAATAATCTGGTTTTACTTACAACACTATTATTCCTGATAAAATTGAAAGGAACCTTTGTGAAGCTTCAAACATACTCTGGTCCAACATTGTTTTTTCATCCCGCACATTGTAATAAGTATGTTAGCAGTTATGTTTTATATATTGTTATTATATTGCAGCCCTAAAAATTTAAAAATGAAGAAGCTTACAATTTTATTTACGTTATTGTTCTCATTAACCTTTTGTAAAGGTCCTAAATCAGGTCCACTGGTAAAAGAATCCTTTGATCAGCCAGAAAAGACTGCGCCGGCAAATCCACATCAATCACCAGGTCCTGCCCAGCCAGCTAAAGCAGATGTTAAAGTCACTCCATGTGATGGTTGTATCAAAATAGCCGACCTCCTGGCAAACAAGAAATCATATGATGGTAAAGTAATAAAGATTACAGGCCAGGTAGTTAAATATAATCCCGGTATAATGGGGAAGAACTGGATTCATATACAGGATGGAACAGATTATGAAGGCATATATGATCTGACCGTTACAACCCAGCAGGCTGCAAAAGTAGGCGATATAATAACTTTTGAGGGTACTCTTGCGCTCGATAAAGACTTCGGTTATGGATATTTTTATCCTGTTATCCTGGAAGACGCCAAATCAGGAAACCAGGGCATTTAAACCAGGTTCCTGACATATGCCGGGTGAGTAATTTTAACTGAAATATATCGTTGTTGCCGCGATGATAACGGCAAGGGCAATAATGAAAAGATATGTGTATGGTGAAGCACAATTAAAGGTATATCCCATTGAACTATGCATCTTCGGTACCATTACTCTTGGATCTTTCCTGTTAAAATAGAACGGCCCTTTCCAGTAAGCCGGGTTTTTACTCATATTGTCTAAAAACTGTTTGTCTTGTTTCTTTTTCAATGTATAAAGTATTTAGTATTGTCTCTTTGTCTCTTTGTCTCTTTGTCCTTGTCTCTTTGTCTCTTTGTCTCTTAATCTCCCTCCTGACCACCAGTTTCTCATATCCCCGATGGAGGTGCATCTTCCGGATTTGATCCCCATGAATAGTTAGGTTTAGAGCCCATATCCAGTATAAGTGTAGCTCCTTCTTTTATATCATCCCATCTGAACCATGCTCTGTCCCATTTTTTCCCATTAAGTGTAGCACTTTGTATATACTTATTCTGAAGAGAGCTGTTTTTTGCCACAATTCGGAAGGTCTTATTATTCTGTAGTTTTATTGCTATTTCCGTAAATACAGGACTAGCTATATTAAACACCGGGATACCAGGTGTTACCGGATAAAAACCCATCGATGAAAAAACCACAAAAGCTGACAATCCCCCTCCATCTTCATCGCCAGGTATTCCGAACGGAGAATCGGTAAACCAGGTTTCCAGAAGCATCCTTACTCTCTCCTGAGTCTTCCATGGTTCTCCTGCATAGTTATAGAGGTACGGAATATGCAGACTTGGTTCATTGCCCATCACGAACTGACCGACCTGACCTGTAGCATCAGGGAACTGCGCCAGATAATCAGGTTTCCACATGCCCAGTGGTTCAATGAAGAGCTGATCAAGTTTCCTGATAAATCTATCCCTTCCACCCAGTAATTCTATCAATCCCCTTATGTCGTGTTGAACGTCCCATAAATATGTCCAACCGTTATTCTCATCATAATAATCCCGATTTCCCAGTCCCCCCGAGCGGATGGGATCAAAATCGGCGACCCAGTTCCCATCTGAGGTCCGTGGGGCAAAAAAGCCGGTTTCCTTATTAAAAAGATTCCTGTAGTTTTGTGAACGCTTAATAAAATATTCATAGTCTTCCCTTTTATCGAGAGCCTTAGCTATTTGTGCCAGGCACCATGCATCATAACTATCTGCGAGCGTCACGGCAACTGCCTGGCGCTTCTCGAAAGGATGAACGAGAGATACCGTTTCCTTTTCTCCAGGATTTAATGCAGGAAAAAAACCTTTGTCCAGGTAGAAGCTATCCAGGGAACACATAGGCCCGTTACGCCATGGCAAAAGGGTAGCCTGCATGGCATTCTTTTTAATCCCCTCATATGCTTTTTCCACATCAAAGTTCCTGATACCCTTGAAATATGCATCAGCTATTATCGCTGCTGCGTGATTACCATTCATACATGGATTGTCTCCAAAGAGAATCGGGAATGAGGGCATCCATCCACTCTGAACATACATCCTCACATATGATTCAATCTTATTGCCCTCAATAACAGGGTTGAGCATTGCCTGCAAAGGATGTGCTGCACGATACGTGTCCCACATCCAGTCATCTGCATAGAAGGGGACACCCTCATCAGAATGAACTATATCGTCATAACCGCTGTAATATCGTCCATCCTCGGAAATATCAGTCATTCTTTCATAGGTCCGGTATAATGCAGTATAAAATACTTTCTTCTGATCAATAGTCCCGCCTTTAATCTGTACTTTACCAAGTGCCTCGTTCCATTCATCCTCCCCTTTCTTCAACAATTGCGCGAAATCCCAGCCTGGTATTTCTTCCTCAAGATTTCTTCGGGCCTGTTCCCCATCAACGAAAGAGACACTGTATTTCATCCCTAATATGTCCTTCTTCGCTATGTCAAATACCAGTGCCAGCGATTTATCCTTATCACCAGCGGTGGATATATTGCTTTTTGAATTACCAGAAATATCATATAACATATCGGAGGAAAATGCCCTCTCTGTTTTAATACAGAAGAAGACCTTTACCTTGTTCCTGTAAATCTCGTAACCCTCTATCGTATTATGATCAATAACCTTTAATTCTCCCTGTCCCGAAACACCAATCATAAGGTTTTTCTGTTCATCCTTATTCCACCTGAATTGGTAAAATGCAGATTTATGAGCCACACCCAGGTCAATGTTAATATCCGGATCCTTAAGCCACACAGAGTAGAAATAAGGTTTACAAACCTCAAAATCATGATCATAATTGCTCTGCCAACTGTCACGGTTAAAAGAAATACTACCTGAGGAAGGCATTATTAATCCTGCTGTACCGTTGCGATGACCACACAGAATCAGGGGAAATCCATTTATCTTCTCCGACATGTAGTTGCCTGGCAATTTATGGATCCTCATCATACTGTTGGGAAGATTAACCAAGGGAACTGTTGTCTCAAGCAAAGGACTTATACCGCCAATATTGGGATTTACATAGTCAACCGGTTCCATGTCTCTTTTCACACATGATGTCAGAAGAAGACAAAGAACCGGTAACAGGATATTTTTAAAAATCATTTATCTTTCTTTAATCAGAAGGTCATTTAGTCCAGGTAATACTGGCTGATTTCACATCACGTGAGTTAGTTCCCATATAGATAACAAACTCACCTGGCTCCCACACATAATTCAGATCACTATTATAAAATTTAAGGTCGTCCGTTGTAACATCAATGCTTACTTCTTTTTTCTCCCCTGGTTGTAGCATGACTTTCCTGAAATTCTTCAGTTCCTTCACAGGTCTTGAAATAGAAGCTACAGGATCCTGAATATATAACTGGACAACCTCTTCACCAGGAAGATTACCTGTATTTGTAACTATAACCGATGCCGTCAGAGTTTCATTTCCTTTTAAAACGGTTTTACTTAACTTTATATCGCTATAATCGAAAGTGGTATAACTCAAACCGTAACCAAATGGATATACCGGATCATTTGGACTATCAAGATACTTTGAAGTGAATTTATTTTGTGGATTCATTGGCCGTCCTGTATTAAGATGGTTATAATAGAGTGGTATCTGACCTACACTTCGAGGAAAAGTTGTTGTCAGTTTGCCTGATGGATTATAATCTCCAAACAAAACCGATGCAATAGCGTTACCGGCTTCTGTCCCTCCAGCCCAGGCTTCCAGGATGGAACTAACATGTTCATTCTCCCATGGCAGAGTCATTGGTCTTCCATTGATGAGCACCAGTACCACTGGTTTGCCAGTCTCAAGAAGTGCCCTGAGCAGTTTTTCCTGTACTGGCTGGAGTCCTATTTCAGTGAAGCTTGATGCTTCACCCGACCATGATGATGGTTCTCCGAGAACTGCAACGACAACATCCGCATTGTTTGCTGTCTTAACAGCTTCATTTAGCAACTCCTCCGGAGTAGTTTTTTTCTGTTCAGCCTTATTGTCACCCTGCATGCCTAGCGGGTTATAATTTGAGATCAGCATTGGGTTATCAGATGTTTCAGATCCCCTGGCATATAATACTTTTACTTTGTCACCTCCAATCTTTCTAATACCCTCTACCACTGTTGAAATTGAATTTCTGTTGCCTCCCATAGCCCAGGTACCTAACATATCCTGTTTGCTGTCAGCAAGCGGACCGATAACGGCTATTGTACCTGACTTTTTTAAAGGGAGAATCTGTTTTTCATTTTTAAGCAAAACCATAGATCTCTCAGCAATCTCCAGAGCTGATTTCAGGTTCTCAGGGGTCATAATATCTGTCTTTGCCCTGTTCTCATCCATATAACGATAAGGGTCATCAAACAGGCCAAGCTTATATTTTGCCTCAAGTACCCTTCTGCATGCAAGGTCAATATCCTTTATGCTTATCTTTCCTTCATCCAGAGATTTTTGCAGAGTTGTAAGAAATCCCTCACCAACCATATCCATATCGGTTCCGGCTTTTAGAGCAAGAGCAGATACCTCCTGGAGATCACCCATGCCATGATTGATCATCTCATTGACAGCTGTATAATCAGTCACAACAAAACCTTTAAAACCCCACTGATTCCTTAAAAGCTCGGTCAGGAGCCAGTGATTTCCTGTTGCCGGTATATAATCAACAACATTGAAGGAGGTCATTGCACTTCCGGCACCGGCATCAAAAGCAGCTTTGTAAGGTGGAAGGTAAAAGTTATACATAGACAGTCTGCTCATATCCACGGTGTTATAATCCCGTCCTGCCTCAGCGGCCCCATAAAGTGCAAAATGCTTTACACATGCCATCATGGTATTATTTTTTGACAGATCATCACCCTGATAACCCTTCACCAGTGCTTTAGCAACCTGCGAACCAAGCCACGGGTCCTCTCCCGCTCCTTCGGCTATTCTTCCCCAACGTGGGTCACGGGCAATATCCACCATAGGTGAATAAGTCCAGGCAATACCATTTGAGGTAGCCTCCCGGGCAGCTATCCGTGCACTTTTTTCCACTAAGGACATATCCCACATACAGCTCATAGCCAATGGTATTGGAAAAATAGTCCTGTATCCATGAATTACATCCATTCCGAAGAGGATAGGAATGTGGTTGGGAGATTCCCTGACAGCAAGCTGCTGGGAAGCTTCCATGGAGGCTAAAGAAAAACCGTTAAGCATGCCACCTATTTTACCTGATTTCAATTTTTCTTGCATCTGATCATTTACTGCGGAACCGGTTGTGAAACCACCGGCGGTTGTCAGGTTAAGCTGTCCTATCTTTTCTTCAACTGTCATCTTGCCCATCAGATCATCGATAAATTTATTCATCTTTTCATCCTGAGCCTGTACCTTTACTATTAAGGCCATTAATAAGAATAATAATACAGATTTCTTCATATTTTACCTATTTGATAATTGTTAATAACGAATGCTAAAATTAAGAATTAGACACGAATTATAATAAATAAAATACATCCCTCCACATTTTAAAAACCTTTTACCCTATTTTTTTGTTTATTTGTTATAAAGAGGGTATAAATGATTGGAAAAACATAGGCTTTAACAGGAATTCTTTACAACATCTATTAACACTTTTATAATATTATCGCTATGACCAACTTAAAAACCAAGTACATGGGATTACCACTTAAAAGTCCCATAATAGTAGGAGCAAATAACCTGGTGTCCAATATGGAAAATCTGGTCAGGATGGAAAAGGCCGGAGCCGGAGCTGTGGTATATAAATCAATATTCGAAGAACAGATTCAACTTGAAAACCTGGAACTCAGTGAAAGAAAAACAGAGTATAATGAACGAAATGCAGAGATGATTAAGCTTTTCCCTGATGTGGGAGCAGAGCCATCGGACATTAACGATCACCTTTCAGCTCTGAAAGAAGCAAAATATGCTCTTAATATTCCTGTTTTTGCGAGTATCAATGCATTGAAGACTGATACCTGGGTGGAATATGCAACAAAAGTGGAATCCGCAGGTGTTGACGGCATAGAACTTAATCTGTATACTCTCCCTGAAAAATCAGGAAAAAATTTTAGTGAGACAGAAAAGGAACAGCTGAATATTGTCCGCAAAGTTAAATCAAAGGTAAATATCCCGATAGCTGTCAAAATCAGTCCCTACTATTCCGATCCTTTACAGTTCATTTCAGAACTTGATGAGGCTGGCGCAGATGGATTAGTTTTGTTTAACAGACTTTTCCAGCCTGACATAGATATTGAGTCAGAAACTCACTATTATCCATATACACTTGGAAACAGGGAAGATCACCGGTTGCCTCTTCGCTTTTCGGGACTTCTCTATGGCAATACAGGAGTTTCAGTATGTGCAAGTTCAGGGATCATTAGTGGTTCTGATGTCATCAAGATGCTTCTTGCCGGTGCGGATGTTGTACAGGTTGTCAGTACTCTTTACCTTAATCAGATAGAATATATCGGCACCATGTTGAAGGATCTTGAAAAATGGATGCATTCAAAAGGATATAAGGACCTTGAAAGTTTCAGGGGAAAATTATCATTGAAGACCAGTAATAACAAGCTTCCTTATCACAGGGCACAATACATGGACTTTATGCTCACAACATCAGGGATCATGAAGAAATATAAAGTAATCAATTGAACATAGATCTTTATCCTGTAATGTATATATAGAGAAGCCAGCAGGAATTTCCAAAGTCTAGATAGGAATGGTATTTTTTTTAAAATACCCCATCTGTAATCATATCGTCCAGCCAATGATAGAAAGATTAGACTATCTTTGGTATATAGAAACCCATACGGTATGAATAGGACCATCGCTCTCTTCATTGCATTGATGTTATCAGCGGGATGCCTTAGAAGAGTAAATAATCCACTTCAAATTACTGAAGTTATTAAACAGAACATAGACATCGGTAATTTGTCTGTTGCCGAAAGACTTGCTGATTCGCTAAAGCATACCAATGGAAAAAACGTCGATATATTCTTTAAAGCAGATTCACTTCAAGAGATTGCGGAAAGAATCCGACATGATTTCCCGGTCACAGAATTTCAGGTAATCAAGCAGATTGAACAAAGGAACGGGACTGCATCACCCGGAGACATAGCCTCATGGGAAAGGAAAGGATGGCTCGAACACAGGATAATTGATGGTGAGAAAATGTATTTTAGCAGGGCAGTCTCCAACCTTATGTTGTTGAAGACTTTCTATGAAGAGAAGGATCACCTCCAACCGGATAAAGTCTCAGATCCGAAGATGGTCTTTCGGCTTCGCCATACCGAAAAAATACTTATAGACTCTCAACATAATGAAAGCCCTGTTGATCCGGTGAAAATGGTGATTAAATATACAATTACCGTACATCCAAATGTCGTTCCTGATGGTGAAATAGTACGTTGCTGGCTGCCATGGCCCAGGGATAGCCTCCCTGGACAATATGATGTAAAACTGCTAAAAACTTCATGTCAGAAATATGTAAGATCACCTGCATCTTCGATTCACAGTACAATTTATATGGAAGCTCCGGCAAAAAAAGACTCACTGCTTACCTTTAGTGTGACCTGGCAGTATACTTCTGGTGCCCGATATTTTAGATTGCCAGATCAAAAGATATTACCATATATAAAAACCGGTTCTGAATACATGAAATACACCTCCGAACAGCCACCACATATTGTTTTTACTGATGATGTAAAACAACTGGCTGACAGTATAATAAATGACAATGATCCTCCCTATGATAAAGTTAAAAAAGTATATCTATGGTTCAAGGAAAATATTCCCTGGACCGGTGCCCTTGAATATTCTATAATACCAAATATCCCTGACTATGTTTGCCAAAACAGACGTGGTGACTGTGGTATGCAGACACTTCTTTTCATGACATTATTGCGCTACAAGGGAGTTCCCGTCAGGTGGCAGAGTGGTTGGATGGTCCCCCCGGGTGCTGAGAATCTCCACGACTGGTGTGAAGTTTACTATGAAGGAATTGGCTGGGTACCCACGGATGTTTCCTATGATGTGCAGAATTCTGATGATCCTTTAATTAAGTTCTTTTATATGTCTGGTATAGACTCATACAGACTCATAGTAAACAATGGTATTGCAGCTCCTCTTTATCCGCTTAAGAAATTTCTCAGGAGTGAACCAAATGATTTCCAGAGAGGTGAAGTGGAATGGAACGGTGGCAATCTCTATTTCGACAAATGGGATTACAATATGAAGATTGAGTATGTAGAATAAATGGCGCAAAGTCACAAACCGCCTGCGCCAAGCCTACGACGGTCACGGGTGCAACGGTAAAACATAATTATTAAGTAGCATTAGGCAAAAACACGCCAGTGTCACCTGATTATCTAAGGCTTTAGCTTAAGCCATTGGAGCCACTGCTTCAGGCTATTTGTCCATTCGGCAATGTGCGGATTATTCACGCCCAGCCCGAATCCATGCCCTCCTTCTGACAATATATGCACTTCAGCGGAGATATTATTCTTTTTCAGTGCCCTGTACATCAGGAGAGAATTTTCCACAGGTACTCCATTGTCATTATCGGCAAGTATAAAGAAAGCAGGAGGGGTATCCTTCTTAACCTGCAATTCATTTGAAAAATACGTGATCAACTCCTGGCGAGGGTTTTCTCCAAGCAAGGCATTCCTCGACCCCCGGTGCATACATGAATCTGTAAATGTAATAACAGGGTACATAAGTATCATGAAATCCGGACGGCAACTTAATTTTTCCACCGGGTCTGAAGCGGCATTATTACCATAATCAAAATGGGTACCAAGGGTAGAAGCCAGGTGCCCCCCTGCTGAAGCACCCATAATCCCTATCTTGTCCTGGTCTATATTCCATTGCACAGCATTATACCGGACAAGACGCATAGCGCGTTGAGCATCCATCAGTGGTGACTTATACGGTTCTACATTACTCTGCATTGAGGGGAGTCTGTATTTAAGCACAATGCCTGCAACGCCAATTGAATTGAGATATTTAGCGATATCAGTACCTTCCAGATCATAGGCGAGACCTGTATATCCGCCACCAGGACAAATAATTACAGCCTGCCCGGTAGCGAATCTCTTTGTTGGAAGAAAAACTGCTATATCAGGTACCTGTACATCCGTGATCCAGGTAATGTCTCTCTTCTCAATTTTCTCATTAATAGATGAGGGTTTCGAATTTGGGATTGTCCCTTTATATAAAGGGATATTGAATTCCTGCCCTTTTACCGTGGTTCCTAAGCCCATACAAATGCCTATCAAAACCGTAAATATTTTTTTTGCCATATAGATATTTTTTCAGGCAATTTAATTATTTGAACGCCAAATTTCTAAATCCCGGCATAAAATTTTTCCAGGTCCGGCATATTTTTACCTCTTCTTTATTTTACCACCTTTAGGTTAACATAGAAATATCAGCAATAATCCGTTGCAAGAAATTAGCTGCCAACCTTATTCACTTTCATCTGTGTGGGTATTTATCTTAAGTTCTATGCAACAACATCGTGGTCTGAAACGTATAATAATAAGATTGTGATTGTAGGATAGTATTTAGGAATATCGATTTTAGCTGGTCATGAAAAGATGAAACCCTGGTTTCTAACAATATTGCTATCTCTCAAAGTACTGCTCCTGTCAGGGCAGGACTGTAATATCCTGTCAAAGGCAAACATTATCCTTCCTGACAGGCTGTGTTCACCCCTTTCAGTAAACTGGAAAGTTGATTATACAGGAGTCAACAATGCAGGTACCAGCGTTCAGATCCAATATAACTGGGATGATGGTGCTATTGATCTGGAACCAGCCACTGAAATAGGGGCAGGTATGTTTGAGGCAACGACCAATCACACTTATGTCTCAACAGGAGATAAATGTAATTACAGACCGAAAGCCACACTGGTGGTAAACGGAGTTATATGCGCCTCCTCAACCCAGGAACAGATAGTGACTGTTTGGGATGATGACGATCACAACGGAGGGCACATGCATATATCACCAGAAATATATCCTATATGTTTTGGGAATGGAGCAGATGTAAGATTTCAGGACCTGACCCAGTTCAATTGCGTTCCCCCTCAGGAGAGTGACGTTCCTAACCTATATACCAGGTGGATTAGATGGATTTATGGTACTGATATAACAATGACAGGTGTGCCTGTTACCATAAATGGAACAGCTGAAACCTTCCCCTATTCCGGACCAGTAATTACTCTTCCGGGACCGGTGACTGGTTCGGGAGTTTATTCAGATATAATCAACGTGGCTGATGACAAGCTGATAGGTCAGCATTTTCAGGTTACACTGTTTAACTGGAATTATTGTAACCCTTATGATGACCCAAATATACCAGGACCTCCGGCTGATCTTGTTAATGGTGACCATCCGCCTGTCAGAACCACTGCCATAATACTCATTGTATCTTATCCTGATGCAACAATTACTCCAGTAGATACTTTATGTGTCAGCAGCAATCCTGTTACCCTGAATGCCCATGATAATGGTGGGACATGGTCGGGTGACGGTGTAAGCGGCAATATTTTTGATCCTTCCTCTGCCGGTGCAGGAGACCATGTTATACACTACCAGATAACTAATGGGAGCGGCTGCAGCGATTCAGATCAGACAACAATAACTGTTATGCCTCTACCTGTTGTGACATTCAATAGTGTTGGAATACTTATATGTTAATTCGCCTCCTGTATCCCTGGATGCAATACCAGCAGGTGGAACATTTTCCGGTGAAGGTGTTTATGATAACATCTTTTATCCTGATTCTGCAGGAACAGGAACACACATAATAACATATGAGACACTACCCGACAGATATGGGTGCACAGGATCGGATACCATTCATATAGAAGTTATTATGCCATCCATACCGGTTGCATCTTTTGAACCCGACTCTACAGGCTGCTCGCCTCTGGCTATACAATTTAAAAATAACAGCTTATATGCCGGAACCTATGTGTGGGATTTTGGCGACAAGACATTCTCGTCAGAAGAAAACCCTTATCATATTTACTATATGCCGGGAGAATATATTGTAAAACTGACTGCTTCAAATATTGCAGGACAATCATCAGCCATCCAGACCATTACAGTTTATCAGAGTCCCACAGCAGCCTTCACCGCTTATCCGGAAAATGTAACAATGAATGATCAGGAAGTCTTATTTACAAATCTTTCAAACTACGGCACAGAGTATTATTGGGATTTCGGTGATGGCACTTCCTCGACAGAAATAAACCCGGGACATATATATGATTCATCGGGAGTATATTATGTTAATTTTAGGGTAAGTACCGACCAGGGATGCACGGATACTATGTCAATCCAGATCAATGTTCTGATTCACCCGGCTCCTGTTGCGGATTTTGAGCCTGACACAGCTGGTTGTACTCCTCTGTCAATAAGATTTAGGAACAACAGTGAATCGGGTGAAACTTTTCTCTGGGATTTCGGTGATAAAACATATTCTACTGAATTTGAGCCGAATCATATATTCAACATTCCCGGCCAGTATCCGGTTAAACTTATAGTAACAAACAATTCCGGTCAATCATCCCTTTACAAACTTATAACCGTTTATCAAAACCCGACTGCCCTTTTTAGTATATATCCGACAGATGTAATCAATAATACACAGGTTGTCGTCTTCACTAATTTTTCATACTATGCATCAGCATACCATTGGGATTTTGGAGACGGAGGCACTTCAACAGAAGAAAGCCCATGGCATAAGTATGATCTGGCCGGTAACTATTATGTCACATTAAGAGTTTCAACAGTTAACGGATGTATTGATTCATTAAGATATGAATCGCCGGTACATGTTGATTTCAAATATGGCGACATCCATTTCCCTAATGCTTTCAGATGGAATGAGTCCGGACCTACCGGAGGTTATTGGAATGATGATCAGATTGATGATGCAGTATTCCGACCCTTCTTCAAAAATGTTATTGATTATAAACTGCAGGTCTTCAATCGCTGGGGTGTACTCGTTTATGAAAGTCATGATTTAAATAAGGGATGGGATGGTTATTTCAAAGACGGCAATCTGGCTGTTGAGGGGGTTTATGTATATAAAGTTTCAGGACAATATGCCGATGGCACCTATTTTAACAAAGTCGGTGATGTGACATTTTTACATTAACCTGATATTACAGCTGCTTCAAACTCTTACAGAAATCAGATGTATTCATCTGCATTTACTTTTTCTGACGGGTATGATATAAGAACAACGTGGCAAAAAGGAGATACTGCAACATCATTATTTGCGCTGACCAATCTCAGTGACATGATCGGACCAGCACTGACAGAACTGAAGAGTCTGGTTACGTCAATTCATGATATGTACTTTGCCGAGAATGTTGTAAACTATATAGCAATAAATATATACTATAACAGCAGGTAAGAAGGTTAACACTCAGGATGTAAAAAGGCTGCCTATCTGGTAAACTGAGAATGAAAGGAGCCAGGCAATGCCGGTAGTATAAACTACAATAAAAGCTGCCCATTTCCAACTGCCGGATTCCCGTTTTATGGCTGATATTACCCCAATACAGGGGAAATATGTCAAAATGAACAACATAAAGGAAAAAGCTATTAGCGGGGAAAACAGTTGTACGCCGGAATCAGTTTTCTGAGTCTGTATCTTCTCAACCAGTGAGGATTTCTCGTATCTGCTATCTGTCTGAAAGAGAACTCCAAGAGTGCTGACCACCACTTCCTTGGCTGCCAGACCTGAAATAATGCTCACACTAAGACGCCAGTCAAACCCGAGCGGTTTCATTACAGGAGCTACAGAGCGTCCTATCATACCCATGAATGACTCACTCTGCTTTTCGCTCCTCTGCTCAGATTGTAACTTACTGATCTGATCCTCCCTTTGTTGTTCAGGTAATTGCCGGGAGCTTTCTATCTTAGCTATTTCCCCCTTGTAATCTTTTGAATAATTTATATTACGGGGAAAATTGCTTAAGAGCCACACAATAATGGAGGCAAGAAGGATCACGCCGCCTATCTTTTTGAAGTAGAGACCAGTTCTGAATGACACATGCTTTACTATACTCCTGAGAGTAGGCACCCTGTAAGGTGGCAATTCCATAACAAAAGGTATATCAGGGGTTTTGAAAAAAGCATGTTTGAGAAGCAGGGCGGAAAGTATGGCAAAGATCATCCCAAGCAAATACAGAAGAAAAAGTACCGATCCCTGGTTTTTGGCAAAAAAAGCGCTAATAAAGAGGATATAAACCGGTAATCTGGCACTGCATGACATAAATGGTGTTATAAGCATGGTTATAAGTCTATCGCGGCGACTCTCTATTATTCTTGTAGCCATAATTGCGGGCACATTACATCCAAATCCCATAAAAAGCGGGATAAAAGATTTTCCGTGTAAACCGATTTTATGCATTATCTTGTCCATGATAAACACTGCTCTCGCCATATAACCAGTATCTTCCATAAAGGATATGAAGAGAAAGAGTATAATGATGTTGGGAAGAAATACAATAACTCCTCCCACACCACCAATGATACCTTCAATAAAAAAATCCTTTATCATTCCGGATGGAAGGATAACTGTCAGTAAATCAGCAAGCTTGCCCGTGCCAATTTCCATCCAGTGTTTAGGATACTCTCCCAATTTGAAAGTAGTAAAGAAAGTCAGCCACATAAAACAGATAAAGATGGGGATTCCCAGGTATTTATTGGTAAGATAATTATCTATTATCTTGGTTTTGCGCAGTCGTTCAACCTTGTTTAATTTCAGCGTCTCATGCAAAGCACCTGAAATGAATCCATACCTGAGATCTGTAATAACCGTCTCAACAGGATCAGAAAATAGTTTTTCAAGTCTTTGATATTCATCCTTAGCTATACGGATAATCTCCGAGGAGTTAACGCATCTTGTAATGCTTCTTGAATACTCTTTATCATTCTCAAGCAATTCTATTGCAAGATACCTCGCAGATACAATATTTGTAAATAACAGGTTTTCATCAATTTTTATCTTCGATTGGATTGCACATATCGAGTTTTCTATTTCTGTGCCATAATTGATATGGATATGCCTTACAAGCGGATCCCTGTTTTCATATACTTCAATGATTTTATCAAACAGCTCTCTGATACCTTTCCCTTTTGAACTTACAGTTGGCACAATAGGCACTCCTAACAGTTTTCCAAGAGAATTATTATCGAGCAAGTCCCCCTTCTTCTGAAGTTCATCATACATATTAAGAGCTATGACGACCTGCACACCCATATCAATGAGCTGGGTGGTAAGATACAGGTTGCGTTCGAGATTCGATGCATCAACAATATTTACAATAATATCCGGCTTATTATCGAAAATATAATTCCTCAGGTATATCTCTTCAGGTGAATAGCTCTTTATGGAATATGTCCCGGGAAGATCGACAATAGAAAATCTATAGCCCGATTGATTGTACCTGGCTTCCTTTGAATCAACGGTGACACCGGCATAATTACCGACCTTCTCTTTTGAGCCTGAAGCATAATTGAATAGCGTGGTCTTCCCCGAATTTGGATTGCCGACCAGCGCTATCTGTATGTTTTTTGGATTGTCTGGCCCAAACCCATTTTTATCCTCATTAGTAAATACACTACTTGCAGTTTTAATTTCCTCCTGCCTGTTACCCCGGTCAACATATATCAGCTGGGCTTCACTGTTTCGTAGTGATACATGAGACCCCATTATCTTGTATTCAACAGGGTCGCGGAGTGGCGCTTTCTTAAGGACTGTGACCTTCTTCCCTACTACAAATCCCATCTCTGCAAGTCGTTGCCGGAACTGGCCCCTCCCCTTGACTTTAAGAATTATCCCCGCTTCTCCCTCACTCAGATCATATAATGTCGTCATCAGAAAATATCCATTCTAAAAAGTAACCTATAAGTAAACATTTTTGTTCATTACACACCAGCCGGTCATCATCCGATAATTACAATGCCGGAATACCGATTCCAATAAGCCCAAAGTTAATCTGCCTTTACCTTAATCACAATTTTCCTGACTTTTGCGTTTACCTGGTCCTTTATTCCGGGACGATGAGCATCGTCGGGGAAAAAGATGAAAAATCTCTCAGGTGTGGCAGTATAATTTATAATATTTTCAACCGTTACAAATTCTATATCCTTCTCCTCATTATACGGGGAAAGTACTTTTTCAACAGTTGCTATTGGTGCGATGTTTATGATCTCTTTGCCCCTTATTACATACTGAATATCAATATATTTCCTGTGAGCTTCGAACTCTGCCGTATCAGGGTCTTTCGTAAAATATTCACTTACTGTTGCAAACAGATTATCTCCATCAATATCATACCTTTTAAGTTCAATTACTTCCAGATCATTGTCTTTTAAAAACCTGAAAGCTTTATCCCATCTGTCCTTATGTTTAAAGTAAGCGACAGCAAGATCACGTTTATCGATGGAGGAATCCGGTTTAACATCCCATCCATTTTGCCATCCGGTGCTGTTAAACCACCTGTCCAGCTTTTCCTGACTCCACACCGTGGGATCAGTAACACCTCTGCAACCTGAAAGTTCCATAAATCCCATAAGCAACATAGCAATTATTGTGTACTTCATCTTATCAGTATTAAACAAGATCTTAAAAATTCTTTTCAGATTCAGCGACAGCAATTTTCGAATCCGCTGTTCCATAATATAAAAACCATTTGTTCCTGAAGTAGGCTAAACCCTCAACAAAACATACATTATTAACCTGGCCTGTAATCTCATATGGTTGATCCGGGGTAATAAACCACTTCTGCATTCTCTTTATTACTTTCGTGGGATCATTCCTGTCTGTAATGATCTGTCCTGCAGCATATGTTCCCGGAGCGAGGGAGGTATCACCGTAAAGGGGACTGTTTTTACTGTTGTAAATAAACAGGTTACCATATTCAGTAATGATAGCCGGCGGCCCGGGTTCCACCAGTTCGCTATCGAACATCCCTTTTCGTGTTGAGAAGAGTATTTGAAAGGGTTTTGTATAATTTCTCATCGTATCAATATACATTTTTGCCGGGTCCTTCTCCAGGACAGGCGTCCAGTCAATAAGATTATCAGAAGTTGCCATATAAATATTTGATTCACCCCAGTACATCCAGTACTGTCCATTAATCCTGGTTGCTATCAGTTTCCCGTTGTCTTCTGTACTGAGAATAGATCCTGACTTTGACCACATATTAACATAATCATCGCCTGCCTTCCTGAATACAGAACCATGCTTAGTCCATGTCCTTAGATCATTGGAGGTGGCAATAAACAAACGGGCTTTATCTCCGTTATATGCAGTATAGGTCATATAATAAGTTCCCTGGGGATCCTCCACAACGCGCGGATCCTCACAACCTCCTTCCCATTCATATACTGAAAATTCATCCTCAGACGGATATAAGACAGGGGCATTATAACGTGTAAAATGATACCCATCAAGACTGTATGCTAATCCAATCCGGGAGGTTCCGTTATATTTACCAACTGAATCTTCAGCCCGGTAGAGCAAAAAGAGTGTGTCACCCTTCACAACAGCAGCCGGATTAAATACATCTTTGGCTTCCCAGGCTACAGAATCATGCCTGAGAGGACAAAAGAACATAGTTTTCTGACGAGGTTGCAGTACCGGATTAACATCCAGTTCTTTAGTAAAAGGGACAAGAAACTCGGAATCGCCACCTGATTTATCCGAATTACAACCGGCAAAAGATATGATCTGAATAATTAAAACCCAATAAATCAACTTCTTCATACTGCTGTTTTATAGTTATTTATTAAATGTTGAACAGAATTATACCCATGGTCAATTTGCGTAAAGCCAGGGACAAAGTAATAATGATCAGAATATATAATGTGACAAAATTAATTAATTCGGCAATTACAAAAAGTTATTTTACATATTCTTTGAAATTTATACTCCCAGAATTGGCCACAGTGGAGAGATATCAACCGCTACTGCGTGGCTAAGGGCTTCAAGACCGCCAGCCTTCGCCAAGGCTATGGCTGACAAAGCAGGACCGCAGGATCTTCCTCCTACCAGACCTTCTCCATCAGGAGAATATTCCTGAGTTCTTTAATACCAATATTTTCCCTTATATTTCCTGTCTCTACAACAGAAATATGTCCCGATTCCTCAGATACAATAATGATAAGTGCATCAGAATGTTCTGACATTCCCAGGGCCGCCCGGTGTCGCATACCGTACCTTGGAGGAAGATCAACCATTTCAGTAACCGGTAAAGGGCATCTTGCAGCCAGAATAAGATTACCTTCAATTAATACTGCTCCATCATGCAATGGAGAATTCTTGAAAAATATTGTCTCAAGCAACCCGGCACTGATCCGGGCTTTAAGAATTTCGCCACCCTCTGTAAATATATCAAGACTGCTTCTCCTGCCGATAACAATTAAAGCTCCTGTCCTGGTTTCTGCCATCGATTCACAGGCTCTTATGATTTCTTCAGCTTCCCGGTGTCTAATAACATCCTTCTGAACAGATGAAAAAAGTCTGTTCACGGAAAACCGGCTACCGGTAATGTACTTATTTCCCAGGACAAGCAGGAATCTTCTCACCTCCTGCTGGAATACGATAATAAGTGCAATAACACCAACACCAATTACCTGGCCAAGCAGGGCACTAATAAGCTCCATTTTCAGCGCACGCACCAGAAGCCAGAACATGTATATGAAAAAGATAGCCAGAACAATGGTGAAAGCTGCGGTACCTCTTATTATCCTGTATAACTGAAAAAGGATTAATGCAACAAGGGAGATATCAATTATATCTAATAAGGTAATATGAAATGGCATAGTCGGATAAATAATATTTGTTAAAAATACTGAAAATTTTAAAATGTAAATAAAAATTCACAACCTGCAGGCGGAATCCGTGCTACCTGTTTCCTTCCTTAATCTCTTTGTACAACCTGGCTGCCTGGACTGCTTCTTTTACATCGTGAACACGTAAAATATCGGCACCATTAATTAGGGCAGCCATATTCAGAGCGGTAGTACCATTGAGTGCTTCATCAGCACTTATGCCAAGTGTTTTCCAAATCATGGACTTCCTTGAAATTCCAGCCAGTACAGGCAGATCAGCAATTGAAAAATCCTTCAATCGCCTTAGCATTTCAAAATTCTGCCCGCATGTCTTACCAAAACCAAATCCCGGGTCAATAATTATGTCTTTTACACCCTCTGAATGAAGTCGATATATCCTGTCCCCAAACCATTTTAATATATCAGCAACGACATCATCATAAGAAGTATTCCTCTGCATAGTTCGCGGATCCCCTCTCATATGCATAAGGATATATGGCACATTTAGTTCCGCCAAAATACTAAACATACTGCTATCCGCCTCACCTCCTGAAACATCGTTAATAATCTGTGCCCCATATACTTCTATGGCTTCCTTAGCTATAACTGCCCTGAAGGTATCAATTGATATGACTGCATCAGGAAATTCATTTATTACAATTTTTATTGCTCGCAGGACCCGGCTCTTCTCTTCGTCAGCAGATATATCAGCCGCTCCCGGACGTGTAGAATATCCTCCAATGTCAAGAATATCAGCACCATCATCTATCATTGCTTTCGCAGCAGAAATGATTGCTTCTTCAGTATTAAATCTGCTATCACCATAAAACGAGTCGGGAGTGATATTCAGGATCCCCATTATTCTTGGTTCGCTTAGATCCATGAGGCCTCCAGCCAGATTTATATATCGAGATCCTTCAGTCAAAATTCGAATATTTCATTGCCGAATTTAGTGAATTTATTAAAACGGAAATCAGTTCAATTAATCTCTCTTTACATTTCCTACTTTGACATGCTGTTATTACATTTGTGGTGAAAGAATTCACGATAATAATGAAATTACTGGTTATAGAAGGAGTTGACGGAGCAGGAAAATCGACTCAGATAAAAATGTTGAGTGATTATTTCACAAAAAGAGGCCAGCATTGTGAATATCTTCATTTTCCAAGGACCAATACACCTTACTTCGGAGAACTTATTGCAAGATTCCTGCGTGGAGAATTCGGATCACTCAGGGATATTAATCCATACCTCGTGGCGATGTTATATGCCGGTGACCGAAAGGATGCCTCAGATATCATAAACAATTGGCTCAATAAGGGAAAGATAGTGCTTCTGGACAGATACACTTATTCAAATATAGCCTACCAGTGTGCCAAACTCAATGACCAGAAATCGCGAGATGATCTGATGAACTGGATCCTGGATCTAGAGTTCAATCATTTTTGCATTCCAAAGCCTGATATTAATATATTCCTGGATGTTCCCTTTTCATTCACTGAAAAGAAGTTGTCTGATGATCGCGCCGGGGATGACAGAAGTTATCTTAACGGAAACAGGGATATTCACGAGGAGGATCTTTCGTTCCAGAAAAGAGTAAGAGATATTTATTTCAGTGTCGCCCGCACCGATGACAGGTTAGCGCTTGTGGATTGCAGCAATTCCAAATCATCAATGCTGAAACCCGGTGACATCTTTTCAAATATTTTAAACCTCCTTGCCGACAGAAATTTAATTAGTTATGAAAGTAATCAGGATAATTAGCAGGATAGTTGTTGGTGCAGTCTTTCTCTTTTCCGGATTTGTGAAGGCTGTGGATCCCTTGGGCTCCGCATATAAATTTCACGACTACTTTCAGGCCTTCAATATTGGTTTTCTCGACAAGCTATCTCTCCCGCTTGCCATACTGTTATGCACCGCAGAATTCATAGCCGGATTCTCTGTCCTGACCGGTATCAGGCACAGGCTCGGGATCAGTGCAGTAATGATTTTAATGATTATTTTTACTCCGATAACCCTGGTACTTGCAATTTCAAATCCGGTTTCTGATTGTGGATGTTTCGGGGATGCAATTCATCTTACCAACTGGCAGACCTTCGGGAAGAATGTGATACTGTTCACTTTTGCTTCTTTTTTGTTTTTTAAGAGGAAACATTTGAAAAATTTATTCAAGCCTGTTGTTGAATGGGCAATATCTGCCGGAGTAATTACCCTGTTTGTTCTCTTCACATTCTACAATCTCAGGTACCTGCCCGTTATGGATTTTCTGCCATATAAAAAAGGAGTGAGAATTGCTGATAAAATGACAATTCCTGAAGGCGCAGCAACAGATGTTTATAAGACTACTTTTATCTACGAAAAGAATGGGATCAAAAAGGAATTTGAACTAAATAACTATCCCGCTGATGACACAACATGGAAGTTTGTTGATCAGAAATCCGTTCTCGTAAAAAAAGGATATCAAGCACCCATTCATGACTTTCTGATTACTTCAATGGATGGATATGACATCACTCAAAAGATACTTTCTTACCAGGGTTATACCCTGTTAATGATATCCAAAAAACTGAAAGAAGCTGACAGAGATAAACTTAATGAGGGATTCGGACTTGGTAAATTTTGTATGATAAATGGGATAGACTTTTACATTTTTACCTCTTCGGGGACGGACCAGGTAAAATCTTATGATAACGGCTTGCCGTTTTGTTCTGTTGATGAGACTACATTAAAGACCATGGTCAGGGCCAATCCGGGATATATGTTGCTTAAAGATGGAAAAATAGAAGACAAATGGTCATGGGCAAATTTACCTGATAAAGAGTGGTTTAAGATGATTGAGAATCAATCTGTAAGAAAATAGAAAAACGTCACCAGTGATTTAAATATTATTATCATTAAATAAATTTCATATGAGAAAAAAGATTGTAGCCGGAAACTGGAAAATGAACATGGATCTTAAGGAAGGTCTGACATTTGCAGAATCAATTGAAAACCATTTCAAAGATAATCCTCCTGCAAAGGCGGACGTTATTTTGTGTACACCCTTCATACACCTTGCAGGGATCGCACCATTATTGAAAAGTGGAAAAGTTGCACTGGGAGCTCAGAATTGTGCATCAGAAGCATCAGGCGCTTATACCGGTGAAGTATCAGCATACATGGTTAAGAGTACCGGTGCTGCTTATGTAATTCTTGGACATTCAGAAAGAAGAAATTACTATAACGAGGATGACAGGACACTGAATAAGAAAACACAGCTGGCATTGAACAGCGGACTGAAAGTAATATTTTGCTGTGGAGAAGTAAAGAGTGAAAGAGAAGACGGAGAAGCATTTTCTTATTGTAAAAAGACAACTGGAGGAAGGATTATTCACCCTTACTAAGGACCAGATGGATAAGGTTGTTTTAGCATACGAACCGGTATGGGCTATCGGCACAGGTCTGACAGCCACTCCGGAACAGGCTCAGGAGATGCATAAATACATTCGTGGCCTGGTAAGGGATAAATACAGTAATGATTGTGCAAACAGGCTGCCCATATTATATGGAGGTAGCTGTAAACCATCCAATGCAGCTGAGATATTCTCCAACCCGGACGTGGATGGCGGATTGATCGGTGGAGCAGCCCTTAAAAAGGATGACTTTGCAGCAATAGTGAATGCTTTCTGATTTTTACAATGACACTAAATTATAACGAGTTGCACACAGGCCCCAATCCATTGAACAGAATGCTATTGGACACAATCATTAAGCTCCTGCAGAGATATTGACAGATGAAGGGAAATGTATTTAAAAACCTGTTAGTAACTGTGTCTTAACTCAGATGTTGAAAGTGTAACAAAAATTCCATTAACTTCCGGGTATGAAAATCAAGCAGGCAATACTGAGCATAATTATACTGATCCTGATTCCTGTCTCTATATCTGGCCAGACCAAATCAGCATTTTCCGGCAACCCTGAGGAGTTCGTAGACGAGTTAACATCCTACATGGGCCCTAACCTCAGCCAGGAACAACTTTCCAGCCTGAATTCCTTCCTGTCCAGATGGGATAGTATTGCATTCAGCATGGAGACCAAAACCAGGCTCCTTGATATTGCCAGCCGGCTTTCAACAAGGAATATGAGACCAGTTCCTCATTTCTATGATTTTATAGTCGCCATCAACAGCTTCATTGATTCTGACAGAAATGCATCATACTTTGTCAGCTGGCTTTCGGGTTTGAGTGAAATAGTACTTAATCCGCATTTCACTAACGCTCAGATAGATATGTTCTTCAGGATATCTACATCAATAATCAGAGATAATGTGCTGTATGAATCAGGAATTGTAAAGTGGAAGGTGAAGAACAATATACCGATATTTAAATATGATACACTACTTTATGTAGAAATTTCAAAAGCTACCCTTACCTGTTACTCTCAAAAGGACAGCACAGAAATTTATGACGTAAGCGGGAAATATTTTCCTGAGTTACAATTATTTAATGGAGCTACAGGCAGGGTAACATGGGAAAAAGCTGGTTATCCTGGGAATGAAGTGTTTGCTGAGATAGATGATTATTCCCTGAATACCACAAAAACCAGTTTTACTGTTGATTCAGCAAGGCTTTCTGACAGGACTTATTTTAAAGAACCTGTACGAGGCATTCTTACTGACAGGGCTGTTACTTTTAGTAATAAGGAAAGAGCAGATTATCCCCGTTTCGTAACATATAAAAAAGAATTCAGGATCAAAAATCTGTATAAGGGAGTTGACTACGAAGGGGGCTTAACTTTTGAGGGAGCCACAGTTAAAGGTACAGGTGAAAACTACAAACCTGCCGAAATCACACTTTTCAGAAATGATTCACTCTACCTCAGACTTAAATCCAGGGAATTCCTTTTTTCAATAAAGGGGCTGAATAGCCAGGAGACTGCTATCTCCCTCTATCTGGGGAAAGATTCAATATATCACTCCAATCTCGGCTTCTCATATTTCGCAGATACCAGGCAGGTGAATCTTTTCAGGACCAATAATCCTATATCAAAAAGTCCCTATTTCGACTCTTACCACAGCATGGATATGTATTTTGATTACCTGTCATGGAATATGAACGAATCGAGGATAATCCTCTCAAGGGCAAGGGGTGCTTCACTAGGCCGGGCAGAATTTGAATCCTCCGCATTTTTTAATTCTGACTATTTCATGCAACTCATGGGTCTGGATGATTATCATCCGTTATATCAGCTTATTAAGTTTGCAGAGTGGTATTATTCGGAAACTTTCCCGGTCCCGGAGTTTGCCAAATGGCTAAACCGTCCCCAGGAATCTGTAACGGGGTTATGCATTGACATGGCAAATAAGGGCTTTGTCTACTATGACAGAACAAATAATGAAGTTACTATCAAGCAAAAGACAAAGGACTTTATTGCTGCCTATGCTAAAAAGAAAGATTATGATGTCCTTGATATATTAAGTGAGACAAAATCTCCCCTTGACAATGCCTCTCTGGATCTTAAGAACTTCAACCTTACAGTAAACGGAGTAAGAGGAGTGTTCCTGAGTGATTCCCAGAAAGTAGCTATTTACCCGTACAATCAGCAACTGGTTATAGGAAAAGACAGGGACCTGATGTTCAATGGAGTAGTCAGGGCAGGCCTCTTTAGAGTCTATGGTCATAATTTTATTTTTAGCTATGATACTTTTAAAATTGATCTCCAGAAGATCGATTCTATCAAAATATCAGTTGAGACTGAAGAAAGAGATAAGCTGGGTAATCCTATGATTAAGGATGTTAACAACCTTATTCAATTAGGATCAGCACAGCTGTATATCGATGATCCTGACAACAAATCAGGCTTAAAAAGCTATAAGCAGTATCCAATAATTAACGCTACAACCTATTCATATATATTTTATGACAGGATACCAGGGTATGAGGGTGTTTATAATAAAAAAGACTTCTATTTCAGGATTGACCCTTTTACATACAATAATATTGATCATTACACAGATCAGGATATGAACCTGACAGGGGAATTTTATGGCGGTAAAATCCTGAAGCCCATGAAACAGTATCTGACTATCCAGGAGAACAATTCACTGGGATTTAACATGAATATCCCTGAAGAAGGCATCGAAGTTTATGATGGGAAAGGCAGATTATACAATTTCATTTCTATGAGCAATAAAGGGCTTATTGGCAGTGGCACACTTTCTCACCTAACCTCAACAACAAAATCTGAAGAATATAGATTTTTCCCTGATTCAATGCTTACCCATGCTACAACATTTAATATAGAAAGAGATACAACAGGTAGATTCCCAGAACTAACGAGTGAAGGAGTTGAAGTGAAATGGCTACCTGATAAAGATGAATGGCTGGCAACTAATGCTACCGATAACTATTTCAAGATGTTCGCCAATGGCACTACCCTTGACGGGTCAATCAATCTTACACCATCAGAACTAAAAGGAGATGGAATTTTAAATCTAAGCGACTCAAGGATCACATCTAATCAATTTAGATTTGCTCCGACCTCAATAAATGCCGATACTGCCGATTACAATCTTAAATCCAGGACCACCAACGGATATTCCTTTATTGCCGAAAATGCTAATACACACATCAACTTTGAACAGAGAATATCACGTTTTCATCTCAATACCGACTCCTCTCTTGTCAAGTTTCCTGAAATACAGTATATATGTACTATGACTGATTTTGAATATAATATGGATTCCAGGGTACTTAATATGGAGCAGAAAGGGAAATCGGATAAACCTTTGTTAAGCCCTGACAAACTTCTCAGACTTGATCTGAGGAACCTTGATAAACCGACTTTTTTTTCAACTAACGACCTGAATGACACTGTCGCCTTCTCAGCCTGGAAAGGAAGTTATCACCTTGACCAGGAATACATCGAGGCAGATGATATAAATTATATCCATATTGCTGACGCACTTATACAGCCGGAAAACGGGAAAATTATAATTAACAGGAGAGCAAAGATCCAGAAATTACAGAATGCAATACTCGCCGTGAATAACAGATATATCCTTCATAATGGTAAAATAGATATTGAATCAACCAGGCGTTATACCGGAAGTGCTGAATATGATTATATTGCCGAGAACAAGTGAGCCACAACAGATAAGCTTCCCCGACCTGGCAGTTGATACTCCACAACCAGTGCCAGGGGTTATATCCCGGCTACACAAAATTTCATGCTCAGTCCGCAATTTACTTTCACAGGCGACGTAATGCTATATGCAAAAAGTGACCATCTAACCTTTACAGGAGCTGCCGGTATTATAAATAACTGTAATGCTATTAAAAGCTACAACATTAAGTTCAAATCGCAGATCGATCCTATGAATGTAATGATACCTGTTGGTGACAGACCCCGGGATATCAACGACAACCAGGTATTCTCCGGATCTTTTATCAGTACTGATTCCGTCCATATCTATCCCGCATTCCTCTCCGCAGAAAGGACATGGACCGATGTTCCTCTGGTCAATGCTTCCGGTTACCTCTATTATGAAAAAGCAAAAAGCCGGTATGTAATAGCCTCGCGTGAGAAATTGGCAGATGAAACCCTTCCAGGTAACATGATTGCATTTGACAAAAACTATTGTTCAATTGAGAGTGAAGGAAATCTGAACCTTGGAGTAAAGATAGATCTGATAAAAATCAATAGTGCAGGGCATGTGATGCACTCTATCGATTCAGGACAAGTTAACGTTGAAGCTATCCTGGCCCTTGATTTTTATTTCTCAGCGGATGCACTGAAAGTTATGTCGGACGAGATAAGGCTGATGCCTTCTCTAAAACCTGTAAACCTCAACAGTGATCTTAACAAAAAAGGCATGCAGGAGCTTCTTGGACAATCTGCAGCATCACAGATAAAAGAAGAGATGGATCTCTTCGGCTCCTCCAGAAATATGCCAAAAGAATATACATATAAGCTTCTCCTTAATGATGTTAATCTTCACTGGAACCAGGCAACTGAATCCTTCCGGTCAACAGGTAAGATTGGTATAGGATTTATTGGTACCCAGGCTATCAATGTATATGTTGACGGATACATTGAAATGCAGCACAGGAGGTCAGGTGATCTAATTGATATTTATCTTAAGGCAGATAAGTCAACCTGGTATTATTTTTCATATTTCCGTGGTGTACTGATGACCCAATCAGGAAATTCTGAGTATAATTCAATTATCACCGACACAAAATTAAATGCCAGGAAACATCCTGAGTCGACAACCCGGACACCATATACCTATATGATCGCAGTTGAAGGAAGGCTAAGCAGGTTCCTGAGAAGAATGTCCTCTGATCAACCTGAAGATGATCAGGATACCAATCAATTACCCTGAAGTTTAACAAATTCGCTATTTTTGTACAAATTTATGCTTATGCAGGTATTTTATGCGCCTGATATTAAAGGTGAATCGTATACACTTGATGAAAAGGAATCCAGGCATCTGATTCGGGTACTAAGGACGGTAAAGGGCAGCCTGGTTAGGCTTATCGACGGCAATGGCAATCTGTATGAAGGGATAATAGCTGATCCTGACCAGAAAAGATGTGTGATATCGGTGACAGATACAATTCATGATTTTGAAAAGAGAAATTACAGGTTACATGTTGCTATTTCACCTCTTAAGAACAGCGAAAGATTTGAATGGTTTATAGAAAAAAGCGTCGAGATAGGAATCGACCTGATCACCCCGCTAATAGCCAGGAACACGGAAAAGCCCGGCATCAAGGAAGACAGGCTGAACAATATTATTGTCTCAGCAATGAAGCAATCACTTAAGGCAGGTAAACCAATCCTAAACAAGCCGGTATCATTTAATGAATTCATTTATTCGAACCTTACAACAAGTAAGCTTATTGCCCACTGCAACAAATCATTCCAGAGAAGATCAGTATCAGATGTTTACTCGAAAAATGATGATGTCACTATACTTATTGGTCCTGAAGGAGATTTTAGTCCCGGGGAGATCGAAAAAGCGCTTGCAAAAGGTTATTCTTCCATACACCTGGGGGAAAGTCGCCTGAGAACTGAAACGGCAGGCATAGCTGCCTGCTATTCAGTCAATTTCATTAACCAGTAATCATCATGTACCAATAAGAAAATCGAGAACATCTCCTATTTTCTTTGATGATATTTTATAGAACTCAGTATAACTGCATTGAGAACAGGTAACTGATGAGAATCTTTTGTTCTGGATATTGAATATCTTTGTCAGAAAACTACTTGCTGTCCGGATCTCACCTACCTCGCATGTTTTTGACCCGCATTTGGGACATGCATATTTCATTGGTTTATTCATCTTGATTTTCTTTAGGTCGTGTTTTTGTTTTCCATCTGCCTGATTTACGAAGAGCCTGGTCAAGCAAATATTCAATCTGCCCATTGGTACTGCGAAATTCATCTGCAGCCCATTTTTCCAATGCTTTTAGCTTCTCCGGATTTAGCCTGAGAACAAATGGTTTCTTCTCACTCATTATTTTATTTTAACTGTGCAAAGTACCTGTATTAACTATGGGAGTAGCATCCTTATCCCCGCAAAGGACTACCATCAGGTTACTAACCATTGAAGCTTTCTTTTCCTCATCCAGCTCCACAATATTTTTGTCAGATAACTGATCTAAAGCCATTTGCACCATAGATACTGCTCCCTCCACAATTTTAAACCTGGCAGACACAACTGCTGAAGCCTGTTGTCTCCTTAACATTGCATTTGCAATTTCCTCTGCATATGCTATATAATTGATCCTCGCCTCAATCACTTCTATCCCGGCAATCTGCAATCGTTCCCTGATCTCCTTTTCAAGTTCATTATTAACCTCTTCCCCGCCGCTTCTCAGAGCAATAATTGCATCATGATCCTCAAAATTATCATACGGATATAAGCCAGCCAGTTTTCGGAGAGCTGCATCGCTCTGTACCAGTACGAAATGCTGGAAATCATCGACATCAAATACAGCGCTGTATGTCTCCTTTACCCTCCAGACAAGGACCAGTCCAATTTTGATCGGGTTGCCAACTTTGTCATTTACCTTAATTGGATCACTGTTGAAATTTCTGGCTCTCAGGGAGATTTTTCGTTTAACATAGAAGGGATTTACCCAGAAAAACCGTTTTCCCTTATTGTTCCTTTATATGCGCCAAACAGGACCATAACACAGGCTTCATTGGGATTTACCACGGTAAACCCAATAACTGTTGATATGAACAGCAGCGTAACTACTCTCCCAGCCAGATTATCTCATACCTAAATCCGGCAATTGCCCCACCAATCAACAAAAATGCCACCAGCAGGGCCAGGTAACCCGATACGGGTTTTACTGTAAATTCTTTTTTCATAGCAGTTGATATTATTTTAATATCATAAAGATATTATATTAAATCGATATAGCAAAAAAAAACACAGGAAAAATTCCTGTGTTTAATAAATTTCTTAAGCTTTTTTCCTGATCTTACTGATCAGGTTTTTAGTAAGGTTATTTCCCGGGGGTGATTCAACGAGCCCGAGAAGGCTGATCACATCATGAAATTCAGATTTAATACCAAATGCATCTTCAATGATGTCGATTTCAATGGTACTGATATCATAATATGAGAGAAAAGGAGTAGATTTATAAACCATAGGCTTCATGTTTTCATTTTTATCTGAAAACGCCCTGGTCAGATTTATATTGTATTAAAAGGAAGAAATTATCAGTTAATTGTAAGTGAAATGTTTTTCTCTTCCATGGTTTTCCTCATATTAATAAGCGCATACCTCATCCTTCCCAGTGCAGTATTAATACTCACATCGGTTATATCAGCAATTTCCTTAAAACTCAGACCGGCATAATGCCTGAGAATAACAACTTCCCTCTGATCATCCGGCAGGCTGCTTATCATCTTTCTGATGTCTTTCTGTATCTGACGCTTAATCATTTCATCCTCAATATTTTCCTCGGCAAATCGTTTTGAGTTGAAAAGATCTGACTCATAATTATCGTTCGAGATAACATTCATTTGCTTAATGCGCCTGAAATGGTCAATTATAAGATTGTGAGCAATTCGCATAACCCAGGAGATAAACTTGCCGTTATCCGAATATTTACCTGCCTTGACCGACTGGATAACTTTAAGAAAAGTATCCTGAAAGATATCTTCAGCAAGAGCCTGATCACGAATATAAAGGCTTATATACGCAAACACTTTGTTCTTATGGCGGTGGATTAATTCTTCAAAACACGACTGCTCACCTTTTATGAACCTGGAAAGAAGTTCATAATCGGAACTCGATTTATTCATAACTCACTCTTTTAATTAAACAGAGTAGAGATATTCTATAGGCAGTCCTTTTTTTAGTTATACGTTATCGTCATACAAAGAAAACAATTTTTTTAATTTGAAAGTACTATTTTTGAGGAATATTAGAATTTTAACAAAATTAATCAGGGAGAGACATGCAGGGGAGCATAGAGATCAGGGGAGCCAGGGTACACAATCTAAAGAACATAAGTCTTATTATCCCCCGTAACAGGCTTGTAGTAATTACAGGGGTATCCGGTTCAGGAAAATCCTCCCTGGCTTTCGATACCATTTATGCTGAAGGCCAGAGACGCTATGTCGAAAGTCTCTCATCCTACGCGCGTCAATTCCTTGGCAGGATGAACAAACCGGAGGTGGACTTTATTAGTGGCATCCCCCCGGCCATCGCCATTGAACAGAAAGTAAACACACGAAATCCACGTTCCACTGTAGGTACCTCCACTGAGATATACGATTACCTCAGGTTATTGTTTGCCAGAGTGGGTCATACCTTTTCACCTGTATCGGGCAAAGAGGTAAAAAAACATAGCGTAGATGATATTATTGATTTTCTTTCCTCCCTTACCGAAGGCACAAAAGTTGTAATATCCTCCTCAGGAGAAATTCCAGACAATATAACTGTAAAGGAATATTTCTCTTTTCTGAATAAACAGGGATTCAACCGTATTGAATCGGAAGGGGAGCTGATAAGAATAGATGATGAGCAAAACCAGAAAAGGTTCAAACCAGGGCAGCAGGTTAATATAGTGATTGACAGGCTCATAATAGATCATGCTGCAGACAGCTTCAGCAGGGCTGCTGATTCTGCCCAGACAGCTTTCCAAACAGGGAAAGGATACTGCCAGGTACTTATACTGGCCGACAGCGTAATCAGCAGGGAGAGTTTCTCAAATCAATTTGAAGAAGACGGGATAAAATTTGAAGAACCTTCGGAGTATCTCTTCAGTTTCAATAATCCCTTAGGGGCCTGCCCCGTATGTGAAGGATACGGTAAAATTATAGGGACAGATGAAAACCTGGTTATCCCCAACCAGAATCTATCGGTATTTGATGATGCTATTGTATGCTGGAAAGGGGAGACAATGAAGAAATGGAAAGAGAGACTCATTGCTAACGCTGAGCTGTTTGATTTCCCCATACATAAGCCTTACTTTCAGCTCACACCTGAACAAAAAGCTCTTCTATGGAAGGGGAACAGGTACTTTTATGGTATTGACAAGTTCTTCCAGCATCTTGAAGAAAAGAAATATAAGATCCAATATCGTGTTTTGCTGAGCCGGTATCGTGGCAAAACTATTTGTCCGGAATGCAAGGGATCACGCCTGAGAAAGGAAGCCGGTTATGTCAGAGCAGGTGAAAAAACCATACAGGAGCTTGTTTCAATTCCTATTGGCAGGTTATATGACATTATTAAGGATCTTAAACTTAATGAACATGACTCCAAAGTTGCCGAAAGGCTTATCAGGGAGATTACCCTCAGGCTTAAATTCCTGATTGATGTGGGATTACCCTACCTGACTCTCGATAGATTGTCTTCGAGTCTTTCCGGCGGAGAATCGCAAAGAATAAATCTTGCAACGTCACTTGGAAGTAACCTTGTGGGATCGATGTATATACTTGATGAACCAAGTATTGGTCTACATCCACGCGACACTAACCTCCTGATCAAAGTATTGAAAGATCTCAGGGATCTTGGCAATTCAGTTCTGGTTGTTGAACATGAAGAAGAGATCATCAGGGCAGCTGATGAAATAATTGACTTGGGACCCGAAGCAGGGAGGCTCGGTGGAGAGATCGTTTACCAGGGGGGGCTTGATCTGTCTGCATCCAATAAATCACTTACTGCCGGTTATCTCAGTGGAAGACTTACGGTGCCTGTGCCGAGGGTAAGACGTAAATGGAACAGTTATCTTGAGATAAAAGGGGCAAGGGAAAACAATCTCAGGAATATAAATGTGAAGTTTCCTTTGCATACAATAACTGCAGTTACAGGAGTCAGTGGCTCGGGGAAATCGAGTCTTGTGACTGATATTTTGTATAAAGCACTTTCATCCAGAATAAACGGAAATAACTTACGACCGGGCCAGTTCATGGAACTTGTCGGAGATGTGTCAGGACTTACAGGCATAGAACTTGTTGATCAGAATCCTATTGGCAGATCAAGCAGGTCGAATCCGGTTACCTATATTAAAGCGTATGATGAGATAAGAAAGCTGTATGCTGAGCTTCAGGCTTCAGTACAGAATAACTTTAAAGCCTCGCATTTCTCATTTAATATTGAAGGAGGCAGATGTGAAGAGTGCCAGGGAGAAGGAGTAATAAGGGTTGAGATGCAGTTTATGGCTGATGTTGAACTCACCTGTGAAAGCTGTAAAGGCATGAGATTCCGTAAGGATGTTCTTGAGGTAAAGTACCATGGTAAGAATATATTTGACATGCTCGAGATGACGATAGATGAGGCAATAGATTTTTTTAGCTCACATCCGGGTAAAAATGAGAAAAGGATAACAGACAAACTGAAACCCCTTTCCGATGTGGGACTTGGCTATATTAAGATGGGACAATCATCCAGTACACTCTCAGGAGGTGAAAGCCAAAGAGTTAAATTGGCATACTTTCTCAGCCAGGAAAAAGGGAATGGTCATATTCTTTTTATTTTTGATGAACCTACTACCGGGCTTCACTTTCATGATATCAAAAAGCTTCTCAAATCGATAAATGCTTTGGTTGACCATGGCCACTCCGTATTACTAATCGAACATAATCAGGAAATCATTAAAAGTTCCGACTGGGTTATCGACCTGGGTCCCGAAGGTGGCGAGGGAGGAGGTGCGATTGTATTTGAAGGCACACCCGAGAAACTTGCTGCATGTAAAGATTCCTATACCGGTAATTACCTTGCATCCAAGCTTGGATAAAAAAACAGAGACATAGTAATACGCCCCTGTTTTGAAATTATCTTCCGGGTAATATTTTATTTCTTCACCTTAAATCCAAACATAATTGAAACACATCCGCTGGCAGGTGTATCCTCAGGCTGATTTCCAGTCAATACCTTCACAATAAGCTTTAGTTGCTGACTTGACTGGAGCTTAAAGTCCCAGGTGGGTGAATAATCATTGTCTTTATTTGAATAAAGTACGTTCTTGTTCGAATCAAGCACCTTAAACTCAACTTTGGGCAGTGTTTCTTCCCCGCATATGGCAACCCGGTACTCCATGCCGGAATAAAATGTCTTATATAGCTCAGCTTCCTCTCCCTCAACAAGCACTGCTGCATGATAATTTCCATCATGAGTATATGTTCCCAATTCAGGCAGGCATACTTTTTTTGCAAATGCCTTACACTGAGCATCAACATTTAGGATATTGCCCAGTAATAATAAAGCGATTATCGGGGTTATTCTTAATATTCTCATAGCTTAAGTTATTTTACGAAAGTACTTCTAATCTCTTCAACAGTGGTAGTAAGTTCTTTGAAAACTTCAGGAGTCATATCAGTCTTGACTTCTGATTTCAGGATTGTGGAGTTCGATTCCTTATCAAATTCAGGCCTGACACGAGATGTTGTAATGGAAATCTTGTCAAAAACGGTTTTCAGTTTGTTGACCTGTACCATAAGTTCATCAACAGCGGGGTTGCCTTTACTTTGTCCCAGCAGGTTAATCAGGATGTCGATGGATAGTTTCTGGTCAATAATCGTCCCTACAAGCTTATTGCCATTAAAATCATTCATGTCAACCAGCTGGGTAGAAATATATAATCCTTCGAACCATCCTCCAACCAGTACCATTGCGGCAATAGCAGGCTGGCCATTTTCTTCGAGATATGAATTCGAATTCATGAATGTCTCACTTACAATCTTCATTATGACCTCACTGTTGTTTATGTTCTCCTCAAGCTCATCAATAGTTGACTGGTCAATAGCTTTAAGAATACCAAGCCCGTCAGCCATTTTTTTGGCTGCATTCATATAATCAATTATAAGCTGGGTCTGTTCATAAAGACTGACAAAGCTCAGATCACATGTATAAATACCCAGGTTAAGAGCCATGCTTTTATTAGTGACATAATTATTTACATTTGAAACAGGATTCAGCAGGGACTCTTCATATCTTGCTCCGGCAGATTTAATAAGCATTGCAGATTCAAGCGGTGATGGAAGGGCATCGAATATTTTCTTAGCCTGCTTAACATCCCTGATTACGGCAGAATTATCCGCAGGTACATTTAATGTCTCATCCTCCCTTCGGTCCTTTGCTTGGCCCGACCTGCATCCGGTGAAAAGACTGGTGCACAGGATAATTACAACGAGTATCCCTGAACTAATTCCATATTTTTTATTCATGATGAGTTAATTAAAGTGACATACCTAATTCCCGACTAAATTAGTATTTTATTTTTATTTTTCAAAAACAGCTTTTAGTAATTGGAGCTATTTCTACCTTTGCATAAAATTGTGACCCAATGATTAAATCTGAACAAAAAGTAAAAGAGCTTAAAGAAATTCTCAATAAGACAGTAACAACATAATTGCTGATGCAATTAATTCCCTAAGGGACGACCAGCCATTCGAAGGTGCAATAGGCTTACTGACATCACATTATAATAAATCAATTGATGCAAATATAAAGAAATTGATTGAAGGTTTCATGAACGACCTTAAAGACCAGTCGGTCTGCCAGGAAGTTATTGATGAAATACAGAAAACCGTGGAATTCCGCTACAACAAGCATGCTGATTTCTTCATGCTGGCAGTCAGGTTTAGACTATTCAGCATATATTTCTGACATTGCAAAGATTTACGTGAGTGGTGATTATGTAACTGCTATTGAGTGCCTTACCGTGATTGAAGAATCTATCAGCAAGTTAAGCGACAGGGGAAAAGATGATCTAGTAAAACTGTTGCAGCAGGGTCCTGTTAATTCGGCTCATGAGAAGAGGGAACTGACTCTTGAACTTCTTACACTGCTTGAAAGGTAGACAGCAGTAATAATAAAGCCTAACTAGTCAACTGATGAGAAATATTTCATAAACTGAGTCCTTTCAAAAACATCAGGTTTCTCATAATTTTCCCAATTAAGCTTAGCCCTGAAATCATCGGGACTACTGAAATTATTCAGTTTCATCCAGTCCTTTATACCCTGATTCATACTCTTCAGGACAGAAAAACCATGTTTATATAAAGCTGAACAAACCTGTACTGTATTGGCTCCCGCCAGGATATATCTTAAGGCATCATCAGCGCTATGCACTCCTGTTGATGCAGATATGTCGATTTTAATATCCTGGGCGCTTGCCATTGCTACCCAACGGAGAACATATCTCCTGTCTCCCGAAGAACTGAATACAGGAGCCGGAACTATCTGCATCTTTTTCACGTCTATATCAGGTTCATAGAACCTGTTGAACAGGACAACACCACTGACTCCCCTCATATAGAACTGGTCAATCATATACAGTATATTGGAGAACCTGAAACCTATTTTCATTGCAATAGGCACAGCAACAGTAGCTTTTAACTTTTCTATCAATTCAAGGTAAATCTTCTCAGAATCTTCAGCAGTGGTTTTCCTGTTAACAGGCAAAAAGAAAACATTTATCTCAATTGCATCGGCACCTGAATCGGCTAAATTCCTTGCAAAATCAGTCCAGCCCCTGGTAGAGAAACAATTTATACTTGGAATCACAGGTATGCCGAGAGTTTTTTTCGCAGTTTTAATAAGGTCAAGGTATTCATCAACAGAATGTGATTTTGTATAATATGATATATAATCATCTGCTTCCGGGAATCCCTGCGAATGAGAAATTGTACTTATATGATGTACAATTTGTTCCTCAAAAAGAGATTTTAATACAACAGCTCCTGCCCCATTCGCTTCAGCTTCTTTCAGATTTTCAATTGTTGATGTCAGCCTGCTGCTGCCAACGATCAACGGACTCTTAAGGGTAAGTCCAAGATACCTGGTGGTCAGTTTTTCCATTGCATTTAAATATTAATATTTCTTTCACCAAAAATAGTACTCCCTATTCTTATCATGGTACTGCCTTCTTCAATTGCAATGTGATAGTCACCTGACATCCCCATCGACAGTTCCTTAAAATGAGGATTACCGGTAAAATATCTTGCCCTGAGATCAGTAAAACAGCTTCTGAGAAAAGCAAATTCCTGTCTTACTTTTTTGTCATCATTGGAAAAGGTAGCCATACCCATAACACCACATATCCTGACATTAGGGAAAGCAGCCACACCTTGTTTATCAAACATCTCAATTAATTCCTCATATAAAAAGCCATATTTAGTCTCTTCATCAGCGATATGAACCTGCAGAAGACAATCGATGTCCATGTTTGCTTTGGCTGCTTCTGCATTAATTACTGAAAGCAGCTTAAACGAGTCTATTGAGTGGATCAAAGTTATAAATGGAACCAGTACTTTTACTTTATTAGTTTGAAGGTGACCAATAAAATGCCACTCGATGTCCCCCGGAAGCTGATCCTTTTTGACCAGTAATTCGGTCACCCGGTTCTCTCCGAAAAGTCGCTGGCCAGCACTATATGCAGTCAGTATATCAGCTACGGGTTTTGTCTTTGAAACTGTAACAAGTTTAACAGATTGTGGAATCTGTGACTTTAAAGTGATAATATTTTGGACAATATCAGACAAAAATCAATCAGTCTATTTTAAAAGGTGAATAACAAGTCCGCTCCTGAGCTTAGGTTCAAACCATGTTGTTTTGGGAGGCATTATGTTTCCCGAATCGGCAATCCTGATTAACTGACCCATTGAAACAGGATATAGTGCGAAAGCAACTTTCATTTCACCGCTGTCCACCCTCTTCTTCAATTCTTTAAGACCTCTGATACCCCCAACAAAATCTATCCGTTTGGATCTCCTCAGGTCTTGAATATCAAGCACGGGACTTAATATCTGGTTTGTAAGAATAGTGACATCAAGCACCCCAATAGGATCATTGTCATCATAGGTTCCCTCCTTTGCTGTAAGGCTGTACCAATGACCTTCGAGATACATGGATATTTCATGTAATTTTTTGGGTCTATATGTCCTGGTACCCTTTTCCGTAATAATAAATCCCTGGACCAGCTTATTTAAAAACTCTTCAGTTGAAAGCCCGTTTAGATCTTTAACAGTTCTGTTATAATCAATTATTCTCAGCTGGTCAGAAGGAAAATGAACTGCCAGAAAATAATTATACTCTTCTGTCCCATTATGAGTCGGATTCTGTTCTCTTTTTTCTATACCCACCAGCGCTGCAGCTGCGGTACGATGATGTCCATCGGCCACATATGTAAAAGGGACTTTTTTTGCGAAAAGAGTTTCAATTTGCCTGTTAATTTTAGTATCCCGGATAACCCAGAAACTATGTCCGAAACCATCTTCAGCAATAAAGTTGTATTCAGGTTTTTCAGTGGAAACGATCAGACTTACTATTTCATCCAGCTCTTTAACAGGCGGGTAAGTAAAGAATACTGGCTCAATATTTGCATCATTGATCCGAACATGAATCATACGGTCCTGTTCTTTATCAGGACGGGTAAGTTCATGTTTCCGTATTTTTCCATTCAGGTAGTCATCAACCGATGCACAACCAACAATTCCATATTGTGTCCAATCATTCATTGTCTGTGCATAGACATAAAAATAAGGCTCTTTATCCTGCACCAGCCATCCCCTGTCCTGCCATTTCCTGAAGTTCTCAGCTGATTTCTCATATACCAGTTCCGAATGAGTATCAGTATCTTGTGGAAAGTCAATCTCGGATCTTGTAATATGAAGGAGAGAACATTCCTTGCCCCTGGCCATTTTTTTGGCTTCCCCGGTATTCATTACATCATATGGCAGGCACGCAAGATCGCCTGCAATTTCTACCGGTGGGCGAAGACCCCGGAAAGGTTTAACTACTGCCATTTGTATTAAATTTAAAATCTGCTAATTTACTTTGTATTTTAAATTTCCCGTATTGAAGAAGCTTACTACCTGCCGTGCAGCAGCGACACCAGCATTAATATTAGCCTCTTCAGTCTGTGCACCCATTTTTTTTGAAGTAAAAATATACCTTCCCGGGTACATCTCTGCTATATATACCTTGCAATCTGGTTCTATATCAGAAAGATAACAAAAATCCTTACGTTGTCCAAACATCTGCAGGAGACCAGCCTCATCTATAAGCTCTTTTCTTGCCGTATTGACCAGGACAGCATTCTGGGGCATCTTCAAAAGAAGATCATAATTAATTGATTCCCTGGTAATTTCATTGAAAGGCATATGAACAGAGATATACTGGCATCTTGTGTACAACTCTTCAATATTTATGCATTGCTTAGCGCCATTGTTTTTCATCACTCGTTCACTTACAAAAGGATCATAAGCATAGATGTCCATACCAAATCCCCTGGCAATATCGGCAACATATTTTCCAACATTACCAAAAGCATGCAGGCCAATTGTTTTTCCCCTCAGTTCACTTCCCTGTTTACCACTGAAACCACATCTGATCTGGTAGAGTAACAATTCAAATACCAGTTCAGCGACAGCATTGGCATTCTGTCCCGGTGTATTCATTGCTACGACATCATGTTTCGTACACGCCTTGAGATCGAGGTTATCATAGCCAGCACCGGCTCTCACAACAATCCTGAGCTTTTTAGCGGCTTTAAGAACCACGGGACTCACTTTGTCGCTCCTTACTATTAGTGCTTCAGCATCTGATACAGCATCAAGAAGTTCAGATATTTCCTTATAATTCTCCAGTATCGCCAGTTTATAACCAGCGGCTTCGATTACCTCACGGATCTGCCTTATGGCGATCGGGGCAAATGGCTTTTCTGTGGCAACAAGGATCTTCATTCCCGGTTTTTTTAAAAGTGCCTCACACTGTATTCTGTGAAAGCTCTTAAATTCACCAAATCAATTATCTTTCTCAAAATCTCTCATTGCATTTACGAGAGCTTTAACACTTTCTTCTGGAAGGGCATTATATGTTGAAGCTCTGAATCCTCCAACTGATCTGTGTCCTTCAATACCTAATAAACCTCTTGATTTGGCAAAATCAGCAAATGGTTTTTCAAGTTCTTTGTGTGTTTCATCCATCACAAAACAGATATTCATTAGCGATCTGTCATCAGGGTCGGTAACCGTTGGAACAAATAGTCTGTTTCTTTCAATTTCGTCATACAAAATTCTGGCCTTTTCAATATTCTTCTTTTGAATTGCCTTTATGCCACCGAGATCTTTTAGCCAGGTGAGGGTTTGCTGGGCAGCGAAAACGGCAAATACAGGGGGTGTATTGAACATTGATTCTCCCTTAATATGTGTTCTATAGTCGAGTATGGTAGGGATTGGTCGTGTAACTTTGCCCAAAATATCTTCTTTAATAATCACAAAAGCAACGCCTGCCGGAGCCAGATTCTTCTGGGCACCCCCATAAATAATGGAATATTTTGAAACATCAACAGGACGGCTGAAGATATCTGATGACATATCTGCTACAAGAGGAATTTTTGACATCCGGATCTGTCTTTATCTCGGTGCCGTAAATTGTATTATTAGTAGTTATATGAAAATAATCAGCATCCCCGGGAACGGAATAATCCTTTGGAATATAATTAAAGAGTCTGTCTTTTGATGAAGCTACCTCAACCACTTCACCATATAGCTGTGCCTCTTTGATAGCCTTTGAGGCCCATTGACCCGTGTTGAGGTAAGCAGCCTTCTTAACAAACAAATTCATGGGTATCATAGCAAACTGCATGCTGGCCCCTCCACCCAGGAATAACACCTGGTATCCTGATGGAATGTCAAGCAATTCCCTGAACAGCGAAATTGTGTCATTCATACATGCAACAAACTCTTTACTGCGATGTGATATCTCAAGTACAGATAATCCTGTGCCGGCAAAATCTTTAATACCCTCAACAGACTTATCAATAGTGTACTGTGGAAGAATCGAAGGACCGGCATAAAAGTTATGTTTTTTCATATAGGCCTTTTTATATTAGTGGTCAAGAATCAATATTTATGATAGCACAAAATTAAATAAAATAGATCACAGCTGCTAACAGGGAGATATCTTCCTGGAGCTATTTATCGTTAACTACAAGAATACCATCTTTGATAACAGGTATCTTTCCGGTAAAATCGCTTGTAATGCAAAACTGAATACAATCATCCAGTCCTTTATCTCTCAGGCGGGTTCTCTGGGCTACTTTATCAATATAAGCGGGAAGGTCAGTTTTTGCAATCGACCAGAGATCCATAGCAGCCAGGGTTGAATCACAAATAGTTGAATATTGATCACCTGACAATAGCCTTTCAGCTATTGCACCGGCACAGATTGTATCCTCAATATTAAACCTGTTCTTCCATCCTGCACAAAAAAGCATTACGTCCTTTTCCTGCTCTATAAGCCATTTAACAACAGCACTGATATTTAGAAAAGAGCCTATTACAGTAGTATATGAAGAGGCTGCCATATTTATGATACCTGGTCCCGTTTGTAGTACTGTAGACGATTGTCTTTCCCTCAACCTTCTCTTTTGTAAAGTTAAAAGGGGAATTCCCAAAATCAGCAAAATCGAGGACGAAACCATCTCTTTCCGCAGCGACAAGATATCCTTTCGATTTATAATCCTTTGCTTCGGTGATATCGGCTACTGGAATTATAGAAGTCGCCCCATTGGCAAAAGCGGTACATATTGCGGAAGAGGCTCTTAATATATCTATAATGACAACGATAGAATCACGGTTTTCCTCAGGCATAAACATAGCCGGGGAAAAGCAAGCCTCCAGTTTTCTTTTTTCATAGTCCCTTCAATCAATCCTTTTTATATATAGGCAGGTCAACGACTCTGCCCCTAAGGTCCTTATTCCTGATGCGTATAAAAATCTCCGTACCGGGTTTCCAATAACCATGTGAAAGGTAGGCCATTCCTATCCCCTGTTTAAGCATGGGAGACATGGTTCCTGATGTCACCTCCCCTATTATTTCCCCAGCCATATTGACCACTTCATAGTGTTGTCTCGGTATTCCTCTCTCCTCCATCACGAATCCTTTAAGCCGCTTATCCACACCATTTTGCTTCTGCTCAAAAAGAAAAGCTTTATCAATAAAGTCCTTTTCCCCTGTGAATTTGGTTATCCAACCAAGGCCGGCTTCAATAGGTGATGTTGTATCATTTATATCATTCCCATACAAGCAAAATCCCATTTCGAGACGTAAAGTATCCCTTGCACCCAGTCCTACGGGTTTTATCCCAATATCCTTTCCGGCATCAAATACCGCTTCCCATAGCCTCGGACCATCCTCATTTCTGACATATATTTCACACCCACCGGCGCCGGTATAACCGGTTGTCGAAAAGATTACATCCTTTATTCCAGCAAACTCCAGGATCTTAAATGTATAATATTCCATATCTTCAACTGACACACTGGTAAGCTTTTGCATAGCCTTAAGCGCTAAAGGCCCCTGTACAGCAAGCTGTGCAATATTGTCTGAAATATTGGTAAGGTCCTTGCCCGGAACAATTCCGTAGGCGGGGGCATGCAGGCAGCACCAGTCCCAGTCCTTCTCAATATTGGCTGCATTAACAACCATCAAATATTTATCCCCGCTGAACCTGTATACCAGAAGATCATCAACTATCCCACCCTTTCCGTTTGGAAAGCATGAATACTGGACCTTCCCGTCGTGAAGAGCTGATACATCATTTGAGGTAATAAACTGAAGGAAGTTAAAAGCGCCTGGCCCTGTAACCATGAACTCCCCCATATGAGAAACATCAAAAACACCGGCTTTTTCACGCACGTTAATATGCTCATCATTAATCCCGGTATACTCAACGGGCATATTATAACCTGCAAATGGTACCATCTTTGCCCCTGCTTTCTGGTGGAATTTAGTGAATGCAGTATTTTTCATTTAAAAATTCAATTAAAGATTACTTAATAGAATAACATGACCATTATTTAGGAACAAAGGAAACAAAGAGAATCCAACTAAAATCTGACTAATATCAGAATTCCAGTATTTTGAATTCTACCCGCCTGTTTTTGGCCCGTCCCTCTGAGGTGGCATTTGTGGCAATAGGTTGTGAGGAGCCATATCCCCTGTATTCGAGCCTGGCCCTGTCAACACCTTTTTTTACAAGGTAGTCAACCACTGCCCTGGCCCTCTCTCCAGACAACTTCAGATTAATTGCCGCACTTCCTGTAATATCGGTATGACCGGAGATCTCAATCTTCATATTGGGATTATCTTTCATCAGTTCCAGCAAATGATTAAGTTCAGCATAAGAGCTTGTAGTTAGCACTGATTTACCGGTCTGGAAAAGAATATTATTGAGGACGACTTTTTTACCGACTTTTATTTTTATCAGTGAAATGTTGAATGTAAATGAATTTCCAGAATAGTCGGCAGGAATTATAACCTGTTTCATATCTGAAAGGTATCCTGAGGCTTTAATATTTAAATTATACGGTTTTTTTGCAGGAAGGCCTACCCTGTAAGTGCCATCCTCGTCTGAACTGGCGGTGGTCACTACAATAGAATCAGTAAGCATATCGAGTACATCCAGCCTTGCCAGGACCGGTTGTCCCGACTCGGAATCAACCACTTTCCCAGTAAGGGATATAACATCTTTCACAGGATTCTGTTCCTTTACAACCACGGTATCTCTTATAACAACGGTATCTGGTTTGGTTTGAACCTCAGGTATCAGGAGAGGCTCCTGGGGCAATACACTACCCCTGTATATATCCAGTCCTCCAAATCCACCGCTGCGATCGGAAACAAAATAAAAAACACTGTCATTAACTGGAGAAGGAAAATAGAATATGTCATCCCATACTGTATTAACAGGGTAACCCATATTCGTGACAGCGCCCCATTCACCATTATTATCCCTGATGCTGTAAAACATATCGAATCCTCCGATTGTATTATGGCCCCTGGAACTGAACCATAAAGTGTCTCCTGATTTTGAAAGCTTTACAGCCTCCTCATCATACCTGCTGTTAATAATACTTCCTGCGTTCCTTGGTTTTGACCATTTGCGTGCACTAAGTTTTTTTATGAAGTAGATATCCTTACCTCCAATATTTTCTTTCCCATTATCAGAAACATAATATATCTCATCTCCTGCCGTATTAATGCAAAAAGAAGTCTCAGAGCCCCCGGTGTTTACAGGGAAAGGTACTTTTTCAGGAGTTTCCCATATACCGCCTTTATTTTCTGACACCTTTATATCTCCTCCGTGTTCATAACCCTCATATATGTAAAGCAGGTCATTAGCAGTATTAATAAAAAGAGGTGCTTCACAATATTTTGTGGTAATGTCTTTCCCTGCTGATAAAGCTGTTTCCCATACCCCGTTATTCAGATGTGATACAAAAATATTCTCATCGAATTTCGTATCAGGATGGCGTTTCCCTGATTTATCTGTCTCCCTTCTTGAAGCAAAGTACATTGTTGTGCCATCTCCGCTGATTAACTCTGAATATTCATCACTTGCTGAATTAATACCTGCTCCTGCGTTATCCGTTTGGATTCTCAGGGTATCCTTTGTTATTATCAATGCTGAATTACACTCATCAATACGTTTTTTAGCAAGTGCAATATTTTCTTTTGACTTGTGCACATCTGCATTCAGGTATTCATTTAGCTTATCAATTGCCTCACTGAAACGACTGGCATACTGGAGAGCACATCCTGTAAGGAATAGAGCGTCATCTGCTACATTCCGGTTAAACTCCAGAGCATTCATAAAAAAGTCAGCTGCTTCTTCTTTTCTGTCTGAAAAAAGCGCTGAAACTCCTGTTTTATAATTCAGTTCAGGATCAGAATTATTATAAACAATGGCCTTTAAATACTCATTAAATGCCATTTTATACCATACCCCTCCCTCTTTATAATATTTGTTTCCGTCAACTATATGCTGCCATGCTTCTTCAAAACCGGACTTTCCGGTATTGAAATCTTTCTTATGAATCGATACATCTGTTTGGGCTTCTGCCACTACAGAAAAGAACAGAAAAATAAGTAGCTGTAGTTTTAAATAGTATTGCATAGTATCCATTTTTATCACTATAAAAGTAGCATAAAAAAATTCTTAAGAGGTAAAGTCGGGTTATATAAATATATAAATTACAGAATAAATTATTGTTATATTTGTTATATAGTTAAAGAAAAGAAAAAACTGTAAGTAAAGGATATGAACTACAAATTCATCAAAACAGAATACCTGGAGTCAGTATCCGGAGGTGATATTGGGATAGCCCGTGAACTGACAGACATGTTCAGGGAACAGTCAAAAGAAATATATGGTGAATTGATGGCTAAATTATCAGCCGGGGACTATTTATCACTGAGTCAACTGGCACACAAGGCTAAATCCTCGGTTGCCATAATGGGGATGGATGAACTGGCAACAATGCTTAAGACCTTTGAGTTACAGGCAAGAGACAGAATAGAAACGGAGATGTATGAATCATATATTTCCCGGTTTAAGAATGAAATAGATGCTGCTGTCATTGAACTGGAGGATTATTTAAAAAATGCATAGAAAACGAGTTAATGATAAATATCGAAAGGAATAATAACATTGATACAATAACTTTCAATGTAAATAGAATAGACGCGCTGATCACAGAAGAACTCAGAGAAAGCATTTCGCGGTCATTCACCAATTCCAATTCAAAAGTAATCATTGACCTGAAAGGTGTTGACTATATTGACAGTTCAGGGTTTGGCTGCTTCCTTTCCCTCATGAAAACAGCCAGGAACAACTATGGTATTTTAAGATTTGCCAATCCCGAGCCACATGTAAGGGAGACATTCTATGTTCTCCACCTTCAGACCGTTTTCCAGATATACGAGGATTATGAATCCTGTCTTAAGTCTTTCCGGTGATTTCCTCTACTCCCTTTTTCTTGATAAATATAAGGTGATCATCCACTTCCTCTACCTGAATATTATCTTCCTTTGAAACTTTACCACCTATAATCTCTTTTGACAACTCATTTATTATCTCTTTCTGTATCAATCTTTTTACAGGTCTGGCACCCAGTTGGGGATCGTAACCACGATTGGCAAGCCAGTCTATTGCCTTATCTGTAACTGTTAGTTTCAGGTTATAATCCTTAAGCATAACTTCTATTTTTCCAAGCTGAATCTTGACTATTTCCTTTATCTGTAATATTGTAAGCGGTTTAAAGACAACTATTTCATCCACCCTGTTCAGAAATTCAGGTCTCAGTGATCTCCTGAGCAGCATCAGGATATCCTTTCTAAGTTGCTCTTCCTCATTCTCCGGCATCGCATTATTCCATTTGTCCATTCTGTCCCTTATGATATCAGATCCCAGGTTCGATGTCATAATAATTATTACATTCCTGAAGTTTATTGTTCTCCCTTTATTATCGGTCAGTCTGCCTTCATCAAGAACCTGAAGAAGCAGGTTAAAAAGATCAGGATGAGCTTTTTCGATCTCGTCGAGCAACACAACAGAATAAGGTTTATGCCTAACTGCTTCGGTCAGCTGTCCCCCCTCGTCGTATCCTATATATCCGGGAGGTGCACCAATAAGCCTGGATATCGAATGTCTTTCCTGGTATTCTGACATATCAATCCTGGTCATCAGGTTTTCATCATTAAAGAGGAAGCCGGCGAGGGCACGTGCAAGCTCAGTTTTTCCAACACCTGTCGTTCCCAGGAAAATGAATGAACCTACAGGTCTTTTCTGATCCTGCAGACCCGCTCTGGATCTTCTTACAGCATCAGCAACAGCTGTTATAGCTTCATCCTGTCCCACTACTCTCTTATGAAGTTCCTCCTCTAACCTTAATAATTTTTCCTTTTCACTCTCGAGCATCCTCGATACAGGTATACCGGTCCACCTGGAAACAATGGCGGCAATATCCTCTGACCTTACCTCCTCCTGGATGAGCGATCCTTTGCTTCGTTTTTTTTCAATTGTTTCCTTTAATTCCGATATCTCCTTTTCAAGTTCCACAATCTTACCATATCTTATCTCAGCTACCTTTTCATAATCACCGCTTCTCTCTGCCTGCTCGGCTTCAAAGCGAAGTGATTCAACAATCTCCTTCTTGGCCTGGACCTTTTCAATCATCTCTTTTTCCGATTTCCATCCGGCCTTAAGAGAATCTCTTTTTGCCTGCATTTCAGCCAGTTCACGCGATATTTTCTCTGCTTTTATGGTATCGCCATCGCGTCTTATTGCTTCCTTCTCTATCTCAAGCCTGGCTATTGCTCTTTCAGCCTCATCAATCTCCTCCGGAACCGAGTTCATTTCAAGCCTGAGTTTCGATGCAGCTTCATCAATCAGGTCAATAGCCTTATCAGGCAGAAACCTGTCTGTTATATATCTTGTAGATAGATCAACAGCAGCAACGATTGCTTCATCCCTGATAATCACTTTATGATGTGTCTCATACTTTTCACGTATTCCGCGCAGGATAGAAATAGAATCGGCCCTGTCAGGTTCATCAACCATAACTACCTGGAAACGGCGTTCAAGGGCTTTATCCTTCTCAAAATACTTCTGGTACTCGCTTAACGTAGTAGCACCAATGGCTCTAAGATCACCTTTTGCCAGGGCAGGTTTCAGGATATTTGCAGCATCCATAGCCCCTTCAGACTTGCCTGCACCCACAAGGGTGTGAATCTCATCAATGAAAAGCACTATATCTCCATCTGAACTAATAACTTCATTCACTACTGACTTAAGACGTTCTTCAAACTCCCCTTTATACTTTGCGCCAGCAATCAGGGCCCCCATATCAAGAGAGTAGATAACCTTAGCCTTGATATCTTCCGGAACATCTCCCCTGATAATCCGGTGGGCTAAACCTTCAGCAATAGCAGTTTTACCAACACCAGGCTCCCCAATAAGAAGAGGATTGTTCTTTGTTCTTCGTGTAAGTATCTGAAGTATCCGCCTTATCTCATCATCTCTCCCAATAACCGGATCAAGCTTACCTGACCTGGCACGCTCATTGAGATTTATAGCAAACCTGTTGAGTGAATTAAATGTATCCTCAGATGTCTGGCTATCTACTGTTGCTCCTTTTCTCAGATCTTCTATTGCAGCCCTTAGTTCCTTCATGGTCACACCACTATCCTTAAGTATCCGTGAGGCCCTGTCGTTAGTATCAAGTATCCCCATCAGCAGATGTTCGGTGGAAACATACTTGTCTTTCATCTTTGAAGCATGATCAGCCGCCTTCCTGAAGGCTTCCGAAACAGTAGAGGAAACATATGAATCACCTCCCGACACTTTTGGAAAGGTATCTATCAGTTTGTCAATTTCACTTTCAAGGTTCACTGTATTAACTCCCATCTTGCCAAAGATGAAGCTGGTAATGCTCTCTGCCTGGCTCATTAATCCCTTCAAAATATGTGCACACTCCACAGCCTGCTGACTTTTGCTCCCGCAATATCAAATGCCTGTTGCACTGATTCCTGTGCTTTCAATGTAAAATTATTTAAATTCATGGTTTTCATTTTTTAGTGAATTTACAAAATGTCTGCCATTAAGGAATAGTTTGGATTAATTGCCGTTTTGACACAAAGAGCCGGGGAAATTATGTCAATGTGGCAATAATTGAAGGGTTCACTTTAATAAGCTGCTTGGATTTCTTTTCACGATAATTGTATATCCCACATAAGAAGTGCGTATTTAAGGATAAAAAGTATCTTTGAGGTAAAACCTGATTATATGGGCAAAATTTTATGGAAGCCGGGAACAATGATATATCCGTTACCGGCTGTTATGGTAAGTTGCGGATCAAATCCCGAAGAATATAATATAATTACTGTTTCATGGACCGGAACCATCTGTACGGATCCTGCCATGTGTTATATCTCAGTAAGACCATCGAGACATTCGTATGACCTTATAAAGAGGAACAAGGAATTCGTGATCAACCTGACCACCAGGGAGCTGGCTTTTGCTACTGACTGGTGCGGTGTTAAGTCAGGAAAAGATTTTAAAAAGTTCAAAGAGATGGGACTGACGCCGGTAAAGGCAACAAAAATAATGTCACCACTGATAGATGAATCACCGGTCAATATAGAATGTGAAGTTAAGGAGATATTAGAGCTTGGATCGCATCATATGTTTATTGCAGAAGTTGTTGCTGTAAATGCTGATGAAAAATATATAGATAAAAACACAGGTCTTTTCAGACTTCAGGATTCCGTACCGATCTGCTATTCTCATGGCAAATATTATGAAACTGGTAAGTTCATTGGCAAATTCGGCTATTCAGTTGAAAAGAAGAAGAAAAGGAAGTCAGGGAACCGCTGATACAACTGCTTATAAGTTGTACAGAAATACGGTGCGGGTAATTGTTTCGCTTCTCAACCCTTCAATATAAGGCACAATGGCATATCCAACGATAAACATTTATTAGGAATTTAAGAAGCTAATTACTATTTTCATATCTTCAAGGTCTGAATTAAACCTGATTTTGTATGAGTGAGAAGATTCTGGAAACCCTTATGCAATTATTTGCGATAATCGCAAAACCCCGGAGTAACGATAGTGAAAGAAGGGGTGTTGTTGAGGCTTTTCTGAAGAGGCTTCTTAACCAGGAACTTGTCAAACATTATCTTACCACTTACGATGAAGAGTTCGAGGAAGCCAGGAAAGAAGCTGGAGAAGAGCAGTGCTGAACGACGTGAAGGTGCAATAGCAATAAGGATAAGGAAGCTTTGCAAAGACATTAATGAACAGGGACAGCTCGACCAGGAACAAAGGTTCGTGGTTGTAATACAGGCCCTTGAATTTTGTAAGTCAGGCGATCAGGAAGTAAGCAAACTTGAACTTGGTTTTATAAGCACTCTTGCAGAAGGACTTAACATTACTTCACAGGAATATGAGTTCATTGAACGCTTTGTCCTGAATCATTTCACTGACTTACCCTCAATTCCTAACCTACTGGTTATTAACGGAAATAAAGACTTGGATGTTCACGAGGTCAAACATGTCTATAAAGAACTTTTGAAAGGGCAGATATGGGTTCTCTTTATCCCTTCCATCGATAAGTATTTTATCAGGTACGAAGGATCCGGTGAGTTTTCTATGAATGGACAACTTCTTCAGGAAGATAAAGTATATCCTCTCAGCCAGGGTTCATCTATCAAAGGATACAAGATAAGTCCTATATATTATTGGGATGTTACCATGCAGTTCCTGAAGGAAGAATACAGGGAATCGAGGGTGGTTTATGAAGTCAATAATGTTGAATACAGGTTTAAGAGTGGTAAGGTAGGAATACACCACATGAGCTTCAAGGAGGAATCCGGTAGAATGGTAGGTATCATGGGTGCCAGCGGTGCAGGTAAATCAACACTCCTCGGGGTTCTGAACGGAACCAGTCAACCCTACGACGGTGAAGTGATGATTAACGGAAAGAGCATCCACAGGGAGAAAGAGAAATTGAAAGGGCTTATCGGGTATGTATCGCAGGATGACCTTCTTATTGAAGAACTGACAGTATTCCAAAACCTGTATTTCAATGCAAAACTTTGTTTCGACAACCTCTCTGAGGAAGAGATCATCGAGAAAGTGGACGGCGTACTAAAAAACCTGGGATTGTATGAAATAAGAAATATACAGGTAGGATCGCCATTAAACAAGAAAATAAGCGGGGGACAGAGAAAACGTCTCAATATTTCTCTTGAGCTGATTCGTGAGCCGGCTATTATGTTTCTCGATGAACCAACATCCGGACTATCTTCACGCGACTCTGAAAACATCCTGGACCTCCTGAAAGAACTTGCCAGAAAAGGAAAGTTATTATTCATTGTCATTCATCAGCCTTCTTCTGACATCTTTAAAATGTTTGACAAACTAATTATACTTGATACAGGAGGATACCTGATATATAATGGTAATCCCATTGATTCCATTGAATATTTCAAGAGAAAGATTGAACAGGCCAATTATAATGAAAGTGAATGCTATGTATGTGGCAATGTAAATCCTGAACAGATTTTCAATATTGTTGAAACAAGAGTTTTCACAGAAAGCGGGAAGCCAACTGATATCAGGAGGATATCTCCGGCTGACTGGAGTAATCTTTATCGTGCCGAATCAAAGGAAGACAAACGCGAAACGGGAGGACCCATTCCTGAAATAAACTTCAAAACGCCGAATAAGCTTAAGCAGTTTATTGTCTTTACGAGGCGCGACGTTATGTCAAAAATATCTGATTTACAATATCTTCTGATCACTCTTCTCGAAGCTCCCGTACTGGCATTCTTTCTTGCTTTCCTAATCAGGTATTTCGATGAGAGTGCAAAAAATGCTCACTATACACTTTATCATAACAGTAATCTCCCGGTATATATCTTTATGTCAGTTATTGTTGCCATATTCATGGGGCTCACTGTCAGCGCCGAGGAGATAATAAAAGACAGGAAGATTCTTAAAAGAGAGGCCTTTTTGAACTTGAGCTGGAACAGCTACCTTATGTCAAAGGTCTTCGTACAGTTTGGCATTTCAGCTATCCAGGCTTTCACTTTTGTACTGGTAGGGAATGGGATAACAGAAATAAAAGGAATGATGTTCCAGTACTGGCTTGTATTGTTCAGTTGCTGGGCAGGTGCCAACATGCTGGGACTGGTTATTTCTGACAGTTTTAAAACTGTGGTGACCATCTATATTTTAATTCCTTTTCTGGTTATTCCACAGATCATACTGAGCGGAGTAATGGTAAAATTTGAAAAGTTAAACCCCAATATATCTTCACCTGTCTCGATACCCATTTATGGTGATATAATAACAGCACGATGGGGATACGAGGCTCTTGCGGTCGAACAGTACATCTACAATAAATACGAGGTGATGTTCTATCCCTATGACAAGGCCATGAGCAAGGCAAGATTTAAGAAAGACTACTGGAACGTGGAGATCAAGGGCAAACTGGATAACATTCTGAATGATCTCGAAAAAGGAGTCAGGAGTGATGACTTCAATGAAAAGCTCCTTATAGTGCACAATGAGCTTCAAAAAGAAGGAGCTGCTTTGCCCGAAATCAGGTTCGACTTTACTGATTATCTGACCCCGGATAAAATAACACCTCAAATAGTTAAGGCTGCTATAGACTATGTTGAACAGATAAGGAAGTATTACGTGGCCTACTCAAACAATGCAAAAGATCGTAAAGATGCACTGGTTACAAGACTTCAATCGGAAAACAGTGCAGGTTTCCTTAAGCTGAGGGATGACTATGCCAATGAATCACTTGAAGAATTTGTTACAAACAAGAATGAAACATTAAAAACTATAGATTATAAAGGAGAGATAGTACAAAAGCTTGAGCCAATATATATGGATCCACAATTCGGCTTTATAAGGGCTCATTTCTATTCACCCACAAAGAAGATATTTGGCAACTATGTGGATACTTTTGTGATAAATATCTATGTACTTTGGTTTATTACAATAGTACTTTACCTGGTATTATATTTCAGATTGCTGAAGAAAGCCCTCGACTCAGGAGAACAATTTTTCGGAAAGAAGCGAAGGCACGTTGATTAAAATCTCCCGAAAAAAAAGCTATCTTTAAAGATAGCTCTGGAATATTTATTATAACCGATCAGATAGATACCTGATTTTTCTGAAAAGTCTATTCAACAATCTCAATCATCTTAAATGGAACTCTGATTATGGATTCATAATCCTCACCAGCTTCAAGCATATCCTCATCATCTTCTTCGTAATACCAGTTCACCTCAACCTCATTCTTTGATTTATGTATGGCTTCAAGTTTCTTAAATACATCGAGAATACATTTTGATGAGCTAGTATTGAAATATTCCAGTCTGATATTTACAATTGTTTTTGGCAACGGTGTCTCCTTATATGAATCTAGCCAGTCGACTAAGGGTTTATAAAATTCAACTGAATTTTCTGGAATTGAACGGCCTTTAATTTCAAAAACGCCTTCCGCCACATCAAATTTTACAGTTGGAGTTTTTGGGGTTCCTTCAATAATGATCGGTTCCATATTAATCAGATTTAAAAATTGATTTAAACATCTTCAGTTACAAGTATATTTAGGTAGAAGAAGGAGTATTTATCATTATAGGCTTTGAAATCATACTCAAGTTTATTCCCGGTTTTTCTGGCAATGTCAACAAGTCCAAGACCACCACCGCCTTTTGGAGATATTCTCTGGTGGTTCAAAATGAACTTATAAAGCTCCTTAATCTCCTCGTGACTTGATCTGTTGATACGCTTGATCTTTTCTTCCAGTTTCTCGATATTCCCGGTATGAACAAAATTACCGGTAATGATTTTATATCCACCTTTTATTTTCCTTACTACAAGAGTACCAAATTTCTCAGAGGTCTGATCTTCAAAATCCTCGGGAACTCTGTCAACATGATGATAAAGGTTCTGAAGGCTTTCAACAAGTACATTATAGACTTTTTTACGAAGTTTAGGCTGTTCATTCACAGCTACCATCTTATCCTCAACGTCATCAAGAATTTGATTAATGACATCAGAATCAACATTACCCTTGTAATAAAGAATAATATCATTCGCCGACAGATCTGAAAAGTAACTCTCTATATTAAAGCTCATTTAAGCTTCATTTAAGAAATGGTAAAGTTTTCTAATAACAAATATAATAAAAAAATGAAGTTAGCAAATTATAACTTCCACTGTTCAGGGATTTTTAAATAACAACACATATTTTGATCAAAGTAAGGATATAGGATGATCAACAACTGATTTGAGGTGATCTTATAACTCCTTCCGCTTTTTCGATCCTGCATACATTTCATATTTCAAAAGCCTGCACTCCAGGGCACCGTTAAAAAGTGTATATTTTTCCTTAGCTTTTAGTCCTACATGTTTAAGTGAATCCATGTTAGAAGTGATCAACCATGCAGTATCACCCTGGAAGTTATGTTTCAGTGTTGTGCCGATCATACTGTATATGCTGTCAATCTCAACAGGTTTTAATCTCTGTCCGTATGGAGGATTGAGGAAGAGGTTTCCATTATTATCATAACTCCTGGCATTACTAAAATCAGCAAGACTAACCGAAACCACATCCGTTAAGCCCGCCTTCAACATATTTATCCTGGTTTGATTCACAGCCCGGTCAGAGATATCACTGCAAAATATTTTTACCGGGGAAGATCTGATATTTGCGTCATTATCATGTTTTACTTTTTCGAACAGTAATTCGTCGAATTCCTTCCATTTCTGAAAACCAAAATAAGACCTGAATTTCCCTGCAGGTATATTACAGGCTATTAGTCCTGCTTCAATTGGTATTGTGCCGGATCCGCACATAGGATCCATCAATGAAGTTGAAGCATTCCAACCGGAAAGATGGATAATCCCGGCAGCCAGAACCTCATTCAAAGGCGCTTCTGCCGGCTCAGTCCTGTATCCCCTCTTAAAAAGTGGTACAACCGATGAATCCAGAGAGATCGTTGCAATATCATTTCTGATATGCAGGTTAACAACCACTGAAGGATCATAAGTATTTACTGAGGGACGTCTCCCAGATTTCTTACTGAAATAATCAGCTATAGAATCTTTAAGTATTAGTCCCGGATATCCCGTGTGAGTAAAATAGGGTGAATTAACAACAGGTGTTACTGAGAATGTACTGTCAGTATCCATATACCGGTCCCACTCCACCTTTAGTCCTCCATTATAGAGATCATCCTTTGATCTGATCCTGAATTCCGAGACTGCCATCAGTATAGACAAAGCAATTCTTGAACAGTAATTGACTTTATATAGGATCTCTTTATCTCCCTGAAATAGCACTGCCCTGTTTGCTGTCCTGACCTCAACTGCACCCAGCCTCTTAAGCTCGTCTGCCAGTATTGCCTCCAGGCCATAAAGAGTTTTTGCGATAAATTTCATTAATCAGGGAAGTCAGAGAGTATTATTTATTTCCAAGAATATCATTGTAGGTCTTCTTGTCAGAAATAACCTTTAATGCTCTTTCAATTACTTTGTCATCCTGGTTAACAATTTGGAAATACTCATTGGTCTGCCACATATTAGTTGCCACCAGTGCCTTAAGTATAAGCAGGATTTCTTTCTTCGACTTATTAAACTGTTCATCGTTGTATTTTACTCCATCAGCCTCTCCTTTTGCAATAAAATCCTTTATATCATCAGGTGTGAACTGGAAATTATTCTTAAAATCAGAAAATGACTTATATTTTCTGTTGAGTTCCGTTCGGTGTTTATCATAATATTCAAGAGGGAAGGCATTAAGAACACTCTTTGCATACATGTTACTGAAATATGGGGAGTTATAGGTAGTGTCCACCGACACAAACACATCGGGCATGATGCCTCCGGCACCATAAACAGGTCGTTTATTGATTAAAGTCCTGAATTTTAACGAATCACGAAAATGGACGCTGTCAGCCGACAACAATTCCCCATCGGTGAATCTTTTATAAAAATTCTCCATATATTTATCATAACCCTCATTGTAGGGTCTTTGAATTGATCTTCCTGAAGGAGTATAATACCTTGCCACAGTAAGCCTGATCATTGAGCCGTCATTAAGATAAAATCCATTCTGAACAAGACCTTTTCCGAATGTCCTCCTCCCCATTATTACACCACGGTCCCAGTCCTGAATAGCACCAGCGAGAATTTCACTCGCAGAGGCAGAACCTTCATCTGTAAGAACTACCAGTCTTGCCGACGACAAAATTCCTGACCCAAAGGAGTTATAGTCCTGACGCGGTGTCTTCCTACCAACAAGATATACCAGCAATCTCGGGTTAGCAAAGAATTTATCTGCAACAGATGTGGCAGCAAGCATATAACCTCCTCCGTTTCCTCTGAGATCGAGGACCATGTTTTTCATATGAAGTTTTTTGAGGCTGTCAACAGCATCTGAAAATTCTTTATCTGTGGTTGCAGCAAATTTATTTAGCTTAATATATCCTGTTTCGTTATTGAGCATATAAGCGGCATCAAGACTATTTATAGGAATCTTGTCACGTATGATGGTGAAATCAAGAAGACTTTTATCTCCCCGCCTGAGCACCCCCACATTAACTTTAGTTCCCTTTGGTCCCATAAGCCTGCTGCGGACTCCTCCCGTTGTAATACCGATTCCTGCAACCTTTTCCTTATTAATAGTAATAATCCTGTCTCCTGGTTTTATTCCTACTTTTTCTGATGGACCATGAGCAATAGGCTCAATTATTATTATAGTATCGCGAAGCAGGTTGAACTGTACCCCTATTCCGTCAAAATTGCCATTAAGAGGCTCATTCATCTCCTTTACATCTTTTGCTGAAATATATGTTGAATGTGGATCTAAATTCCTGAGAATTTCTATGATAGCTTTTTCAGCCAGCATATTATCATTCACTGAATCTACATAAAATGCATCTATCAAACTAAAAGTTCTTCCTATCTTAAAGGTGCTTTCATTTAGCGTCTGTGATGAGGCCGAAAAAGCAATAAGTAATAATGCCATCATCAGGCCTGTCACATAAGCAAATTTTCTTTTCATGATTTCTTTTGATTTAAATATGGTTCTCTTCCCGAAGGAGATCTGTTCATATAAATATTTGAACTTTAATAATTTTATTACTTCTTTAACAATTGTATTTTGTTATTGTTCTTGTCAGTGCAAAGGAACAGGGAAGGTTCGGGACCGTCCTGAAATAAATTACTCCCACTCAATTGTTGAAGGAGGTTTTGAACTTATATCATAAACGACCCTGTTAATACCTTTAACTTTATTTATTATTTCATTCGATATGGATCCCAGGAATTCATAAGGAAGATGCGACCAGTCTGCAGTCATCCCGTCAGTGGATCCTACAGCTCTTAATACCACTGCATTTTCATACGTCCGTTCGTCTCCCATCACACCAACAGACTGAACAGGAAGAAGTATAACACCTGCCTGCCACACGCTATCATATAATCCATGCTTCCTGAGTCCTTCAATAAAAATATTGTCAGCTTCTTTCAAGATTTCCAGCTTTTCACGTGTTATCTTTCCCAGTAGTCTTATTGCAAGGCCTGGTCCCGGGAAAGGATGCCTCTTAAGGATATTATCAGGCAGTCCCAATGCCTTACCCACTTTCCTGACCTCATCTTTAAACAACAGCCGCAGGGGTTCAACTACCTTAAGATTCATTTTATCTGGCAGACCTCCTACGTTATGATGTGATTTTATCGTTGCTGAAGGACCATTTACAGAAACCGACTCAATAACGTCAGGGTAGATTGTGCCCTGAGCAAGCCATTTTACATCTTTAACCTTCACTGCTTCATTCTCAAATACTTCAATAAATACACGGCCTATGATCTTGCGCTTTTGTTCAGGTTCACTGACTCCTTCAAGCTGATCCAGAAACCTGTCTGCGGCATCTACACCGATGACATTGAGGCCAAGGCCCAGGTATGAATCCAGAACTCTTCTATACTCATCTTTCCTGAGGAGACCGTTATCCACAAAAATGCATGTAAGATTATCACCAACAGCTTTATTTAATAAGGCGGCAGCAACCGTTGAATCGACTCCACCCGATAAACCAAGAATAACCCTGTCATTGCCCAGTTTATCATGCAGCATAGTTATAGTTGATTCTGCAAATGAATCCGGAGTCCAGCTCCCCGAACAACTGCATATGCCCAACACAAAATTCTCAAGAACACGTTTTCCTTCTGTTGTATGATATACTTCAGGGTGGAACTGGATACCCCATGTCTTTTCCCCTATTATCCTGAATGCGCCTGCTTTTACATCTGCTGTTGAACCTGTGATCTCATAGCCCTCAGGCAGACTGGTTATAGTGTCGGCATGAGACATCCATACCTGGGTCCCTTTTTTGATGTCCCTGAAAAGGGGATCTGAATTGTTCAGGGAAACAAGATTTGCTCTTCCGTATTCGCGATTCCTGGATGGCAGAACCTCACCTCCAAAATTATGTACAAGGTGTTGTGCCCCATAACATACTCCAAGTAAGGGAATTTTTCCTTTTATTGCATTAAGATCAGGCACCGGAGGATTTTCATCACGTACTGAAGCAGGGCTACCTGATAATATTACGCCTTTAACGCTATCGTCAGGTAAAGGAAAATGGTTAAAAGGATGGATTTCACAATAAACATTGATCTCGCGTATCCTTCTGGCTATTAACTGGGTATACTGAGATCCGAAGTCGAGTATTAAGATTTTTTCCTGCAAATCGATTTTTTTAAAAAATTGTCACAAAGATAAGGATTCTTTATTTAGGATTATTAATGTTACCTATCTCATAACTCATGCCATCTTTTGCAGCAAAGGAATGTGGAAAAATGGTCCGTGCCTCATCAACAAGAAATGAAACAGTCCTGTAACGGGCTGAGAAATGACCAATTATCAGGCTTCCGGCATTGGCATCCAGAGCGGTTTTGGCTGCATCGGTTGTTGTTGAATGGCCGGTGGTTAATGCCAGTTCCTGTTTAGTCCTGTCAAACGTGGCTTCATGATACAGCAGGGTTACATCCTTTACAAAAGAAGCAAGCCGTCTGAAATATCTGGTATCGCTGCAGTATGCATAAGAAAGGGGTTCAGGTGGAGCCACTGTAATCTCATCATTCTTTATTGTATTGCCTTCCGGAGTAATATAATCCTCACCTTTTTTTATCGCAGGAATCCTTACAGTAGGAATTTTGTACTCAGCTATTTTAGATATTATTATATTCCTGTTACGCTGCTTTTCCCTGAAAAGAAATCCATATGAAGGTATTCTGTGTTGTAATGGGAAAGAAGTAACAGTGACAAATTTATCATCTAGAATCTCAGTTGGTCCATTACCAGCTAGAGGAACAAAGACAAGCTCAAAACCCAGGTGAATATCAAAATCCTCGAGATGCGATTTTAACTTATCCTCGTAATTCAGGGGAGCGTATAGGTGTAAGGGAGTCTTTCTCCCCATTAGACTAAAAGTCGATATTAAACCATAAAGGCCGAAGACATGATCACCATGAAGATGGCTGATGAAGATATGGTTAATTTTACTAAACCTTATCTTGTTTTTCCTGAGTTGCATCTGGGTGCCTTCACCACAGTCTATTAAAAATAAGCGCTCATGCACATTAAGCACATGAGCGCTTGGATATCTTTCTGATGTCGGCAATGCAGAGCTACTACCCAATATAGTCAGTGTCATCGCATTCTGCAAAGCGATCTTATTTAAGATATCATCTTCTCAGCATCCGCAACCGATCCGGTTATTGTAAGAACGGTATCTAACTGAGAAATAGTAATGAGACGTTCTACTGCTTCATTCAGGCCACATAGTACAAATGTACCACCTGCATTTTTGCACAATCTGTTGGCAACCAGTATAGCACTTAGTCCAGATGAATCACAATACTGACATTTCTCAAGGTCAAGGATAATATTTTTTTCACCTTTCCCGGAAACCAACACAAGCTCGGATTTAAGTGCCGGAGCAATGTGGGTATCAAGTTTTTCTGACTGAATCTGGATAACAGTACTGTTATTCCGGCTCTCAATATTAAAATCCATAGCTATAAATTTTGATAGCCTAAATTTAACTAATTTTTCTCTTTCTTGGAAGCTTTATTCTCTTTTTCTTCCATTTCTTCTTTTAAAGCAGCAAGATCAGATATGTCACCAAGTGTAGTCTTCTCAGAAGATGTTTTTTGCTTTCTTGAAGATTTCTTGTGTGTAGCCGGTTCTGATTTGGCCTCAGGAGCTTCAGCAGCTTTCTTTTCATCCTCATAAACTCTGCTGTGAGAAACAATAATCTTCTTTGCTGACTTGTTGAATTCAATAACCTTGAATAACAATTTTTCGTCCACCTTAGCCATCAGCCCATCTTCTTTGACAAGATGTTTGGGTGTAACAAATCCTTCAACACCATAAGGTAAAGCGATGACAGCACCTTTGTCAAATACCTCCATTACAGTACCTTCATGTACTGAATCAACAACAAAGAGGTTTTCAAATACATCCCATGGATTTTCTTCTAGTTGCTTATGACCAAGGCTGAGACGCCTGTTTTCCTTGTCTATTTCCAGAACCACAACCTCAATTTCCGCATCAATGGAAGTAAATTCAGCAGGATGTTTGATTTTTTTCGTCCATGACAGGTCGGAAATATGAATCAGTCCGTCGACCCCCTCCTCGATCTCAACGAATACACCAAAGTTGGTGAAATTCCTTACTTTGGCCATATGTCTTGATCCGACAGTATATTTCTCATCGATATTCTGCCATGGATCAGGTTTAAGTTGTTTAATTCCAAGAGACATTTTTCTTTCATTCCTGTCGAGTGTCAGGATAACTGCCTCTATCTCATCTCCCACTTTCAGGAATTCCTGGGCACTTCTGAGATGTTGCGACCATGACATCTCAGATACATGAATAAGACCTTCGACACCGGGTGCTATCTCAACAAAAGCACCGTAATCAGCCATCACAACAACTTTCCCTTTAACTTTGTCCCCAATCTTAAGATCAGGATCCACGGAATCCCATGGATGAGATGTCAGCTGTTTCAAGGCCAAGGGCAATTCTCTTCTTGTCATCATCAAAATCAAGAATGACCACATTCAGTTTCTGATCAAGCTGTACAATCTCTTCCGGGTGATTTACTCTTCCCCATGAAAGATCAGTTATATGAATAAGCCCGTCCACACCACCGAGGTCGATGAACACGCCATACGATGTAATATTTTTAACAGTTCCTTCGAGAACCTGTCCCTTTTCAAGTTTAGCAATAATCTCCTTCTTCTGCTGTTCAAGTTCAGCTTCGATAAGAGCCTTGTGTGAAACAACCACATTTTTGAATTCCTGGTTTATCTTAACAACCTTGAATTCCATGGTCTTTCCAACAAATACGTCATAATCGCGGATTGGTTTAACATCGATCTGCGATCCGGGAAGAAAGGCTTCGATACCAAATACGTCTACAATCATACCGCCTTTCGTACGACACTTAATATAACCTGTGATTATCTCATCCTTCTCGAGTGAAGCATTAACCCTGTCCCATGAATTTATTGCACGTGCCTTCTTATGCGAAAGCAAAAGTTGTCCTTTCTTATCTTCCTGACTTTCAACATAAACCTCAACCTTATCTCCTACTTTCAGTCCCGGGTCGTACCGGAACTCATTAAGGCTCACAACACCTTCTGATTTGTAACCAATATTGATAACAACCTCACGTGATGTCATCTGAATAACAGTACCCATAACTACTTCATCAACTGCGATTGTCGATAAGGTCTCATCATAAAGTGCTTCAAACTCTTTGTACTTCGGAGATAATCTATTCTCTTCACTTTCGATAGGAATCCCAGTCAAATTCTTCAGGATTGGTTACCTGTAACGAATCACTTACTGCTTTAATTTCTTTTTCTGTCTCTTTAACTTCTTTTTTGCGTTTCCTGCCCTCTGGTTCAAATCCATAATCTTCGGGTTTAGCTTTCTCTGTAACCTCTTCTGCTATCGGAGCAATCTCTTCCTCGGCAGGTTTTGCTACTCCTTCAGATGGCGCAGCATCTTCTGTTGCAGGAACTGTTTCTTTTACATTTTCTTCTGTTGCAATTTCCTCTACCTGTTCCTCTTTTTCTTCCATTGCAATTTCCTCTACCTGTTCCTCTTTTTCTTCCATTGCAATTTCCTCTACCCTCTCTTGTTCCTCTTTTTCTTCTGTTGCAATTTCCTCTACCTGTTCCTCTTTTTCTTCTGCCAGATTTTCTTCATCCACCTGTGCCGCTGGTTCAACTACCACATCAGTGGCTTCTTCAGGAGCTAATTCAGCACTAACATCTTGAGCTTCTGTCGTTTCGTCGGCCTTTGCTTTTTTTGCCTGTTTTACAGGGGTTTCACTTTTTTCTTCAACCTCGTCCTTGGTTGTTTTCTTCTTGTTTTCAGTCATAATTAAAAAATAAAAGAACTAATAATTAATAAGTTAGACATTATTTTGTGAAAAAAATTGGATGCAAAGATATGATTATTTTTATAAACCACATAATATAAGAACCATTTTCATGGGGTTAGAATAAGGCGGCAGGCGATAGGCAATAAGCATTAGGAGTGAGAGAGATCAGTCAGAAAACAGCATACTTATCTAAGGCGGTGTATCTCAAATCAACAGCCAACAATCTGCAGCCAAAATTTTCATTTTTGTATTTAACACGTTATATTATCTTTGCATTACCTGGGTATTTAACAAAATGTCCCGAAATTTAAAACTCAGAACTCTGAACATTGAACCCTAAACTTTAAATTATGAAAGGAATTATACTTGCAGGAGGTTCAGGAACCAGGCTCCATCCTATAACCAGCGTCATCTCTAAACAGATGCTTCCCGTTTATGACAAGCCAATGATTTATTACCCTTTGTCTGTACTGATGCTGGCAGGTATCAGGGAGATTCTGATCATCTCCACACCTCGTGATCTTCCTGGTTTCAGAAGTCTGATAGGTGATGGATCGGCTCTCGGGATGAAATTTAGTTACAAAGAGCAGCCTTCGCCGGATGGGCTGGCACAGGCCTTTATCCTGGGAGAGGAATTCATTGGAAAGGATCCTGTCTGTATGATCCTGGGAGATAATATTTTTTATGGACATGGCTTTGGAGATGTCTTACTTGACACTGCAAAACTTACAAGCGGAGCATGTGTCTTCGGGTATTATGTCAATGATCCTGAAAGATATGGAGTTGTTGAATTCGATAAGAACAGAAAGGTATTAAGTATAGAAGAAAAACCATCAATGCCGAAATCCAAGTATGCAGTAACCGGCCTGTATTTCTATGACAACAGTGTTGTTGAAAAAGCCAAATTGCTCAGACCTTCAGCCAGAGGGGAACTTGAGATAACGGACCTCAACAGGGTCTTTCTTAAAGATGGTAATCTTGAAATCAAACTTATGGGAAGAGGAATGGCCTGGCTCGACACAGGTACTTATGAGAGTCTTCTGCAGGCGGCTAATTTCATAGCTACGCTTGAACAACGTCAGGGACTGAAAGCATCATGTATTGAAGAGATAGCATACAAACGAGGATTTATAGATAAAGATCAGCTGATAGAACTGGCCCAGCCAATAAAGAAAAGCCAGTATGGCAAATATTTGCTTAGGATAGCTGAAGATGATATTTAATAAAATACATTAGCGAAGACTTATTATAATAATATGAAAATAATAGAAACAGGGATTAAAGACCTGGTAATTATCCAACCCTCTGTGTATAAAGATACAAGAGGTTATTTTTTTGAAAGTTACAATCAGTCTGTACTGCAGAAAGCAGGTATAACATTTTTGCCTGTTCAGGATAATGAATCAAGGTCTTCAATGGGAGTGATCAGAGGCCTGCATTATCAGTTAAATCCTTATGCCCAGGCGAAGCTCATAAGGGTTATCGATAGGGACGATATTTGATGTAACACTCGATCTCAGGAAAGACTCACCAACCTTTGGAAAGTGGTTCGGAGTTGAGCTGGATTCCGATACTAAGGAACAATTACTTGTTCCTGCAGGTTTTGCTCATGGGTTTTCAGTACTTAGCGATTATGCGATTATTCAGTATAAATGTGATAACCTCTATAATTCAAAATATGAAAGAGGTATTTCGATCAATGATCCTGACCTCAGTATTGACTGGAAACTGGGCACAATTACTCCGTTAATCAGCGACAAGGATCTAAAACATCCGGCTATGAAAAATGCTGAAATGAATTTTTAATTAAGTAAAAACTATGGCAGTAATTTTAATAACAGGGGCCAACGGTCAACTGGGCAATGAGTTGAAAGTCATTTCTAAAAATTACTACGGATATGATTTTGTTTTTACCGATGCAGATACGCTGGATATTACCGACAGAGATAAAACAGAGGCTTTCCTGAAGGAGCTGAAGCCCGACTGGATCATTAATTGTGCAGCATACAACCAGGTTGACAAAGCGGAATCTGAGCCTGAACCTGCAATGTTGATTAACGGCACCGCAGTTAAAAATATCTCTGAATTAATTTCCGGTTCCGAATGCAAATTCATACATATCTCCTCTGATTATGTTTATGATGGGAAAAGCAATGTCCCTTATAGTGAATATTCAATCCCAAATCCTCTTACAGCGTATGGAAGATCAAAGCTCGCAGGAGAAAAATTTGCATTGACACATTACGGAGCGATGGTAATAAGAACTTCGTGGCTTTATTCTTCTTTCGGCAATAACTTTGTTAAAAGTATACTCAATAATGCAAAGAATAAAGAGTCTCTGAATGTAGTGTTCGATCAAACTGGTACACCAACCTATGCAGCTGACCTTGCTGGTGCTATAATGAACATTGTTGCCGGTGTCATAAGAAATCAACTGGCACTGAATGCAGGGATTTTTAACTATTCAAATGAAGGAGTATGTACCTGGTATGATTTTGCTACAGAAATAATTAAAGAAGCCGGACTTCCCTGTAAAATAATTCCGGTTCTTACACGTGATTACAAGCTGCCTGCAGCCAGACCGGCTTTCTCAGTTATGGACAAGAGTAAAATCAAGGAAAACTACAGGCTTACTATTCCTCACTGGAGAACCAGTCTTTCAGAATGTATGAAACTTATATAACCCTTTAAATATGCTGACAGTAGATGAGATAAGAGAACGGGCAACCGGTTGGCTAAGCGAAGATTTTAATGAGAAGACACGTATTGAGGTTCATGAAATGCTTGAGAATGATGAGAAAAAACTAATTGATGCATTCTACCAGGACCTTGAGTTTGGCACCGGAGGACTAAGGGGAATAATGGGTGCAGGAACCAACAGGATGAATATTTATACACTTGGAATGGCTACCCAGGGTCTGTCAAATTATATTAAGAAGCAGTGCGGCAATTCAGGAATAAAGGTTGCAATTGCCTATGATTGCAGGAATAACAGTAAATATTTTGCTGAAACAACAGCCGATATCTTTTCAGCAAATGGTTTTGAGGTATTCCTGTTTGAAACTCTTCGTCCAACACCTGAATTGTCATTTGCTATCAGACACTACAAGTGCCATAGTGGAGTAGTAATAACTGCCTCACATAATCCTCCTGAATATAATGGGTACAAAGCATACTGGGGTGACGGGGGACAGGTGGTTGCACCCCACGACACCGGCATAATTGATGAAGTAAGAAAGATTACATCAATAAGGGATATTAAGTTTAAGGGAAATAAAGACAAAATCAGGATAATAGGAAAGGAAACTGATGAGCTTTTCCTGGGTGAGATAAAAAAGCTAAGTCTTAACCCTGAAATTATCAGCAAGTTCAGTGATATAAGGATTGTTTATACGCCCATCCACGGGACAGGGACAAAATTAGTGCCTGCGGCCCTGAAAATGCTGGGCTTCAGAAATATTATCTCCGTCCCGGAACAGGAAGAACCAGACGGAAATTTCCCTACTGTGAAATCCCCGAATCCGGAAGAACCCGGAGCTCTTAAAATGGCTATAGAGAAAGCTGTTGAAACTGACTCCGAGCTGGTAATGGCCACTGACCCGGATGCTGACAGAATCGGGATGGCAGTAAAAAACAACAAGGGAGATTTTATCCTGCTCAATGGCAACCAGACATGCGTGATACTTATATGGTATATACTTTCACAGTACAAGGAAAAGAACAGGTATGCAGGGAATGAATATATCATTAAGACGATAGTTACGACAGACCTGATTGAAAAAATAGCCGATAGTTATAATGTTGACTATTTTAATGTTCTCACAGGTTTCAAATTTTTTGCTGACTTCATTAGGAAAAATGAAAAAGACAGGAAATATATTGGAGGTGGCGAAGAGAGTTACGGATTCCTCCCTGGTGATTATGTCAGGGACAAAGATGCTGTAGGGTCATGTGCAATAGCTGCGGAAACTGCTGCATGGGCTAAAAGCAGAGGAAAAACTATGTACATGCTGTTAACCGATATATACCTCGAACATGGATTCTATAAGGAGAAACTTATAAATATTGTCAGAAAGGGCAAAGAAGGAGCTGGCGAAATAAAAGCCATGATGACAGCCTATCGGAACAATCCCCCTGTTATGATAAATAATAGCAAAGTGGTAAAGATTATCGATTATGATAAACTTGTTTATTATGATATTGAAAACGGAGAAGAACGAAGGTTCGATTTTACCAGGTCAAATGTTCTTCAGTTCATCCTTGAAGACGGGTCAAAGATATCTGTAAGGCCATCAGGCACAGAACCAAAGATCAAGTTTTACTTTAGTGTCAACACAAAACTGCAAACAGCTGATAAGCTAGAGGAGACAGAAAATATGCTTGATGAAAGGATAGATGGAATAATAAATGATATGAAACTTACTTAATCTTAAAGTCTATCAGCCTTTACGCTCTTCGTGCCATCCTTTTTTAGGCCTGCCCTTTGCAATTCTAACAATTGTTTGGTATAATATCATGAAGATATTCAACGTATTGGATAATATGTTTAGTTTTAGTATATAAGCTTTCACCTTGACGTTTATTTTAGGATGGTATAATACATGAAGTCTGATAGGTATCCAGACTAAATCAGAACCTGCTTTTTAAACCTGGCTTTCTAATCATGAAACTGGTTAATCAACAAGTTGGATCTCTTTGGTTAATAAATTC
>CAWJLF010000009.1:0-199825 GCA_963843635.1 uncultured Bacteroidales bacterium | reverse complement strand
TAACCCTGCTTTTCAGTACGGTACCTGATAAGCTTTTTTTGATCTTCCGGTGATCTTGCTTCAGGTGTATCGGCATATAACCTTATCTTTTCACGGTACCTGCCACCCAGTAACTGCCATACCAGGAACACATATGCCTTGCCCACAAGGTCCCAGAGATGCCATTTCAACACCACTTACTCCGCCTCCCTGCCTGCTCTGACCTCCAAACTGTCTGATTATCTTAAATATCATCTCAACATTGCAGGGGTTTAGTCCAAGGATCCGGCTTTTTAGCATCAGGGCATATCGGGGATCAGCACCATCTCTTACCTCCCCGAGTCCATAAATACCCTGGTTTGTATCTATCCTGATAATGGCTGTACCACCGAGAACAGTAGTAAGGGCATACACGCATATCTGTTATTTTCAGTTCGGATGGACCGGATGAACGGCTGACGCTTGAAGTAGTTTCAGCAATATATATCTTCATGGACAAATTCATAAAGCCACCCAGAGCTATTGCCGCCCATGGCGGCTTTCTTCAGAAAATCACGCCGACTTCCCTGAATTGCCGCTCCTGGTATTTCATGATACGACGTATCAGCCTCTGTTTTTGTTTTCTGCTGGCAGTTTTTTTATCTTTTTTCATCAGTACAGGTTTTCATTACGGATAATTATTTTTTATGAGATTACACGCTCATTAATAGTTTCTTTCTTTTAAGATAATTATCAAGTTCTTCTTTTGACATTGGTAATTTTCCCGGGTAATGGTTCAGCCAGTCGAGGAAATCCTTTTTAATCTCTTCAGTCCATTGGCTGTCTATCTGGCCTGCCAGATATTTCTTTTCTCTGAAGTCGCTGATGTCCAAATTCATCGCGAAGAGCAGTTACCTCTGATGTTAGCACAAGGTCCTCCACAAGATATGCCGGAATGAAATATCACGCCATACTTTTTGGCAAGCACAACATCGCCGGGTAATACAGTTGCCCTTCCTATCCTGTACTGGGGCATTGATCGAGGTAAGCATCATCTGCTGAATATATGAAGGATCTGAACCCTTTAATCCAGCCATTAAATCCCTTTATCTCCGATAAACCTTCCAGATCCCTTACTGAACCAAAAAATATTACACCTCTTTGTGACTTGGCATATATTGAATTTCCAAGATTATCCCCGATCAGTGTACCGTCAGCAATCTTCCCATATCCATCAGCAACATAAACATCTCCGTTAACAAGTATATCAATTGGCCATGAGTTGGTTCCTCCCTGCTGGGCCCTGTTTTCCAGTCTTCCCTGTTCTTTTACATAATTGGCAAGGTCGGGTCTTAAAGGCATATACTGAGCCGTTACCACACGGCCTGTCATCACTTCATCGGGCTTGATGATTGTCCAGTCACCTTCATACTGGTTCTGAAATCCTTTATTACGTAAAACTCCCCATGCCTCTTCGATGGAAATATTTTTCAATCTCTCGAGTAGAGCATCAGGAACTTTTGGCCGGCCGTCAGCAAATCGCTCACCCTTCCATTCCGGTGTAAGGGCTTTTATATATTCCGGCGATGAACCTACATTTTGTGCATAAGTAAATAAACAGCCTAAGAGAAAGGCTAACAAAAGGATGATTTTTCTATTCATAATATTTTAGTTTTTGCTATTGTAAATTACGAATTATAAAGAACATTACAAATTGCAAAATACTTTTATTAATACTAATCAGGATGCAGCTCAGAAATCGATCATAGCTTTCATAACACCATCTTCATAGCCTGTTACAAGATCGAAGGCCTCTTTAGTATTAATAAACGGATACCTGTGTGTGACCATATTACCGATATCTATTTTCCCTTCCTTCATCAACTCAATAGCCAGACCGGTACAATCTACCTGTCTCCTGATGAATTGAATGGAGACCTCCTTTCGTCTTGTCTTCTCCACATTCAGGGACCACCGGTCGAACTCGGGTATGCCCACAACCACCAGTCTGCCACCAGGTTTGAGAATTTCAACAGCCTGGTCAAATGCATCCTGCTGTCCACAGCATTCAAATACAACATCAAGCCCGGAGGCTTCTGTATCAAGTATCTTTTTGACAATATCATCTTTCAGCGGATTAGCGGTAAAGTAGGCACCCTCATGTTCGGAAATAAACAAACGTTCATCAATTTTATCTGTAACAAATACCTTCCCTGCATCTTCTGCTTTGGCAGCCAGCATAACACTCATGCCTATCGGACCAAATCCCAGTATACCTGTATTAAGACCTTTTATTTCACCAGATTTCTTTACTGCATAAACACCTATTGCAAGTGGTTCTGAGATAGATCCATGATCAGGTGTGAGTGTCCCGGTGAGAGGAAAGCAACTTGTCTCAGGCATCAGGATATATTCCATCAGGCATCCTTCTGCCTGTCCCGGGCAACCAAGAAATTTCAGGTTTCTGCAGGTGTGATGTCTTCCTGATTTACACTGGTCGCATTCCCAACATGGCATGGCCGGATCAATGGCAATTTTGTCTCCTGGTTTTACCCGGGTTACACCGGTGCCAACCTCAACAACAATCCCTGCTCCTTCGTGACCTACAGTAAACGGATATTCAACCTTCTGGGAACCAATCTGTCCCTGGGTATAATAATGAATATCTGATCCGCATACCCCGACAACAGACATTTTTATTTTGACATCACCGGGATTGACTATCTCAGGTTCAGGAATATCCATGATTTCCATCTGCCTGATACCTGTAAGCATCATCGCTTTCATAACATAATAGATTAGTGTAACAAATATAGGAATAACATAAGGGATTAAAAAGCCTTACAAGGTTCCCTGATCTTTGCCTGAGCTTTGTGTTCTGTACTCCCATCTTCCATCTCCCAGCTCGCTGCCCACGCTCTTGCACCACTCCGATATTCTTTGTATATTCACGCCATTGCACATTCAAATTACTAGAAATTATGAGAAAGATCTATGGAATTGGAGAGACTGTACTGGACATCATTTTTAAATCGAACCAGCCCCAGGCAGCAAAAGCCGGAGGTTCTGTTCTGAACAGTGTTGTATCAATGGGCAGGATGACGCTTCCTGTTTCCTTTATTAGTGAGTACGGACAGGATAATGTAGGTAGCCTTATTGATAATTTCCTTAATGATAATGGGGTGGATACAACTTGTGTTCATCGTTTTTATGATGGGAGCACTTCTCTGGCACTGGCATTTCTCGATGAAAATAATGATGCACATTATACCTTCTACAAAGATTTTCCTGCAAAACGTCTTGATATTGAATTTCCTGAAATACATGAAGATGATATTGTACAGTGTGGATCATTCTATGCAATATGGCCTGAGATCAGGGAAAAGTTCAAAAAATTCATCAGCGAAGCAAGAAAGAAAGGCGCCCTCATTCTATATGATCCTAATTTCAGACCCACACACCTGTCTGAGCTCGATGAGCTTAAGCCACTCATAATTGAGAATATGAAGATGACAAGTCTGCTGAGAGGCTCTGATGAGGATTTCCTGAACATCTTTGGTGCCCGTACCCCTGATGAAGCATGGGCGATTGTAAAAGACTATTGTCACTGCATGGTTTATACTGCCAATACGGAAGGTGTATATGTCCGGACAACCTCTTTTTCCGGAAAATTTCCCGTCCAGAAGATCACACCGGTGAGCACCATCGGTGCAGGTGATAATTTCAATGCCGGAATGCTAACTTCAATATTCAGGCAGAACATTAAGAACCAGCAGCTTGAGAAGCTTGGCGAGAAGGAATGGGAAGAAATAATTAAATCAGCAGTGGCGTTTGCGACTCATGTCTGTTTGAGTTATGAGAATTATGTTTCGAAGGAGTTTGCAGCCTCCCGGTCATAGAAAAGTATAAAGTCCTGTTCTTTTTTTGTTATAAAGAGGGGACATGTGATGGCTTAAGTATAAACCAACTAAAGATATTCAGATTGGCTTTGCGTTTGCAAGCAGGTACTTCTCAGCCTCAATCGACCATATATAGGCATTTTTTGAGACTATCTCATTGAGTCCTTCAAAGAACTTATTATTCCTGCTTATTTCTTTAAGACCATAAAGGGAAACCAGGGGCATTGATATGTTTGTATAGATGAGTTTTTTACCTCCCGGTATCTGAGGAAGGTTCAGAGTAGTATCCACCACAGCGTCAAGTCCCCCGACATGGGTTATCATTACAGCAGGATTGATCCTGCCAGAAGCCATCATTTCAAGCGATTCCCGCATATCATCTGTATTGCCACCTGATGTGCCAACTATATGTGTGAAGGAATAATGGACATTATAAAAGTTGAAATCTGCCTTGAATTCCGGATTTGTAGGACCGGCAAAGAAGTTAAGGCATCCGTCAAATCCCAGGATGGCATCACCTGTTTCTACCACCGATCTGACGGGAGCAAAAACAAATACATCGTCATATCCTGAATCCCCGGTTATATCACGCAGGTATTTTGCCGGATTCTTCATGTCTGCCGTATTGACATATATAAGCTTAATCCCTTCTCCTGCTGCATGTTCCGGTGTAAACAGGCTTGCAGCCCTTGACAATCTCTTATCATCTATATCCGTTACAACAAGCAACCCGGGTTTCCTGTCCTGGTGAAGAGCGTAGTCAACTGCACCCAGTCCCATAGGTCCAACACCGGCAAGGATTGCCATATTGCCCCCCTCCCTGATACCCATATTATGGATATATGTTCCGGGTGGAATGTGATAGCATGCATGAAAAGCACCAACAATACATGACATTGGTTCTGAGAGTGAAGCAGGGAAAAATGCTTCACCATCATAAGGAAGAAGACAATCCGCTTCCATAACAATTGACGGAATTACAATGTAAGTGGCGTCTCCCCCAATATACCTGTAAGAGTATCCGGGAGCCTTGAGAGTACCCATATTGCTCATTGCAGGCTGGATAGAGAATTTCTGACCCTTATGGAATTTATGTTGCCATTCTTTTCCTACTTCAACAATAGTCCCAGAAAATTCATGGCCAATGATGGTAGGATTTGTCAGTATGTCATCCGGTACCCGTTTATGGTCAGAGCCCTGTAATGCTGCTTTATGTGACGACATGCAGATACTGTCTGATATGACATGCGCAAGGATCTCATTGTCTTTGATCCCCGGTAATTCAAATTCATCGAGCCGAAGATCCTTCTTCCCGTATATTCGTACAGCTTTTGTTTTCATATTGTAAATTCTTTTTTAACCAAGGGTGCTGTACGGGATCTAAAAAAAATAGATCCTACAACCTTCCACCTACCCAAGCATCACCTGTCCCCCGGTCACCGGTACAGCCTGTCCTGTTTCATATTCCTGATCAATAATATAGAGGATGGCTTTCATAATATCTTCCATCCTGCAACCTCTCTTCAGGGGCACCTGTTCCTCATAAAATTTCCGGACATCCTCTACAGTCCTGGCTCCCGGTACCTTGCCTGTCTTAAGATACTGAAGGAAAAGCCCGGTGTGAGGATCGGACCAGAGAGGCCCTTCATAATAGTTGCCGGGACAGACCGAATTGACCTTTATGCGATATGGAGCAAGCTCAAGTGCAAAGGATTGTGTAAGTCCAATCCCTCCAAATTTAGCGCCGGCATATGCAAAGTTCCGGTTGCTTCCCCGTAATCCTGATTTTGAGTTTATCTGGATTATGTCAGAAAAGTAATCCTGGTTTTCATTATGCTGCATACGCATCACTTCTGACGCATATTTGACACAATGAAAATAGCCCGTATAGTTCACATCTGTTGTCTTGGCGAAGGTAGCCGGATCCATCTCGTCAAGTCCCCCGGCCTTGAGAATACCTGCATTACTGATCATGACATCGAGACCACCAAATTCCCTTACCGTAGCAGTGATCAAATCTTTTACTGACTCAGGATCAGCAACATCTGTCTTTATAAAAAAAGCTTTGTTTGGAGTATTACCGGAAGATAGCTTTGCTGCTAAAACATTTCCTTTCTCTTCGTTAAGATCAGCTATAATAAGGTTCATTTTCAAAGCAAAAAAAGACTCGGCAATACCTGCACCAAAGCCTTGAGCTCCTCCTGTTATGACAGCGATTTTATTATTCATCCTGTTGGACTGAACAGAGGATTCTGCCACCTTTCTTCTGTAGTTTTCCACTTCCCACTGGTCGATGAAAGAGACCTGTTCAGGCGTAAGGAACTTTATCCCGCCGCTGTGTGAAGAATAATAACTTATCCTTATCAGATCTTCGTACTCATCAAGAATTGTCTCAGCCGAAGCATAGGATTCTGCAAAGGCAAATACACCCATGTCTTTTATTACAAGCACCTTGGGCTTATAGCCATATTCGCTTTCGAAGTGGGGTAACTGGTATCTTACAGAATCAAGTATCTTCTCAGCCGAGGAAACCTGTTCAATATACAGATATCTGGTTTTGCAATAGACAATAATATCGGGTGTGAGAGGCAGGGATATTTTGTGAAATTCCTGCTGGTTCTGATAATATTCGGCAATGAGTGAATTATGTCTGAATCTGATCACTCCCGGCCGGCCCGCTGCCAGGAGTAATCTCATTGCCGGCAAAGCCTTATTGAGCAGGGGATTATAGGGAAGTGGATTAATCTCGGGCAGGGGTTCAAGATGTTTGTCAATTAAGAGATCAATTTCACTATATATTTCCTTTATCTCCCTTGTTGTATCAGCAGAAACGAATAATCCATGATTCTCAAGAAAGATAATATGAGGGTCATAATTAAATTTGGCTCTATAGGAGGTAATTTCATCGGTAAGCTTCTTGAAGAGTGTATAACCAGGATCGGTGTATGGCAGAAACACAACAGCATCTCCAAAAATGTTATGGATCAGGTTCCTGGCGTTCCTGCTGCAGAGTATTCCATTGATCCTTGTGGGATGGAGATGAACGACATAACTATAGCGTATCATCTCGTGAAGAGAGGTCTCCACAGATGGCCGCTTGGTCTTGTCCTTATCTGTAATGCTCAGTAAAATGTCGGTTTTTACCTGTTCCTCCCTTGTGGCAGGATCTTCTGAATAGATACTTTCAGAAATGATTTGTAGTTTTTGCCTGCTAAGTGTTACAAGTCCATTCTCAGTAAGGTCTGCAAGTGATTGACCGCTTGCTTTTATCCAGATAGTTTTCTCATCCTTATACGAAGTATTGCCACCCCCTGCAATTACGAAGTCTTTATCTCTTCCGTAAAATCTCGAAATATCAATCAGTTCACTTATTTGCGGAATCATATTGATAATTATTTAAGTAATATTCAATTACCATTTGACCAAGATTAATCAGCCCATCCCTCTGTTTGGTGCTGTGTGTGCCATCAGGCAGAACATATCCCTGTCTGCCCTCAGCCCTAAGATACTGATGTGCTGCTATTACACATGCTCCATTCCAGCCAATTTTCTTCAAATCATTGTCAAGAGGGACATTATCTCTTGCTGTAACTGTAAGTGGCAACATGGCAGGTGTATTATGTTCTGTTCCAAAAGTTATGATGTATCCTCTCTTGTCGAAGAAATGAACAAATTCCCTAAGACTGTTAATATCATTTCTGCCTGGTATAAGTTCAATACATTCCACCCCGATGCGTTTAAGGGAATGGTGAAGTCTTTCAGGGTCAGACTCAAATTCTGTAATGTTACCCGAATTATCGTCAAGCAGTACAGGATAACATGGAATTCCTCCCGCCTTCATAATTATCTTTTTAATTTTTTTCAGTTCAAGGAAGGAATTATTATTTTCTTCGACAAAGGCAGCTCCTCCGCTCTTAAGGAGGCAGGCACGTATCTCGTTCTCAAGTGTGGATGAGTCATTTGTCACTGTAAATGATTTTTTCTCTCCACAAAGACCTTCAAGAAATCTTAGTTGTTCCTCTGCTGTGGCAAAATTTTCCATGGTTAAGATCCTGAGCGCTTTTGCAATGTGTCGCTCCCTGACAAGTTCGTGTGCATGTTCCTTCCTTATAGTATTATATGAGAGCAAAAGAGATGGATGGTTAGGGATTATCAATTCATTCAGTTTTTCAATCATTGCCTTTACCTGGATCTGCGTCTCTTTTATCACACTCTTTAGCTGCAATTTCTGCATCCAACCGATCGTGAAAGGATAATCGAGTCCCTTCCCGCTGAAATATATCCTGCCTGGATTATGTGGGTCATTTATTCTGATCCCTTTTTCCTGTTCCTCTTTCATGAGACCGATGAACTCAATATTAAAGAGCGGGAAAATTTTATTTTTAAGACATCCCTTATGAAATTCATCATACCCGTCAGTTACAAAAAAATCATTTATTCCAAGCACTGCAATATTTTCTTCCTCAGCCATCATGAAGATAGTGTTCAGGTCCAGGAAGGCACTAAATGAATATGGTGTATGGATATGGCCATTTGCTTCCCGGAATTCAGGGACTTTATGTTCGTTCATCTCCTTTTTCAGTATTTCATATGGAGGGAAGCTTTCAAGAAAATGTTTCATCAAAATCGTTAAATTTATGAATTTAGTTGTGTGTCCGACAGAAGATTGTTTATCTCAGCAATTTCATCATCTGTCAATTTGAAATCTGCGGCTTTAACATTATCAAGTACCTGTGTCGGATTCCTGGCACCTGCAAGTGCACAGGTTATTCCAGGTTGATTGATTGTCCAATTGAGTACCAGCTGTGCCAGTGTTACACCTCGTTTACTGGCAATGTTTGCCAACTTCTCATTCAGGTCCATAATCACTGAAAAATTCGGTTCCTGATAATAGACAGTTCCGGGTCTGGTATCACCCTCATTGAATCTATGCCCTTTTCTGATCTTACCTGTAAGTAATCCCCGTTGAAGAGGACTGTATGCCAGTATCCCAATATTGTTTTCAATGCAATACGGTACAACATCTTTTTCTATTGCCCTGTTTACCATACTATAAGGAACCTGGTCAGAAGCTACAGCGTAGGTCCTGCCTGCTTCTTTTAATAGCTCAACTGGATAGTTGCATACGGCACCAGCTCTTATCTTGCCCTTTTGGATGAGTGTCTCAAGTGCCTCCATCGTTTCAGATACAGGCGTTGTCGTATCGGGCCAGTGAATCTGGTACAGGTCAATAAAGTCTGTTCCAAGCCGTTTAAGGCTCGCGTCGCATTCCGTCATAACCCTTTCCATTGATGCATACCGGTATATGTCTGTATCCTTGCCATTGTTATCAGTAGTGGAAAAGTAGAATGCACCCTTCTTATCATACCATGAGAGTCCGAATTTGGTAAGTATCTGTACTTCCGTTCTTTTACCTTTAATAGCTTTACCTGTAAGCTCCTCGCTCAAACCAAATCCATAAACAGCTGCTGTATCAATGGTGGTCATCCCATTATCAATGGCTGTTTCAATAGCCCTGACTGCATCCCGGGCATCTGCACCTCCCCACATCCATCCACCTATGGCCCATGCCCCGAATGCCAACTCGGAAATCCTGATGTCTGTCTTACCTAATGTTCTAAATTCCATTTCTGTTATTGTTGCTATCTAATGTTAATAATTCTAAGGTAGTATCCTGGTAAAAGTCAATTGTCCTGATGCTTATACATAACTATTGCTATATGGTTTTATGACCTGAATATTTTCTCAATTTCAAGGATCCTCGATTTTGTCAAAGGACTCTTCTTTTTCATAAGTTCAGCTATAAGTGTCATTCTGGCAGCATTTTCCAGGACCTCCACTTTATCAAAGGCCTGAAGAAGATTCGCGCCGGTGGTGAGTATGCCGTGATTCTCAAGTAAAAGTATATCCGATTTAGTAACACTATCTGCAACAATTTTTGCCAGTTTCATGGTTCCCATTAGTGCATAGGGAACCATAGCGGGTTCTCCAAGTACTGCCCGGGCTTCAGCTGTCAGTGTTGTGTCGATTTTATATTTTATAGCTGTGAAGACAGAAGCAAACAACGGGTGAGCATGGATGACAGCGGAAACTGATTTCTTCTTTCTATATATCGAAAGATGCATTTCTGTCTCCATCGATAGCTTAAGATCGGGAGTGTGGTTCTCTCCAAGAATATTTACTATTCCAACTTCTTTCCATTTCATAAAACCCTTGTCCGTTCCTGAAGGTGTGATAAGCACAATATCATCTGTTATCCGTTTGCTGATATTTCCTCCTGAAGTTGTTGTAAGACCCTTATCATAAAGACGTCTCATGAAGTGGGCAACTTCCTTTCTCTCCTTTTTGTATTTTGGAACCTGGGCCATAGAAAATACTAAATTACAAGATCAATTACCCCATTTAGTATATAACGCGGATTATACGGAAATTTGTCAATATCTTCCCTGGCAGTTATACCGCTTAGAACAAGCAGGGTGTCAATTTCTGATTCAAGACCGCATCTGACATCGGTTTCCATCCTGTCACCTATGACAATTGAATCCTCTCTTTGTACTCCCAGCCGTTTAAGAGCACTGCGCATCATTAAGGGATTTGGTTTTCCAACAAAATAGGCTTTCTTACCTGAGGCTATCTCTATGGGAGCTATCAGTGCCTTAGTGGACGGGGTAATACCAACCTCAATAGGCCCGCTGACATCAGAGTTGGTCCCAATAAGCTTTGCTCCCCTGAGAACGAGGTTCAGGGCCAGTTCTATTTTTTCAAAATTATAACTATGAGTATCACCGACAACAACATAGTCGGGATTGACATTATTGACCGTATATCCGACACTGTATAGAGCATGTATCAGTCCTGCGTCACCGATTATATAGGCACTTCCATCAGGTTTCTGGCTGGAAAGGAAACTGGCTGTTGCAAGTGCACTGGTGTAAAAATGCTGTTCTTCTACTGTTATTCCAAGCCTTTTAAGTTTTTCGTGAAGCTCTTTAGGAGTCCTTTCACTGGAATTGGTGAGAAAAAGATATTTTTTACCAGCTGATTCAAGCCAGGCAACAAAATCTGTAACACCCGGGAGCAGCTTGTTCCCGTGATAAATTACTCCGTCCATGTCAATTATAAAACCCTCTTTGCTTCTGATCTTATCCGTGATGTTTTCCATGTATTAATAATTATCAGCTAAAGATACCTATGATTTTGATTTTTCAATTGTTAAGTTAATAACTATTATCCATTTTTCAAATCAGGTGCCTGATATTATTTCCCAGTATGTAAAAAGGATTAAACAGCTTTTTTGCTGTCATCTTTTCTGTACAGGATATGCAGCAATGTAGGTAATATGATAAGTAGAAGTGGCAGCGCAATTATAAATCCTCCTATTACAGCAATGGCCAGGGGTTGATGCATCTGGGCTCCGGTTCCGATGCCTGCAGCCAGCGGCATCAGGGCAAATATTGCTCCCAGTGCTGTCATTAGCTTAGGCCTTAACCTTGTTGATATGGCAAATACCAGGGACTCATCAACAGTTCCCTTTTCCCTGTTTGTATTGAACTGCTGGAAGGTGAATATTGCATTCTCACCGATGATCCCGACTATCATGATCAACCCTGTGTAGCTTCCAACATTCAAGGCCGTTCCGGTTATGTATAGTGCGATCAGGCTGCCTGAGACACCGAGAACAGCAATAAGCAATATAGAGAAAGCTGCCCGGAAGTCCTTGAAAAGGAAAAGCATGAGTGCAAAGACCAGAAGGCTTGAAAGGACAAGTATAATTAGCAGTTCATTGAATGATTTTTGTTGGTCAGCATATTCTCCGCCATACTCAATATTATATCCCTGCGGAAGGGATATCTTTGAATTGATGATACTCTGGATCTCCTTCATAGCACTGCCCAGATCTCTGTTGTTAAGCCGTGCAGTGACTATCGAAACGGATTTGAGGTTATCCCTGTTTATCTCAGCCACACCTTCTTTAAGTCTAATTGCTGCAAGGTTTTTCAAAGGTATCAGTTTGCCGTCGGGCATAAACACAAACTGCTTCATCATGGTAGCCAGACTGTTTTTAGTACTGTTAGGAAAGATCATTCTGATATTTGTCAGCTGCTCCTTCTCAGGTACATTGCCTATTATGTTACCCTTTACCATCGACTGAAGCTGATACTGCAGCGAAGCAGGGGAGATGTTGTACCGGGCCAGCTTCTGTTGATCGGGGATGACATCAATTGAGGGACCAGCTATTATGATACCGTCAAAAACATCGGCTATGCCATCCACATTCTCAAGTTCACCGGCAACCTGTTTTGCAAGCCCATTAAGCTTGTCCTGATCGTCACCGAAAATTTTTATCTCTATTGGTTGAACTGAAGCCATCAGGTCGCCCAGCATATCACCGATAACCTGTCCGAAATCAACTTCCAGCGCAGGCTGTGTCGCTTCTATTCTCTTCCTAATGTCATCAATTACTTCCACAGTGCTCCTTTTCCTTTTGTCCTTAAGCTGTATTAGGAAATCTCCGTCATTGGCTTCAGTGATGAAAAAACCCATCTGAGCTCCTGTTCGTCGCGAATATGTTTCAACTTCCGGTATACTGACTATTATCTTTTCCACCTCTCTGAGTATCCTGTCAGTCTCTTCAAGTGATGTCCCGGGAGGTGATTTGTAATCGAGCACTATTGATCCTTCATCCATATCGGGCAGGAAACCTGTTTGAAGTCTTGGAAGAATATATATTATTGACCCCAGAAGAGTCATAATTACCAGGATACTTATATAAGGTCTTTTCAGGAAAAAGCTAACCCAGGGCCTTGTTTTTATAATTTTTACTTTCTCCTCTTTCCCTCCCTGAAATAATGATGTTACTCGTGTCAGCCATATATAGATAATAGGAAGACCAATCCAGGTTACAAAGAATGAACAAACCAGCGTTATAATCATCGTGTTCGTGAGCACATTAAAATATGCACCTGCAACACCTCCAAGAAGCATAAAAGGAACAAATATTACTATAGTGCTGATTGAAGATCCCAACATTGATGGGAAAAGATATTGAATAGCCTGATTAACAAGTTTATCTGATGGCCTCTCAGGAAATTCTTCATGTGTCCTGTGTATCTGTTCCACAACAACAACAGCATCATCAATTATAAGTCCTATTGCCGCTGCGATAGCGCCGAAAGTCATAATATTCAAGGTGTACCCTATGCTGTAAAGCACAATAATTGTCAGCAATAATGTTACCGGAATTGTAATAAGTATTGTGGCGCTTGCTTTGAATGACCTGAGGAACATTATTGCTACCAGGATGGCCAGCAAAAGCCCCAGCCACACCGCGTCGTTAACACTTTTCATTGCCTTGTTTACAAAATCGGCCTGATCGTAGTAATAAGAAATATGAACATCGGGTGGCAGAAGTTTTTCCAGTTCCTTCTTTTTTGAAGACACATTCTGTGAGAGGTTTATAAGGTTTGTTGTTGGCTGCTTAAGCACTGCAACCAGCAGCCCCTGACGGCCGTTAGCGTTTATCCTGGTGTATTCTGTTCGCTCTCTGATGTTAACTGTAGCAACGTCCTTTACCCTGATGATCCTCTTTCCGTCATTCCGCAAGATGACATTTTCGATATCCTTCAGACTATAAAGCCCTGCATCTGTGATATTAAGGTATAATCTCCGGTAATCTGAAACCAGTCCATTGGAAGTGATGAAGTGATCCTGACTGAATATGTCCCTGATCATTTCAGGGGTAACAGCATACCTGCTCATCTTAAGCTGATTGAGCTCAATCCAGTATTCCTTTGTCTTTCCTCCGATCACACCGACCGATGAAACTCCTTCAATCTGGGAGAGGAAAGGTTTAATTGTATAGGTGGCAAGGAGGTTAAGTTCAATTGGTGACCGTGAATCACTTTCCACAGTGAATCCTATAACAGGAAGGATAGAAGGATTCATCTTCTCAACCTCTATTTGGACATCAGAAGGTAACTGATTTTTGATCTGGGAGATGCGCGATTCAAGCATCTGCTGGTTGACATCTATGTTGGCATTCCAATTCAGGAATGCTGATATTTCACAGGTCCCCCTGCTGGTTGTACTCCTGAGGAGTTTAAGATCCGGTACCTGCTTGATGGCATCTTCAAGTGGCCTGGTTACTGTTATCATCATCATGTCAACAGGCTGATCACCATTGTCGGCTATGATCTTCAGTTTGGGAAATGTAATCTCAGGAAACAATGATACCTGTATCTGGCTATAAAGGAATAAGCCTCCGGCAATAATCACGGCCAGTATGACTGAGATGGGATTCTTATATGAAAGAAAGAAATTCTTCATCAGTCTAATTATCTGTTACAGATACCATGGCGGTATCAGGCAGACCATAATTCCCTGTCAGGATTATCCTGTCCGAAGGAAGAAATACCGGGCTCTTGATCTGGACTTCATCATTATTCTCATAACCTTTTGTCACTGGAACCCTGACAGCTGTGGTATCATTGATCAGCTTCATGACCCAGAACTCAGTGAGGGTTTCATTTCCCAGTATCGCTGCCTTGGGTAATACCATTGCGCTATCTTCTGTTGATTTGATAAGTGTAATATTGCCTATCAGGTTTGCGGGAATATTTCCTGCATCTGAAGGGCGTACAATATATTTTACAGTCTGCGACTGTGCATCCATATCAGCCAGTTTGCCTGTAATAATACCACTGATTTCACTATTATCAGGAAGGACTATTATACAATTCCTATTTTTCTTTACATATCTATCAAATTCAAAAGGCACATCCAGTATAAACACGAGCGATTTTTTATCTGTGATTACTGCCACTTCATCTCCTTCCTGCACAAAATCACCCTGTTGGTAAGAGACTGAATTAATGACCCCTGCGATATTTGATCGTATATTGATTAATCCTTTGAAAGTCAAGCTGGAATCATTATTGCCGGTTCCTTTCATTGCCATAGCTTCACGGGTTAAAATAGAGAAAAGTAACTGGCCTTCCTTGATATTGTCACCCGGATGGATCATCAGTTTCTCTATTGTACCTGCTGTTGTGGCCCTTATTATGCTCTTATTAAGGTAGGTTGCAGTAGCCGGAAGGTCAACCCCTGAAGTGACAGTTTTATATTCTGCTGAGCCAACCGTAACAGGCGTTTTAACTTCAGATTCTTTTTCCATTGGCTGAACATCATGTTTGCAGGATGATAATATTAGTATTCCTATTAATATGAAGCGGATATAATGAAAATGATAGTTTTTGAACATCATATTTTAATTTATTGAGTCATAAGAAAATTAATTTCATTGATGACCTGTAGTTTTTGTATGTTAATAAGATTGATATTTCTTCCAATGGTCCTATAGCTTTTTACAGAATTAATATATTCAGTCATCTGTATATTTCCTGCTTCAAGTTGCTCTTTTAATGTCCGCATTAGCTGGTCAGAATTCTTTCTCTGTGTTTCCAGCCGGACCGACATATCATTAAGCGCTCTGAACTCAGTATTAAGCTGCTGTACCTGTGTTGTGTACTGATTACGGAAATTATTCTCATACATTCTCCGGCTGTTTTCATCGAATTCCAGTTTTTGTTTTTCTATATTTCTTTGTTTCCCGTCATAAATCGGGAGATTTAAACTTACTCCGGCACTGTATCCGAAATGCCGGTAGAAGTTCCATGGTGTGCTTGTCAGGAAACCTGCGTCCGCAAACCAGCTTATTTTCGGTTTATATCTTATGTCAATAGCTTCCTTATTATTTTGTATCCTCAGGCTGTCGATCTTATACTGAATAAATGAAGGGAGCTTCGTTATATCTGAATTACCACTGACCATTAGTTCTGGTTTCTCAAGTTCATAGGCTACCGAATCATTTATTCCGCACAACCTGTTAAGGAGCATTAAGTCCTTATTGAACTGGGTATTCAGTTGGCTGATAAGTATCTCCTGGGATTGTGATTCGATCAGCAATGTGAGATAATCAGTCTGCTTGGCCAAACCACTTTTTACGAAATTCAGGACGATCTCATTTTCTTTGTTGTACAGTTCCAGAAATGACTTATTGAACCTCAGGTCAATTAAGTCGGAATAGGCCATCAGGTATTGGTCTGTTATAGCTTTCAAGAGCTCTTTCTCTGTTACCCTGGATGAATTATTTGCCAGTTTTTTCTGTAATTCAGCTGTTCGCAGCTTATTATTTGTTTCCTGCCTGTTGAAGATATTTTGCGACACACCCATAAGCGCCATGTAATTACCTCCATCGGTAATAACTTCATCATAACCGAAATTATGGTAGTAAGGTGAATACTGCAGAGAGGATTTTGCTTCAAGAAGAGGTCTCTTTGCAGCTTGTACGAGCAGGCTGTCGGAGACAGCAGAATTTGCCTGGTTCCTTAAGTCATTGAGAAGAGGACTGTTATGTATACCCTCACTCAGATAAAACCCGAGATCTCTGGTCTGGCCATGGACCAGGAGAGATATAATCAAAAGAAAAATAATAAGTAAGCCCTTTTTATGCATAAAAATTTACTGTCATTTTATGACTTGCAATTTAACAAATGTGCCACCAAAACTGAAAAATAAGTCTGTAGGAATTTTGGAGACTCCTTTCTCCTAAGACAACTCAAGTGCCTTTTTTATTCAGTGTGATCATCTTTTCGGGTGAAAAATCATTGAGGATCTTATGTCCTTCCAGTGGAATTATATTTTCATGTATGGCATCCAATATCCATTCAGGTTGTGGAAAGAAATATTTCTCCAATTCATAAGCCGGTGTTATCCAGTTTCTTGAACCGACAACTATTGGGGGAGCATCAAGAAAATCAAAGGCAAGTGCGGTTATTGTATGTGCCATTTCCTTCAGGAATGAGCCCCTGGAAGTTGCATCACTGGTCAGGACAATCTTACCAGTTTTTTTAACTGATTCTATGACCGTTTCATAATTGAAAGGGACAAGTGACCTGGCATCAATTATCTCTGCCTTGAGGCCATATTTGTCATTGAGGACATCCGCTGCCTTTATTGCCTGGTAAAGAGTTGCGCCAACTGAGAGGATTGTAATATCGTCTCCGGACCTCTTTATATCCGGCTCCCCAATGGGTATCTCATAATATCCTTCCGGAACACCATCATTATGGAACATCTCACCAATATCATAAATTCTCTGGCTCTCGAAGAAAATAACCGGATCTGTTCCCTGTAACGCTGTGTTCATAAGTCCTTTAGCATCGTATGGAGTAGCCGGAAATACCACTTTTAGTCCGGGGATATGGGCTGTCAGTGATGACCAGTCCTGGGAGTGTTGTGCCCCATATTTTGATCCAACCGAGACTCTGATTACCACTGGCATTTTGATCATGTTCCCGCTCATTGCCTGCCATTTTGGTAACTGGTTAAATACTTCATCACCTGATCTTCCAAGAAAATCACAATACATTATCTCAGCTATCACCCTTCCTCCACACATGCCATATCCGATTGCAGTACCAACAATAGCACCTTCCGAGATGGGTGAATTAAAGAGCCTGTGGTAGGGCAGAGCTTCTGTCAGACCCCTGTATACAGCAAATGCTCCTCCCCAGTCGCGGTTTTCTTCACCCCATGCTGCCAGTGTAGGATCCTTATAGAAACGGTCAATTACTGCTTCAAAGATACCATCTCTTAACTGGAAAAGTCTTGCCTTGGAAACAGGATTGCCTTCTTTGTCTTTATGGAACCTTACCTTATTTTTTATTGATTTAACCCTAGGATTCTCTTCCAAAGTCATCAGGACCTCAGGATCTCTTTCTTCCATTCTATCAATACTCCTGTTGGAAAACATCATGTTCCCGATGCTAGTCAGGATCATTAGCCATATTTAACAACGGGGAAATTTTATCATCGATACTTAGTGAAAGGATTTGAGTCAGTAAGTCCCTCGTTTCTGCTGTGATATTCTCCAGTTCATCTCTGGTTGCCAGTCCAGATTTGACCAGTGATCGCCATAATGTAATGATGGAATCCTCTTCCTGCCATGCCTCTATCTCCTCTTTAGACCGGTATGATGAAGCATCTGAGGGGAGTGTCCGCTAATTCTGTAGGTAAGTGTGTCAAGAAGAACAGGCCCTTTCTTTTTTTTAAATATTGTCCATCTTACGTCTGAAAGCGTCAATAACTGCAAGAGGATTATAGCCGTCAATACGTTCAGCATGCATCATTTCAGGATTAACACCGGCGCCGACGCGTGCAAGTATGTCATATCCCATTGTCTCACCCATTGTCTGTCCACCCATGCCATACAGGTTATTCATGAAATTGAATATCAGATGGAAGCCCGCCACTGTATTCTCCGTCCCAAAGGGTCCTGTACTGATCCATTGTTGCAAATGTGATCCCTTCCCATACCGGGCCGCATCCCATTGATGCATCACCAATATTACAGACGATAATACCTGGTTTCCTGTTTATCTTTTTATAGAGAGCAGCGCCAACAGAAATGTCACCCGATCCTCCAACAATAGCATTGTTTGGGTATATCCCGAAAGGTGTAAAAAATGCATGCATCGATCCACCAAGTCCTTTATTGAAACCGTTTTCGCGAGCAAATATCTCTGAAAGCGCCCCGTAGAGAAGAAAGTTTTTTGCAAGAGACTTAATGTCGCCCTGAAATCCCTTCTCAACGGTCCTTCAATGCAGAGCCTCCAAAATAGTTCTTCATGATTGTATACAGTGTATCCTCATCAAGACTGTGGATTGCTGATAGGCCTTTGGCGATTATTTCACCATGACTTCTGTGCGAGCCAAAGATATAATCATCGGGTGTCAGGTTATATGCCATCCCTACAGCTGAGGCTTCCTGCCCGATAGACAGATGAGCGGGACCCGGATGGTTATATGATATCCCATTGTATTCATTTGTTGTTTTTATCAGGTTGAGCATCGTCTCAAACTCACGTATTACTACCATATCGTGGTATATCCTGATGAAATCTTCCTCGTGTGAAGTATTTCTTTTCCTCGTCAATTGTCCTGCTATACTGGTTCACCGGGATTTTCCCGAATTCAATGAACTGTGGTTTTCTGTTCGATTTTCGGATTTATGTTCTGAGTCTTTGGCATATTTTTTATTGTCTGGTTGTCTTAATGTCTTCTGGTCTTGCGGTCTTGCAGTCTTGCTGTCTTGCAGTCTTGCGGTCTTGACGGGTTTCCTAGTTATCCTTTCAATACTTGAAAGCTTCGATCTGATCCTTTATCTCTTTCAAAAACAATGTTGCGGGACCCCCGTCAACAGCCCTGTGGTCGTATGTAAGCGACAGACCAATATGTGGGATAAAACCGAATGTGTTATTACCAAGGTCAGCAGGACGGTTGATTATTGTGCATACTACCCAGGATGCCTGTCTGGGGGAGGTTTATTACAGGGGTGAACATCTCCACGCCATAGTTGCCAAGGTTTGACACAGTAAAGGTTGCCGCACTGCTCTGTATGAATTCGGGATCTATGCTCCCTTTTTGCATGATTCGGCAACAGACTTTAATGCGCCTGATAATTCATCAAGAGTCATAGTGTCTGCATTTTTTACTGCAGGAACCATCAATCCCCTGGGAGTATCAACAGCTATTCCCAGATGCACTGTATTGAAAGTTCTAATACTATTGCCAAGTAAATGACTGTTCATAGCAGGATATTTCTCAAGGGCCCTTATCACACACCAACAAACCATATCATTCAGGGTTATATCCTGTTGTCCACTGTTTTCCAACTGTATCTTTTTTATTCTCCGCCTGGTTTCCAGCAGGCGTCTCACATCAGCACTCATATGATGTGTGACCTGTGCTGAATTTTGAAGGGAATCGTACATTGCTCTGGCAATTATTTTCCTGATATTGCTCAAAGGCTGTATCCCTATATTCATCCGCTGCCAGCTCTCCCGGTTTTCCCGATGAAGAAGATTCAAGGAATTTTTCTATATCTGCCGTAATAATCCTGCCGTTTGGGCCCGATCCATGGAAACTACTGTAATCAACATTATTATCTGTTGCCAGGCGTTTTGCCCTGGGGGATATTCTTATCTTGCCTGATGCTGTAACTGTCACTTCTTTTACCGGCATATTAGCTTCATCGTCAGCTGCTACCACATCATTGACCCCATTGTGGTCAGGGATGCTTCGACATGGTAGTATCCCCGGTTTTCTGGTCAGAAATGAATGAATCCGATATTCTCTCCACTAATCCCGATAACTGCAATATTGACCAGGACCGGGACCTCTGCACCTTCTTCATAATACCTCTCCAGTAGGATACCTTCCACAGTTGATTCAATATCAAAGGCAGCCTTGTCAGTTTCATATGATAACAGAATATCACCCGCCTTTACAGTGTCACCTGTATTTTTAAACCATTTTGTTATTATACAGGTCTCGACCGACTGACCCTGTTTGGGCATTATTACAGCAGTTGCCATTTTTAGTTTGTAAAGTTTTTATTTATTAAGATATTATCCTTTTCTCTGTATTCCAAACTTGTTAATATAAGTAATCTTGAAAATTATTAAAAAACTATAATAGATCTAATTACCAGTCAGTACAAAAATATATTTTCTAACTTGTATTAACAAGTAAAAATAATTATATTTACAAAAAAAATTCAGATGACAGTGAAAACCATACCACAGTACAGGAAGCTATACGAAATATTGAGAAGGCATATCCTGGATGGAGTGTACAAGGAGGGTGATCTGTTGCCATCTGAAAATGAGTTGTGTCAGTTATATGGTATGACTCGTCCAACAGTGAGACAATCGCTGGCTACGCTGGCAAACGACGGGTTTATCAGGAAGCATCAGGGCAAAGGAAGTATTGTGCATCATTTACCGAGAGAAATAGGGATATTATCAGTCTCGGGTACCACATCTGCTGTTGGTGACCGCAATCTTAAGACTAAAATAATTGTCAAGCCTGTGATATTACCATGGCCTGCTGACTTTATGTTCCATGTTGTCTGAGCTGGAGAAGGAATCCGGGTGCATATATATGGAGAGACTTAGGTTGCTTGAGGACGATCCTGTATTTTATGACATAAGTTTTATCGCAAATATTAACCTGCCACGGATAACATCCCGCCAGTTTGAGAACAGGTCTCTTTTCAGGATTCTCAGGGACAATTATCATATTGAGATTAAGGGAGGGGAACAAAGGATCAAAGCGATCCCTGCAAATGCCAAAACGGCCAGGCTTCTCAGGATAAAGAAAGGTCAGCCTGTTCTTCACCTGGAACGCAAGAATGGAAACAAATTTCCCTGATCTCTTCCTGTATTCCTCTATTTTCTGTAATACTGAGAAATATTCCATATTCGGCAGATTTTAAAAATGCAGAAATTCTTTAATCTGAATTTTAAAAGTCTTATTTTTATCTTCTCCCTTTAGCGGGTCATATGAATCATATTAACTAACAAATAGTACTATCAACATGAAAGATCAAAAAAAACAATGGTCCAGACGGCAGTTTATCAATTCATCTGTTGCAGGGATGGCGGGGATAATGGTGATCCCGGGTCTCAAATCAATTGGTTACGGTAAGGCTGATAACGAAATAAAGCTTGGCTTTATAGGTATGGGACGTCAATCAATGTTCCTGCTGAATGGTTTTATGCAGATACCTGGTGTAAAAGTACTGGCAGGATGCGATGTTTATGGAGTTAAACGTCAGCGATTTGAGAAAAGAGTTAAAGCCTTTTATGCAAAGGCCGGTAAAGATGTAAAAGTGGACACTTATGAGGACTCAGACGATCTCCTGGCTCGCAATGATATTGATGCTGTTGTAATAGCAGTGCCTGATCATTCTCATGCAAGAATAGCAATTGCAGCATGCAAGGCAGGGAAGGATGTATATCTTGAAAAACCAATGACATTCACCATTAAGGAGGGGCAGGAACTGAAGAAGGCTGTAAGGCGATACAGCAGGATACTTGCAGTGGGAAGTCAGCAGAGATCTGACCCGGGCTTCCAGCATGCAGTCCGACTTGTACAGGATGGGGAGCTTGGCAATATTACAAAAATAAATGCTTATGTGGGAGCACCTCCAACACCATATGATCTTCCTGAGGAACCGGTTCCGGCAGATCTGAACTGGGATAAATGGCTTGCCTCACTTCCGGCCACCATACACTATAACAGTCAACTTGATCCTCCGATAACCCTTGATGCCTGAACAGAATGAAAAACTGTGGGGTGCATGGCGCTGGTACAAGGAGATGGGTGGTGGTTATACAACTGACTGGGGTGCTCATATGTTTGATATAGCACAATGGGGACTTGGAATGGACAGGAATGGTCCTGTTGAGATGCTCCCATAGGTGACGGTACGGAATTTATGCAGTTTAAATATGCCAATGGCGTTGTTATGACATCAGAACCTTTTGATAAGAAGAAAACAAAAGGGGTAAAGTTCTGGGGGGAAAAGGGATGGATTGAAGTTGCAAGAGGATACTTTAATGCCTCTGATCCAAATTTCATCCTGAAAAAACCGAGCTTCAGATGGACCCTATGAGACAAAAATTCCGCATCAGCTTAACTTCATTGAGTCAGTAAGGAGCAGGATAGATCCTGTTGTTCCTGTTGAGATAGGTCACAGCAGTGCCACTGTATGCAACCTCGGAAATATAGCATGCTCACTGAAGAGAGCCATCAAATGGGATCCTTCAACTGAGACCTTTATTGATGATGCAGATGGTAAGGCAACCCGGATGCTTCATTACGAGTACCGCAAAGGCTGGAAGCTGGAGTGATAGAGATGGTTTTCATCTAATATTCACACTTATGAAATATCTAAGGTTACTGCTTTTCTTACTTGCAGCAGGCATCCTTTTGCCATGCTGTAATGAAAACTATAAGGATGTTATTATACTTTCAGCACCAGCAGGCAGTAGGTATACATCAATTGACACTGGTGGTGTCACGGTTATTCCTAACGGACGCCTGCTGACTCCTGCAGGAAAAAGCCTTGTTGTTGCACCTCATCCCTTTGGACTCGCATTAAGCAGTGATGGTGAAACGGCGGTAACCGCGAACTCAGGTGTTTCCCCATTGTCAATATCCATTATCCATAACCTGACTACCTCTCCTGAGGTAATACAGGTTCCACCCGGACATTCCACCGACGCAGGTGTGCTGGAATCTGTTTTTATGGGACTAGCGATTTCCCCCGGGGATGACAGAGTATATGTTGCCGGTGGTGAAAGTAACAGTATACAGGTCTTTGATCTTAAAACCGGGACCAAGACTGACTCAGTTGATTGTTCATTATGTGAGGACGGGACAAGTTACCCCGACGGATATATAGGGGATATGACCATATCAAAAGATGGGAAATACCTGTATGCTGTTGACCAGATGAACTTCCGGATGCTAATTGTGGATACCCGTAAGATGAAGGTTGTCAGATCAGTGGCGACAGGTCGATATCCTTTTGGTATCGCTCTGACAGATGATGGGAAAAAAGTATACGTTGCCAATGTCGGGATGTTTCAGTACAGCAAAATAGGAGATATTGAAGAAACTTCTGATTTTAAGAAAGCTCTTTCATTTCCTGCGTTTGCATATAATACGGAAGAGATGAGGGACGGTATCGTTACCGATTCAATTGTAATCCCTGGTCTTGGTGATCCCAATAGTGATAAGGCTTTTTCAGTGTGGGCAATATCTGTAGAGGATCCCTCTGATCCCGTCGTGGTGGCCAGGATAAAAACCGGTAATCTGGTTGGACAAATGGTAGAGGGGATCCCGGCCGTTGGAGGCTCAAGTCCAAACTCGGTGGTTGCTACCCGGGATTATCTTTTCACCAGTAATGGGAATAATGATAATATAACTGTAATTGATCTCAGGACTGACACCATTGTCACGGATATTTATCTTAAGCCTGACAGGGTATTAAAGCATTTCAGAGGGGTGATTCCCTTTGGCCTGGCGGTGTCACCCGATGAAAAAATGCTGTTTGTTGCAGAGTCAGGTATAAATGCTATAGGGGTTATTGATATCCCTTCATTTAAGGTACTTGGCCATATTCCCGCAGGTTGGTTCCCGTCCCGGATAAAAGTCACTCCGGATGGAATGAATCTCATTGTTACCAATGCCAAAGGCTATGGTAGTGGCCCGAATGGGGGTAAGAACTTTAGGGAAGGGGCGGAGGGCACTTACATCGGAAACCTGATGAAAGGTACCGTGGAGATCATTAAAGTACCTTCCCCTGGCGAGCTTAAAAAGATGACATCCCAGGTCCTGGATAATAACTTCTATACTCAGAAAGCTTCTAAGCTCATCAGTCACCGGAAGGGAAATCCCATTCCATTATATGGTGGCCAGGATAGTTCTCCAATAAAGCATATTGTCTTTATCTCAAAAGAGAACCGTACCTATGATGAAATATTCGGTCAGGTACAGAAGGGCAGGGGAGATGCTTCAATAGCAAGGTATGGTCATAATGTCTCATTTTCAAACAGGAACGGTAGCTTAATGGTGGAGGATGCCACCGTTATGGCAAATCATCTTAAGCTTGCATCGGAGTTTGCCATGGCTGATAACTTCTATGTAGATTCGGACGTATCGGCAGACGGACACCGATGGCTTGTTAATACATATCCCAATGAATGGGTTGAGACATGTACCCCGGCAAGCTATGGGGGCAACCGTGAGTATAAGCCTTCTTCGAAAGCTCCTGGTAGCCTGGGAATGAATGGTGCTGCCGGAGCAATTTACCCCGAGGACTATAATGAGCAGGGATCACTGTGGGATCATCTCGAGCGTAATAACATCGAGTTTTACAATTTTGGCTTCAGTGTGATGTTTGAGCCGGCTTTTTATGATGAGTCCTTCAAGTATACAGGGATAAAGCAATTCGCTAACTTCCCTGTACCCACACCTATCTTCAGCAGGACATCAAGACAATATCCCACTTTCAATATGGCTATTCCTGATCAGTTCAGGATAAGCCAGTTCATTAAGGAATTTAATGAAAAATGGACGGGTGAGGGACAAACGATGCCTTCTGTAATAACGGTAATCATACCGAACGATCACGGGGCAGGTGAACGTCCTGATGCAGGCTACACCTTCAGGGAAAGCTATATGGTTGATAATGACCTGGCTGTTGGAAGGATAGTGGAGTTTCTGTCACATACACCTTATTGGAAAGACATGGCTATCTTTATTACGGAGGATGATGCCCAGAATGGTGTCGATCATATTGATGCTCACAGGAGTGTTCTTATGGTCATTTCACCTTATGCAAAGAGAAATTATGTGGGCAATGTACATTACAGCTTCGGGAGTATCTTTAAAACTTTCTGGAATATACTTGGACTGCCATACCTCAACCAGTATGACGCCGGGGCTACCGACCTGGCAGATATGTTTACAGTTACCCCTGATTTTGCGCCCTATGATGCATTACCTCCGGATATAAGGATATTTGATCCGCAGAAAGCACTTAATCCTTTTGATGAGGAGTTTGACTGGAGTGCTTTAAAAGAGTCACCAACAATGGATGATCCCCATGACATGACAAAAGATCAGAAAGAATCGCCCGCTTACAGGCTGGAAGATCAGAAAAAATAAAAAGGAGGGTATCCTAATAAGATACCCTCCGTCGGTATTAATTTTCGTAAGATCAATCTACTCTTTTAACTTTTATGGCTACTGGTCCTTTTTCTCTCTGCTCAATTTCGAATTCCACAGCCTGACCTGCCTCAAGTTCGGTATGGGTAACTTCTAAACCAGAACGGTGGATAAAGATATCCTTTTCATCTTCTGTTTGAAGGAATCCATAACCTTTAACCCTGTCATACCATTTAACAGTACCTTTCATAGTTTTAGATTTTTTGTTGCCTACCTGTAGTTATCTCTTCTGTTTCCGCCGCCACCTCTGCGGTCGTTATCACCGCCTCTGAAATTACTTCTTCTGTCAGACCTTTCAATAGATTCGTTAACAATAATGTTTCTTCCACTAACTTCAGCTCCATTTAATTCTTCAATAGCTTTTTTTGCTTCAGCTTCATTTGGCATCTCAACGAAACCAAATCCTTTGCTTTTACCAGAGTACTTGTCAATGATTATTTTTGCAGATGTAACCTCGCCATACTCTTCAAAGACTTCTTTAAGTTCTGCTTCATTCATTTTAAAATGAAGACTTCCTACGTAAATGTTCATAATTCAATAATTAAAGTATTTATAATAACAGAAACAAAGGTCATACTTATTTTTGAGAACAAAAAATAAATAGACATAATAATCGTCATAATATATTGTAATTAAGTAACTTTTTGAATTTATCCCACTGCCTTTTTTTACAGTGAAAATGATAAATCAAACAGTAAATATTTACTTTAAAACAACTTTAGATATGAATTTGTTCGTATACGGCTAAATCTTTTTGTGTTTTCTTTCAACGTTTCTTTCATCTTCGACAGATTATTAACTCTTTCTGTTCCTATATAAATGTGTTTTATATGACCCTGCCCTGATTCTCTTTCATCTATTTCAAAATCAAGAGATTTGATAAGGGGAGTAAGCTTCGTGAAGCCGAAGTTTCTTGGATCAAAATCGGGTTGTTTTTTAAGAATAAGATTCCCAACGTCACCAAGGTAAGCCCAGCCATTCTCATCTGCCAGATCGGAGATTGATTGGCAATAAGCCGTTTTACTGCTCTAGTTGCAGCCTGTGGATCAGGTGATTCAGTTTTTTTGTTTGCTTGTCTGTCTTCCCTTTTTCCGCGTCTCTGATGCAGGAGGTTCTATCGAAGTAGCTGAAGAATTTATAATTTCAAGGTAAATGAATTTATCACATGCAATAATAAAAGGAGGAGGAGTCTTTCCTTTCCCCAATACCTATCACCTTCATGCCTGCTTCCCTGAGCCTTGTCGCCAACCTGGTAAAATCACTGTCGCTTGAAACAATACAAAAACCATCCACCTTACCTGAATAGAGGATATCCATTGCATCAATTATCAGGGCTGAATCTGTGGAGTTCTTTCCCCTGGTATAACTGTATTGCTGAATTGGGGTAATAGCATTCTCAAGGAGTACAGATTTCCAGCCGGCTATGGTAGGCCTGGTCCAGTCACCATATATCCTTTTAAATGTGGGTGTTCCGTATTTGGCAATCTCCTCAAGCATTCCTCTGACGTTACTGTATGGAATATTATCGGCATCAATTAGTACGGCAAGCCTCAGATCATTTAGTGTTTGCATAATTAGCACGGTTAAACTTCCTGCAAGTTAACGCTTTTTTCCGGTCATTTCCGTAATATCAAGTCTTATGACGGTTGTCTTTTCTATCATCCTTTTATCATACTGAAAATCATTTCTTTCCGAATAATGTGCCATGATGCAGTCCAGTCCCTTTATTTTCTCCTCTTTGTCTTTCAGAATATATACATCCCCGTAGCCCACAACACTACGGAACTTCATCCCCCAGTCACATCCGATTTCTCCTTCGTATAATTCATGATCTGCATCCATCTCAAAACACACATGGTTGTTCTTCAGGATCATTTCAATTTTCCTGCCTTTCCCGGCACTGTGAAAATAGAGACATGGTTCAGTACCTCCCTTAAAACCAAAATTCATTGTAACTATATATGGGGTATTGTCATTTGCAATTGCCAATCTGCATACATCTGACAAGGCAATGATAGATTCTATCTCCCCTGTATCATTTATCTCTCTGTCTGTTCTTCTCATTTACTGAGTTTTTATTTTTTCAATTATATGAAATACCGGACAGTTTTCCCCATGGGCTCCTGGCAGATAGCCGGTGCTCATCAGAAACTCATTAGTGATCTCCCCTCCGGTGAATCTGAATGTATTCCTGAATAGTTTTGTCCACTCCTCAAGTGACTTCATTTCCCTGGCCCGGTTATCAAGCCACTTCCTGAAAGAGCCTGCTTCTTCTCTAAGCTTCAGGATTATTCCTGCATTATCTATCGCGGCCTTTATTTTTAGCCTGTTCCTGATAATTCCCTTATCATTCATCAGCCTGGCAAAATCGTTTGCGCCATATGCAGCTACTTTTTCTATATTATAGTTGTCAAAAGCATTCCGAAAATTGTCCTGTTTCCTTAAAATTAGTATCCAGTTCAGACCTGCCTGGTTTATCTCAAACATGAGTCTCTCGAAGAGCTTGTTGTCATCATCAATAGGAAACCCGTATTCGTTATCATGGTAGTCCTTATGAAGTTTCAGAAGCTCTCCGGAAAGAGTTTTAATGTATTCGCAGTATGTCATGTCTCTCAATTTTGCATGATAGTTGTTGAAACTCAAAATACAGCCTTTAAAAATAAAGAATTTTATTAACTTTGCTTCTGCTCTCAAAACGCAGAAAAGATTAACCAATACCAATATCTTATGGGAAAAGGTGATAGAAAAACAAAAAGAGGTAAGATCGTTCTTGGCTCTTTTGGAGTCAGACGTCGTCGTAAAAAATCTTACAAGCCGTCAATTAAGCCCGAAAAAAAGGCCAGACAAAAGGATCTTACAGAAAAAAAACCAGTTAAAGAGAAAAAGGAAGTGAGTTCTGCAGCTGAGGTTAAGGAGACGAAGGTCGTAACGGAAAAGGTTGAAGAGAAATCACCTAAAGCTGCCAGGGAGAAAAAAGAGGTTAAGGAAAAGAAAAGCGAAAAAGAGGCAAAACCTAAAAAAGATAAATAGGCCGGGGTATATAAATGAAGTCTTATTCACCGATCATATGATCACCTTTTTACAATAAGCCACTTATACTCCTCCGGGTCAATTACTGCATTCACAATAACGGGCTCATTAAGTGCCAGTGCATCATTCAGGGCTTTTCTGAAACTCTCTGTTGAGGAGGCACTAATTACCCTTATCCCGAAAAACCGGTCCGCATCGAAAAGATCACCCTGGTAGAGAAGAGTCCCTGTGGGTGGAAGATTCTTCCATGACTGTTTAACTTTTATAAGGTTGAGTTCACCATCGGAGAAGATAACGACAATGACTGGCAGGTTATATCTTCTGGCAGTTATCATTTCTCCGGCCATCATAAGAAATCCTCCGTCACCTGTAACACATACTACAGTTGCTTCCCGGTTTACAAGCTGAACAGCCAGCGCTGCAGGCAGACCGAAACCCATACCTGACCACCCGTTAGTCATTATCAAATTGTTCCTTCCACCGGTCTTCCAGAATTGGCCTAACAGGTGAAGATGAGAGCCCACATCTGCAGTTAGTATTGCTTTTTCCGGTAATTCATCCTGCAATACCTTCAGGGCAGCAGAGGGCCCAAAACGGCTTGTGAAACCGGCAAAGACCGATTCCATCTCTTCACGAACACCCTTAACTATTTCACTTTCAAAGACCATGGAGCCCTTGTTTAAATTCTTTAGCAGGCTAAACCATTCGGCAGGAGGGCCAGAATACTGTTCAATAACCCCGTTGGAAGGCATATCTGTTTCCTCAGTATCAAAATGAATGAGAGGTACCTCTGGCATCCATGATTCATAGTTAAATTCAACAGGATCATATCCAATTCCTATTACCAGGTCGGTCTTTTCATAAATATCTTCAAGAAAGTCACTCAGCGAATGAAATAATACGCCTGCATAACAGGGATGATCTTCCGGTATAAGACCTTTGGCCATTGGTGTAACAACAACCGGCATTTTATGGTCCCCGATAAATTCGAGTATTTCTTTCTTTAAGCCCAGGCGAGCGGCAGTAAGCCCGAGAGCCAAAAGAGGACGGCGTGAAATCTTAAGAATTGATATTATTTTCCCGTATTCATTACGGTACTTTTTCTTCTCTGCCTGATTCACGACTTTCATAGCCGGCTCAAACTGCATTCCCGAAATATCTGCAGGAAGTCCGATATGTACCGGTCCAGGGTATGAGGCACTACATATTTTTAATGCCTCTTCCATTACATATGCAACATTTTCCGGATTCATCCTGAATGTCGCTTTAACAAGAGGTTCAAATAGTTTTTGATGATCAATATTCATCTGCGTTGTACGCCTGATCATCCTGTCATCTATCTCGCTTGACAATACTATTACAGGAGACCTGTCAAGCAATGCACCACCTATTCCTGTTGAAATATTTGTTGATCCGGGACCAAAGGTTGAATGACAAATGCCTGTTACTCCCGTTATCCTGGCTGTGACATCTGCCATTATGCCAGCCGAAGCTTCATTGGAAGTTAGGATGAATTCAATCCCTGCTGACCTGAAAGCATCCATATAGGGAATAGAAGGTCCGCCGGGTATGCCAAACACATACCTGACTCCGTGATTAAATAGTTGATTCGCAATATATTCCGCAATTGTCATGAATAACATGTTGAATAACAGACAAAACTATTAAATATTATGAAGTCTTCATACTAAAAGTGTTTCCAAAATCTTTTACATTTAACTTTATGTGGCGAGTGGCTCATTCTATCGCGCATATATAGGGAAATTCTAATTTAAATCATTAATAATGAAAAGGATATTCTTTATTTCCAGCTTGATTGTTTTAACCGTATTCAGTTCTGTGAAGTTACAATGCCAGGTTACTGTTGAAGATTACATGAGAGCGGATTCTCTCAAAAGCATTATAGCAGGGAAAGTATATAATGGCCCTGTAACACCAACCTGGATTGGAAAGACAAACATCTTCTTTTATGAAAACAAGGGACCCCATGGCACTGAATATTATTTGGTAAATAGCTACAAGGCAACCAGGAAAGAAGCAATTGACCAGGCCCGGTTTGCCGTTTCATTTGGAAAAGTGACAGGTAAAAAAGTGGTTCCTGGGAAACTTCCCATAAAAAACATACTTTTTTCGGATCAGATGAGAAGCTTTGCATTCGAATATGACAACTATAACTGGATATGTAACCTCAAAGATTACAAGATCATAAAAAGAGACCAGTTAGCTGAAAATTCAATACAAAGAGTCTGGGAATGGGGATTCAGGGATGAATTCGGGAATGATCCTGTCATTTCACCGGATAAAAAATGGAGTGCTTACATAAAAAACTATAATGTGTATATAAAGAACATGGCTGATAATAAAGAGTACCAGCTAAGTGATGATGGAGGTCTTGGATTGTATTATTCATCATATATAAAGTGGTCGGATGACTCAAGGAAACTGGTATCTTGTAAGGTTCTGCCCGCTGAAAAACACATGATATATTATATTGAGTCATCACCGGAAGACCAGTTACAGCCAAAGCACTATTCATATGAATACCAGAAGCCCGGAGATGCAATACCACAGAAATACCCCCAGCTTTTCGATGTTGAATCAAGGAGACATATTTCAGTGGAAGAAACGATGATCCCTAACCAGTATTCAGTTAATAACATCAGGTGGAGCAAGGACAACAGTTACTTCACTTTTGAATACAACAAAAGAGGTCATCAACTCTTCCAGGTTATAAAAGTAGATGCTGGAACAGGCAAAAATAAAGTCATAATAAATGAAACTTCCCCGACCTTTATTGATTATAGTGGCAAGTATTACAGGCATGATATTGAATCGACAAATGAAATGATATGGGAATCAGAAAGAGACGGGTGGAACCACCTGTACCTGTATGATTCATCGGCTGGCACTGTTAAATACCAGATCACAAGTGGTAATTGGGTTGTCAGGGATGTCGTATATGTTGATGATGATAACAGGCAGATCATTTTCGAAGCAAGCGGAAGAGAGCCGGGCGATCCCTATTTCATACAATATTATAAGATCAACTTTGACGGGACAGGACTTGCGAAGCTGACCGAAGGTGATGGTACCCATGATGCCAGTTTCTCACCTGATAAAAAATATTTTGTGGATACATGGTCAAGGGTGGACATGCCTCCTGTATCTGTATTACGCTATACAACTAATGGCGAAGAGGTGATGCTGCTGGAGAAAGCTGATATCTCAGAACTCCTGGAAACGGGAATACGACTTCCTGAGCCATTTATGGCAAAAGGAAGAGATGGAGTTACTGACATATGGGGCATCATCATAAGACCAATAAACTTTGATCCCGCGAAGAAATATCCTGTAATCGAAAATATCTATGCCGGTCCTCACAGCAGCTTTGTGCCGAAAAATTTCAGGCCAATCGTTAATGGTATGCATCAGATGGCCGAACTTGGATTTATTGTTGTCCAGATTGATGGTATGGGTACTTCAAACAGGTCAAAGGCCTTCCATGATGTATGCTGGAAGAACATCAAGGATGCGGGTTTCCCTGACAGGATACTATGGATGAAAGCTGCTGCTGAGAAATACCCGTATATGGATCTGAGCAGGGTTGGAATATATGGCACTTCCGCAGGGGGGCAGAATGCTGCAGGAGCTGTATTGTTCCACCCGGAATTTTATAAAGTCGCTGTTGCTTCCTGTGGATGTCACGATAACAGAATGGATAAGATGTGGTGGAATGAGCAATGGATGGGATGGCCGGTTGGAAAAGAATATGCCGAGTCATCAAACGTGGAAAATGCGTGGAGGCTTAAAGGGAAACTGTTACTTCTCAATGGTGAAATGGATAATAATGTCGATCCTACTTCAACTATGCAACTCGTAAATGCTCTAATAAAGGCAAATAAGGAATTTGAATATGTCTTCCTGCCCGGAATGAAGCATACCAGTGGTGGTGTCTTCGGTGAAAGGAAACGGAGGGATTTCTTTGTCAAAAACTTGCTGGGAGTAAAACCACCAGACTGGAATGTGACAGGTGATTGATTTTTTTATGATATTTGCAGGCAAATAATTTTAATTGTACAGTAAAGGGAACACTATTTTCTGGGCCATTTTGGCCTGTCTGCTCTGGTCAACAGCATATGCAGCGATAAAAGTTGGAATGCAGTACGACACTCCGTTTCATTTTGCGGGACTCAGGTTCATGATTGCAGGCTTACTTATACTGCCGTTTACGGTAAAGCCGGCTGCTTTCATAAAAATGGTCAGGCAGCACTGGAAACTGGTGGTATGGGTCACATCGCTGCAGACCATTCTTAATTATACTTTGTTTTATAAAGGGATGAGCCTTGTTCCCGGTGCTCTTGGCGCTGTGATAGTCGGTTCACAGCCTCTGGTTACCGCTGTCGTTGCCTCCATTATGCATAAAGATGATAAGCTGACCAGGAAGAAGCTCGTTACAATAGTCTTTGGTATTTCAGGTGTTATCCTGATAAGCGCCGGCCGGCAGGCTTTTGAATTCGGGACTGCCATTGAGATGGTCGGGGTCCTGCTTATCCTGATAGCCAATATTGCAACAGCCACAAGTAATGTACTGGTATCAATCAGAAGCAACGGGATAAATCCACTGGTGCTGAGCTCCATTTCACTCTTTACAGGCGGACTGTCTATCTACCTGCTCTCAATACCCATTGAGGGTTCTCACGGACCTTTTCCCACGGAATACTGGCTTATACTGTTCTGGCTAAGCTTCATGGCAGCCTTTGCTTTTTCATTGTGGTATAAGCTGTTGCTGCGCCCCGGGGTTAAAGTGTCAGAGCTGAATCTGTGGAAGTTCATAATACCGGTGGTAGGTGCAATACTCAGCTGGCTGATAGTTCCCGGGGAAAATCCTGAGTGGCTTACAATAACGGGAATGGTCATAATAACAGCTTCATTAATATTATTTTACCGCAACATGAAAGAAGTTACCATAAGAAGTTAAACCCGGAAAGTTATGAAAAGTAGACTCAAAGCCCTTCTGATTTACGCTGTTTTCTGGCTTGCATTTTTCTTTTTTGCACGTATGTTTTTCATCCTGTTTCAGTACCATAATTCATTTCAGTATAGCTTACCCGGTTTATTAGGAACCTTCTGGCACGGATCGAAGCTTGATATTTCAACAACTGGTTATTATATGATTTTACCAGTCCTTTTTTCCATTCCCGGATTATATTTCAATGGTAATTGGTATAAGAATTGTCTCAGATGGTATACCTTTTTTCTTTTAGTCTTTTCTTCAGTAATTATTGTTGCCGATGCTAACCTTTATTCCTATTGGGGTTTCCGTATGGACTACACACCCATGCTCTACCTGAAAACACCTGAAGAAGCGATGGCATCTGTCAGCACAATGAAAATCATACTGTTTGTTCTGACAATCACTGCTTTTTCTTCGTTGTTCATTTATCTTTACAGGCGTCTTGTTGACAGATATTTCAATCATTTTGAGAGGATTCGATACTGGTTTCCGGGTACCTTATTGTTCTTGGTACTATGGGGAGCACTTATCATACCCATCAGAGGAGGTTTTGGCCTGGCCCCAATAAATGCAGGAACAGTCTATTTCAGTAATAAAATGTTCCTTAATCATGCAGCGATAAATGCTGTCTGGAATGTAGGCACCACTGCATTCACTCAGAAACCGGTTAAAAATCCTTATGTCTTTGGGGATATAGATGAGGCTCTTGCAGCTGTTGATTCGTTAACTGTCAAAAGAGGCGTCCCTGAAAAGGTATTAAATACCGGACGGCCTAACATTATGATCATTGTTCTTGAGAGTTTCAGTGGTTACCTTATTGGTCCGCTGGGTGGAGATTCCACTGTTACTCCTAATATCAACAGGTATGCCAGGGAAGGAATACTGTTTAGCAATTTTTATGCTTCAGGAACCAGGACAGATAAGGCAATACCTGCTGTTCTTGACGGCTACCCGGCTCAACCGGCACAATCTATTATAAAAGAGCCAAAGAAAACACAATCACTTCCAAGCCTTGTTAAAATACTTAACGATAATGGATATCACAGCGCCTTCTGGTATGGCGGCGAGATCAATTTTGCGAATTTCAACTCTTTTGTTATAGGGTCAGGTTTTCAGACAATTATAACAAAAGATAATTTTAGTCCGGAAGATTACAACTCCAAGTGGGGAGTACATGATCATATTATGTTCGGGGCACTTGAGGATACTTTGAAATCCGCCAGGGAACCTTTCCTGTACGTAGTGCTTACTTTATCAAGCCATGAGCCTTTCGATGTTCCCATGGAGACGGTAATACCTGGTAATGATAATATGTCGAAGTATAAAAACTCTGTTTATTATGCTGACAGGTCACTCGGTAATTTTTTAGACCGGGCAAGGACAACAGATTGGTGGAAAAATACCCTGATCATAATGGTGGCTGACCATTGCGGAAGAGTAATAAGCGATCAGCCCATTTACCCAAAATACATGTTCCGGATACCAATGATATGGACCGGAGGGGCATTGTCGAAGAATAATATAGTAGTCGGAAAGACCGGGAGCCAGGTCGATATTCCACTCACTCTTCTTAATCAGCTGGAAATAAAAAGTAATTTCCCCTTCGCAAAAGATCTGCTTAATGATAAATCTGATTCATTTGCATTCTATACCTTCAATGAAGGTTTTGGAATGGTAACAGACAGCTCTGCAGTCAGTTATGATCTGAAGCAACGAAAGGCCGTCCTGGGGGAAGGGAGAGATACTGCATATGCTGAGAACCTGGGTAAAGCTTATCTTCAGGTACTTTTTGATGATTATTTGAAAAGATAAATTCATTAATATGAAGTCAGAGACTATGATAAGGGCGGGGAAGAGGATTCCTAAAGTTGTCATCATGCTAGGTACTGGTGAGCCTTTTCACTGATATAGCCACTGAGATGATCTATCCCCTTGTACCTGTGTTCATCGCAGCTCTGGGTTCAGGTGCTGTAATCCTTGGAGTCATCGAAGGAGTTGCCGAGTCAGTTTCATCATTACTTAAGCTGGCCGGTGGCATTATCTCCGATAAGTTGGGAAAAAGAAAATTGCTTGTCTTCATAGGTTATGCCTTATCTTCCGTTGTCAGACCCATGACCGGACTGGTGACAGCTGCCTGGGAGATAATCCTGATACGTATGTCGGACCGTATTGGAAAAGGTATCAGGACAGCTCCGCGAGACGCTCTGATTGCAGCATCTGTGGACGAAGACATGCGTGGGAGATCTTTTGGTTTTGAGAGGGCAATGGATCATGCTGGCGCGTGTTGTCGGACCTGTTCTGGCCGTTCTTACACTTGTTATCCTGTTTACTGTTTTTGGAATGAAGGATCCTGTTTCAGCGATGCGATGGACTTTCCTGCTGGCAATAATCCCTGGCATACTGGCTGTACTGACAGTCACATTATTTGTAAAAGAAGCTGAGTCCAATAGCAGCAAAGGAACTTCATTCACCTTCTCACTAAAAGGCTTCGATAAAAATTTCAGGAATTACCTGCTGGTTATGATCCTGTTTACCCTTGGTAATTCTTCGGATGCCTTTCTGCTCTTCCGGGTAGAGGAGGCGATACACCGGAGCGGCGCTGTTGTCAACATTGTGGACAACATTCATTTTCTAAAGTCGATGGTCTCGGCATTTGGGGATGAAGAAACCCGGTCGGAAGTAATAAACATACTCTTTCTGCCTCTTGTATGGGCATTTTTTCATATAATAAAAGTGGTATTCTCTACACCGTTGGGAGCTCTCTCTGACAGGATTGGCAGGAAGATAGTGATCAGAACAGGATGGGCAATTTATGCTTTCGTATATATCTCATTTGCACTTCTCGTTTTTCTGTCTCCGGGTATGCAGGTTGTTGCAACTTTTGTTCTTTTTGCGGTGTATGCTCTCTTTTATGCATTTACCGAAGGAGCCGAAAAAGCTTTTGTCGCCGACATGGTAGGTGAGGAAAAGAGGGGAACCGCTTTCGGACTCTTTAATTTTTCAATTGGGCTGGGTGCATTGCCGGCAAGCATAATATTCGGATTTCTTTACAGCTATTTTGATAAAATGTTCCCGGGCTATGGCGGTACAGTTGCCTTTGGCTTCGGAGGAACCATAGCTATTGTTTCAATAATCCTCTTTTCATTAAAGGTAAAAGAACCGATAGAAAATACAAATAGCATGGAGCCCTTTTGATTGACTCAGATACCGGGAAATTTAACAGAGTGCTCATTCCGGGTAATCCAGTATATTCTTAATAAGATCGCTAATAGGAATTTCCCGGGTCATTCAACCCATGGTTTTATGGCAAAATATTCAGTGATAGTTTTTCTTTCTATCTTTATTGCCGTATTTTTTCTCTCTTTTAAAACCTGTGTTTTTACTCTCTGTTCTTCTTTTCCCCTTTTTATCCGGTCTCCTGTCTGACCATTTGGCAGGCCTCTTGCCTGTGTATTCATCACCTCGTGGTTTGTTTGTCTTCTCCTGGGCAATCTCAACAGCGACTCTTCCTGTCCTTAAAGGTGGCGTTTGCGAGCACTTTTATCAGATCATCTGCATAACTTGATTCCACTTCAAAAAAGGAAAAGCTTTTTAATAGATCGATCTTGCCTATAGGCACTTTTTTCCCTCTGGTATTTGAATTTATAAGTTCTATAAGTTGTTCAGGGTAGAATCCATCTGATTTGCCTAGATTTATAAATAGTCTTGTGAAATTGCCGGAGTACTGTCCTGGTTTTTCTCCTCTGTCCGACCTGCTCTGTCTGCCTTCATTATCGGCTACAGGAGATATCATATCTTCACCACTGCGATAGTCATCGAGGAAACGATCAAACTCAAGCGATACTATTCTCTTAAGCAGTTCTTCCCTGTCGAGACCTGAAAGTTTCTCCTTTATTTCCGGCATAAATTTCTCAATCTCCTTATGATCTGTTACAACATTTTCCAGTTTATTTACCCAATAAAAGAGCTGTTTTCCGCAGATCTCAGTTCCGGTGGGAATAGGAAGGGCTTTGAAAGGTTTCTTAACTTTTCTTCTCTATCTGCTGGAGTACGTGCTTCTCCCTGAGATGTACCAATGACAATGATATTCCTGTTTTTCCTGCTCTGCCGGTACGGCCGCTCCTGTGGGTGTATACCTCATTATCGTCAGGCAGACTGTAATTTATTACATGAGTCAGGTCGTCAACATCCAGGCCCCTGGCTGCAACATCAGTCGCAATAAGCAATTGAAGATTTCTGAGCCTGAATTTCTGCATTACCGTGTCACGTTGAGCCTGTGATAGGTCGCCATGAAGAGCATCGGCATTGTAGCCGTCATTTATGAGTTTTGATGCAATCTCCTGGGTCTCTTTACGAGTCCGGCAAAAGACAATGCCATATATGTCAGGTTCAAAATCAGCTATGCGTTTCAGGACTTTATATTTGTCTCTTGCATGTACCAGGTAATAAGCATGGCTGACAGTTTCTGCGGATGAATTCTTTGTTCCAATGGTTATTTCCACAGGGGCGTTCATGTATTTTCTGGCTATAGAGGCAATATCGGATGACATTGTAGCAGAGAAGAGTAGAGTCCGTCTACCTTCAGGTACCTCTTCAAGAATCTCATTTATGCTGTCGAGGAATCCCATATTCAGCATTTCATCGGCTTCATCCAGGATCACTGTATTAACTTCAGAGAGTTTTGCGGTACCCCTGCCTATCAGGTCAATAAGTCTGCCCGGAGTGGCGACAATTATGTGAACTCCTTTTTTTAGTCCTCTAATCTGGTTATCGATGCTGGCTCCACCATAGACAGCCTGTATTTTTAGTTTGCCTGTGTATTTTGCATAATCGGAAAGGTCACCTGTTATTTGCATACACAATTCGCGTGTGGGACAAAGAATAAGAGCCTGTGTGCTGTTTGCTTCTGTATCGGTAGATTGTACAAGTGGCAGCCCGAAAGCTGCAGTTTTACCGGTACCTGTCTGTGCCAGTGCAATGATATCAGTTTCATCACCAAGCATGATTGGTATTACTTTTTCCTGAACCGGCAAAGGTTGATCGAATCCCAGTTCCTCAATAGCTTTCAGGATGCCGGGAGTAAATCCCATCTCTTCAAAATTTGTCATTATATGATTTTATGATGTGATTCCGGGAGCACCAGGTTCTCGTTATGCCGGTCGGAATGTAATTATATGCAGACTGGGCAAAGTGGCCGAATACGCTTTTGGAAATCACCTTGTTTATTAGCCCGCGAAGATAGTCATTTTATTCTAATCAACAGCTTTTGAAAAATGTTTATAAATAACACTATATTATAAAGTTATATAAACTGTAATTATATAAATTTGTAAATATGGAATTCAGACCGGTAAAAATCTACTCCAGCAACAGCGTTCCGCGGCTGAAATACATAGCGGGAATTTTACTAGGTGATATCCTTGGACTATCATGGGAAATTGTCACCGATAAACGAAAACTTGGAAAAAGTCACATTATAAATTATTCTTCAGAAGTGATTAAAGGGGCATTCAGTATCACTCCAGATCCTCTTCTGTTTGAAAAAGAAATATCAGAAAAGGAGATAAGGATAACAGAATGGAAAGGACTGCCGGTTTTTTTTCAAACGCATGATAATTCGGATCTTCCTTTCGATATTTTTGCTGCTTCTTTTTTTCTTGTAAGCAGGTATGAAGAGTATCTTAATCCAGAGCCTGATGAACACGGAAGATTTAAAGCTTCATCTTCGCTGGCCTTTAAGAACGGGTTTCTGGGGATACCCGTTATTGACCGCTGGGCAAGGGAGCTGGCAAAGACCATTCTTAAAAAATTTTCATCACTTGTCTTTAAAAGAAATGAATTCAGGTCCGTTCTTACAATTGATGTTGATCAACCCTTTGCTTACCTTGGCAAAACTATCATCAGGTCACTTGGAGGGTTTATCCGCGATCTTACAGATGCTGAAAGGAGGGTAAGTGAACGCTACAGGGCTATCTCCGGTGACGAAAAAGACCCCTTCGATGTATTCGATTATATAAGCACCAATACTGAAAAGTATGGAACCGAAACAAAATTCTTCTTTCCTGCCGGTGACTTTTCAGACTATGATAAGAACCCTTCCTGGAAAAATGAAGAATACAGAAAGCTGATTGGCGATATGGCTGCAAGATTCGCAACGGGGCTCCATCCTTCCTACTATGTGGCAGAAGACCCGGAACTGATTGGGATCGAACTTGATCGTCTGAAAACGATACTTGAGCGAGAAATCGTTATGAGCAGGTTCCACTTTTTACGCCTGATATTTCCCTTGTCGTACCAGCTTTTAATAAAAGCAGGTATCACGGAAGATTATTCACTTGGGTATGCTGATGAACCGGGATTCAGGGCAGGAATTGCAAGACCCTTTTATTTCTATGACCTTATCAGAGATGTCGAGACGAATCTGAGGATTGTTCCTTTCCAGGTAATGGATGCTACCCTTTCGGAGTATAAGAACCTTGACCCTGCTGCAGCGAAAATCCTGATGCTTGAGCTTATTGCCGAAACAAAGAAGGTGGGAGGCCTGTTTATAAGTATATGGCATAATACATCCCTGCTCGAAAATGCGGAATGCCAGGGTTGGAGGGATGTGTTTGAATTCATGCTCAAAAACCAGGTGCCATGATTGCTTTTTATAAAAATAATGAGATTGACAGGGAACATTGGGATAACTGTATTAAGAACTCTCCGGGTGTAAAACCTTATGCTTATTCATGGTATCTTGATATAATGGCACCCGGATGGCAGGCCCTTATAGATGATGATTATGATTCGGTCTTTCCGGTACCGGGTTTTAAAAAATATGGTATACAATATATTGCCACACCAGTATTCTTACAACAACTCGGAGTTTTTTCTCCTGACAAACCGGCTGAAAGTTCTTTCTCCGAATTCCTTGATTTCCTCCCTGACTTCTACAGGCTGGTTGATCTTTGTGTCGGACAGGTTGATCATACAACGGGATTTAAAATAACTGAAAAGGTCAATTATGAGCTCAACCTGTCCCAACCATATGAACAATTGTGGAATAATTTTACCCCGCATTGTAAACGAAACATCAACATAGCTTCAAAGAAAAAACCGAAGCTGGTCAGTGACATCACTCCTGATGAGCTAATCGAATTGTTTATAACAAATAAAGGCGGACAAATTAAGGGTATTAAGCTGAAAGATTATAACAGGCTCAGGAACCTTATGAACTTCTGCATTAAAAATAAAAAGGGAAGGATCGTTGGTGTAAGGTCCTCAAAAAAAAGAATATCCTTCGGAGTGTTCATTGTAGAAACCACTGGTAACAAAACCATGCTTCTTGTTGTCAATACAACTCATAGCCGTGATAGAAGAACGGGCTACTATGTGGTTAACGAGTTAATTAAGAATAATTCGAGCACCAGGACAATCCTGGATTTTGCCGGTTCCTCCATCCCTTCCATAGCTTCATTTATGGAATCATTCGGTTCTGAGAAGGTACCTTATTATCGTCTTTACAGGAACAGGCTGTTTTGGCCGGTAAAGATGATGAAATAATCTTTTTTCTTTCTTGCCACTATATCCCTTATCGTGGGAATATATTTTTATTAAATGTGATTAATTTTGTTAAAATATACGAATTATGTATAATAATTGTATATTTGTAACATTATTATTAAATTATGGGAAAAGTAAATGACTGTCGAAAAAGGACTATTCTGATAGAAGCCGGGAAAAGGGTATTCTGGAAATATGGTATTAAGCGAGTAACAGTTGAGGAGATATGCAAGGAGGCAGGTGTTAGCAAGATGACCTTTTACAGGTGCTTTGAGAATAAAATAGAATTGGCAAAGAACGTATATACATCTGTGGTAAATCATGCTACTGAAAAAGCTCATGATTTAATCTATTCCGATATATCACCAGCTGAAAAGATGAAGGGTATTATTGAGATCAAACTGGAGGGTGTTGAGAATATAAGCAGGGATTTCATTATGGATCTTTTTAATAGTCAGGATACGGAACTTCAAAAGTTCTTTGAAGAAACCAACCGTAAAAGCTATGAGGAGATCATAAAATCATTTCATTATGCACAGGAAAAAGGATGGTTCAGAAAGAACTTAAAACCTGAGCTCCTCTTTTATATCTCGGAAAAAATAGGACCCCTTTTAGCTGATGAATATTTATTGAAGCTTTATGGTAGTCCACAGAACCTGATAATGGAAGTTACAAATTTATTCACTTATGGTATTGCCCCTGTAGAATGATTCCTGAATGAAGAAAATTCTATTGATATTATCTCTCTTTATAACTCTCCTTCATAATACCAGGGGGCAGGATAGCCTGCTGTTCAGCGGACAGGTTTCATCATGGGTTAACCTTAACCCTGGTAATACATTACCGCTGACAGGTGGACTCCGATATATTCCTCAGTTTGATTATTCTGTCGGCAGGCAGCCAGGGAATCTCTTCAGTATGGAGCTGTCAGCCAATATTTTTGGCAGTGGAGGACTTCATCCCTTCGACACACTGACCGGTTCAGGGAGAATAAAACCTTATCGTGCATGGGTTCGTTATTCAACTGAACAGTTTGAATTGCGACTCGGACTGCAAAAGCTTAATTTCGGTTCTGCCATGATGCTGAGGCCCCTGATGTGGTTTGATCAGCTTGATCCGCGTGATCCATTGCAACTGACAGATGGTGTATGGGGTGTCCTTGCCAGGTACTATTTTCTCAATAATGCCAATATCTGGCTGTGGTCATTATATGGCAATGAAGGTGTCCGCGGGTGGGAGAGAATACCGGTGAACAGTAAGATCCCGGAATTTGGTGGACGAGTACAATTACCTTTACCAGGAGGGGAGATGGGACTCACTTACCATCACAGGATCGCCGACAGCAGGAATATAGACGCATCAGTTGCATCATACGAGCGAATACCTGAGAATAAATTCGGGTTTGATGCAAAATGGGACCTCTCAGCAGGCCTTTGGCTGGAAGGATCCTATACAAGGAAACTAAAGGACATTGGATTACTTACCAATCAGACAGCTCTTGATGCAGGTGTTGATTATACCATCGGCATAGGAGACGGGTTATATATAGCTTTTGAACAGCTTCTTGCCTCCTATGATGAAAAACCCTTCGCATTTAAAAACAACATTTCATTTTCACTGCTTACTCTTAGTTATCCCATAGGTATTCTTGACAATGTTAGTGCTATTGTTTATTACGACTGGTCAGATCGAAAGGTGTATAATTTCGTAAACTGGAAACGGCAGTTTGACAAGACAATTTTATACTTTATGGCATACTGGAATCCTGAAACCTTTTTGCTTCCTGCTCAGACATCTTCACAGAATATCTTTACAGGAAAGGGTATCCAGGTAATGTTTGTATTCAACCACTAAAATCAAAATAATGGAAAATTCTCCTGTTATCCGGATAGAAAAACTGACAAAGACCTTTCCAATGGGAAAGGGAGAGTTCACGGCTCTCAAAGGTATTGATCTTACCTTTTTACAGGGGGAATTCGCAGGACTGATAGGTCCCAGCGGATCAGGTAAGACAACCCTGCTAAATATAGTAGGTTCACTGGATTCTCCCTCAACAGGTGATGTTCAGGTGCTGGATCATCACATTGGTAATCTGACTGCCAAAGAGGCAGCCAGACTCCGTAAAGAGAGCCTGGGCTTTATCTTTCAGAGTTATAACCTACTGGCAGTTCATACAGTATATGAGAATGTCGAGTTTCCTCTACTTCTTCTTAGGTATAACTCCGCTGAAAGGAAAAAGATGGTCCTTGATGCGCTTGAATGGGTTGGCCTTACAGATAAGATCAAGTCGAAACCACCCCAGCTATCAGGTGGTGAATGCCAGAGGGTTGCCATTGCAAGGGCAATGGTTAAGAAACCTTCGGTTGTGCTGGCTGATGAACCGACTGCCAATCTTGATGCTGCCAATTCACATAATATTCTTCAGACTATGGAAAAGCTGAACAGGGAACTGAATACCACCTTCCTGTTTGCCACACATGACGATAAGGTTAAATCATACCTGCGAAGGAAGATATATCTTGTTGATGGCAAGGTTACCAACGATGAATTGTCTGTTAACTAAAAGATATAAAAATGAAACTGGCAATAAAACTTGCATTCAGAAATCTCATAGGTGCGGGCCTGCGCACCTGGCTGAACGCTATTGTCCTGTCTTTTTCTTTCGTCTTGATAATCTGGATGAAAGGTATTATGACCGGCTGGGATCACCAGGCTAAAACAGATATGACAAAATGGGAAATTGGAGGAGGGCAATACTGGCAGGACAAGTTTGACCCTTATGATCCTTTTACATTTAATGAAGCTCATGCACCAATACCTGAACGATTTAAGGAAGATATAGCCAAAGGTGAAATGGATGCTGTCCTTGTTGCCCATGGATCCATTTATCCACAGGGCAGAATACAATCCATAATGATCAAAGGGATTGACCCGGCTCAGACTCTTTTAATGCTTCCCACACAGAAACTTGACACAGTAATGACCGATGCTATTCCGGCTTTCATAGGTACTGTAACGTCAAAGAATATGAAAATGGGTGTAGGGGACCGTGCTGCATTGCAATGGAGGGATGCTAACGGGACATTCGATGCTTCTGATGTAGTTATCACTGACGTGTTTAAGGTAAGTGTCCCCTCAGCAGACCAGGGCCAGATTTATATTCCCCTGGAAAAGCTTCAATCTATGCTTAACCTTCCGGACGAAGCTACGATACTGACCTTCAATGAGGACAAGGTTTCGAGACCACAGATTACTGGCTGGGTACTTAAAACTAAAGGAGAACTTACAGCGACAATTGATGAGATGATAAAAATGAAATCGGGGGGACAGTCAATATTCTATTTTATTTTGCTTTTACTTGCCATGCTTGCTATTTTCGATACCCAGGTTTTGTCTATTTTCAGGAGACAGAAAGAGATCGGGACCTACATAGCTCTTGGCTATACCAGGAAAGAAGTGGTAGGATTATTCACCATTGAAGGGACTATGCACTCGGTCTTTGCGGCATTATTATCCGCTGCCTATGGAATACCCTTCCTTGCCTGGCAGGCAAAACACGGGTGGACATTGCCAATGGATTCGAGCCAGTTCGGGATAGCAATTGCTCAGACCCTGTATCCTGTTTACAGCCTTCAACTGGTTGTGGCCACTGTACTTCTGGTAATGTTTGTAACAGCTATTGTCAGTTACTTGCCATCAAGAAGAATTGCTAAGATGAATCCAACAGAAGCACTAAGGGGGAGAATACAATGATAAAATTTCTATTTAAAGGACTTTTACGCGATAAGAGCCGAAGTCGTCTGCCAGTACTGGTTGTCTCGATAGGAGTTGCCCTGACCGTTCTGATGCACGCCTATATTACCGGTTTCATGGGTGACACCATCGATGTAAATGCCAGGTTCTTCAATGGTCACCTTAAGGTAATGACCAGGGCATACGCTGATAATATTGATCAGGTACCTAACGACCTTGCCCTGACAGGTGTGGATTCACTGCTGGTCAGGTTGAAGAGAAAATATCCCGGAGTGTCCTGGTCCCCAAGGATACACTTCGGAGGATTAATTGATGTCCCTGATAAAAACGGGGAGACACGATCGCAGGGACCAGCCATTGGTATGGGTATCGATTTACTTGGACCAGGTTCAGAGGAGATAGGAAGACTTAATCTTGAGAGATCACTGGTAAGGGGCAAACTGCCGGACTGTCAGGGATGAAGCACTGTTAAGTGAAGATTTCTCCAGGAAGTTGGACGTTAATCCCGGAGATACAATAACATTCATTGGTTCGGCCATGGATGGCAGTATGGCTTTTTATAATTTTGTTATTTCCGGAACCATTTCTGTTGGATTTGACGCACTTGACAGGGGATCGCTGTTTGCTGACATTGAGGATGTGAGAACAGCGCTTTACATGGATAATGCAGCAGGAGAAATAGTCGGCTTTTTTAAAGATGGTTATTACGACAATGATCTTGCCAGGGAAGATGCACAGAAGTTCAACGCAGAAGAGAAAGATGATAAAGGAGAATTTGTCCCTCTTATGCAAAGCCTTGGTGAACAGGGTGAAATGTCGACATATGTCACAATGTTGAAATACTGGTCATTGTATGTGGCCATGATCTTTGTCCTGGCCATGTCACTTGTATTATGGAACGCTGGTCTGCTCGGAGGACTCAGGCGATATGGTGAAATTGGAGTCAGGCTGGCAATGGGAGAAGAGAAAGGCCATGTTTACCGTACAATGATATATGAATCGGTAATGATAGGAATTGCAGGCTCAGTGCTGGGTACTGCATTTGGCCTGTTTTTTTCTTTCCTTATACAGAAATATGGTATTGATATAGGAGGTATGATGAAGGGTTCTTCGGCGATGTTGCCAACCGTACTGAGAGCAAGGATAACCCCGATTGACTTTTACCTTGGATTCATACCGGGACTTATTTCCACTGTAATAGGAACAATGTTATCAGGTATAGGTATTTATAGAAGACAAACAGCCAGTTTGTTTAAAGAACTGGAAGCATAATAAACAGTACTATGAGACAAATATTAATTTTATTTTTGATGATATTCACTACTGCCGGATTTTCTCAGCAGGATGGTGAGACGATACTAAACAAGGTTGAGAATAATATGTCCTCCGATAACAGAGTATTTGAGGCAACCATGATCGTCCATGGTATCCGTAACACCAGGACTATGACATTAAAGACCTATTCAGTGGGTACAAAGCAATCCTTTACTGAATATCTTTCTCCCGCACGCGACAGGGGAACCAAGATGCTTAAGCTGGAGAATAAGCTATGGATATATTCACCTTCAACTGACAGGACCATACAGATCTCAGGAAGTTTGTTGCGGCAATCTGTGATGGGTTCCGATCTGTCCTATGAGGATATGATGGACGACAGGAAGCTAACAGATGTCTATAATGCAGATGTTGAGGGTAACGATACAATTAACGGCCGTAAAGCCATTATACTTAAACTGACTGCAAAGGTCAGTGATATTGCCTATTACACTCAGAAGCTATGGGTCGACAGTGAACATTTTATCCCTCTCAGGGAGGAGTATTATGCTAAAAGCGGGCAATTGTTGAAAAGAACTTCACTGTCGGATGTCAAACGGATAGAAGGCAGGTGGTTTCCTACAAGAATAATTTACAAGGATATGCTCAGGCAGGGTGACGGAACAGAATTTCAATTCACGTCTGTTAAGTTTGATCAAAATATACCGGATTATATCTTTTCGAAAGCAGCTCTGAAACAATAATAGGTCATGCGGTCCTGCGATCATGCAGTCCTGAGGTCTTGTGGTCATGCAATCAGTTAATCTTCTTCCTTTTTGCCGTTGTGCCTTTGCGCCTTTGCGCCGTTATATCAACTCCATCTCCTCATCATTCAAGGCTTCTACGAGTCTGCCACCTTCACACTTGAGAGTCTTTGCACTGTACTTTTTAAGAATAGTGTAGTTGTGGGTTGCCATTACTACCGCCCTTCCTGACCTGCTAATATCCATTAACAGTTTTATAATGCCTTCTGATGTCTCCGGATCCAAATTACCGGTTGGCTCGTCGGCCAGGATAATCTCCGGATCGTTCAGCAATGCACGGCCGATGACAACCCGCTGTTGTTCTCCCCCTGACAGCTGGTGAGGCATCTTATAACCTTTCTTTTCAAGTCCCACTTTTTCAAGAACATCGGATATCCGCATATCAATGTCTTTCCTGTTTTTCCAACCTGTAGCTCTAAGGACAAACTCAAGATTCTCATTAACCGTCCTGTCAATAAGTAACTGGAAATCCTGGAAGACAATTCCAATTTTCCTTCGAAGATGAGGTATATCCCTGCTCCTTAACTTTGACAGGTTATATCCGGTAACAATGCCTGTTCCCTCTTTCAAGGGGATCTGTGCATTGATTGTCTTTATGAGACTCGATTTTCCGCTTCCCACCCTGCCTACCAGGTAAATAAACTCTCCTTTCCTTACACTGAGGTTAACATCCGACAGGACAAGATGATCAGTCTGCCATATTTCACAGTTATTCAATTCAATGATTACATCCAGCGGTAGATTCTCAGTCATTTCCCGGTCTTTTATTCTGCAAAATAAGGAAAGAATTGATAATTAACATTTATATGTTAATAAAATCAGTAATAAAGGCCGGATAGCGGCGTTTTATAGTTGTAATTTTATGTTCATTAAAATAGACAAGAAAGTAATATATAAGGCTTATAGTTAATTGATTACGAATTGTGGATTTATAATTGGTCCGCAGATCGGCTTTTTTTGATAGTGCCAAAACGAAGAAGTTATGAACAACAAAACAAATATTTTATCCGGGTTCAGCATAAATTTTATACTCAGGTGCGAAATCCCGGCTGTCTTTTCGTGGTTAAAAAATTTCTGCCTCAAAGCCTGCCCGGTTGATGAATCCGAAAGAACTTCATTCATATATATGTCTCATAGACAAGCACTATACAGACATACTGAAAAGAACACAAATGATGGTTCAATCATCATGAGAAATGCAGTAAGGGCATTTTTAGTTCTATTTTTACTTCTTTTCTATACTACAGTGTCTTTAGCACAGGTGCCCTTTACCTCAGATGAGATAAACTCTGAGTTTAACAGGGGGATGGAACTGTTCAACAAAGAGAAATACCCTGCAGCCATCAGGCTTTTTGATTCATATGCCGGAAAGCATGAAATCAATAACCAGGTGCTGGTTGCAGAAGCTCAGTATTACAGTGCACTTGCAGCTTTAAGGTTGTTTAATGGGGATGCTGAATACAAGATGGTTGTCTATATCAGGAACCATCCTGAAAGCCCGAGACTGAACGATGCCAGGCTCGAACTCGGAGATTACTTTTTCCAGGGGAAGAATTATCGAAAAGCAGTGACATGGTACGAAGCTGTTAACAGGCAGGGACTTAAACCGGAAAAATTACCGGAGTATTTCTTCAGGCTTGGATATTCACTCTATATGAGAGGAAATAAGCCGAGAGCGCTGCTGATGTTTTCGGAAATAAAAGATATTGATACTGAATATACATCTCCGGCAGTTTACTATTTCTCACAGATAGCCTATGAGGAGCAGATGTACCAGACTGCAATGGAAGGATTTATGCGTCTTAAAGATGACGAGACCTTTGGTGGTATTGTACCCTTCTATATAGTTCAGATATTGTATATGCAGAAGGACTATGACGGCATCCTGGCAATAGCACCCGATCTGGTTGAATCTGCCGGAAAAGAGAGAGTGATTGAACTTTACAGGTTTATTGGCGATGCATATTACAATAAGTCACAATACAAGGAGGCTGTTCCCTATCTGGAAAAATATACCGCCGGAGCAAAGGCCAGTGCCAGGGAGGATAAATATGAGCTGGGATATTGCTATTATAAAACAGGAGATATAGATGAGGCTATTAAGTTATTCCTTGAGATACGACCCGGTAATGACCTTCTGAGTCAGAATGTCTGGAATATCCTGGGCGATTGTTACCTGCAGAAAGGGGATAAGAAACGCGCCCAGCTCGCTTTCGGACAGGCTTCCAAACTCTCTTTTGACAAGAAGATACAGGAAGAATCATTATTAACCTACGCTAAGCTTACCTACGAGATATCATATTCTCCTTTTGGTGAAGCCATCGCTGCTTTCCAGGAGTATATCGATATGTATCCCGGATCACCAAGGATACAGGAAGCATATGATTACCTTGTCGCAACCTTTACCCAGCTCAAGAATTACAAGGCAGCCCTTGCAGCCCTTGATAAGATAAGCAATAAGGACCAGAGGTTGCAGGAAGCATACCAGAGGGTTGCGTTTTTCAGGGGCCTGGAGCTTTATAAAAACCTTGAGTTCGAAGCTTCAACTGATATGTTCGATAAATCACTCAAATACCAGAAGTACAACAGGTCACTCATGGCCAGGGCAATTTACTGGCGAGGTGAAGCCTGGTACAGGCTCGGCAATTATGATAAAGCAGTTGAGGATTATGAAACATTCGTTGGCATACCCGGCTCAATGAGGCTGCCCGAATATAATCTTGTGAGGTATAACCTCGGATATGCCCTATTCAATACCAAAGACTATGCCGGAGCTCTGACACATCTAAAGACCTTTGAATCTTCTGTTACAGATATGCAACCGGATATTCTTGCCGATGCACGCGACCGTATAGCCGATTGTTACTTCATGGCGACTGACTATCCATCTGCCATCAGGTATTATGACAAGGTGATTGACTACAGAAAACTTGATGCGGATTATGCAATGTACCAGAAAGGATTCTCACTTGGACTGATGAACGATGAAAAGGGGAAGGTGGCAGTGCTGACTGAACTGAAACAACGTTTTCCTAATCATCATATGTTCCGGAGGCAATTTACGAAAGAGGCAGGGCTTATATGATGATGGAAGATTTCGGGAGTGGTGAAGCTGATTTTAATACTGTTATATCGGATTATAGCACAAGCACCTTTGTCCCTGCCGCAATGATCCAGCTGGGATTGCTCTATTATAACCAGGGACAGAATGACAAGGCTATCGCCGAGTATAAGAAGGTCATTGACCAGTTCAAAGCAACCCCTGAGGCCAGGGCTGCCATGACGGGATTAAAAAATGCATACGTTGACGCTAATGAGGTGGAGGATTATTTTACATATGTCAAGACACTCAACGGATATGGCGATGTGACTATGTCGCAGAAGGATTCTCTCCTTTATTCATCAGGAGAAAATCTTTATATAGCCGGCAATTATGACCGGGCAAAAGATATTTTCAATAATTACCTGAATGAATTTCCAAACGGCAGTTTCAAGCAGAATGCGCAATATTACCTGGCAGAGTGCCTCCGGTCAGCTGGAGACAAGGATGGCGCCCTCAAGCTGTATATTGCGGTCGCCGGTCAGCCCAATAACCAGTTCATGGAACCCTCACTGCTTGAGGCTGCAACAATACTGACAGAAAATGAAGATTATACTGCTGCATACGGCTACTATAAGCGACTTGAGGATGCTGCCACCACTGACGCCAACAGGCTACTGGCCATGCGTGGAGAGCTGAGATCAGCATATCAGGCTGAGGATGCACAGAATACAATCAGTGCTGCAGAGAAAATAATAAGTTCTCCCAATATGCCTGAAGAACTGGTCCGTGAAGCAAATTTCATGAATGCAAAAGCAAACTACAGTCTGAACAACATGGATGAAGCACTCATGAGCTTCCGGAAAGTTGCTACCGAAGTAACCAGCATTGAAGGAGCAGAATCAAAATACCGTGTAGCAGAAATACTCTATAAGAAAGACCAGACAGCCGAAGCTGAAAAGGTCATCAATGAGTTTGTCGGTATGAATACACCGCATCAATACTGGACTGCCCGTATCTTTCTGCTTCTAGCCGACATAAGTATGAAAAAGGGTGATATGCTCCAGGCAAGGGCTACTCTGCAAAGCCTTAGAGATTACTATACTGTTGAGAATGACGGGATACTCGATGAGGTGAAAGCAAAGCTTGACAGTCTGAATACTAACAAGTGATATATTTACGGAAATTAATTGTAAACCGGTAAATATCAATTATATAGTGAAAAGAAATTGATTTGATATGACTAAAAGAAATCTAATAACAGCAGTATTTATTTTTTGCTGGTTTTTGCCTCTGACAGCACAGGTAAATAGTGAGGGACAGGCACTTAAAAGGGAAGTGACTCTTTACAATCCTTATAAACCTTCCCTGGGGCAATCACGAAAAATAAGCTTATTTCCCGTTATGAACGACACATCGAAGGTACGGCCTGTTTTTCAGTATAAGGTAAGCTCCGAACCCTTCATGCCCTCGTATACAATCAGTCCGATAAAAGCTGCATCATTACTGCCTGAACCGCTGCAAAAGCTTTATAAGAGTTATGTCAATATCGGATTTGGCTCATATATATCTCCCCTGGCTGAGATCAGTATTACCAACGAGAGATCTAAAAAAGGTAATATAGGTTTGTATGCAAGACATTATTCGACTAACGGGAAAATGGAGCTCGAGAACATGAAAAAGGTATATGCCGGCTATATGGATAACGATGTCTCTCTGTTCGGACGCAAATTTTTCAGAAAGAGTCTGCTGGAAGGGTCTGTGGATCTTGCACAGAAGAACAGGTATGCCTATGGATATGACCCTGTATTTCTAACCTATGACCCTTTAAAAAATGATATAAAGTACGGTTATGATAATGTCGGAGCCAAAGCGTCTCTATCATCACTGAACCTTGATTCTTCAAGTGTATCGTTTAAGTTCAGTCTGGCTTATAACTATCTAACTATGAAAGGTAATCTTTTCCAGCACAAAGTGGGGTTCGATGGAGAGGTGGCCAAGAACTTAAATGAATTCTATGCGGGTGCAGGCCTCTCTTTAAATACCTATAGTATGCCTGCTGACATTTCACCTAATACCAAATTTATTGCATCTGTCAGCCCCTATATAAAAAAGAACACCGACCAATGGTATTTTAAGCTTGGAATGACAACTCTTGTTGAAAGGAATATGACCTCATCACCTGTTATGCATTTTTATCCAGATGTTAACATGGGATTCAATATAGTCCCTTCTTATATGATGTTCTTTGCAGGATTGTCTGGTTACCTGGAGACAAATGAACCAACAACGGTTTTTCGTGAGAACCCGTTTCTGATATCAAAAAGTAACCTTTTCACAACACCAAATACCGATCATCAGCTTATTGTTACAGCCGGTCTTAAGGGAAACTCTGGTACTGAAGGAAGCTATCTTCTTTCGGCAACTTATTCGACAGTGAAGAATATGCTTTTCTACACCAATATTGTTAACGATACACTGGTAGTGCCCCAGTTTGGAAATTTCTTCACGCCAGTAACGGATGATATTGATATAATGAATATTCATGGTGAGATAAACGGGAAGATTAATGAAAAGCTTTCCTTCTACCTGGCGGCTAATATGTATCAATATACTCTCACAATCTTCGAACATGCGTGGGATAAGCCCAACTGGGACGGTAATCTGGGAGTCAAGTATAACCTGCGTAACAAAATCATAGCAGGTATCGATATAAGCGGACAGGGTGTCAGGTATGAACTGATCAATGGTTACATATCCCCGGCATCACAGAGCCTGTCTGACCCTATTGTTCCCGGTACCCGAGAGATAGTGAGCCTGCCGATGCATTTCAACCTCAACTTCAGTGCCGAGTACAGGTATTCAAAAATTCTGTCTTTCTGGACAAAATTAAATAATATTTCCAATACCAGGTATTACGAGTGGTCCTATTATCCTACCCACAGATTCCTCTTTATGGTCGGATTTACTTATAGTCTTTAAGGTATCAGGCTCCCGATAACATAACTATCGGGAAGGCATCGGGCATCAGGTGTAATAACAAATAATTCTCCTCTTGGCAGGAGCCAGGTATGAATATAAAATGGCCGTAGTCTTAAGCAAAAGAGCCAAGTTTAACCCTAAACTCTGTGCTGTCACCAAAACCTGGTACGAAATTTCCGGAAGACAGACAAAAAAACAATCAGACAACCAGACAAAAAGACACAGGGACAATAAGACAAAACAAACTCCTCAGCCTGTTAATTTCTTGGTCAAAATTGTGCATTATTTTTAGGGATGATGTGATAGAAAATCGTTTTAAATAAGTATATTTGTACAATTAATTAAAATTCATAAAATCAATAATTTATAACAGGAAAAGTGAAGTTGGCTCAGAAGGTTGGAAGTGTTAAAGAAGGCATCCTGATTTTAATTCCCCGGAGATATTTTTGACGTGATCAAATGGAGCAAAATAATTGCACATTTCTCTGTTTATTTATTGATATAATGAATATAGGAAAGACATAAATTGATTTTATTAATATAATAAGGTAATATGAGCGAGAACGAAAAGAAGTTGCAGGACAGTAAAGACTACTCAGCAGATAATATCCAGGTGCTGGAAGGACTTGAGGCTGTAAGGAAGCGACCTGCAATGTATATTGGTGATATTGGTGTCAAAGGTCTTCATCATCTTGTATATGAGGTAATTGATAATTCAATAGATGAAGCTCTGGCTGGATTTTGTTCGAGAATTGATGTCACTATCCTTGAAGATGATTCAGTTAATGTAAGCGACGATGGAAGAGGTATTCCTACGGGTCTTATGGAGAAGGAAAAGAAATCGGCATTGGAGGTTGTAATGACTGTGCTGCATGCCGGTGGCAAGTTCGACAAAGATTCCTATAAAGTATCAGGAGGTCTTCACGGTGTTGGGGTATCCTGCGTTAATGCCCTGTCGGAACGTCTCTCTGCTGAGATAATGAGAGAAGGAGAAATATTCAAACAAGAGTATCAGAAAGGGAAACCATTAGCTGAGGTTGAGGTGACAGGCACAACAGACAAATCGGGTACATCGATTACATTCAAACCTGATAGTACAATTTTCCAGACAACGGAATATAATTTTGAAATTCTGTCCGCCCGACTCCGTGAACTTGCATTCCTGAATAAAGGTATACTTCTGACAATTAAAGATATGCGGGAGTTAATAGAGAACGGGAACGGTGGAGTACCCCGTTATGAGGAGTTTCGTTCTGAGCTTGGACTGAAAGAGTTTGTGGAATATCTCGACTCAAACAGAGAGCGGATAATAGACCAGCCAATTCATATAACTTTTGATAAGACAGATATTCCTGTTGAGATTGCTCTTCAGTATAATAATTCCTTTTCAGAGAATGTGCATTCCTATGTCAATAATATTAATACTATTGAAGGAGGAACTCACCTCGCAGGTTTCAGGAGAGGCCTCACCCGTACCCTTAAAAAATATGCTGAGGATTCGGGGGCTACATCCAAGCTGAAATTCGATATCAATGGTGATGATTTCAGGGAAGGTCTTACAGCTATTATATCAGTTAAAGTTCAGGAACCACAGTTTGAAGGACAGACGAAAACAAAGCTTGGAAACAGTGAAGTTATGGGAGCCGTTGATCAGGCTGTAAGCCAGATGCTTACAAATTACCTTGAAGAGAATCCTAAAGATGCAAGGATTATTGTCCAGAAGGTAATACTGGCAGCCACTGCAAGGCATGCAGCACGTAAAGCCAGGGAGCTGGTTCAGCGAAAAAATGTTCTGTCAGGATCTGGTCTGCCGGGTAAACTGGCCGACTGTGCCGACAGGGACCCTGAGCACTGTGAGATATACCTCGTTGAGGGAGATTCCGCCGGAGGCACTGCAAAACAGGGCAGAGACAGACGGTTTCAGGCTATCCTGCCTCTGAGAGGTAAGATACTCAATGTCGAAAAGGCTATGCAACACAGGATATATGAATCTGAAGAGATAAAAAATATATTCACTGCTCTCGGAGTGAATATAGGTACGGATGATGACAGTAAAGCACTGAACATGTCAGGATTGCGTTATTATAAGATTATAATAATGACTGATGCCGACGTAGATGGCTCACATATCACAACTCTTATTATGACCTTCTTTTTCAGGTATATGCAGGACCTGGTCAGGGGAGGAAACATCTTTATTGCCACACCACCTCTCTACCTGATTAAGAAAGGAAAACAGGAAAGATACTGCTGGACAGAGGAAGAGCGAGAAGCCGCTGTCGAAGAGATGGGGCAGGGTAAAGAGTCATCAGTTAATATTCAGCGCTATAAAGGTCTGGGTGAGATGAACGCCGAGCAGCTGTGGATGACGACAATGAACCCCGAGACCAGGACACTCAGGCAGGTTACTATCGAAAGTGCAGCTGAGGCTGATCACATATTCTCCATGCTAATGGGCGATGAAGTACCTCCAAGGAGACAGTTTATAGAAACCCACGCCAAATATGCAAAAATTGATGTCTGACAGATAAAATGCAGAAAATCCTATTCATTTTATTGCTTGTACTGACTTCATCAGGAATGAAGGCTCAGGACCCTGGTAAGGTGTTATCCTCAATCTTCGGTGAGGCTCTGACTGACAGGACAGCTTATAATAATCTTGAATACCTGTGTAAGAATACAAAGGGAAGAATTGACGGGTCGCCTATCGCACAAAAGGCCGTGGAGTTCACACGCCAGGCCCTTGTAAGTGCCGGTGCCGATACAGTCTGGTTGCAACAGGTATCCGTGCCTCACTGGGTACGTGGCTTTGAAAAATGCACCCTTAATTCATCTGTAAAGGGGAAGGAAGAACTGGCTATAACAGCCCTGGGACTGTCAGTAGGCACGACAAAAAAAGGTATTAATGCAAAAGTCGTGGAAGTACATGACTTTGATGAACTTAAAACCCTGGGCAGGAAAGATATTGAAGGAAAAATTGTTTTCTTCAACAGACCGGTTGATAACACTCTTATTAATACTTTCGCCGGATACGGTGGCGCGGTAAATCAACGTGTTCAGGGAGCTTCAATGGCAGCGGGCTATGGTGCATCTGCCGTTATTGTAAGATCAATAACACAATCGCTTGATAGTTTTCCTCATACAGGCGTTATGTATTATGCAGACGGGGTTGAAAAGATTCCGGCTGTGGCTGTATCCACTCTTGATGCCAACCTTTTAAGTGAACGGCTGAAAGCTGATCCCGGATTGACTGTCAATCTGGTATCAACATGCAGGAGCGAACCGGATACTGTTTCATACAACGTGATAGGTGAGATCAGGGGATCTGAAAAACCAGGTGAATTTATTACCGTAGGGGGACACCTCGATGCATGGGATATAGCAGAAGGAGCCCATGACGACGGAGGCGGATGTGTCCAGGCTATTGAGATGATCAGGCTTTACAGGAAGCTGGGTATCCGCCCTAAAAGAACCATTCGTGCGGTCATGTTCATGAATGAAGAGATTTCTTCAACCGGGGGAAGGACCTATGCCGCAGTGGCAAAGAGTAAAGGGGAGACTGAATATGCAGCCCTGGAATCTGACAGGGGCGTAATGAGCCCGAGGGGATTTTCTTTTGATGCTGACGGGCTCAGACTGGAAAAGCTAAAATCAATGGCAACATACTTTGCTCCTTATGATATCAGGGATTTCGACAGGGGAGGAGGAGGATCTGATATATCCCCGCTTAAAAGCCTGGGTGCTTTGCAGATTGGTTATGTGCCCGATACCCAGAGGTATTTCTTTTTTCATCATTCGGCAAATGATACCTTTGAACAGGTAAATATCAGGGAACTACAAATGGGGAGCGCTGCTATAGCGTCCCTGATATATCTCATCGATTTTTTTGATCTTTAACAGATTTATTCTTTGGGTAATTGCCTCTATAATATGTATTGTGTTGTATTTCGAATTTGTTATCCCTGGTGTCTGACTGTGTAACAAAAAACATTATATCCCAAAGACCTTTCTCCTGATTTCCACTGCATTATCATTACACACTTCACTGCAACAGAAGCATCTGATGCATTTACTATCGGTTAATACAATATGTAACTTATCAGAGGGTAGTGGCTTGATGGCTTCAACAGGACAAATATTGACACATTTCTGACAACCGGTGCAGTTCTCATGAATGAAGACAGGTCTTCTTTCAAATTTCCTAAGGACTTTGATCCGCTTCATTACAAACTGAAGAGCAATGTTATTGCTTCCCGAAACAGGGATCTTTGTAAAATCCTTAACTACGATCTCCCCTGCCTTCGGACCATCATATTCTATCTCCTCTTCTGACTGCAGCCACCTCTTTCTGAAGAATGCAGACCTGTTTGTAGGTATAACCATTGGGTCATAACCAGCAATCCTGCTGGCTGTCATATCAAGAATGAGGGGATTGGTACTGCCCAGAAGCAGGCCTATTTTGATCGGGAAACCCCTTCCTGGTCCGGGTCCCTCCATACCCACGATCGCATCCATAAAGAAATACTGCGGAAGAACCGCCTCATTAAGATCTACCAGGAATTCCCCGAAATCACTACGGTCCTGATGCAGTGCATGCTGCTTACCTTTACTAAAGCCTGGCACAAGTCCAAGCGTATTCTTAACGGCACCGGTGAAATATACCAGTTCATGATTTTTGAATTTCGGAACAGAAAATATCATATCCACATCGTTAACCACCGAGGCAATCCTGATCTTACCTTTTCGCATTTTTTTCTCGACCGGATTTAGGGTGAAGTCAACCCATGTTGCGCCTGTTGTCTCACATACATTATATATACCTGATTTTTCACCCCTGAACTTCCGGGTATGAACGGCGGGAGAGTCACCTACAAACACTGTTGCTCCACGGGACTGCAGGAAGCGGACTACTGCTTCAACAACCACAGGATGAGTGCTGATACATTTTGAAGGATCATCATCAGTCAGAATGTTGGGCTTGACAAGAACTTTCTTTCCGTTAATAGCAGGACCCTCTGTTATGGTATATATTTCTAATAGACGGTCAAATATCTCATGAACATCATACTCCCTGCATTTTCTGACTGCTATCTTATTGTTCATTATTATTTAAGCTTAGATGGAATTATTTCTTAACACATTATATTTCTCTCCCGGAAGCATGACCCAACTCAGTTTTGCAATATGGCATCTTTAAGTATTTTCTCAATGCCAGAAATCACATAATTTGATGTGCCGGAATAATTATTTACGATTATGCTGAATGCCATCTCCCTGCCTGACAAAGCTTTGAGATATCCTGAGTAACTTCTTACCCTGGTCATGGATCCGCTTTTGGCAATCATTCTTGAGCTAAAAAGAGGATCGTGAAAATAGTTCTTCAGGGTTCCTTCCTTTCCGGCAGCGGGCAGAGAGTTGATGAATACCGAGGCATACCTGCTTCTATTCTTCATATAGATCAACAGTTCAGTAAGTCCTTTGGTATTGATGGCATCAAGTGTGGACAAACCGCTTCCGTCTTCTATAAAAAAACCAGTCGTATCTATTCCTGCCGATTTGAGAAAATTATAAATGATAACACGCCCGGCGGAAATTGATCCGTCATTACTGAAATGCTTACCGAGTTCCTTGATGAGGTGTTCAGCATACAGGTTAACACTTTCGTGGTTTAGAACTTCAATAATATCTTCCAGTGATGGTGAATCGATCCTGGAAATAAAGATCTGCTCCAAAGGCGCATACTCATTAGTAAGCCTTGTTGTCGATGGCTCTCCTGTTACACTTATACCAGATGAAATAAGCTTTTCCGTCATAATTTCCGCCAGCAGAAGAGGAGGATCTGTAATTGAGGCCTTAAGAACAAAATCATTTTTATTTACAGGTATGGAGCCCTCGTACCAGCTATATTTGTTATAGGGAGCTGAAAAAACATAACCCTGGTCAGTGTTTCCCTCTGCAATAAGCCTGTCAGTAAAATCATTAGCACATTCCGGTGGATTGATTCCGGTTAACTCCGGGTCAGTATTTGCAGAGCCGGTCCGGAAATGGATTTCATACGTATTATCGAAGACTGATAAACCATATGCTCCTGCCCCGTAATAGTTCCCCATATCTTCCCAGATCCATTTTGCAGGTACCGGCTGATAGTCAAAATATGAATCATCGGTGATGACTCTTCCCTCAACCTTTTTTATCCCCTTTTGTTTTATTGCCAGGACCCAGTCATCAAGGAATCCATTGTAATGATCGGCAAAATTCTCAGATCCCAGTACAGGATCGCCGCCACCTCTTATAATAATGTTTCCTGTAAATATGCCTGTTATATTGTTTAAGGTGCCTGTGTAACCAAGCATTGTTGTGAACGTATAGTCCGGTCCAAGCAGTTCAAGAGCAGCAGCTGAAGAAACAAGCTTCATAACAGATGCCGGTGTCAGACTTTTTTCCGCTTCGTATTCAATGACCGGCAACCCGCTCTTTGCATCTGCCATATAAATCGATACAGAGGCATGCTTCATTGTTGAATCCGAAATGAATTCATCAAAGGAGCTTTTCTGTCCTGCCAGAGTGGCACAGTAAAACCATGATACAAGTAAAAAAGCCGATTTGCGCATTTTTAATTTGATTTGTTCTGTTCCAGAGTTGAAAGCAGTCCGCATGCAGCATTTATGTCAACACCCCTGCTTGCCCTGATTGTTGTTATGATCCCTTTGGCATTCAGTGCTTCCCTGAACTTAATGGTCTGTTCTGGTCCCGGGCTTACAAATTGCGATCCCGGAATGGGGTGGAAACGTATGATATTGATACGGCATTTTATTCCATTGAGTATCCTGGCAAGCTCTTTTACATGCCGTGGAGTATCGTTTAAACCTTCAAAGAGTATATATTCAAAAGATACCCTTCTCTGGCTATTAATTTCAAAGTTTCTGATTATATCGAGCACTTCTTTAACAGTATTTGTCCGCTGAACAGGCATCAGCTTCCTTCTCTCCTCGTCAAACGGAGAATGAAGGCTGACTGCCAGGTGACACCTGCTTTTCTCTAAGAACTCCTTAATTGAGGACACAAGGCCAACTGTACTTACTGTGATCCTGGTAGGGCTCCACCCGTATCCCCACTCGCCAGTAAGTATATCAAGACTCTTCAGGACCTCTGTTATATTGTCCAGTGGTTCTCCCATGCCCATATAAACCATGTTTGTGAGACTCCTGTATTCCGGCAGGCTCCTGAACTGGTTAAGTATCTCATTGGAAGTGAGGTTCCCCTGGAAACCCTGTTTCCCGGTCATGCAGAAAATACATCCCATTTTACAACCTGCCTGTGAAGAGACACATATAGTGGCACGGTCCTCATCCGGTATATATGCTGTTTCGATGAATTTATTTTTCAGAACTGCATATAGATATTTCTTTGTTCCGTCATTACTTTCTGCCATATTTACCGGATCCCTCAGGCCATACTCATAATCCCTGTCAAGCAGCTCCCTTGTCTTCTTTGACAGGTTAGTCATATCTTCAATGGAGTTTATATCTTTCTTGTAGAGCCAGTCAGCTATCTGTCTGGCAGCGAAACCCGGTAAGCCCAGTCTCCTGGTAACAGTTATAAGTTCGTTAATTGTTTTACCGTATAGTCTCTCTTTTTCCATAATTATAAGGTATCAGGAATCAGCTGCAGAGTGCGAGGAACAATGGCTGTCATATACTGATCTCTCCTTTGTACACAAAAGTAGCCGGACCTGACAGCCAAATATCATGAATACTGGCACCGGATACTTTCAGGGATACTGACAGGTTACCTCCGCGGGTCCTGACATTGACAGCATCCGTGTCAAAATGTCCTGCAAGAACTGCAGCTATGGCAGACGCCGTAACACCTGTTCCACATGAAAGGGTCTCGTCCTCGACTCCTCTCTCAAAGGTCCGGACAAAGATCCCGTTATCCTCTATTTCAACGAAATTAACATTTGTTCCGCCCGGTTCGAATTCCCTGGCCCATCTGATTTCTTTACCTTCATTAAAAACATCAATATCTTTAATATTATCCCTGAAGAGTATATAATGAGGTGATCCTGTATTTATGTAGTAGTTATTATTGATCATCTCTGGTTCCTTAACGTCTTTCATCTGCAGCCTGATGATATCTTCTTCAGAAAGAGCTCTGTGGATGCCATCGATAGCTTTGAATTTCATCCTTTTGTCTGCTATTCCAGCTTTAATGGCAAAGTCAGCGGCACACCTGCCTCCGTTCCCGCACATTGAACTTTCAAATCCGTCAGCGTTAAAATAATTCATTTCGAAATCGTATTCCAGGCACTCAGATATAAGTATCAGTCCATCAGCGCCTATCCCATATCTCCTGTTGCACAATGCAGTGATCAGGTCAGAATTGTCAGGATTAAGAATATCTTTTCTGTTGTCTATTATTATGAAATCATTGCCGGCTCCCTGGTATTTGTTAAATAGTACTGCTGCCATTGTTAAAGTGTTGTTAAATCTTCGTAAAATATTGAATATCATCCACGAAATGCATGATCTTTGCTAAACAAAAACTGATCAATTTGGTTGTAAAGATATCAATCTTTTGGAAAGGCATAAAATTGAATTAAAAAGCATAAATAAAAGAAAAGTTTAATTTAAATAATAGTAATCATGAAAGGAAAATATTTATTAGGGGGTTTATTGACAGCATTTTTAGGTGCTGCCATTGCATTGTTAGCTTATACAAGGTTAGAAAATAAATCCTCAGTAATCGTAGCAAACGATAGCTCGGGCATCAATACACCGACTGCACCGGCATATCTGACATCAATGCAGATGCAGGACAGCCCGATAGATTTTACATATGCTGCTGAGCAGACAGTACATGCAGTTGTTCATGTGCATGTAAAAACCACTATGGGTAGTGAGCCCGATAATCCGATTATGCAGTTCTTCTATGGCGGCAGAGAATCTAAGCCGAGAGTAGTGAACGGTTATGGTTCAGGAGTAATAATTTCAAGTGATGGTTATATAATAACAAATAACCATGTTGTTGAGGGTGCTCAGTCGGTTGATGTTACTCTTAATGATGGAAGAACCTTTACTGCAAAGATTATAGGTCGTGATCCTTCAAGTGATATTGCACTTCTGAAGATTGACGCCAAGGATCTTCCATATATAAAATATGGTGATTCTGACAATTTGAAGCTTGGTCAGTGGGTACTGGCAGTAGGTAATCCATTTAACCTTACATCAACGGTCACTGCAGGTATAGTTAGTGCCAAAGGCAGGAGCCTGGGATTGAATGAAGGACCTTACCATATAGAATCTTTCATTCAGACAGATGCTGCACTTAATGTTGGCAATAGTGGTGGTGCACTTGTTGATACAAAAGGATTGCTTGTAGGCATTACCTCTGCAATTATTTCACCTAATGGCGCTTATGCAGGTAATTCATTCGCTATTCCTGTAACCATAGTGAAGAAGGTGGTTGATGACCTGAGGGAATACGGGCAGGTGCAGAGAGCCCTGATAGGTGTTAATATTCAAGAAGTTGATTCTAAAGTTGCCGACAGGTTGAAACTGGATGCAGTAAAAGGAGTTCTTGTCCAGGGAGTGACTGACGACGGAGCTGCCAAAGCAGCCGGTCTTAAGGAAAACGACGTTATTGTTAAGTTCAACGGGGTACCTACAGACAATATGGCTGCATTGCAGGAACAGGTCAACAGGTACCGTCCGGGTGATAAAGCAAACGTGACATTTATAAGAAATGGCAGAGAAAACACAGTTCAGCTGGTATTGAAAAACCAGGCTGGTACTACTTCAGTGGTTACAGCTGCCATGACTGATGATCATGTGTTCGGGGCAAGCCTGGTTCCGCTGAGCCCGGATGAGATGCAGTCATTAAATGTAAATTACGGTGTGAAAGTTACCGATTTGCAGGACGGAAAATTCAAGGCAATCGGGATGTCACCAGACTATATCATTCTAACAATCAATGGTAAAAAGGTAAGAAGTGCCGCTGATGTTAAGGAGTATACCGATAATGGAAAGACATTGAAATCGATTGGTGGTATACAGCCCGACGGCACCATACTGAATTATCAGTTTGGCAATTAAAAAGCACAAAAATATAACTTATTGTGTCTCAGGGGATTTATAAAAATAGATCCCCTTTGCACAACAATACATAATAATTTTTGTTATTACACAATAAAGCAATATCTTTGCGGAAATTTTTTCGGAGGCATTAATGAGACAATTAAAGATTACCAAATCCATAACTAACAGAGAGAGTGCATCACTCGACAAATATTTACAGGAAATTGGTAAGGAGGAGTTGATATCGGTAGAAGAGGAAGTCGAATTGGCCCAGCGTATAAAAAAAGGCGACAGAGCTGCTCTAGAAAAACTCACCAAAGCAAATCTGCGTTTTGTTGTATCTGTTGCAAAGCAATACCAGAACCAGGGACTAAGCCTTCCCGATTTAATCAATGAAGGAAATCTGGGCCTTATAAAGGCTGCAGAGAAGTTTGATGAGACACGTGGTTTTAAGTTTATTTCTTACGCTGTATGGTGGATCAGACAATCAATTCTTCAAGCTCTTGCCGAACAATCCAGAATAGTCAGGTTGCCACTTAATCAGGTTGGTTCACTTAATAAAATTAACAAGGCTTTCTCAAAATTTGAGCAGGAGAACGAACGTACTCCTTCGCCGGAAGAACTGGCGGATGTGCTTGAATTACCGAAAGAGAAGGTGACTGACACTCTGAAGGTTTCCGGCAGGCATGTATCTGTTGACGCTCCTTTCATCGAGGGAGAAGATAACAGCCTGCTCGATGTTCTCACCAATTTAGATTCTCCCGTAGCCGATAAGCTCCTTATGGATGAATCCTTATCGAGGGAAATATACAGGGCGCTTGCAACACTGACAGAAAGGGAAAGAGATATTATCAGGTACTTCTTTGGTATCGGATGCCAGGAGATGACTCTTGAAGAGATTGGCGAGAAGTTTGGACTTACACGCGAAAGAGTTCGCCAGATTAAAGAAAAAGCCATAAGGAGGCTGAGACATACATCCAGAAGCAGGTTGCTTAAGGGATATCTGGGTTAGACATATTTATTTTTTAATAAGAAGGCGCTTCCCTATAGAGCGCCTTTTTTGTTGGACAGGATCTTCCAACCTTATTTTTTGTAATTTTGTATTCTTTTACCGGAGGAGCTATATGGACTTTAAACTGGTATCTGATTTTCAGCCGACCGGAGACCAACCGGAAGCGATCAAACAACTTGTAGACGGGTTGAATAAGGGCGTGCCTTTTCAGACCCTCCTGGGTGTTACCGGATCAGGTAAAACATTTACTATTGCCAATGTAATAGAAAAGGTGAATCGCCCTGTCCTTGTCCTGAGTCATAATAAGACACTGGCTGCGCAGCTTTACGGGGAATTCAAACAGTTCTTTCCGGAAAACAGGGTGGAATATTTTGTGTCCTATTACGACTATTACCAGCCTGAGGCTTACCTGCCTGTTTCCGACACTTATATAGAAAAGGATCTTTCAATAAATGAAGAGATTGAGAAATTGAGGCTGAGTGCTACTTCCTCCCTTCTTTCAGGCAGGCACGATGTAATTGTCGTTTCATCTGTATCATGTATATATGGCATTGGAAATCCTGATGATTTTCATTCCAATACTGTCCATGTGAAAGTGGGTCAAAATATAGGACGTAATCTTTTTCTGAGAAAGCTTGTTGACAGCCTCTATTCACGAAATGAACTGGAATTCAAACATGGCACCTTCAGGGTAAGAGGTGACACGGTCGACATCTATCCTGCCTATGCTGACATAGCTGTTCGCATAATGTTCTTTGGTGACCAGGTCGAAGAGATAAACAGCTTCGATCCTATTGACGGCCAACGGATAGATATACTTGATGAGTATATTATCTACCCGGCAAATATATTTGTTACAACCCGGGAAAGGATCAACATGGCGATAAAGGACATCCAGGATGACATGGTCCGCCAGGTAACTCATTTTAACGATATCGGGAGGAAAGAAGAAGCAAAGAGGCTTGAACAAAGAGTCCTGTACGATCTGGAAATGATCAAGGAACTGGGTTACTGCAGTGGCATTGAAAACTACTCAAGGTATTTTGATGGAAGGAAACCAGGGACAAGACCATTCTGCCTGCTGGATTATTTCCCGGAGAATTTCATAACTGTTATTGATGAGAGTCATGTCAGCCTGCCTCAGATAAGGGCCATGTTCGGAGGAGACCATTCCAGGAAACAGACCCTCGTGGAGTATGGCTTCAGGCTTCCGGCAGCTCTTGACAACAGGCCAATGAGGATTGAGGAATTTGAGTCTCTTACAGGCCAAACCATTTTTGTCAGTGCCACACCTGCCGACTATGAACTTGAGAAGAGTGAGGGTGTATTTGTCGACCAGGTCATCCGGCCAACCGGTTTACTTGATCCTCCAATTGAAATAAGACCCAGCCTGAACCAGATTGATGATCTCATGGCAGAGATACGCCAGCGGACCGAAAAAGGAGAGAGGACACTTGTGACCACCATTACAAAAAGGATGGCTGAGGAATTGTCATCCTACCTGATAAGGTTCACTATAAAATGCGGCTATATCCATTCTGATATTGATACACTGGAGCGTATAGATATTATGGAGGGATTAAGGACAGGTAACATTGATGTCCTTGTTGGGGTGAACCTCCTTAGAGAGGGGCTCGACCTGCCCGAGGTTTCGCTGGTGGCAATACTCGATGCTGATAAGGAGGGATTTCTCAGATCCTCACGTTCCCTGACACAGACAGCTGGAAGAGCTGCCCGCAACCTGAATGGTAAAGTCATTATGTATGCGGATAATGTTACAAGAAGTATGAAACAGACAATTGATGAAACAAACAGGAGAAGAAGTAAACAGCTCAGCTATAACGAAGCGATGGGCATTACACCGGCGCAGATTGTAAAGAAAACGGGATCAATACTGCAGGGTCTGGGCAGGAAGGGCGTAAAAGCTTATATAGAACCTGAGAAACCTGATGTTGCTGCAGATCCTGTCGTTAAGTATATGAACAGAGAGGCCCTTGAAAAAGCTATTGAAAAATCAAGAAAAAGCATGGAGAAAGCTGCTGCAGAACTCGACTTTATTGAGGCAGCAAGGTTCCGTGATGAGATGAATGGTCTTCAGAAATTACTAAGAAATAAAAGCCAGTAGTCATCAGATAAAACCAGATGAATTTACTTTTAACAGACTATTTTGAATGCAGCCTGACCAGCTTCTTTACGTATTTAGCTATTGCTATGGAGGACGTTAGTCCGGGTGATTCCATACCAATTAGATTGATGAATCCCGGATTTCCCCTTCCGGTCTCTTCCATAATGTAAAAATCTCTCAGTGGTTCCCCCGGCTTTTGGATCTTTGGCCTGATACCTGCCATCTCAGGTGAAATGTCATCGTACTCAAGGAAAGGAAGGAATTTCCTTGCTGATCTGAAGAAGGCTTCCTGTTTGGATGGAGTCAATTTGTAATCATACACGTTGGAATCAAGATATTTTACATCAGGACCCAGCTTAACACCACCCCCCATGTCAATAGTAACATGTATGCCAATACCCTCCATGTTGACATGAGGAACAGGATATATTAGTCTTTTTACCAGCCGGTTCTTTGGGGGTCTCACCCTGAAATATTCTCCTTTGCAAAAGATAATTCTCAGGTTCTCATCTTTCATCCCTGCCATCTCCGATATCCTGTCGGCTGTAAGGCCGGCCGAGTTAATTACAGTCTTTGAAGTAAAACTGTAAGGTTTTTTATCTGCTTCGAGGAGGGTGATTTCGTAACCACCATCTATCCTTTTTAATCCTGTAACCTCGCTGCCATAAACCAGCTGTCCTCCATTATTCATGGTATTGGTCTCATATTGCTTCATGAGTGAATGTGAGTCAACAATGCCTGTTGAAGGTGAATAGAGTGCCTTTAATGCGAAAATATTAGGTTCCATTTCATTTACCCTGTCCCTGTCAATCAACTCCAGATCAACCCCATTTTTGTAAGCGGTCTGCCTGATTCCTTTGATCACAGTTATCTCATCCTCAGATGTCGCAACTATCAGCTTGCCACAGTTGTTAAACGGAACATCATATTTCCTGCAATACTCATAAAGCGATGACTTTCCTTCCACGCATAATCTTGATTTGAGGCTTCCCTTAGTATAATAAATGCCGGCATGTATCACCTCACTGTTCCTGCTGCTTGTCTCCTGGCCGAATGAGCCATGTTTCTCAATGAGAAAGAGATCATTATGTTCTTTTGATAATTCTTCTGCAATGGCTAGCCCGATGACACCAGCACCTATAATTGTAATTTCTGCATCCATTTTAAAAACCTGTCAGCTTACTTATTTCGGTTTACGGGTATCAAATGTAAAGTAAAAAGAGATTCATACAACTGATATAAGACATCATATTAAGAATGATTTTTTAACTTTATGGGACTTTACCAAATTGACTAATTATGAAAACAGCTATCGTACTATTCTGTCTCCTGGCTTTTGTATCATGTAAAAGCCAGCCCGACTGGAAGCTTGTGTGGTCGGACGAGTTCAATTATTCAGGACTGCCTGACAGTTCGAACTGGCAAAATGAAGTTGGTTTTATCCGTAATCATGAACTTCAGTATTATACAAAAAACCGTATGGATAATGCGATTGTGAAGGACGGTAACCTGATGATCATAGCCAGGAAAGAAGCCTGCGACAGCGCACAATATACATCAGCAAGCATTAATACAGACGGGAAACACAGCTGGACTTATGGCAAAATAGAAGCCAGGATTAAGCTGCCTGAAGGACAGGGACTGTGGCCTGCTTTCTGGATGCTTGGGGATAATATTCACCAGGTTGGATGGCCAAAATGCGGTGAGATAGATATTATGGAGCATATTAATAATGAGGATGTTGCTCATGGAACCTTACACTGGTTCAATGAGAAACATGTTTCATCGGGAGGGACTATCCAATGTGATGTAACTAAGTATCACGATTATGCTATTGAATGGGATAGGGATGCAATAAGGATTTTTCTCGATGGGAAACAGTATCACGTACTTGACATTAAGGATAATGCAAACAGCACGGATGAGTTCCATTTACCACAATATATTATCCTTAACATGGCAATAGGTGGTGACTGGCCGAAAGATCCGGATGAAACCACGGTCTTTCCCGATACCATGTTCGTTGATTATGTGAGGGTATACCAGAGAACAACAAATTAACCGGCTCCGGCTTTTTTACTCTTGAGTCTTTGCATTCTGCCTGTCAAGCATGGCCTGATCTATACCTGTTACGAGGTCTTTCCCTTCCATCTCTGAAGTTATCAGGATCAGCAGGGGTATACTGGTAAATAGATGTACCTGGTTCGAGACCTGCCTTGACAATAACATCCTTGTCATTCGAAACCCCAAGCACCACAACCTGTTTGGTCTTATGCTTTGTGTAAACAAAAGGTATCCCGTCAGCACCAGTGTGTACACACCCGAGGGGTACAAAGACAGCATTATCAACCTCTTTTATGAGGATCTCATTATTGGTAGTCATTGAGGGTCTCAATTCGGGGTTATAACCATCAATCTTGCATAATACCTCGAACATCTTTGAATCAGAATTGGGCAGTTGTTCTCCGACCCTGGCAATGCTGAGTATTTTACCTGTAAATGATTTTTTGGGTAAGGCATCCACCTTTATATCTACCTCCTGGCCCTGTTTTACCCTGCTAACGTCGATCTCGCTTATGTACGTCTTTGACAGCATTGTTGACAGATCAGGAAGTGTGGCAACTGCCATATCCCATGGATTAAGGGATGATCCTGCCTTTCTCTTGCTGCCGTCCCTGTTCTTCTTATATACCACCATGCCAGGCGAGGGCGCAACAATGGTGAAGCCCTTCAGGTAAGTCTCAAGATCCTCAACAGTGCGATCCTGAATGTCAATATTTATCTTAAGATTGTTTATTTCCTTAAGTTGCTGTGCAGACTGAAGCTTATATAGCTTCTTCTGCTGGATCAGTTTTCTCTTTTCCTTATCCAGCGCCATCTTAGCCTGGCGAATGGTTGCAGGTGGTTCGAATTTTGACTGGTCAAGATTTATCTGGGCCTCTTCCACTGCAAAGATCTGATTTTTAATATCATCCCTCAGGTCTGTCAGCGCAACTGCTGTATCAAGTACTTTCATCTCAAGATCAGAATTAAGGCTTTTAAGGGTTTCCCTTTCATCTTTCAGCGAATTGTCAAAATTAGTCCTGTCGAGCTGAGCAATGAAATCACCTTTATTTACAACAGTACCCTCAGGAACAATATCGGATATCTTTATTTCCCTGAAGTGCATCCTGCTGTGCCGTCCGCCGTGCCTGTTATTATTCATTTGAAGTGTTGGTCCCATGATATCTGTAGAATGCTCTGAAACCAGTTCGCCGGCTGCTGTAACGGTTACCTTAAATTGTCCTTCCTCAGCTTCTGTATACATATTTGATCCTTTCTTTACAGAAGCCATTCTGTTAAATACGATTAATGCAACTATCGCAATAACAATTCCGCTTATAGTTAAGATTTTGTTTAATTTTTTTTCCATGACCGATTACTTTTATAAGTACCTGGTACCTATATAACACAAAAATAGCCCCATTGTCAAAGAAATACAAATAAGAAGCTTGTTAAAAAGTATTAAAAATACAATAAAATGAACGTAAGTATCATGTATACTGTTAATTACTAGCAAGAGCAAAACAAGAACAAATATGCATAGTTTTTCACGTTTCAGAATTTTCCATGTATTTCGTCCAGCCTTTGGAGACTAAAATTTTATGAGAGAAAAAATTTGACTTGTTTTATTGTCTTTCCTAACTTTAATGAAATAAATCCGGCAAGGATTTCTTGAGGCTCCCTGACAAAGCTAAATTATCAGCTAAATTTAGCTTGTTGCGAAAATAATAAATGATTGTTATTAAGCCGATTGGCTTAGCTAACTGACTTCACATTACTAAACCGTTTAAACAATGAAACAGCAAAGGAAGATACTCTGTACCTTTTTTTTCTTAGGTTTCTGCTTTGCGATTTTGCAGGCACAGGAAACCATCCCTGCCGCAGGAGTAAATGCCAGCGGTAGTGGGGGATCTATCAGTTATACTGTCGGACAGATTCTATGTAGTTCCATTTCAGGATCTAATGGTACTGTTGTTCAGGGTGTGCAGCAACCCTATGAAATTTCAATTGTAACTGAAATTTTAGATGTTGAAGCGATCAATCTGAACTATTTGGTATATCCAAATCCAACCAGCGGATTATTAAGACTGGTTATTGAATCGCCTGATTTTGAAAATATGAGGTTAAGTCTTTATGATATCTCTGGCATATTGCTCAGGGATATGAAGATTGAAAGCAGTGAAACCGAAATATCTTTGGGAGAGTACACATCTTCGACTTACTTTTTAAAGATTTTTCGTAACAATTTGGAAATAAAAGTATTTAAAATCATTAAAAGCAAATAATTATGAAAAAAATATCTACTCTCTCATTTATTTTATTAATAACTTATGGAACCTTTGCCCAGGCACCTGAAAAGATGAGTTACCAGGCTGTTATCAGGAACAGCAGTAATGAACTGGTAACCAATTCACCTGTGGGGATGAAGATCAGCATCCTGCGGGGTACTCCAACAGGAACTCTTGTTTACCAGGAGATTTATAATCCAAATCCGGAGACAAATGCAAATGGTCTTGTTAATATTAATATTGGTGAAGGATTAGTCCTGTCTGGAACATTCTCAACCATAGACTGGTCCAACGGTCCATATTTCCTTAAAACTGAAACAGATCCTGCTGGTGGCACAAGCTATTCCATAACAGGTACAAGCGAGCTTATGAGTGTGCCGTACGCTCTATATGCCAAAACAGCTGAGAATGGATTCAGTGGTAATTATAACGATCTTTCTAACAAACCCAGTTTGGCAACTGTAGCTACAAGTGGCAGTTACAATGATCTTTCTAACAAACCGGTTTTTCCAGGGATTGCTCATATTAATCCAACATCATTTAAAAGTTGGACTGATGGTACATACCAAACACAGACACTGGCTACGCTTACGATGAATATACCTGCTTCAGGATGGGTTCTCCTGATTCATACAGGTTATATGGTTTTTTTCAGCCAGAACAGAACGATGGATGCAGGTATCGGGACCAATTCAACTACGATGCTGAACAGCGTTTCATTAGGTTACCTCGATGGGTCATCAACTTTAAGATATGAGTCAGCATATACAGTAACTACCCTGGTAGCCGTTACAGCTGGTACTCATACTTTCTATGCCCTCGGTGCAGGTAACTCAACGTTTAAGAGTGGCACTATAAATATGACACCAAAATCTTTTACAGGTATTTATTTCCACTGATTTTGAGGGTGAAGAAAATTAGTATTTACTTTATTTGTTGTTACCGGTAAATTGTTAACAGTCTATCCGGGAATTATATCAAAATTTCTAAATCTGCATCGGAATGTAGTATAACAAAAACAGTAATATGATAAATATTCCCTGAGTCTTTGACTTTCAACGATTCCGGATGATCTACTCGAACCGTCTGATTCTAATGAATTTATTTCCGGTTTAATATACGTCTGAGATACTATCCAGTTATTCATGTAAACCTAATAATTTTCATTTCGTATAAATATTCTATTTGGAAATTAAGTATTTAGTGATTATTTTACCAGTGCATTTTTCCCTTTTATGAAAAAGATAATACCTGCTATACTTCTTGTGATTTGTATTTTTCCTGCGAGGGCACAAAACCAGAGCTCTATGGTCTATAGCAATGCTTTGCAGAAAGATCAGAGATTGCAGACAATAGGGACTATTATGACAATAGTGGGAGGTGCCACTCTGTTTGCCGGGAACCTGATGTACAGGAAAGTCTATAATGATTACATTAATACTGATGTCCCTCAGAATAAGGTAACTGTTGCAAAGGATATAATGTTTGGCGGTGCCGGACTGATGGTTATTGGGATACCTTTGCTAACCATTGGCAGACTTAAGGAGCAGCATCTGAAGATAGAGGCCCAGGTTGTGAGGATAAAGGGATATGCATATACAGGAGGAGTCGGTATTAAACTCAGGTTTTAAATATGCGGATTGAAGAGGTAACCGATTTTAGCGAAAATGTGTTTCATGCTGTGTTAAGATTACTGCCACAGCTTGATCCGGAAGCATACCTGCCTTCAGAGGAACATTTCAGAAACATCTTACACTCGGAACAGACGCACTTTTTTATAGTTAAACTTGATAATGAAATTGTGGGTATCCTTACTCTGGCTACATATGACATACCAACCGGTAAAAAAATATGGATAGAAGATGTGGTTGTTGACGTTACCCACAGGAGTAAAGGATTGGGCAAAGCGTTATTGATCTTTGCCGTAGAATATGCCAGAAAAATTGGTGCAAAGTCCATTGAACTGACATCGAGGCCATCAAGGGTGGAGGCTAACCGTTTATACCTTCAGCTCGGATTTGCCTTGCGTGAGACAAACGTGTACAGGTACATTTTCAGCTAAAAAGGATCAGTTTTAAGATGGATAATTGTGCAGGTGGCGCAATTTAGACTGACGCCATACAAAAATCTTATACTTTAAAAGAATGGGACATTTTAACTGGAAAGGGGAATGGATTCCTGACGAATCACCTTTTGAAAAAGCAAGCGAATATTCATTAAAACAGGATCTGATAAAAGAACTCTTAGAAGTGGCAAGAAAATATCAGGGCCGAGTTAAAGATATAACCATAGTGGAAGCCGCAAGTGAAGTGGTCAAAAAATATAGATTACTGAATAAAAATTAGCTTTTTCATAATAATGCAGATTGATGACAAATGGCTTTATACCAAAATTAAGCCATATTTCAATTATTATCAACTCAGTATCTAATGGTTATCAATAACAGAGTCCCTATATCAACAAAAACCCCCGGATCTCTCCAGGGGTCAACCTCATTATCATTGAACAATAGCTGCTAAGTCCATTTTCCTTTTATAGAGATAATTGATCTTATTGTTAATCTTATCAGTGCGATCATTATCGAATCTACTCTGAAAGTAAAAACTCAATTCTTGTAGTTTATCTATTTTTTCTTCAATAGTAGAGATTCTACACTCTAGTAATTTATATCGTAAAAAGCCGTAAATACTGGTTGATAATAACTTAATTGTTTTCACTTCACTAAAGGTTTAAAATTCAATTAAAATAAAATGTCAAAAGTTACAATCCATTTTTAATAGGTAACATGTTCATAGATCTATGTTTACGAAGAAATTAAAAGAAAGTTGCACTCTCTATGGTATTTTTTAAAGCAAAACCCCTGGATTTCTCCAGGGGCGGTCGTCTAGCTGCGGGACTCGTGCTAACTGATCCTCAGGTTTTTCAGTGTCTGATAACCAAAGTTAAAAGCCTTCAGAGCCAAAAACATTTTTTTGCTTAAGGAAGAAATAAGTCATAAATTCTTGTTTTTCGTCGGGGTGATCACGCAGAGCGTGACGACCCTCACGCCCTGCGTGATGCGCTAGCTATTCTTCTCTTTTGAATCAAGAAGGAATCGTTCAGCTCCCCTGGCTTTAATTAATTTTTCAAGTCTGATAGCTTCCTTTCTGGAGTCAAATACCTGTGAAAAAACAACTATCCAAGGGACCCCTTTTTTCATAAATGGAGTTTTGCCCCTGTTATGCTCAACCAGTCTACGGTTGAGATCCATAGTCTGCCCCGTATAATGTATATTAATCTTAGGGCTAAAAAGGATATAAGTATAATACATAATATAAAAATAAAGGGGCGAAAATTTCCGCCCCTCAATTCTTTTACTTCGTCGGGGTGATCTGACTCGAACAGACGACCCTCACGCCCTGCGTGATGCGCTAGCTATTCTTCTCTTTTGAATCAAGAAGGAATCGTTCAGCTCCCCTGGCTTTAATTAATTTTTCAAGTCTGATAGCTTCCTTTCTGGAGTCAAATACCTGTGAAAAAACAACTATCCAAGGGACCCCTTTTTTCATAAATGGAGTTTTGCCCCTGTTATGCTCAACCAGTCTACGGTTGAGATCCATAGTCTGCCCCGTATAATGTATATTAATCTTAGGGCTAAAAAGGATATAAGTATAATACATAATATAAAAATAAAGGGGCGAAAATTTCCGCCCCTCAATTCTTTTACTTCGTCGGGGTGATCTGACTCGAACAGACGACCCCTTGCACCCCATGCAAGTGCGCTAGCCAACTGCGCCACACCCCGATATCTTTGGCTATTTCTCACTATTCCAGGGCGACCCTCACGCCTTGCGTGATGCGCTAGCCAACTGCGCCACACCCCGATATCTTTGGCTATTTCTCACTATTCCAGGGCGACCCTCACGCCTTGCGTGATGCGCTAGCCAACTGCGCCACACCCCGATATCTTTGGCTATTTCTCACTATTCCAGGGCGACCCTCACGCCTTGCGTGATGCGCTAGCCAACTGCGCCACACCCCGATATCTTTGGCTATTTCTCACTATTCCAGGGCGACCCTCACGCCTTGCGTGATGCGCTAGCCAACTGCGCCACACCCCGATATCTTTGGCTATTTCTCACTATTCCAGGGCGACCCTCACGCCTTGCGTGATGCGCTAGCCAACTGCGCCACACCCCGATATCTTTGGCTATTTCTCACTATTCCAGGGCGACCCTCACGCCTTGCGTGATGCGCTAGCCAACTGCGCCACACCCCGATATCTTTGGCTATTTCTCACTATTCCAGGGCGACCCTCACGCCTTGCGTGATGCGCTAGCCAACTGCGCCACACCCCGATATCTTTGGCTATTTCTCACTATTCCAGGGCGACCCTCACGCCTTGCGTGATGCGCTAGCCAACTGCGCCACACCCCGATATCTTTGGCTATTTCTCACTATTCCAGGGCGACCCTCACGCCTTGCGTGATGCGCTAGCCAACTGCGCCACACCCCGAAAATATTATGCAAAAATAGTCAACATTTCGGATTCTGCAAACTTTGATATCGCTGATTACTTAATGATTTCTACAAGATTATGGATGGCTAAAAGAGCCTGATTTGAAAGACTGCAGGATCTCTATCCGCTGCAACCTGCAATCTGAATTCTCCTGTTGCCAGGACGAAAGCAGGATTGTAGAGGCAGCTTGCTAATTAGCATCAACCAGCTTCCCCACACCGGTTATTACTGAACTAATGTTGGGATTACCTTTATAGTAGACCGATCCTACACCTGTAATCGTAGCATTAAGCTGATCAATGACATATACATGGCAATCACCTACACCTGTCAGGGTGATATTGCAGGAATTGACTTTCATATCATAAGCCCTGATGTTGCCAACTCCTGTAAGATTTATTGAAAGCTCATCCTGGCTGTCACCGGAAAATTCAAAATCACCTACTCCAACCAGGCTGATGTCCTTTATTTCAGGAACGGTGATATCGAATCTTATTTCTTTATAATTTTCTATTGACACATCTTTATCGAGTCTGACTTTTAAGGACTGGTTAACAATCTCCCACGACATAACATCCATTATATTTTCTTGTGCCTTAAGAACAACTGACTGGGGACTCCCCACAGTTATATAAAAATCAGCAATCCCTGTATTTTCTATTTTATTAAACGATGACAGATCAAGGTTCTTTGTTATTACCGGTCCTGTCCCGATTACTTTGATAGTACGATGCATTACATCATCTTCACATCCTTGTAATACTAGAATTAGGACGACTAAGACCATTGAGTATAATGTGGTTCTCATTTGATTGATTTTCGAATTGAATAAAATTACCATATAATATGTAAATCAATGACACAAAGACAAGTTACAATTTAATTCGGTTTGAGTCAAGGAAATGTGGAGGTGACAGGCGACCACCGGAACCCAGGACACAAAGCTTCCAGTCAATAATGTGGGATGTATTGCACTTCTTCTTTCCCTCAGTTACAATAATTTGCGTATATTTATTATGATTTCTGAATATATCATTCCTGGTTATTAAAAATATTTATAATGAAAAAGTTTAATTCCTGTTTAACCGGATTATTAATCCTGATTTTTACTCTCAGCTGTACTTCTGTTAATAATAATCATGTAAGTCATTATATAAGTTCTACCGGTGAGCTTTCGTCAGTAATAAAAATTCCTGATTACAAAGACAGTATCAAAATAATGCAGCTTACTGATACTCATTTAAGTATAGCCGATGAGCAGGAGGCTGACATGATGCAGTATGGCGAGCGGATGCATAAAGCTTATATGGATCCGCATAAACATTATGTCAGGGATACCAGTGAGACAACATTTCAATATTTCGATGACATTCTGCAGAAAGCTAAGAAAGAGAATATTAACTTACTACTTCTTACAGGTGATATTGTTAACTTCCCATCTGCTGCAACGGTGAAATATGTCTTCGATAAATTGACTGCAACAGGTATCAAATGGTTGTATATTTCCGGAAATCATGACTGGTATTATGAGGGATTACCGGGTAGCCCGGATTCACTGCGAATGGCATGGATTGAGAAGAGTCTGACTCCTTTGTATAACGGTCATAACCCCTTATATTATTCTGAGATAATTAATGGGATAAACTTTGTTTGTATAGATAATTCAACGTACAAAGTAAACGATGAGCAGGTTCAGTTTTTGAAAGGACAATTATCCGGAAATGAACCAATAATAATGATAAGCCATATCCCTTACAGCTTAAGCAATAATAACAGCCAACCGGGAACGATTGCTCTTGCCGATCTCATACTGGCAAATTCTGACAAAATAATAGCCATTTTTACAGGGCACACGCACCGGAATTCATTTTACTTTACCGGAAATTTATGCCAGTATACAACTATGGCCGGCTTCCAGGGGGCATCTATCATAGCCGACGTTAAAGCTGAGTAGGAGGAGGGGAAGATATTTAGTCTTGCGGACCTTTCACAGATTTGTATTTATTTTCCGGCTTTCTGGATCTGAAATGGTCCCGAAAAGAAAAAAACAGTGAAAACCCAAGTGCACCAAGGAATGCATAAAGGGTTACTTTATCAATAATTAGCGGATTGAAGTCCATTCCTGTCAGTCTGTCCGCCAGGTACTTAATATATGAATTAGGAATATCAGTCTTACCAAGCCTCTCCAGTACGCTGAAATGCCAATCCGTCAACGGACAATAACCAAGGGTACCTACTATCAGCCCCAGGAAAAGCCAGGAAGCACCTGTAAGGGAAAGCGTGATAAGGTTCAGTTTCCTTGTCTTCTTCCATATCCAGCCAAAAAGGTTGAAAAATATCAAAGAGGTATGGAAAATAACAAAGAATATATCAAAGATGTGCCAGATAATCATCAGCTATGTTTTCATAAAGATCGGAAAAACTGGAATGGTAGGCAAAAGATAAAAATCTTAAGAAGGGAAAAATGATTCAGGATACAGGGGACAGGCGGCAGGAGGTTGAAAAGTCTTGAAGGTCCTGCGGTCTTGCAGCCATGCGGTCATGCGGTCCTGGAGTCATAAGGTCATTTAATCTTCTTCCTTTGCGCCGTTATGCCGTTTTTAAAATAAAATTGACTTTAATATTGGTATTTTGTATTTTGGTGATGGCTACCAAAATATTATCAAACACATGAGAACGATTAGCAACTAGATAATCTGATTGTGGTAATTAGGATACTGGGTGCAACTTGAGGAACAGGAAGTTACAGGAGAAAAGGGGAGAGAATGTAAATGATGATAAACTGGGTAATGGGAGGATCGCCGGTCCCGGTAAAGTCTTTACTTTAAGAACAATGATTATAGATTTCCCAGGACATCTTAAATTGCACCTGGAAGAGATTAATGACCTTATTAGTAACAAAGACATAAGTAAATGAAACAACTGGTATCATTTGATAGATCTCTGATTGCTCCATGTGGAATGAATTGCGGTACTTGTATGGCTTACCTCAGGGACAAAAACAGGTGTGTTGGCTGCAGAAATTATTCTGCTGATAAAGCCGTTTCTGTGCGAAGGTGCATAATAACGAAGTGTGTGTATCTTGAAAAGACAACTTCTAAATTCTGTTACGACTGCGAAAAATTTCCCTGCAGAAGAATAAATCAGCTTGACAAGAGGTATAGTACAAAATACGGAACTAGCTTCATTGAAAACCTGACGATGATAAAGGAGCAGGGTATTGATAATTTTCTTGTCTTTGAATCAAAACGCAGAACTTGTCCTGAGTGTGGATCTGTGTTATGTGTCCACCGGGATTACTGCCCTGGCTGTAAGGTACAAGTCAGGAATCAGGTGTAAAACGTCAGCTAGAATGTAAATGGTAATTGTCGACGAGCTAAAGAGTACTGAACTGTAATTTACAATCATGTAATTTGAATGCCGTAATTACTTTTGGAATCGGCGAAAAAAACGTATCATTAGCTAACTGAATTAATCAAAGTAGTAGTTATGAGAGCAATAATATATACTGAATACGGACCACCAGAAGTCGTCAGCTTAATGGAGGTTGAAAAGCCTGTAGCTGGTAAAAGCGAGGTATTGGTTAAAGTTTACGCGACAACTGTTAATCGCACTGATTGCGGGTTTCGGAACGCCGAGTATTTTGTTTCAAGATTTTTTAGTGGATTGTTCAAACCGAAAATTAAGACCCTGGGAAATGAATTTGCCGGTGTAATCGAATCTGTTGGTAAGTCAGTGACATCCTTTAATATCGGGGACAAGGTCTTTGGATTTTCTGAGGCAAGATTTGGTGCACATGCTGATTATTTGGTCATAAATGAGAAATCTGCCCTTGCCGTTATGCCTGATAATTTATCATTTGAGGCAGCTGCCCCAATTACAGAAGGAGCTCATTATGCCCTTTGTGATATCAGGGCTGCAGGTGTAAAGCATGGTCAGAATGTGCTTGTATACGGTGCGTCAGGGGGTATTGGTTCTGCTGCTGTTCAACTTCTTAAATACTTTGGAACAAGTGTTACAGCAGTATGTGATACAAAAAATATTGCTCGCGTAAAATCCCTGGGAGCTGACCAGGTAATTGACTATACAAAAGAGGACTTTACTAAAATACCAGAGACTTTTGATTTTATTTTTGACGCTGTCGGTAAAAGTTCCTTTGGCATTTGTAAGCCATTACTTAAAGAAAAAGGCATATATATCTCTACCGAACTTGGGAAAAAATCAGAAAACATTTTCTTTGCACTTTTCACACCACTTTTAGGTGGCAAAAGAGTTAAGTTCCCGTTACCCAAAATAACTAAAGATGATGTCATCTTTTTAAAAAAATTGGTGGAAAGAGGCAGCTTCAGACCATTAATTGATAGGCAATATCCTCTGGAACAGATAGTAGAAGCTTATAAGTACGTGGAAACCGGACAAAAGTCGGGTAACGTAGTAATAACCATAGGATAAATAAATAATCATCACAGAGTGAGCAATATTAAAATACCTGTACCATTCAAAGAAAAGCCAATATTGAAAAGACTAAACAATATGTTCCATTAATTTGGGATTTGATAAATTAGCTAACTTAACCTGATACTAAGCTTTAATTGAAATTTGGTGTACCAGTAACTTTCTAATCTTTGTAAAAATGAGACGTATAATATTTCTTTCCTTATTCCTTTCCCTGATCATTTCCTGTAGCAAGAAGGATAACTGTTCAGAGGAGGTGCTGGCATATAAAAATTTTGAGACTGATAATGGGTGTATTGATACCAAACACACCCTCGGAGTTGATCTTAATAATTATTTTACAGTTATCAGATCAAAAGCTTCGTACGACAATGAGGTGTCAGGGCCATGTCACCCGGATATTGATTTTACACTCTACGATCTAGTAATTGGGAAACAATCAACCACATACCTTGTGGATACTATAACTTATGATTACAAACGTACATGTCCAGATAAGGAACTGGAACTGACCGTGGAGATATCACAGGTAGCGATAATCCAACCTGATACGGTTGTTTACCATGCAATACTGCCAAAGATTGGCGACGAGGAAACGCTTCATATTACTCTGAATGTAAGATAGCTGCAGTTAGAACAAGTCCCTGATTTACGGTACCCGCCTCCAGACATTTTAGCCTCGACAGATCCAACTTACAGGAGTGCATATTGATCGGCAAGTTACTCTAGCCGGCTAAAAAATAGCCCAGGATCAACAAGCCTGATACCAGTAATAAAAGGAATATAAGAAATACTTTTTTTCGTTGACTGAGCTGTTTCTTTATTTTAAGCTCATCCATCCCGTTTTCATCCAGATCATATAAACAGGATTCCAACTGAGTGATTTGGAAATTAAAAAATTTGATTTGTGCAACAGCACCCAAAATAAATCCTGTTAAACAAAAAAGGCCGAAAACAATATAATCAATATACTGAAATGTACTGATTACTCCATATTTGATATAATAGTACAACAGGGAGCCTGAAAGAAAAATGAAAGGATTTGACAGAGCTGCCACATAGACTGATTTGAAATACCTTCCCCTGTAGAATTTTATTTTGCTTTCCAGGAAATCCCTGGTATTCACCGAATACTCATTCTGCTTTGGAATTTTTCTATAGGTGTCGACCTGAAACAAGATCAAAGAAATAATTATTATACCTGAAAAAATACATATCCATACTATCCCGCTATTGCCAGTCAATAGCCTGGAAATGACAATAAAGGATATTACCAGTGCTGTCTTCAATATAATATCAAAAATTATACCTGTTCTAAATGATCGTGAAATCTCTGAGGATCTTTTATTTAGATACATCTTAATATCAGTTTCAGACAGCTTCTTTTGACTGAAATTCTTTTCCTCTTTCCAGGCTGATTTATATTTCCCCAGATCTGCGTCTTCCATTTTATTGACTGTTTTTAAGAAATTGAGATAGTTTTGTTTTAATCCGGACCAGTTTCACACTGACGTTTTTAACAGTGATACCTATAGTTTCTGCAATCTCTTCGTAACTTTTCTCTTCAAGCCAAAGCAGGATTATTGCTTTATCAACTTTTGCCAGCTTTGAAATAGCTCTGTATAGCAGTTTCACTTCTTCTGAAAGATCTGCCAGGTTCTCGTTCTCGCAGGGTATGTCCGGAAGGTTCCCTGCATCTGTAAAAAGCCAGAATTTTCTTGTCCTGGAGATGGCTGTATTCAGGGCAACCCTATACATCCAGGTAGAAAATGCCGACCTTCCGGAAAAAGATGGAAAGGACCGCCATAATTGTAATAATATTTCCTGGTAAAGGTCCTCCTTATCCGTTTTCCTGTTGCAGTACAGGAAACATATTTTATGGATGATGGACTGATATTCTTGTACCAGATCAAGAAATTCCCGTTCCAGTTTACTGTCTCTCATTTATAAAACTCTGATATACAGGACGTAAATTAAGCTATTTTACAGAAAAAAGCAAACAAAGAAAAGTAATAGCCCTAAAATTAGTAACACTAAATAAGCTTTTTGGCTCTTAGCTAACTGTCCTGACTGTTCTCTTTGAAATTTTCTTTCAATCAAAAACCCGGAAGGTATTGCGACTGATGCAGCTATGGCGCCGATAAGCCCCGGTATACCTGTAAGTATTGCAACTGATATACCGGCTACTGCTCCCAGTGCCAGACCAATAAGAAATCCTGCACCTTTAAAAATTCGTGATCTGTAATTTTCCTTTGTTTCCATGACATTTAATTTGAAAATTTATATTTATCATGTTAGTCTCAGGATCTTCAAAAAAACTACACTCCGGGATTATTAATTCCGGTGGAAAAGGATTAGTTACGTTCTTTTGATCATGATAGTAACAATATTGGATACTGCCAGAGCAACTTTTCAAGAGTTAGTGTAGTCGATCCTTCTGTGATATTAGTCACAGACAGAACTTAAAAGTTATGTATATTTGCAATCTAATTTTAGAAATTTCAATATGGAAATATTTAAACCCATGGATCTACAGGATGATCATGATAATAGTACTGACATTGAGAATGTTGAAAAAGTAAAGTGTTTGATTATCGGTTCAGGCCCGGCAGGTTATACTGCTGCTATCTATGCCTCGAGGGCAAACCTGAAGCCGGTATTGTATACCGGGATGGAGATGGGTGGACAGTTAACCACAACCACCGAGGTAGAAAACTATCCTGGTTATCCCGAAGGAGTTACTGGTCCCCTGATGATGGAAGATTTTAAGAAACAGGCTGAAAGGTTCGGAGCTGATATAAGGTTTGGTATTGCTACAGCTGCAGATTTCTCCGGTAAGATGCATAAAGTGACTATTGACGGGAATAAAGATAATTGAAGCTGATACAGTGATTATCGCAACAGGAGCAACTGCCCGGTATCTGGGCCTGGAATCTGAAGAGAAGTATGCAGGTCAGGGTGTGTCGGCCTGTGCAACATGTGACGGGTTTTTCTATAAAGGGAAAGATGTTGCTGTTGTTGGTGGGGGAGATACTGCAGCTGAAGAAGCTACATACCTGGCGGGTCTGTGCAGAAAAGTATACCTGATTGTAAGGCGTGATGAGCTAAGGGCTTCAAAAGCCATGCAGGCAAGGGTATTCAATACAGAAAATATAGAGATATTATGGGAACACCAGACTGTTGACCTGTTCGGGGAGAACGGTGTGGAAGGAGCAACCCTTGTTAAGAAGAAAGGTACCCCGGAAGAAGAAAAAGTTAAAATAAAGATTGACGGATTTTTCCTTGCCATAGGTCATACCCCTAATTCAGAGGTCTTTAAAAATTTCCTCGATCGGGATCTGTTGGTTATATTAAGACTGTCCCGGGGACAACACTGACCAATGTACCGGGAGTATTTGCTGCAGGAGATGTTCAGGATCCGCGTTACAGGCAGGCTGTCACTGCTGCCGGTTCAGGATGTGCTGCCGCTATTGATGCAGAGCGTTACCTGCAGCTGACAAGACATTTTTCTGATTAAATTGAGTCAAGTATGAAAACCTTTAAAAAGATTTTTAAAATCAATGCTGAACCATCTGATATATATTCAGCACTCACCAACCCGTATACCATCGAACTATGGTCTGGTTATCCTGCACAGATGAGTACAGAACCGGGGAGTGAGTTCACATTATGGGAGGGGGATATTACCGGTAAGAACCTGGAATTCATTCCAGGTAGGAAAGATTGTCCAGGAATGGTATTTCGGGGAACAGTCTGAGAAATCAATTGTGACAATAATCATAGCCCCGGACAGGGAAAATTCGGTTGTAACAGTGGAACACTACAAATATTCCGGATGATGAGTTTGAAAATATTGCGGAAGGATGGCGGGAATATTATATAGGGGCAATCATTGATTTTTTCAACCCTAATTTTTAAGGTTCTCTGCAGTTTTCACTTCAGCATTATTGTTACTGAATATCGAGAGAAGGTCTTCAGAACAAGCCAGGGCAAGGGTAGCTATACCCTTGTAACACATGGTATCTGCATTCTTCTGTATTCTTTTATTCCATTGAGGCAGCCACGATAACAGGTGATTATCCACAAATCTCTTTATTTCAATTTTCATTTCCACGTCTGCAGGCTTCATCATCCATTACAATATATTTATCTATCAGCAGGGTAAGGAAAAGAAGCTCAACCCCAAGATTATCATCATCAATTCTTTTTCCGAATTTTGATATCCATCCGTAGGAACTATAAAATTCTGAAACAAGTAATTTCTTTGGATCTGATCCGAATTTACCATTCCTGATGTATACTGATTCGTATGCAGGCGCAAGAGATGACTCCTTTGATCCTAAGAGTTTTTTGTAATCATTGCGAAGTGCGACCAGACAGCCTGAAATATCAGAACAGGAATCTCTCAGTTGCGAAGCAGCCTTAATGAAGTTGGGATTCAAACTTGATACAGGAAGGCTTTTAAGTATCCCGTTTTTCCAGAAATCCACCACACACTCCTCAGATGGTTCATACATAACCATGCTTCCGGCAAAATACAACAGCATATTGTATCCTTTTAGAATATTATGTTCATGGGAATGTAAATCCATAATGCTATACCTACTTAAAATAATTAGAAGAATTGAATAAAACTGAAGACCACGTAGAAATATATTGAGTATATAACCCTTATCATGCTGATTTTGTTCAAATTCTCATAAAAAAAGCCGCATCAGTTGATGCAGCTTATTTTTACGTCTTCCCCAATAATTATTTATTGAAGTCAGCCATTTCGTTAGGGTAGATATCATTATCAAGTTTCTCTTTTATTTCCCTGAAGGCCTTTACAGTATAATCCACATCCTCAAGTGAATGAGAAGCAGTCGGTATTATACGCAGCATAACGACATCCTTGGGAACAACCGGGTAGATTACCACGGAGCAGAAAATAGCGTAATTCTCTCGAAGGTCATATATTAGCTGAGTAACCATGGTAAGAGGACATTTCATAAACACAGGAGTGACAGGTGATTCTGTCTTTCCCAGGTCGAGCCCTGCTTCTTTGAAGCCTTTCTGAAGCGCTCTTACAATTGTCCACAGTTTTTCTCTATATTCAGGATGAGTCTTCAACAGTTCAAGTCTTTTTATTGCCCCGAGGGTCATTGCCATTGGAAGAGATTTAGCATAGATCTGTGATCTCAGGTTAAATCGAAGGTAATGTTACTACCTCTTTGGTACCTGCTACAAAGCCTCCAATACCGGCCATTGATTTGGCAAATGTGGCAAAATAAACATCAATCTTATCCTGTACACCGAAATGTTCACCGGTACCAGCACCTGTCTTACCCATTGTGCCGAAACCATGAGCATCGTCAACAAGGAGGCGGAAGTTATATTTTTCCTTAAGAGCTGTTATTTTATCAAGTTTTCCCAGGTCACCGGCCATTCCGAAAACACCCTCTGTTATAACGAGTATACCGCCACCGGTTTTTTCTACAAGCTTTGTCGCTCTCTGCAGCTGTTTTTCACAATTCTCCATATCATTATGAGGATAGACAAATCTTTTTCCCATGTGAAGCCTTAGTCCATCCATTATGCAGGCATGTGATTCGGAATCATAGACTATAACATCATGCCTGTCAACCAGTGCATCAATTATTGAGACCATTCCCTGGTAACCAAAGTTCAGAAGATAAGCAGCCTCTTTACCAGTGAACTCAGCAGCCATTTTTTCAAATTTCTCATGCATCTCGGTCTGACCCGACATCATCCTGGCACCCATAGGATAAGCAAGACCATATTTTGCTGCTAGCCTCAGCATCTGCTTTTCTGACTTCCGGAAGATTTGCCAGTCCAAGGTAGTTATTCAGACTCCAGTTTAGGACCTCTTTACCCCTGAACTTCATCCTGGGAGATATCTCACCTTCAAGTTTAGGGAACATGAAATAGCCATCGGCAAGTCCTGAATACTGTCCTAGTGCACCTTTATTTGACTTAATTTTTTCAAAAATATCCATAATGATCAACTTGGTTGTTAAAATTTTCACAAATCTAGAAATAAAGCGACAGACCATCATACCTATTTATACCTAATTTGCATGGGACTAATTGCATCCCTTTTTAGATAATGAGCTTGTTTTCGTTGCACCACGCTATGCCATGTTATAATAAAAGCATAATTGTTTCGTTTTTATCTCTGATATCAAATATTTTCAGTAATTTTGCGCAACAATTTTTTTTATGAAGTTCAGATTATATATTGTCCTGATAATTCTGGTGTTAGTAAGCTCCTGCGGCCAGTATGAGAAAGTACTTAAAAGCACTGATTATGAATTGAAAAAGGCTAAGGCAAAAGAGTATTTTGATGCGGGTCAGTTTGTTAAGACAACTGAAATCCTGACTCAGATACTTCCAAGATACAGGGCAACAGATGAGGGAGAAGAGTTAAACTGGATGAATGCCCAGGCTTATTTCGGGATGAAAGACTATTTTGTGGCAGGGAGCTATTTTAAATCTTTCGTCGATATGTTCCCTTTTGGAAAACATGCGGAGGAAGCTAATTTTTTGGCTGCCTATTGTGATTACATGATATCTCCCAGGCCTGAACTTGACCAGGAAAACACAAGAAATGCTATTGAGGGATTTAAGATATTCATGACAAAGTTTCCTTACAGTCCTCGGGTGGCAGATTGCCAGAAATATGTTACAGAACTGGAAGACAAGCTTGTGGAGAAATCATATCTCAATGCGAAGCTGTATTACGATATGAAAAATTATAAAGCCGCCGTGGTGGCTCTAAACAACAGTCTGAAAGAATACGCAACCTCAAAATACAGAGAAGAGATGATGTTCCTGAAACTGAATTCACTATTCATGTATGCTGAACTAGTTTTGCTGAGAAACAAAAAGAGAGATACCAGGACACTCTGGATGATTATTATTCATTTATGGAAGAATTCCCGAAAAGCTAAGTATTCAAAGGAGGTAGCTAATATTCACGAGAAAACAATCAAATATCTTAAACCAGATATTACCAGCCGATACAGAATTAAAATAATTAATATTATCATATGGATTACAGAAAATCAGCAGCACCAGTCAACAACAGTCACACGTAACCTTGATCTAATGACACAGGGGACAGGGAATATCTATGAGACAGTGATTGTTGTATCAAGAAGAGCAAATCAGATCTCTGTTGAAATGAAACAGGAGCTTAATAAGAAGCTTGAAGAATTTGCATCTTACAGTGATAATCTTGAGGAGGTTTTTGAAAACCGTGAACAGATAGAGATATCCAAATTCTATGAAAGGCTTCCAAAACCGACTCTTATTGCTTTGCAGGAACTGGAAGAAGAGCAAAATTTTCTACAGGAATCCTGATACCGGCGTTAAACAGAAATAAATCTAATAAACTATAATGCTGAAAGGCAAGCATATACTTGTCGGTGTTACCGGAGGTATTGCAGCTTATAAAACTGCAACCATCATCCGGTTGCTTGTCAAGGAGGAGGCTGAGGTAAAGGTTATTATGACGAATCATGCTAAAGAGTTCATAACCACCTCTTACACTTGCAACGCTATCCAAAAATCCTGTCCTGACAGATTTCTTTAATCCCGGAAACGGCGAATGGAACAGTCATGTTGATCTTGGATTATGGGCCGATCTGTTTCTCATCGCCCCGGCTACCGCCAACACAATTGCAAAGATGGCAAATGGCATAGCAGATAACCTTCTTCTTACTACCTATCTGTCTGCCCGCTGTCCGGTTCTGGTGGCTCCATCGATGGATATGGATATGCTTAAATCACCCGTCTACTGTCATTAATATGGAAACACTTAAAGCTTTCGGGAATACAGTATTGAACCTACCAGCGGTGACCTGGCAAGTGGCCTTACAGGAAAAGGCAGAATGGCTGAACCAGAAGAGATAGTTAAGGAGATAAAAGACATCTTTACGAAAAAAAAAACAATAAGCCTCTGAGAGGCAAGAATATCCTGATCAATGCCGGTCCTACCAGGGAAGCCAATCGATCCGGTTCGTTTTATCAGTAATTATTCTTCCGGGAAAATGGGAATAGCACTGGCTGATGCAGTGCAGAATATGGAGCATCTGTTGACCTTGTGCTGGGACCCGTGAATATTCTTACCAAATGATACTTCGATAAACATTGTGAAGGTAACAACAGCCGAATCGATGGCTGATGAATGCATATCATTATTTCCATGGTGCGATATTGCTATCCTATCAGCTGCAGTGGCTGATTTTACCCCGGCTTCAGTGAAAGATAGAAAGATCAAAAAAACAGATAATGAGCTGGTTATAAAGCTTAAACCGACAACCGATATAGCCCTGTCACTCGGTAAAATTAAAAAGCCATCGCAGTTCCTTGCCGGTTTTGCCCTGGAAACTGATAATGAGCTGGAAAATGCAAGAGAGAAGCTTACGCGTAAGAACCTGGATATGATCGTACTTAATTCCCTTGAACGAGGAAGGGGCCGGTTTCGGATCACGACACAAACAAGATCACAATAATTGACAGAAACAATAATATTGATAAATTTGAGTTGAAATCAAAAGAAGATGCTGCCAGAGATATACTTGACAAGATTGTCTCAATGATTCAATAAGCTGATAGGGATGACATTGTTTCGCTTTTAAAATATTACATATTAATACTGCTTGTGTCTCATTCCCGGAATAATCAGGTCGCAGGAACTGAATTGCAATGTCCAGATCTCTGCACAGAGGATACAAGGATCAAACCGTGAGGTCTTTCAATCAATGCAGCGCGATATTTATGATTTCATGAACAATACAGTATGGACAAACTATGTATATCAGCTATGCGGAAAGGATAGACTGTAATATTCTTATCAACCTGACCGACCAGATCTCAGCTGATGAATTCAAGGGAACTATACAGATCCAGGTCAGCCGGCCGGCTTTTAATACCACCTATAATTCCACTATGCTAAATTTTATGGATAATAATTTTCAGTTCAGGTATGTTGAATTTCAGCCTCTTGAATTTGACCCTACTACTCACAGATCAAACCTTGTTTCCGTGCTTGCTTATTATGCATATATCATAATTGGGTTCGATTCATGATTCATTTTCACGCCTTGGAGGAACGGAAGTCTTACCAGATGGCAGAGAAAATTGTGACCAATGCCCAGAATGCCCCTGAACCTGGCTGGAAACCATATGACGGGTCGAGAAACAGGAACAGGTACTGGCTTGTAAAAAACCTCCTTAATAAGGAATATGAGGGAGTAAGGCAGTTTCTATATGAATATTATATTAATGGTCTCGACAAAATGGAATCGAAAAACTCTGAGGCAAGAATCAATATTGCTGAGAGCCTTAAGCTTGTTCAGGATGTTTACAGGAGAAAACCCGATCCTTTTATGTATTTGTTCAGATTGTTATGGATGCAAAATCCGATGAGACTAATAAATATCTTTTCGGAAGCATTTCCTGAAGAGAAAAGCCGTGTTGTTCAGATCATGACTGAAATAGATCCTGCAAATAAGGCCAAGTATGAAAACATCAATTCCTCCAATATACCATAACAATTATCTATGCTCGTAAAACTGTATGTTCAGAATTATGCTCTGATTAAGGAACTTGACGTTGAATTTGAAAACGGACTTACCATCATTACCGGTGAAACAGGTGCTGGAAAATCCATACTCCTGGGAGCCCTTTCACTGATATCTGGGCAACAGGGCTGATACTTCCGTGCTACTTGATAAAAATGAAAAATGTATTGTGGAAGGCACCTTTAATATTGAAAACTACGACTTTAACGATTTCTTTACATCAAATGAACTTGATTATGAACCGGTTACCACGATGCGCAGAGAGATAAGTACAGCCGGAAAATCAAGAGCTTTTATTAATGATACTCCTGTTACCCTGAACCAGATGAAGGAACTTGGGGAAAAGCTGATCGATATTCATTCCCAGCACCAGACCCTTATGCTGAATGATAATTCATTTCAGCTCAATGTCATCGATTCATTTGCAGGAACCGTCAAAGATTAAAATAACTACCAGGCAGCATATCACAGTTGGCTTAAGTGGAAGAAAGAGTACGACATATTAAAAGAAAATCAGCTAAGGATAAAGGCAGATCTTGAATATCATGAGTTTCAGCTTAAGCAGATTGAAGATGCAAAACTGTCAGATGGGGAACAGGAGGAGCTTGAAAAAGAACAGGAATTGCTTGCTCATTCTGAGGAGATTAAGCTTGCCCTCACTGGAGCAGCTCAGCTCTTTTCAAACGATAGGATCTCGATCCTGTCAATGCTGCGAGAGGTTAAGTCAAATATATCCAGGATAAAGAGCTTCCTGCCTGATGGTGATGAGCTTCTGGCAAGTACAGAATCCTCTCTAATAGAACTTGATGACCTGGCAGCCGAAATTGAGAGGCTGGCTCAACGATAGAAGCTGATCCAAACAGGCTCGTGTTTGTCAATGACAGGCTCGATACAATTTATTCTCTTATTCAGAAACACAGGGTAAACAGCCTTGCGAGCTTGTTGTCAGAAAAGTAGGAGATTGAAAGTATTATCAGATCAGTGGAATCGGCTGAAGAGAAGACTCACAGACTGGAGAAACAGATTGATAAGGAGAGTAAATACACTTAAAGTCCCTGTCAGGTGAAATTTCTGATATGCGCAAGAGTGTTTTACCCGATGTTGAAACAAAGATCACAGAACTACTTAAACAGCTGGGAATGCCAAATGCCAGGTTCAGGATATCCTGTAAGCAATCCGATTATTTACCCAACAGGGGTATTGACCAGGTTGATTTTATGTTTTCCGCCAATAAACAGATACAGCCTGAGAACCTTGCAAAAATAGCTTCTGGTGGTGAGTTGTCAAGAGTTATGCTGAGCCTTAAATCATTACTCACAATGAATAATAATCTACCGACAATCATTTTTGATGAGATTGATTCGGGGGTGTCGGGAGAGGTGGCAGATATGGTTGGCCAGATTCTGTCAGCTATGGGTAAATATATGCAGGTTGTCAATATTACCCATCTGCCACAGGTCGCTTCACGTGGTACCAGGCACTATCATGTTTATAAAGATGATACTGCTGATTCAACAATTACAAGAGTAAAATTGTTATCCCCTGATGAACGTATTCTGGAGGTGCCAGATTACTAAGCGGCAGTGAAGTTACCGAGGCAGCAGTTAAGAATGCAAGGGAACTTCTGGAGGCTGCATTAAATTAAATGAAATAATTTATTGCTGATGAGAGAAGGATTATTAAAAGGTAAAAAAGGGATCATTTTTGGTGCCCTGAATGAAAAATCAATAGCATGGCAGGTTGCATTAAAAGCCTGGGAACAGGGAGCTGAACTGGTTCTAACAAATGCCCCTGTAGCCTTAGACTGGGAAATATAAGTGACCTGGCAGATATCACCGGCAGCCAGGTTATACCTGCTGATGCAACCAAAATGGATGAGATTGAAACTCTGCTGGCCGAGAGTATGAAGATATTTGGAGGGAAATTCGATTTTATTCTTCATTCAATCGGTATGTCACCTAATGTCAGGAAAGATATTCCGTACGAGCAGACCAGCTATGAAAATATGCTTAAGACATTTGATATCTCGGCACTTAGTTTTCACCGAGTGCTTCAGACTGCATATAAGCTCGATTCGCTTGAAAGAGTGGGGTTCCGTTGTCGCTCTGTCATATGTAGCAGCACAGCGTACACTTTCAGGGTATAATGACATGGGCGATGCCAAGGCCCTTGCTCGAATCCATAGCACGAAGCTTTGGTTATATATATGGCCGCGACAGGAAAGTCAGAGTAAATACTGTATCACAATCACCTACCGCAACAACTGCCGGAAGCGGAATTCATGGATTCGACTCTCTTATCGATTTTTCCGAACGGATGTCACCTCTGGGAAATGCTACGGCTGAAGAATGTGCTGATTATTGTGTGGCACTGTTCTCCGACCTTACTCGAAAAGTCACAATGCAGAACCTGTTCCACGACGGAGGCTTCTCAAGCATGGGTATGAGCCTTAAAGCAATTGAACAATACCAGAAAAGTTTTGATGAATGCGACTGCGACAAGAAAATAAATAACTAAGTATAAAAACTTATTTTTATAAGCGACTTGCCGTCATGGTGAGTCGCTTTTTTTATATTTGAAGTAACCTAAGCCTTTTGATATGATAAAAATTGTCATCCTGGTCATCTTTTATTTTACTTTTCCACTTGTGATTATTCAGATGTGTAAAAGATGGTCCCCTCTTAAAAAACTGGGATCTATTGTTCTGGCATATGCTTTTGGACTTATTTTCGGCAGTATCGGAATATTTCCCCATGGGAGCGATGCTTATAATTTTGCCCTTCAGGGAAGGGCGTCAGTGCCCAAAACCGAGATGGAAACTCTCCTGGCTTCCGGCACTATCAGTCAGGATGACTTATATGTAAATTCCGAATTGCCACCATCTCAGGATATGCTGATATCACTTATTGTTCCTCTGGCTTTTCCCCTGTTCTGTTCTCACTGAATATCAAAAGATGGCTTCGTTTTGCCAAAGACGGATTTATATCCATGGCCCTGGCTCTTGTGTCTGTAATTATTGTAATAATATCAGGCTATTTTATTTTTAAGAATTTCGTGCCCGATTCCTGGAAAGTGGCCGGCATGCTTGTTGGTGTATATTCCGGAGGAACACCAAACCTTGTATCTCTTAAGGTAGCACTCGGAGTCGATCCGAACCTCTTTGTAATGACAAGCACCTATGATATGATTGATAGGGGCAATAACAATTATATTTTTTATTAACGCCGGACCAAGTATATTCAGAGCTATTTTGCCTCCTTTTAAAGGATGCAGGTGACTCTGCAGAATGAAGTTCAATGATTGCTGAAACTGAGAGTTTTGAAGATTATTCAGGTATGTTCAGAAAAGGAAGACTTTGCCTCTTCTTACGGCTTTTGGAATCGCCCTTCTCATCTTTATTGTTTCATACGGCATCAGTCTTCTGCTTCCGGGAATCCCACAAATGGTTGTAGTAATTCTCTCTATAACAACACTTGCCATGTTATTGCCTCCCTGATTGACCGGATAAACAAGATTGAGAAGACTTTTCAGCTCGGGATGTATTTTATCCTTGTCTTTTCTTTCACTGTCGCGTCCATGGCTGATCTTGGTGTGATATTCAGCATTGGGTTTCTCGGACTGTTTGCTTATGTATCTTATGCATATTTCGGTTCGCTGATTCTACATCTCCTTCTTTCAAAGGTCTTCAGGGTTAATGCCGATGATTATCTTATAACAACCACTGCCTTTGTCTTTTCACCGCCATTTGTACCTGTGGTTGCAGGAGCTCTTAAAAATAAGGATGTAATAATAACCGGAATTACAGTAGGGATAATTGGGTATATCGTGGGTAATTACCTGGGGTGCTGGGCCCTCGGGATCTTTTCTTAAAAATATTTAAGTTCATGGTTTACAGTCTAGAACAGATAATTCAATCCGATAGAAAATCCTATATTGCCATCCTGGGCATTAAAGGCCTTACCAATATCTATTGCAATAACAAAGTTCTGGTTCATGGCAAGCATAACACTTATACCTGCATCTTTATGCATCTTATCCTTACCGAGTTTGAAATAATCAGAGAAATTTTTGCGAACGGGTACAATCTGACTTTCGAATACAGCCTTTAGGTTATCAGGTAGTTTGATCTCTTTTGTTACCATTCCGAAATCAAAAAATCCATCCAGTCCGAGATAACAATCCTGTTTGAGAAACTTGAAATATACCGGTTTCCAGCTAAGTTCAAGGTTGCCGTAAACGAAACCATCCCCAACAACTCTGTTTCTCAAGACACCTCTTAATGTGCTGACGCCACCCAGTCCTTCATTGGTGGCGCCTGTCAGCATTGAAGTTATTACCTGCGACTGATAAAAGAACGGAACATCTCCGGATAGGGTAGTCTGGTAGCCCAGCCTGTAAACAAATGAAAGATCATTCTCAATTAATGTGAAATACTGGCGATGGGTTATATACAGTTTTGTGAATGACCCCAGTCGTTTCCCATAAACTTAGGAGCTACTTCAATACCTATCTCTGTCCATATGCCTTTCATCGGATTAGGCCTGTTATCCCTGCTGTCAAATACCAGTCCGGCTTTGATAGTATTTACCCATCCGCCTTTCGCTTCTTCAGGAGTTATTATGCCCAGATTCTGGTAATATTCAAATAAACCGGGCTGATTAGCGACAAATGGCAATTTATCATCTTTACCTTTATTAAGTTTCGGTATATCGACCGAGTCATTGTCAAATTTTTCAAAAGCAAAACCGGCACTCCATTTGAAATGGTCACCTGACAGGTTCCCCTGAAAATCATTTTTAAACCTGAACTGGTTTCTCTTGAAACTATAAAACATTGCTGATTTGTAGGATGAACTTGATTTGTCAGATCCAGTCTTTATTATATACGGATTCATATCCATTAAAGCCATAGAACTGATTTGCCTGGTCAGGAAGATAACTAAGGTCGCTTGTCAAATGAACACCCGGAATGAGATGATTTGATTCATACATAAAACGGAAAATTCCACTTCCTTTTGTAAAGTGTGATGCTTCAGTATAGGTATGGTCATAAAAATCAGGATACCTGCTACCATCACCATAATTAAAGAATTCAACAAGCGCTCCATACTGAAAACCAAGATTGGAGTCAAATGTTATTGCGGGCAACGCCCCTCCGAATTTCCATCCGGTCTTTACCTTTTTTTCCTGGGCCGGTGATGATTGATCCTGCGCTGATACCGAAAATACAAACAGGGATGCAAGCAAGAATGAGAAGGTTTTTTTCATTAGTCAGTGGTTTGGTTCATTTGGATAAAGATAAAGAAAAATGGAAATATCAGACTCTTTTTTTAATATTTGCTACCTTAGTTGCATAATATTTAATTTATGAAGGAAGGTATTCTCCTTACTAATATAAAGTGCCTGGTTCAGACTGAGATAGAACCACAGATGAAAGTCTCGGGTGACAGGATGTCGCAACTGAACAATGTTGTAAATGCGTATCTCTTTATGTCTGGAGGTGTTATAAAAGATTTTGGCAGGATGGAGGATCTGGAAGATTCTTCTCCGGTAAGGGAAAGCCCTGGCCATGAGATTATTGATATACCCGGCAGGATGGTCTTTCCTTCCTTCTGCGATCCCCATACCCATCTGGTTTATGCGGGAAGCCGCGAAATTGAATATATCGACAAGATACGCGGGTTATCTTATGAAGAGATTGCCAGCAGGGGAGGTGGTATACTTAACTCGGCAAAGAGACTCCATGATACTTCAGAGGATGAACTCTATCATCAGTCATCTGCGAGAGTGAATGAGATAATTTCACAGGGTACCGGTGCTGTCGAGATAAAGAGTGGATACGGTCTCAATACAGAGGACGAGCTTAAAATGCTAAGGGTAATCAGAAGGATAAAAGACAATTTTCCCATTGAGCTTAGATCGACTTTCCTGGGAGCTCATTCCATCCCGGAAGAATACAGGCACAGAAGAGAGGAGTATGTCGACCTTATAATTAACGAAATGATCCCTCTGGTAGCCTCGGAAGACCTGGCTGATTTTATAGATGTCTTCTGCGATGAGGGCTTTTTCTCCGTGGAGGACACTGAGCGTATCCTGATGGCGGGACTGAAACATGGGCTGGTTGCTAAACTGCATGCCAATGAACTGGGGTTCACCGGTGGAATACAGACAGGTGTTAAATATAATGCTCTCTCTGTCGATCATCTGGAATTTACAGGAGAGGAGGAGATAAGATTATTGCTTGGTTCAGATACAATGCCCACGCTTCTGCCCGGTTCTGCATTTTTCCTGGGAATGTCGTATCCGCCGGCCAGGGAAATGATATCCTCGGGACTCCCTGTCGCGTTGGCTTCTGATTATAATCCAGGATCATCCCCTTCAGGTAATATGAAGCTGATCATGTCGCTGGGGTGTATCAGGATGAGAATGTTACCGGAAGAGGTAATTAATGCGGTGACAATTAACTCGGCATATGCTATGGGAATCTCTGAAACACACGGTTCGATAGCAAAAGGAAAGGTGGCGAATGTATTTATTACAAAAGAGATCCCAACATATGAATTCATGCCTTATGCGTTTGGGAGTGACCTGATAGAAAAGGTGATTCTAAAAGGAAAGATAATTGAATAATTTGATCAAGGTTATTTTGATTTATGGAGAGTAAGATTATCGAATGTGTACCCAACTTCAGTGAAGGCAGGGACATGACAGTTATTAAACAGATTACCGATGCTATTGAATCTGTTGAGGGAGTAAAGCTTCTGGATGTTGATCCCGGGAAAGATACCAACAGGACTGTTGTGACCTTTGTGGGTGACCCGGAAGCTGTTTCCGAAGCTGCCTACCTGGCTGTAAAAAGGGCTTCAGAACTTATTGATATGTCAAAGCATCACGGGGAGCATCCCAGGATGGGGGCTACTGATGTCTGTCCTTTTGTACCTGTTTCAGGGATTACTATGGAGGAAACAGTTGTCTTTGCGCGCAGGGTTGGTGAGCGCATAGGTAAGGAATTAAATATTCCGGTTTTCTGTTATGAGAATGCCGCATTTATACCTGAGAGAAAAAACCTGGCATATTGTAGATCTGGTGAATATGAAGGACTTAAGAAAAGATTTGAAGATAGTGAATGGAAGCCTGATTTTGGTCCTTCTGTATTTAATGCACGTTCTGGTGCAACAGCAGTCGGAGCGAGGGATTTTCTTGTTGCCTATAACATTAATCTTAATAGCACATCTACACGCAGAGCCAATGCAATTGCATTTGACGTTAGGGAAAAGGGGCGAAATGTAATTAATAAGAATGGGGAAAAAATAACTGTTCCAGGCGCCCTTAAGAGTGTGAAGGCTATAGGCTGGTATATTGAAGAGTATGGAATAGCCCAGATATCGATGAATCTTACCAATATTTCTGTAACACCGGTTCATATTGCTTTTGATGAAGTCTGCAGGAAAGCGGAAGCCAGAGGTGTGAGGGTAACAGGATCTGAGCTTGTGGGATTGATCCCATTAAAGTCGCTGCTTGATGCGGGCCAATACTTCCTGGCAAAACAGCAGCGTTCGGCAGGCATCCCTGACGAGGAGATAATTAAGATTGCTGTTAGGTCCTTGGGTCTCAATGATATTCATCCTTTTAACCCGGAAGAAAAGATAATTGAATATGTCATGGCAGATAAAAACAGGAAGAGGCTTGTTGATATGAGCCTCAAGGCATTCATGGATGAGACTGCTTCGGAATCTCCTGCGCCAGGCGGGGGTTCTGTTTCAGCCTATATTGGTTCCGTTGGTGTTGCACTCGGAACCATGGTTGCTAACCTGTCGGCTCATAAGAGAGGTTGGGATGAACGGTGGGAGGAGTTCTCACAATGGGCTGAAAACGGGAAAAAAATACAAAATACGCTTCTAACCCTCGTTGATGAGGATACTGATGCATTTAAAAGGATTATGGCATCATTCGCTTTGCCAAAGAAAACAGAAGAGGAGGTTGAGATCAGGAACAGGGCTGTTCAGGAGTCCACGAAAAATGCCACACTGGTACCTTACAGGGTAATGGAAAGTGCTTTCACAGCATTTGATCTGTTGAGGGAGATGGTAAAATCAGGAAATCCCAACTCCGTAACCGATGCCGGCGTGGGAGCACTTGCTGTGTGTACATGTATAAAAGGTGCTTTCCTTAACGTAAGGGTAAATGCAGGAGGTCTCGAAGATAAGGTCTTTGCTGAATCAGTTATTGCCTCTGGAAAGGATCTTATAATAAGAGCTGAAGAGGAAGAGAGACAGATAATGGAAATGGTGAATTCAAAGATTTAATACGATACATTTTACAACCTGCCAGCTGACTTGCCTGGGTCTAATATTTTATTCTCTTTATCATCCTCAGCCTATGGGAATAACCTTTGATCTCGGGTTTATATATTCCCTGGTGATCAATAGAATCAATTCTTACCCTTCCTGATGCATGAATCACCAGTCCCTCTGAAATAATCATTCCAACATGGGAGATCTTCCCTCTTTCGTCATCGAAAAAGACAAGGTCGCCTGCCTGTGCTTCGTCTATAAAATCAATGCTTAGCCCTTTTTCAGCCTGTTTACCGCTATCACGTGGTATTGGTATATCATGCAACTTATAGACAAGCTGCAACAGACCAGAACAGTCAATCCCGGAGGGTATCCGGCCTCCCCAGATATAGGGACAGTTTATAAATTTTATCGCTGTATCAGGGAGGCTCTCTTCTTTCTTAGTATAGGTATCGTTAAATTCCGCACAGGTGGTATATAAATTTTTCCCGATGCTGAATTTTTTGGTAGTAAAATCAGGATTATGGATCTCACATCCGGCTTCCAGGACTAATTTACTCTTATCACTCTTAAAGCAAAGAAGGGAACGGTTCAGAACGAGCCCCTTCGTATTGTTTGTGTCTTCGCTATGCAGAAGATGACCGGAGTCGATCCATCCAAGGTAATTATCGAAGACTGTCTCAATCTTCAGCCAGCTTCCTGAGCTATCTATAATGCTGTATTTTTCGCCAAAGAGTACCTGGCTTAACATTTCTGATTTATGAGTCGGAGCCAAACGAAGAGGAACGAAAACATTCTCACAGATATATTTTTCCATCAAAATCTAATTTGTTTCAAAATTAGTAATAATACTGATATTTTTTCTTTTTCGATAAGCCCTGTCAGTTCCATTGTTTTATTACAACAACCCGGCAACCGGTAATAATTGAGACCTGGCATGTAAGCTTATTACAGAATTATCTGTGTAAAAAACTATTATTAAAATTTTACTTTATTTTTGTTGTAAGCAATTAGGCTTTCATAAACAGGAGTTATGTCCGAAGTTATAAAAAACCAGGATAATACTGGTAATCCAATCCTCAATTCTGTTCTCTTTCTGGTCAGTATTGTGGTGGTGGTTGCCATCTGGCCCAGCAGTGAACATGACAATCTGTTCACTGTCGTCGGTACAATCATCCTGGTATCATCCTGTTATCTTGTTCTTTACCTGTTTCTTTCTCATTTTCGTCCTGAGATACTACTGGTAAAACGTAAAATATTCTTCATAATATTCATAATACTTGCTTTTGTAGGTATGACAAGAATTGTCATTGGTATGGAGGATCGCAACATCCTGTATCTTATCCCCTTTGCTCTGATTCCTATAATAATACGAACTTTTTATGATTCCAGGCTTGCATTGTTTATCCTGCTTGTTACCATTATGCTGGCAGGTTTAATAGTACCGGACCAGTTCACATTTGTCTTTTCCAGTTTTATTGCTGGAGTCGTAACAATATTTTCTCTTTCAAATATTTACAGGAAGGGGAAAATGTTTTTTGCTGCCCTGATGGTCTTTGTTTGTTATTCGGTACTATATACAGGTATCAGCCTTATGCAGAACGGGAGCTTCACTGATTTCAACTGGTCGGAGTACAAATGGTTCCTGGGCAATGGTATACTTGTGCTTACAAGCTATCCTCTGATATTTTTATTCGAAAAGAATTTTTATTTTTTGTCTGATACCACCCTTCTGGAATGGTCTGATTACAATCAACCTCTTCTGCGCAGACTGGCTGAGGAGGCTCCCGGATCATTCCAGCACTCACGCCTGGTTGCAAATCTGGCTGAAGAAGCAGCAAGAGCAACAGGTGCCAATCTTCTTCTGGTCAGGACAGGGGCATTATATCATGATATAGGCAAAATTGCATATCCTTACTATTTCATTGAGAACCAGCTAGATGGAGTAAGTCCTCATGATCATATGGATCCGCTGGCAAGTGCAAAAGTGATAATAAACCATGTTAGGAACGGGGTTAACCTGGCCAAAAATTTTAAGGTCCCTACTCAGATAATTGATTTTATCCAGACACACCATGGTACAACAGTGGCATATTATTTTTATAAAAAATACACCGATCTGTATCCGAAAGGTAAGGAGAATAGGAAGGATTTTACCTATCCCGGGCCAAAGCCAAACTCGAAGGAAACTGCCATTGTCATGATGGCTGATGCTGTAGAGGCAGCCTCGAGGACGCTTGATAAGTATACTGAGGAAAGTATAAGTGAACTTGTTGAGAGAGTCCTGTACCTGCAGGAACAGGATGAACAGTTATCGGATGCACCTCTGACCTTTAGAGACATTACAGATATTAAAAACACTTTTAAGAAAAGGTTGTTAAACATATATCATTCAAGGATTGCCTATCCAGGGAGACAAAATAGTGCCAATTAACGAATGTCGTTTATCTCGACATCCTTGTATTGTGATGGTTGAAATACAAAGGCTTCCCCGGACGGTTTCCGATTAAGATCATATTCTTTCACAATCAGTGTTATTGTAACACCATCCTTCTTTTTATACTCCAGGCTTATGAGGTTAGTCTGCTGTTTGCCAATAGTAAGCCGTATCCTTATCAGGTCACTCTTTATATCCTCAGGATAAAGGTCCACTATGTAATAATCAGCTGTTTCTTCGATCAGCCTGCTCTTATAATCCTTTTTGTACAAGGTGAAAATAGAAGAGGGACGGCTCTGAAAGGAATTGTCTTTTTTCCCGGGCCTGGTAATTGTAACTTCTTTTTCTGCAGGCAGGTAGCTCCACGACGTCTCTCCGTTAAACCAGATTATATTATCAGGGAGATCGAGCCTGTATTTATCTTTACTCAGGATAACATTTCCGTTAAGCGAATCAGTGGTTTTATCCATCTGGTCATTCGTGACCAGGAGAAATTTCATATAAACGGAAGGAGCCTTCTGAGCAGTTTCCGAAAAACGGTTGAGGACCTTTATTGCTTCAGGGTCTTCCTGCCCGTAGCAAACGGAAGCCAGGCAAAGGAAAATAGTAAGGGACAATATAGAATATTTCATATCGGGTACTTTATTCAAGATCCTTCAAAATCTGTTCCAAAGCTATAAAATCGGAACAGAGAACGTCCCTGGCCTTACTCCCTTCGAAGGGGCCAACAATACCAGCAGCTTCGAGCTGGTCTATAATCCTCCCTGCCCTGTTGTATCCTATGGAGAGCTTCCTCTGGATGAGAGATGTTGATCCCTGCTGGTGCTGTACAACGAGCCTGGCTGCATCATCAAACATGGGATCTCTTTTCCGCAGGTCAACTTCCGGGATACCCGCTTCACTGTCTTCTATATATTCAGGAAGGTGCATGGCATCAGCATAGCCTTTCTGTGAACCGATAAAATCTGTCAGTTCCTCTATCTCAGGTGTATCAATAAAGGCACACTGAACTCTGACTGGCTCACTCCCTGATGATACCAGCATATCACCCCGTCCTACAAGCCTGTCTGCACCAGTGGCATCAAGGATAGTTCGGGAATCGATGGATGAAAAGACTCGGAATGCAATCCTTGTAGGAAAATTAGCCTTAATGAATCCTGTTATTATATTTGTGGAAGGTCTTTGAGTGGATATTATTAGATGAATACCAATTGCCCTGGCAAGTTGAGCGAGTCTGCCTATAGGTCCCTCAATTTCCCTTCCTGCTGTCATAATAAGGTCCGCAAACTCATCGATTATAAGAACGATATAAGGCAGGTATTTATGTCCCTTCTCCGGGTTAAGCTTTCTTGAGATGAACTTCTCGTTATATTCCTTGATATTACGTGACTGGGCAGCTTTGAGCAGTTCAAGCCTGCTGTCCATCTCAATGCAAAGTGAATTAAGAGTTTTAATCACTTTCTGGGTATCGGTGATGATTGCATCTTCTTCTCCGGGCAGTTTTGCCAGGAAATGCCTCTCTATCTTCATATAAAGAGGTAACTCGACACGTTTGGGATCAATAAGCACAAACTTGACTTCTGCAGGATGTTTCTTGTATAGTATTGAAGTTATAATAGCATTTATACCAACAGATTTACCCTGACCCGTAGCACCGGCTACCAGCAGGTGAGGCATCTTGGTAAGATCAACAATATATGGTTCATTGGTAATGGTCCTGCCAAGAGCAAGCGCTATATCAAACCTGGTTTCCTGGAAAGATTTGGAGATGATAAGTGAGCGCATGGAAACCATTTCTGGCCTCTTGTTAGGGACCTCTATACCAACAGTACCTCTTCCGGGGATGGGAGCAATAATCCTTATTCCCAGGGCTGACAGATTGAGTGCAATATCATCTTCCAGGGATTTGATCCGGGCCAGTCTTACGCCTCTTTCCGGGACAATCTCATATAATGTGACAGTTGGTCCCACTGTAGCAGTTATGCTCTTTATGGCTATTTTATGATCTCCCAGGGTCTTGATTATATTTTCTTTGTTCTCAATGACCTCTGTGTTGTCAAAGGTGCTCTCAGACTTATGTTCTTTGAGGATTGAGGTAGGCGGAAATTTATAATGTGAAAGATCAAGACGAGGATCATAATTTTCTCTCAATCGTTCGAGTTCCTGTTCCGAAAGATGATCGTTGGCATAGGGTCGTGAAATATTAAGGGGAACACCGTCCTTTGGGGTTATCGCGGCAGTGGTCTTATTTTCAAAATCATGAATTATTGATCCCCCTGAGAAGATATCATGGTTATTATCTGCCCCGTCATTTTCCCCGGTTGTATTCTTAACAACAAAGCCCAAATCTTCATCTTTTGAAGCTGATAAGGAAGAAGTATTATTGTTGACAGGGGAACTGTCCGTTGCTTCCCCGGTGTTTCCGGCCATTTCATCATGTTTTTTGCCGGGTCTGAGAAATGAAGGAATTTTAAGCCCGATAAAGTGAGGTCTGACTCCCAGGGCAAAGATAAGGTATGCAATGGTTATAAAGGTCAGGACTATTCCAGTTCCTATCATTCCCATGAAGGCATTCATCCACCTTGTGATCAGGTAGCCCTGAGCACCTCCGGGACCGCTGATCAGGTATCCGTCGGCTTCGCCAAAGATAAATCCAAGAAGAAGTGACAATATTATTGTAGCGAATGTGAATTTGGCTATGATCCTGAGGGGTTTTATCTTTGGAAAGTTTAGCATGTATAATCCTAAAGAGCCGAATATCAAGGGAATAAAGAAAGCGCCATAACCAAATCCATAGCCCACTATCATTTTGGCCAGGAAGTGTCCGCTCTTCCCTGCCCAGTTCTTAACAGCGATATCGGCACCCGATATTATCTCAGAGTCAGGCAGGCTTTGGTCCGTTTTCCACCAGAAAAGATAAGCAACACAGGCAAGGAGCAGATAAAGAGCAAATCCGGTGATGAGTATACCAAAAATGAATTTTATCCTCTCATCTGTAAAGAAAGATTTGGATTTGCCTGTTGTCTTAGCGGCTTTAGTAAACTTTTTGCCACCATCTTCCTTCACTTTATTCATCTTTCAGTATTTTCTTATATAAGTGCCACTAAAGCCTCTTGCCAGTATTTTAGAGCAATCCAAAGGTAATAATTTTGATTCTTTCACAAAAAGGATGCCAGAGAATTTATAATAATGGGTTCGGGGTATGGGGTATGGAGTACGGGGTGTGGCAGTGACTTAGCTGGAGTTACATGCTAACCATCTTCCTGATAAACTTGGTGATATTCTCCTTTGAGACTTTCATGTACTTGTCTCTTCTCTCAAAGAACACATCCGGTATATCCTTACTGTAAACAGTTTCGGCATCAAAACGGAGCTCGGTCTTGCCCACAAGGAAGAAGAATCTCATGAGAACACCGTCGATATGATTAAAGGGAGTTGCCGCATTCGGGTTTTTAATATCAATCTCATCAGTGTACCAGATATTAAATACTCTTCCACCTGTTGATGGAAAGGTTATTTCTGCATTTTTACAGTTATAGCCGCATATTATGGTAGTCTTTGATGTCTTTTTAATGACCATGCTATCCATTGATTCAAAGCCTGGAAAGATCTCACCTGGTTTTGACTCATAAAGCAATCTCAAAGTGAAGAGGCTAAGGTAAGTATCATATAATCCCTTATCAGGATTTGCAAGGTTGATGATGCCGGAATTTCCGATTGGAGTGGACATCTCAAAAAGCATTTTATCTTGTTTGAATGATACAATAAGAGACTTTGGCAATACATCTTTGGGCATACCTCCAACATTGCCTATATAATCTATATTATAATGGATCTCCCCCTGATCAATATGTTTTCCCCCTCTGCCCTTACAGGAGTAGCATGTCATTGCTATTAATAATGCAATGAACAATACATTGCTGAATCTCACTTATCTTGTGTATTTTGAAAGTTGTAAATGTACATATTTTTTTTTAATTTCAACTCTTTCAGATGATAATTTAGTTCCGTTAATAAATTGAAAGTGACTACACAACTCACAATAAAACCATCATTATTCATATTGGGTATTTATTATTTTGATAGCTTTGTATCTTTATTAAATGATATTGTGGATTTAGATAATTGATTTATAATATTTAATATTTAACATGATTACAATTACCGGCTTATGGGAACGAAACTTGCAGTTGTTGCTCTTGGGAGGCAATGCTCTTTTAAGGGATAACCAGAAAGGGAACTATTGAAGAACAGGAACAAAATACGACTGAGACACTGGAAAACCTGATATTTCTTGTTAATGAAGGATATGACCTTGTAATTACTCATGGTAACGGTCCACAAGTAGGTAATATCCTTATGCGTAACGATGCCGGAGAACAGTTATACGGTATTTCACAGATGCCTATTGATATATGTGTCGCTGATTCACAGGGTGGAATAGGCTATATGATTGAGAGGATGTTCAGGAATGTGTCTGAATAAGCACGGCATAAATAAGAATGTCATCTGGTCTTGTTACCCAGGTGGTCGTTGATATTAATGACCCGGCTTTCAATGATCCGCAGAAGCGTGTGGGTCGAATCTATTCAAAAGAGCAGGCTGATGATCTTTCCGGAAGGAAAAGATGGATCTTCAGGGAAGAGATAAAGGGTGGCGGAGGTTATCGAAGGGTGGTTCCTTCCCCGAAGCCGACAAGTGTAATTAATGATTCGGTCATAAAAGACTTGGTGAGAAAAGGGAATATTGTCATTGCCGCCGGAGGAGGAGGTGTGCCGGTCTATTTTGATGAAAACAACAATGTCAGGCCTGCTGAGGCAGTGATTGATAAGGATATGGCCTCTTCGTTGCTGGCCACAAACATTGGGGCTGATGAGTTCTATATTCTTACGGATGTGCCATATGTCTATATAAATTATAAAAAGCCCGACCAGGAGATAAAGGAGTTCCTGAACTATGCTGATACCCTGAAATACCTTGATGAGGGACAGTTTGCAAAAGGAAGCATGGCTCCAAAAATTGAAGCATGCCTTAATTTCATCAGAAATGGTGGCAGGATGAGTGTTATAACTGAAGCATTTAAACTTGCTGATAAAAAATATGGGTCCAAGATAACAATGGATTACGAAGATGACAGAACGATAGTAATTGATCCGGTTCCAATAAATCATAATATTTATTAATTTTACTACCCCTTGAAAATATTACATTTGTCTTCTAAATTAATTCTTAACGAAAATGGCTATCAATTTACACAACCGTCACTTCCTAAAACTCCTTGACTTAACGAGCGGGGAAATTGAATATCTGCTCGATCTTGCTGCCATCCTTAAGAAAGCAAAAAAAGAGGGTACTGAAAAACAACATCTCACCGGGAAGAATATCGCATTAATATTTGAAAAGGCTTCTACCCGTACAAGGTGTGCATTTGAAGTAGCGGCTTATGACCAGGGAGCTCATGTAACCTACCTGGGGCCTACCGGATCACAGATTGGACAAAAAGAGTCGATGAAAGATACTGCAAGGGTGCTCGGAACAATGTATGACGGGATAGAATACAGGGGATTTGGTCAGAATATCGTTGAGGAACTTGCAATATATGCAGGCGTTCCTGTGTGGAACGGGCTGACCAATGAGTTTCATCCGACACAGATACTTGCTGATTTTCTTACGATGAGAGAGCACTCTGCCAAGCCTCTTAATAAAATGGTATTCTGTTATCTTGGTGATGCCAGGTATAATATGGGTAATTCACTGATGATCGGCTCTGCACAGATGGGTATTGATTTCAGGATAGCTGCTCCTAAGGCTTACCAGCCTGATAATGAACTTGTAATGAAAGCCAAAGAGATTGCAAAAGAGACTGGAGCAATAATTACTGTTACTGATAATGTTGACCTGGCTGTGAAAGATGCTGACTTCCTTTATACTGACGTTTGGGTTTCAATGGGAGAGCCAGATTCAGTGTGGGAGGAGAGGATAAGACTTCTAAAACCTTACCAGGTTAATATGAATGTTATCGAAAAGACCGGTAACAGGGATGTTAAATTCCTGCACTGTCTGCCGGCATTCCATAACAGGGAGACCAGGGTTGGAGAGGAAATATACCGGAAATTTGGTCTTGATGGGATGGAAGTTACAGAGGATGTTTTTGAATCAGGACATTCAATAGTTTTTGATGAAGCAGAAAACAGGCTTCATACAATCAAGGCTGTTATGGTGGCTACTCTCGGATCCTGATTAATTATGGAGTGATCAAGGCAATAGTCAGGATGTACCCCATACCCTTAATTAATCCATTCCTTAAAGAAATAGAAAGTCATTACAAATGAGGCAGCCAGCTTGAGCCCTATGCCTGTCATAAAACCCAGCAGGCTGCCAAATCCGGCACGCACAGCATATTTTATGTCATCCTTGAAGATCATCTCCCCCACAAATGCTCCTATCAAAGGACCAGTATAATACCGAGTGGACCCAGAAAAAATCCAATAACGAGACCCACCGTCGCGCCCCTTGTCCCATACTTGGAACCACCGAACCTTCTTGTACCCCATATAGGTACAATATAGTCCAGTATTGTAACCACAACAGCTATAATGCCAAGAGTAATAAGAGTGGAATTTGAAAAGTGACCAAAGCGGGTCAGATGGAGCATAATCAAACCAAGGAAACTGATAGGGGGCCCGGGCAGCACAGGAACCAGGCAACCGATTATTCCCACAATCATAAAAAGAATACCTAATATAAGGAGTAGATAATCAGACATTTGGAAAAATCCTTAGAAAAAGAAAATGTAAAAAGTTCTCTTACTTCTTTCCCAGATCTTCAAACTCAACGTTTGTAAATTCTTCTGCAGTAAAAGTACTTTTTTCCTCCATGGTATTTTCCACAGGTGTTACCTCATTGGAGCTCTGGTTATCAATACCATTGCCTATAAAGGTAACAGCTTCTTTTAATCCTTCAGAGAACTTTTCAAAATCTTCCTTGTAGAGGAAGATTTTATGCTTTTCATAAAATACTTTCCCTTCTTTGCCTAAACGCTTTTTACTTTCAGTAATGGTAAGATAATAATCTTCCTTTCGAGTGGCCTTAACATCAAAAAAATAGGTCCTTTTGCCGGCCCGCACAATCTTTGGTGAAAATCTCTTCCTTCACGATCTTGTCATCGTTCACGTTTATGACTTCCTTAATTCCAGCTTCTTCTTCCATTTCTAAGTCAGTTATTGTTAGGGTTTTGTTTTATATTGTCAAATGTAATAATTATTTTATCAAATCAAAATGCAGGTTTATTTTTGCGATTTGTTAAATAAACGGAACAGGTAGAATTGTTGATAGATTGGTTATTGTCCATAATACCAGGGATTTATACAAATTGATTCTGTATTCACAAATTTTTTAGCGTAACCTAATTTTTTGAAAGTTGTTTTGCCGGTAAGGGAAAAAGAGTATTTTTGCAGCGGAAATTTGAGGTTCTTTACAGATGATAAGCAGAAGATTACTACGTATAAAAGCCCTGATGGCTCTTTATGCTTTTAACCGCAGAGATGATGGTAACCTGGCTCAGGCCGAGGCTGAACTTATGTTCAGTATAAATAAGACTTATGAGCTTTATCATTATCTGCTTCTGCTGGTACTGGAGATTGCTGATATTGCGCTGTGAGAAGATCGACAGAGCACGTCAGAAAATGATACCTTCAGATGCCGATCTTAATCCCAGAAGACGGTTCGTTGACAATCCTGTAATTATGCAACTGCGTAACAACAAGGCATTTAACCAATATATTTCATCAAGTAAGCTGTCATGGGTAAATAACTCACATATCCCGCGCCTGTTGTATAATAAAATGATATCCTGGGATGTCTATAATGAATATATGGCTATGGCCTCCGAGAGTTATACAGCAGATAAAAAATTCGTGATGAAGCTTGTGTCCAACACTGTTTTCGGAATCGGAGGATCTACAGTCGAGTCTTGAGGAACAGAGTATCTTCTGGAATGATGATATGGAATATATTACAGCAATGGTGGAAAAGACTCTGAAAAAATTCAAGGTTGATTCCGATGAGGATATCCCGCTTATGCCTCTTTTTAAAAATGAAGAGGATAAGGAATTTGTTAAAATACTATTCAGGAAGGTTATACTGAACCAGGACAGATCATCTGGTCTTATAGAGAAAAACACTACAAACTGGGAAGTTGAGCGTATAGCATTAATGGATATCCTGGTTATGCAACTTGCTATAACCGAAATTCTTGAGTTTCCTGAAATACCTGTTAAAGTAACTCTTAATGAATATATTGAGATCGCCAAATATTATTGTACATCGAAAAGCAGTACCTTTGTAAATGGAATTCTTGATAATATTGTAAAAGAAATTCGTGATGAAGGACTTTTTAATAAATTTGGCAGGGGACTGGTAGGAGAGACATTGACTTAGAGGATTTTTTCCCTTATTGATCAACTGATATGAAAAAGTTGTTTTTTTTAATCCCGCTGATTCTTACTCTAGTAACTGAAGGGTGTGGCAGCGGATCAGGGAACAAGGCAAGTGGAAGCGGTACTGATAAAGGCTCCGGTGAGATTGTATTCAATTCATATGAACATGATTTTGGAAAAGTCACCAAGGGAGAGAAAGTCGCATATATTTTTACTTTTGTAAATAAAGGAACATCGGATCTTATCCTGAAATCAGTTACAACAAGTTGCGGTTGCACAGTGCCTAAATATGATTCCAAACCTATTGCTCCCGGAGAGGAAGGCACACTTGAGGTTGTCTTTGATACATCAGGCAGAAATGGTAAACAGACAAAAACGATTACTGTTAAATCAAATGCCTCAGTACCTGTGGTTTTACTGCGGATAACCGCAGAAGTTGAAGACAATTTAAATCAAAATATTTAATAACAATTAATAAATCTGACAATGACCAATTTAGCTTACCTGTTACTTATGGGACAGCCTGCCGGTGCTACCGGACAGAGCAATCCTCTTGTTACCTTCCTTCCGCTTATTCTAGTATTTGTTGTGTTCTATTTCTTTATGATCAGGCCACAGATGAAAAAGCAGAAAGAGATGACCAATTACAGAAGCTCACTTAAGAAAGGAGATAAAGTTATTACTACCGGAGGAATTTATGGAAGGATAAATGAAGTTAAAGACAATCATGTTACCATGGATGTCGGTGGAGATGTCAAGCTGAAAGTTGACAAGAATGCTCTTCTTAAAGATCCATCTGTTGACTGAATCTGTTTATCTGTTACATACTGATCTGGATGGACGGAGTTGATGATACAAGGTCGAAACCTGTTAGAAGGAAAACGAGGGGCGTCAACAGTAATGTTGTAACCTTCTCCTTTTTCCTCTTTCTCTCTTTTATCTTCTGGTATCTGAATTCTCTTGGAAAAGTAGGAGAAACTGAAATAAGCTATCATGTGAAGTTCGTTAACATTCCGAATGAGAGAACTATAGCTGATGAACATTCGTTGAAACTCAATTTTTTTATCAAGGGCCCAGGTTATTCAATCTTTAAGATAAAGGTCCTTCAGAAAAAATCACCGGTCGTAATAGATATATCAAAGGTGAATTGTGTAAAGATGCCCGAGAGTTCGGGTCCTGAATATTTTATACTTACCTCAGGACTAACACGCAACCTTTCGGCCCAGCTGCGAACTGAATGTGAAATAACTGCCATTAAGCCCGATACTCTCTTCTTTTCCCTGAATACTGTCAGTTCAGGACCAGTATCCCCTGGTTCAGATAATGCCATGGAAAAAGTTGAGGAAAATTAACTTTCGGGCTTAACTCTACAATATGGGAACAGGTATAAAATCTGGTATAAAACTTGGCATTACAGGTGGTATAGGGAGTGGAAAGACTTCTGTGTGCAAGGTATTCAGTATCCTGGGAATCCCGGTTTTTTCTGCTGATCCTGAAGCCAAGACAATCATGGAAACAGACAGGATGATAATCAGCTCTATAAACTCAATTACCGGTCAGGATATGTACAGAGTGGTGAACTGGACAGACAGGAGTTGGCAAAGCTTATTTTCAATGACAATGATCTGCTTGGTAAGGTCAATGCCCTCGTACATCCTGTTGTCTTTGATCATTTCAGGTCCTGGGAAAAAGAACAGGATGCACCTTATGTAATAATGGAGGCTGCCATATCTCTTTGAAAGCGGAGGATCAAATCTTGTGGACAGGGTAGCGTCTGTTGTCGCCCCGGTTGAGGAGAGAATACAGAGGGTGATACGCAGAAACAGGCTTTCAAAGGAACAGGTTGAGGAAAGAATAAGAAACCAGATGGATGATGAATCACGTATAAGGCTTTCCGACTATGTGATATATAATTCTGAAAAAGATATGATTATCCCTGCTATTCTTGAAATACATGAGGATATTATGAAATATATTAATAATTAAAATTGATTATGGGAATTTTTGGCAAATGGCTGGGCGGCGGACTTGGTTTTGTGATGGGAGGACCTATTGGCGGACTGCTGGGTTTCCTGGTAGGATCAATGATCGATAATACAACAGTTCATACTTCAGCATATACATCAGACACTGCAAGGACAAGACAGGGTGATTTCGGTATGAGCCTCCTGGTTCTTGTTGCAGCTGTGATGAAAGCTGACGGGAAAGTAGTGAAATCCGAACTTGATTATGTAAAACAATTTTTTGTTAGGCAATTCGGACAGGAATCAGCCAAACAGGCAACCCTATGCTTAAAGACATACTGAGACAGGAGATACCTGTTCGTGATGTGTGTCTCCAGATAAAAAGCAATATGGATTACTCATCAAGGCTGCAGCTGCTCCACTTCTTGTTTAATATTTCCCTTGCAGACAGTAGCTATACATCCATCAGAGATACAGATAATCGAAAAGATATCCAGTTACCTCGGGGTGGCATCAACTGATTTTCTCTCAATAAAGAATATGTTCATTCCTGAAACTGATTCTTCTTATAAGATTCTCGAAATTGAGCATGTCTGCGACTGATGAAGAAGTGAAGAAAGCTTACAGGCGGATGGCAATGAAATACCATCCTGATAAGGTAAGCCATCTGGGCGAAGAAATAAGGAAATCTGCTGATGACAAGTTCAGGAAGGTAAACGAGGCATACAACAGGATAAAAAAAGAGAGAAATATGGTATAGTTTTCCGCTGCATCAAAATGTGCCTTTTATGAGATAAAAAATATCATATAATAAGTCAATGTTGCATTACAAAAATTAAATTTGTATCCTAAAGTTAAAAAAATGATATTAAAAGATATTCTTTCCATTTCAGGTGAACCGGGCTTGTTCAAATTCATTGCACAGGGTAAGAATGCAATCATTGTTGAACACCTGGAAACAAAGAAGAGGAGCAGCGCTTATGGATCAGCCAAAGTCAGCTCCCTGGAAGACATTGCCATTTTCACTGAAAAAGAGGATATGCCTCTGGGTAAGGTATTTGATCTTATCTATGAAAAATCAGAAGGGGGATTGGCTATCGACTCTAAATCGGATCCTGTAAAGCTTAAAGCCTGGTTTGAAGAGATGCTTCCGGATTATTCAAGAGACAAGGTATATCTTAGTGATATTAAGAAAGTAGCGCAATGGTATAATATCCTTCATAACCTTGATATGCTGGTAAAAGAAGAGCCGGAAGAGAATATTGAGACTAAGGATGTTCCGGCGGAAGGAGTTGAAAAGAAAGGGAAAGAGGAAAAAAAGGCTGGCAATGAGAATAGCACATCCGTTTCAAAGAAAAAACCTTCACCCAAGAAGAAAACCGAATAATAAAATTAAATTACTCTCCTGGCTATGAATTTCGGTGGCAATGAAGTGGTTTATGACTATGCCGGTTCAGGAATAATCATATTACCTGTTCCCTATGACGAGACTAGTACATGGATGAGAGGAGCAGACAAGGGACCCGATGCTATTCTGGAGGGCTTCTGTCAATCTTGAATTCTATGATGTGGAGACTGATACTGAAGCCCATCTGAAAGGTATCCATACAGCAGAACCTGTAACCGAAAAGAATCCCCGGAGAAACTTGTCAAAGTGTGCATGACAGGTCATTTCTATTTTGAATGACAAGAAATTTCCTGTCATTATTGGGGGAAATCATACTGTTCCTATTGGTTCAATAAAGGCCTTTGCCAGTGTATATGATGATCTTACTGTTCTGCAGATGGATGCCCATTCCGATCTGCGCCAGGAATATGAAGGTTCTCAGTTCAATCATGCCTGTGCCATGGCGAGGGCACGGGAAGTAGCACCAGTTGTACAGGTTGGAATCAGGAGCATGTCGAAAGATGAACTACCATATGTGGATGATGACAGGATTTTTTATTCACATGAGCTATATTATGATAAGAGCCTGTACGGGAAAGCGCTAGAAAAGCTCTCCAAGAATGTTTATATCACAATAGATCTGGATGTATTTGACCCTTCGATTATGCCATCCACAGGAACTCCTGAACCAGGAGGACCGGATTATTATGAGATTTTGCATTTCCTGAGCGATGTGATAAGGGAGAAAAATGTTGTTGGTTTTGATGTGGTTGAACTATGTCCGTCGGATACAAACAAATCACCTGATTTTATTGCTGCAAAGATTATCTACCAGCTTCTGAGCTATAAATTCGCCATTTAAAGAAAGTGGACAATAATTTCCAGGACAAAGGAAACCTCTAATCCTCTTTTTTTGCCTCCTCCCATATAACATTCATTTCATCGAGACTCATATCGTGTAGTGAAATGCCTTTCTTAAGAGTCTCGTTCTCAAGATAATTAAATCTTTTTATGAATTTCCTGTTGGTCTTCTCAAGTGCTGCTTCAGGATCAATTCCATAAAGCCGCGAAGCATTTATAATTGAAAACAAGTACATCTCCAAGCTCCGATTCAATTGATTCAGTATTATGCTTCTCTATTTCTTCCTTTAAGTTCAGTAATCTCCTCCATTACCTTATCCCATATCTGGTCACGTTTTTCCCAGTCAAAACCGACTCCTCTTACCTTTTCCTGTATACGGTTAGCTTTTACTATTGCCGGAAGTGATGCCGGAACACCAGAAAGAACAGGCTTATATCCGTTATTCTCTTTTATCTTCAGTTGTTCCCAATTTTCTTCCACTTCTGATGCTCCCTGACCTTTACATCCCCAAAAACGTGAGGGTGCCTGTAAATAAGTTTTTTATTGATTCCTTTAAGCACATCCGCCATAGTAAATGACCTTTTTCCGACCCTATCTTCGCATAAAAAACGATATGGAGCATCAGGTCACCCAAGCTCATTTCTTATACCCTCCTCATTTCCCGAGAATATTGCATCAGCCAGTTCATAAGTCTCCTCTATGGTCAGCTTCCGCAGACTTTCATTGGTCTGTTTCATATCCCAGGGACATTTGGTCCTCAGTTCGTCAATTATATCAAGAAGCCTGTTAAATTCTTCAAGACTTTTTTTTCTATCTTTCATTAGAATATTTTTTAAAATAAACGGTTTGGAGATGCGCTTTGTTTGCCATGTCTATCCGTACGGTTGATCCAACAGAAAGACTTAGAAGTTCTGATACATTAGCGCCATTAATCGATATCTCCAGGAGTTCCAGCTGGTTAAATCGTGCAAGCATCTCACCTACAGGCACATCACTGTATCTTTCCGATATTCTGTTCAGTATAGTTCTTGTTGCTCTGAATCAAGTATCCTGTAGGGTCTATTCTTGAAATACCCTGTAAAATACCTCCCTTGTTATATTTGAGATTGCATTGCCATACGAATCAATAAAAATTATACTGCCAATAATTACATCCTTGTCAATTGTAGCCCTGAATGGAACCCTCTCACTTAAGCGCACTAAGGGGTTGCCCAGTTCCGATATTTTTTCCCTGATACTATGCCGATGCAGCTGTTGCAAAAATACTCCAAGTTCATCAGCAGTATTATCTGCTGTCAATCCTTACAACCTCATCGGGATCAGAATTCAGAATAAGATTGAATATCCCATTGTCTGTCCCGATAAAATAATGACCCTTTGCCCTGACTATCAGATAATCCTGTCCTTCTGCCGCTTCAGTATGAACACATATAATGTGAACGGTACCTTCAGGATAATTATGCATAGGTATTCCGTGATTATAAAAGCAGCATGGGAGATATTAAATGCAGGGTATATTACCGGCATTATCTATAATGGTAACCTCAGGACACCTGCTTATTAGTTTTCCTTTGATGATTCCATTATATATATCATCTGATCTCCATTCTGTTGTTAATGTAATTACCGGCATAGGAAAAAACTTGTAACAAAGATAATCTTCTAATGAAAAAATAACCTTACTTTGTATTGTACAATGAGAAAATTTATGAATTTTTTAGCCGGTTTGCTGATTTTTATGAGTGCAAACGATGAAGATCATTAATCTTTAAAAGGTTTAATGACAGAGATAATTATATTTCTTGAGGATATTGACCCTGTAATCTTTTTCGGCACAAATAATTCGCTGCTTGATAAAATCCGTAGTTTTTTTCCTAAAATAAAGATCCTTGCCAGGGGAAATGAAATAAAATGTATGGGCGAGGAGAGCTGAGATAACCTTTTTTGCGGAAAAGTTCAATGAACTTGTAGAGTACTATCAGAAATATCACAGGCTCGATGAGCAGGATATTGAGAAGTATTTCTTTGATGCTGAGCATATGAAGTCTGCGTCAAACGGAGAATTTGAACAGGTAATTGTTTTTGGTACGAGCGGAAAGCCTGTCAGGGCACGAACCGTCAACCAGGCTCTGCTGGTTAATGATTATAAATCGAATGATCTTATCATTGCTGAAGGCCCTGCGGGAACAGGAAAACATATACTTCTATCGCACTGGCTGTCAGGGCTCTTAAAGAGAGAGAAGTGAAAAAGATAATCCTGACACGGCCTGCGGTTGAAGCAGGTGAACGGCTTGGATTTCTTCCCGGAGATATGAAGGAAAAACTGGATCCTTATCTTCAACCTCTTTATGATGCGCTTCACGATATGCTTCCGTTTAAGAAACTTGAAACATGGCTTGAAGATGGAACCGTTCAGATAGCTCCTCTTGCTTTTATGCGGGGAAGAACTCTTGAAAATGCCTTTGTAATACTTGATGAAGCACAGAATGCTACAATAAGCCAGCTTAAGATGTTCCTTACCAGGATGGGGGTCAACTCAAAATTTATTATGACCGGTGATACAACACAGATCGACCTTCCCAGGAAAAATGATTCAGGACTTATTCAGGCTATGCGGATACTTGGAGGTATTGAAGGGATTTCGATTATCAAGTTTGATGAAAGAGATATAGTCAGGCATAAACTTGTAAAAAAAATTGTAAGAGCTTATGAAAACGAGGAAAATGCAGCAAGTAAAGGAAAAGCACTGAGATTAAAAACAATCAATAAATTCATTTAGTATGGTAAAAACAATTTTAAGCTCCAATTACAGCTTCCCGGGACAAAAAGGTATTTATAAGGGAAAAGTAAGAGATGTTTATAACATTAATGACGATTATCTGCTGATGATTGTCTCCGACAGGATCTCTGCATTTGATGTTGTTCTGCCCAAGGGAATCCCTTATAAAGGACAGGTACTTAATCAGATAGCTGCTAAATTTCTTGATGCGACCAGTGATATTGTACCGAACTGGAAAATTGCCACTCCTGATCCAACAGTTACTTTTGGCCATAAATGCGAACCATATCCGGTTGAGATGATTGTAAGGGCTTATCTTACAGGTAGTTCGTGGAGAACTTACAAGGGAGGAGCAAGGGAGATATGCGGAATCAGGATTCCTGATGGTATGAAGGAACATCAACGTTTTGAAAAACCTGATAATTACACCTACTACAAAAGCTGAACAGGGAAGTCATGATGAGGATATCTCGCGTGATGAGATAATACGCAGTGGCCTTATCCCGGAAGACGAATATGAATCAGATTGAAAAGTATACCATGGAGGTATTTATGAGAGGCTCTGAAATAGCCGCCAGTCATGGTCTTATACTTGTTGATACAAAATATGAATTTGGTAAGAAAGATGGCAAGATCTACCTGATTGATGAAATAAATACACCTGATTCATCACGCTATTTTTATGCGGATGAGTATCAGGAACGATTTGATAAGGGACTGCCTCAGAAACAATTATCTAAAGAATTTGTCAGGGAATGGCTGATGGCTAATGGATTTCAGGGGAAAGAAGGACAGGTCATGTGCCTGAAATGACAGATGAATTTGTAAATGAGGTCTCGGAAAGATATATTGAACTTTATGAAAATATCACCGGAGAAAAATTTGTAAAGGCTGATATCACTAATGTTCCTGAAAGAATTGAGAAAAACTGCAGGGACTTTCTCAGGACGCTATAAAAAGCCAGGGATATAATTATTTAAATATCTTAGTAACATTCGAACTTATATTGTTCTAAAATTCAAAAAGTTCTTACTTTTGCTGACTGAAAAATATTATCAATAAGTATGAAAGTTTTCAATGCTGTAAAGGCACTTCTGGTTTTAGTAGTTTTATTAGTTGCCAATTCGGGCTTTTCTCAGGTTGCAGTTGAGAGGTCAAAAGAGAAGGTGGTGATATCAGGCGTACCTTACTATTATACACATGGTTAAAAAGGGTGAAACAGCGTACTCAATTTCGAAAGCATACGGGATAACTGTCGAGGATCTTACAAAAGAGAATCCCCCTGCTGTTTATGGGCTTAAAGAAGGACAGTTTTTAAGGATTCCTGTTTCCGAAGTCGATGAGGTGAAGAAACCTGAACAATCGCCTTCAATCCAGTTGCCCAGGGATGAAACCAAATTTATTTATCACAGTCTTAAACCAGGTGAAACGATTTTTTCGCTTTCTAAAAATTATGGTGTATCTGAAAATGAGATTCTTCAGAGCAATCCTGGCATTGAAATTAACAATCTGTCAATAGGCACAGAGATTGCCATTCCGAAGGTAAAGTTTATGAATGATCGCCAACGATTTAATGAAGAAGAAAAAAATATTATCTATCATAAGGTACTTCCGGGTGAGACACTCTCTTCAATTGCCAGGATGTATGATTTGCCGGTTAGGGCATTACGCCGCGAAAACAGGGATCTGCGGTTTCCTCATACAGGTGATTATGTAAGGGTACCCGGTGTTAAGGCAGATATCGAAAATATTGAACCCGTAATAATTGATTCCCTCTCAATACCTGAGGAATCGGTTGTCAGGTTTACTCCGCCTGCAGGATTTACTCCCGTAAAAGATCTTCACGGGACATTGAATGTAGCTGTAATGCTTCCTTTTTATCTTAAGGAGAACTCAGTAAGGTTTGATATTGACTCATCCAATTTTGTAAAGGGTAGAAGGGTATATAGGGAGATACCCAGGGATAAAGACTGGATATATCCGGCCAGTATCGGATATGTTGAAATGTACGAGGGTATTCTGCTTGCTGCCGATACATTAAGAGCCCTCGGAGTTAATATTAATCTGTATGCTTTTGATATAAAAAGAGACACAATTGCTCTGACAAAACTGCTGAACGAGGGAAGGCTGGACAGGATGGATCTCATAATTGGCCCGGTATATTCACATAACCTCTCAATAGTCGCAGAATATGCAAAATACAGGGGCATCCCGGTGGTCTCGCCTGTTACATTAATGAACAACAGTGTCCTTTACGGTAAGCCCACTCTTTTTATGCCAAATTCCACTCTCGAGGTTGCCCAGAAAACACTTGCCAGGAAATTCAGTCAGTATCCGCATGACAACTTTGTCTTTATACATACTGATTCCTCCAGAATGGATCCTGATGTTAATCAGGTTCAAGAATCTTATATTCAGTGAGTTGAGCTATAGGATGCCTTATGATTCAATAAAATTTAAAGAATTTCTATTCTATAGCCGGTCTATGTTCGATAGTGACTCAATAAACAGGTTGAGTCATGCACTTTCCAATAAGACCGAGAATATAGTTATTATTGCTTCTGAAAATGCTCCTGTCATCAGTGAAACAATCGATGATATTTATTCCCTCTCAAAAAAATATAAGATCAAGATATTCGGATATCCGGTGATAAGGGAGATCGAGAACCTCGATATAAAAGAGCTTTTTGATATGAATATGCTGGTTTATTCACCATATTGGATTGATTATTCAAGGGATGATGTCAGGAAATTCAATGAAAATTTCAGGAAGAGATTTCTGACTGAACCAACTGAAATGAGTTATGCATGGCAGGGATATGATATAGCATATTATTTTATAAGTGGACTATCATTATATGGTGAGGAATTTATAAGTCATCCCGAAATATTCAATCCTAACCTGTTACAGACAGAATATGAATTTTATAGGAAATCGTCTGACAGTGGTTTTGAGAATCAGAAACTCTTTCCTGTCATGTTCTCCAAAGACTACGAGTTGAAACTTGTTGATGAGAATGACCCTTTTGATCAAAGATAAAAAAGGCAACTGACCGGGTTATAACATAGTTCTCTTTGTTAATAAAAATTAACGAACGGGAATATTAACATATTTTAAATTGTCTATCCTTAAGAGTATGATCAACGAATCGTACAAGGTATCTGAAGACATCGAGCTTGTCAAAGAATCACTGGATGGTGATAAGGAAGCATTCGGGGTTTTGGTGACAAGGTATCAGAAGATGGTAGCCCGTACGATAAAAGGCATGCTCGGAGATACTGTATATGCGGAAGATATTGGGCAGGAAGTCTTCATTAAACTTTATAACTCATTGTCCGAGTTCAGGGGAGAGGCCAAACTTTCAACCTATATCCAGAGGATAGCAGTGAATCTTACACTGAATGAGATAAAAAGGAGAAAGAGATTTTTATCAATGTTTTCTCAGGCAGGGAACAGTGAGATGCATGAGTTTGATATACCGGGACATAGTACTGAGGCGCGGGATGAAGCATCTGAAATTGTAAACAAAGCGATGCTGGCTCTCGACCCAAAGTTCCGGATAATAGTTGCAATGAGGATGCTGCAAGGCTACTCAACTAAGGAAACGGCTGAGATTCTTGATTTGCCTCTGGGAACGGTCTTGTCAAGGCTCTCAAGAGCTCAGGAACAATTGAAGCAAATTTTGAAAAAATTATAAGTATTATGAACCCGGCAGAGATAAAGAAGATAATTATTAACTCGCTTGACGTTGAATCAGATTCGACTGAATCATGGAAGAGACTTGAAGATGAAGGTATCACTTATGATTTCAGCAGGAATTTTGGCGAAAGGGTACTTGACAGGATCTATTCTTTAGGCTTAACAGTATCACAGGAAGTGGATTATATCAGGTCATTTAATTATGTATTTTATAGGATAGCACTTACAGGAGTTGCAGCTATAGTGTTATTATTGATATCAATATATCTTAAGGAAGGTTCCCTTTCATTCAACTCTTTTTTAGGAATTAATAACAACTATGACGAAAGTATTGTTTGCCTGTTAACCGGAAACTAAAGATGAAAGCGAAACCGATAATATTATTTATTGCTACACTCTTAATAGGATTTATTCTTGGTATGCTGACCTCTGCTCAGATTAGGTATCACAAGCTGAAACCAGTAAGGGTCTTTTTTTCTGAAGAGAGATTCAGGGAGGGCTTTTACCAGGCTATCCACCCTGATGATAAGCAAAAAACAAGTATTGACCAGGTGCTGGATAAGTACGCAAAGATAAACAGTGAATTGCAGAACAACTTCCGGAGACAGCTTGAATCAAACATGAAGGATTTCAGGAAAGAGCTTGATTCAAACCTCACCAGGGAACAGATTGCCAGATTGAAGGAGATGGATGAAAGGAGACAGCAAATGATCAGACATAACAAGAGAATACATGAAAATGATTCATCTGACATCAGGAAAGAGAGGTATCTCAGACCACATCCGTCCAGGAAATATGATAGTGATACCGACTCATTCTATGGTAAAAAGGAGATAATCGAGTAAAATAGGAAGGTCATCAGGATTAATCCCGAGGGAAAGGAGTAAAGGTGTGTCTTCCCTGAATATCGATACAAACTGGTTCTTTGTCAGACCTCCTCCCACAACACTCTGCCTGTAAAGATCGACAGCCTCCCGTTTATTTCCCCTGCATAACGCTATATGGCCCATGTTAATTAGATCGTGAGTGTTAAGCTTACCCACTGAGAGTCGATCATAGTATTTCTCCGATTCATCTAATTTCCCCAGGGCAAGATAACAGAATGCAATAGGCCTTAAAATTTTAAGATTGCCAGGATCCTTATACTCAACCCTGAAATAATGTTTAAGAGCCTTGTCATAATCCTTAAGGTCGAGATAGCAGTGAGCGGTCATAATTATGGTGTGGATGTTTTCGGGTTCAAGATCACCAGCCTGGAGATAACACTCCAGTGCTTCATCATTTCTGCCCAGTTTCCGCAGGCATAAACCTATTTTTTTTACAGTCCATGCTTTTCTGTCAATCAGCTCAGCTCTCCTGTAGTACATCAGTGCCTCTTCATAATTAAATGCCTCCTGGTAACAATAGGCTATTTTCTCATATAACTGCACTTCAGAAGGCTTTTCATCAATCTGCCTCAGATAAAGCTGAAGGGCATCTTCATAAAAGTTTTTATTAAAGAAATAATCAGCTAACCCGGCTTCAGCGTCCATATTGCTGCAGGTCATCCTGAAAAATTCAGAGTTGTAGATATCGAGTTTGCCTGTGAAAATGTCTTCAAACTCCTTTTTATAGGGAGAAAGCTTGAAGAACCTGTATATATCCTGGAGATACTGTGTGACATTTATCCTGAAACTCTTATAAGGATCTAAAGATGTCTCTTCATTATCAAGCTGCTGCAGCCCTTCCAGCTCCATCCGGAATACCTTTAACATCATGTTTTTTTGAGATGAGGGAAGGTACTTCAGGTTTAACAACAGGGAATACTTGTCCGAATTACAGATAAATGGTGTTTTATAAAGAGCCTCTGCCAGTTCATTGGTTCCCGGGCCAAGTATTTCATCGCGATAAATCTCATCCACAGCTTCATGATCAGGATAAAAGGGCATAAACCAGTTCTGGAAGTCCTTAAAGAAATCAAAATGTTTCAGATTGGCAAATGCCGACATATATACATCTGCGCCCTCCATTTGTAGCTTTGTCAGCTCTTCCATGGTTTTAAATATCTCCTCGGAATCGCTGAACATATCCGACCAGTCAGGATTTTTCCCTTCTATTTTGTCATCTGAGAGAATATTATCCAGGTCAAGCTTTTCTTCAATCCGGGGCTTAAGCTTTGCAACCTGGGGAAGTATTTCATCATGAAGCTTTCTACTAAGGTTTTCCGTTTCCCTGGACCTGATTGTCTGAAGCACAATGATCCTGCAATGTTCCCTGAAACTATTATCATCGCTCATCTTTGACACCCTGTCAGCTACCTCAGGGTATAACATTATCCTGTCATTGTAATAATGCAGATTTAATATTAGTCCAGAAAGAGCCCTTTCCATTACCTGTTCCTGCCCGGCTTCATAAATGGATATCAGATGGTATATCTTTTTCGACTGCCATGTTCTGAAAGAACTTAATGTTATTGCTGAGGTGAACAGACTGGTTTCATACCATCTGAACTTACCTGATGTCAGTATGATATTGATCAGGCTGTTTTCCGCTTCACCGTAGTAATCGGTGAGCCATAAATGATTAAATATATTTTGAATGAGATTCTTATGCTTTTTAGAGATTTCTGATTCCGGATCAGGTAATATCTCATTGCTCAGTTTAAGCCATTCATCAAGATCAGATTTGAACATGAGATCGTCAACGCTCTCAACTATAGCCCTGCCGCTTAACTTATACTCTCTTTCAGACTGTTGCTTAACCCAATAGGTATGCCAGCCGGAATAACGTGACAATATGTCTTGCCTTGCCCTGTCTGATAATCCAAGAATTGACTGAATAAGCTTCATATATACCCTCTCCCTTTCCGGGTCATTTATTCCTTCTATGGTATAGGTGAGCATATTCCTGTAGGTCATTACAATACTTTCATATTCATTCCGAAGGTCTCCCAGGGAAGTATTGTTGATCATATCAGACAGTATATCAAGACTTTGCTTTATTCTTTTCTCTGATACAAGACTACATATCTTTTTATGTTGTTTTATAACTTTTGGTACGTCCATCGTTTTTTCTGCTTCTGAAATGATCTCTGCCAAAAAATCACTTCACATTTCATTAATGATCATCTGCAAGAATCAGACCGTAATATTATGTTTATGTTGTACTCATCATAGTGGGTGAAAGCATCAGAAATTATATCCCAGGCTTACAAATCCCTTTACAGGATTAAAATATTTTTCCTTCCTATACATACCATACATTATCCCGGCTTTCAGCGGACCGAATAGGGAAGAATAGCCTATAGTTAATCCGTAACCGGCAAGAAAGGAATATCCTTCTGTTCTGAATGGCTCTCGTATAATGGAGAAGTTAGTTGTGACTGAGATATGGAATGCAGGTAAAAGCTCATAGTCAGATCCGACTTCAATCCCTGCCATCCTTTTAATCATTATTTGTCCGGGATGGAAGCCTGTCATTGAAATGGACCGTTTGGTGAGGGGTGTAACACCTCCAAGAAGCCTGAAGTTATTCTGTGAAGAGACAGAATCAGTATTTGTAATATAGAGGAAATCGCCTCCAACAGAAAAGGTCAGCTTTTTAGACGTGGAAAAATAATGCCTGTAGTGTCCGATTATTGTATAAAACCTTTCAAATGACCTCTCATCTGTATTCCTGTCACTATACCGTGTTGTAGTATTACCAATCCTGGTTGAGTAGTAAAGAAGTTTCGATAAACCTCCTGATATGTCAAATATAGCACCATAGTCAGGGAAATCCTTAATATCAAGAGTGTTGAGCTGGTACTTCAGATTGAAATTTATATAATCATGTGATACGTTCTGAAACTGATCTGAAGTGATGAATTGAGGGATGAAGTTCATTATCTCGTATGTTCCGGACAGGGTTATCAAATGATTAAGCCCTATCCTTTTAAATAATGAAACGCCAGGGTAGAAATTTCTGCTTATCATATTTCCTGTTTCACCTCTGACTTCAAGCATGGGTATCACTATATTCTCGGCATAACCGTCGAGGGATAATCCATATTTTTGATTGCGGTCAATGAACTGATAATATGAAGTGCTCACCTTATAGAACTGACCAATATATGCATCTGTTTCAAGCTTTGATTTCTGAATAAGAGGATTATTAATGAGCAGTTTCAGAACCAGGCCGGAGTGCATCCCGTTGTCATAATGTACGGAAGCATACATGGTTGTTTTTGATAGTTCAGTACAGTCGAGAATAAGAAGAAGGGAATCAGCTTTTGGCTCTATTCTGTATTTGACCTTATCAAACCAGTTCTTCCCATAAAGCAGGTCGATTTTCTCTTTCAACATTGATTTGTCAACTTTTTCATAAGGGCTTATGTTCAGAACTCCCATAATCTGTCTCCTAGATATTTTCTTATTGCCTATGATCTGTATGCGGTCGAAAGAATAGTATTGCCTTTGCAGGATATTATCAATAGGCGGATGCGATTCAATATTATTCAATGAGTCTGCAATACGCTTGAACCTGCTTTTGAAAGGAAGAGCGGCCTTGTACCCACGTTGAATTATTGTATCTATATTATCAAAAGAAGTTGATGAGAGATCCTCCGTTTTTGGTTCGATTAGGATGTCAGCATATTTCTTTTCTTTTTCAAAATCATCAACTCCTATGAAGAATAGCAGCTGTGTCACGATATCTGTCAAAGTTCTCAGATCCTCCTCCTTGCTCATATAACTTCCGGTGTATGATCCTATTACAATTGAAGCTCCCATATCCCGGGTTTCACTTACGGCAAGGTTACGAACCATGCCACCGTCAATAAGAAGGAGGCTGTCAATCTTAAGGGGTGTAAATATTGTTGGAACTGCTGAACTTGCCCTCAGAGCATCAGCCAGGTAGCCTTTGGTAAGCTCTGTTTTATTCAGGGTTACCAGGTTGGTAGCCAGGCACATGAAAGGAATTGGAAGTTCTGAAAATTCTGATATCCTGTCAGCAGGCCATGTGTAATAGCTAAGCATATTCTCCATCTGTTGCCCGTTAATAAGACCTTTGGGAATGATGGACTTTTTAAATTGAAGCGGGATTGCTACAATGCTGTTGTCAAAATATTTCTTTTCAGGAAAGATTATTTTATTCTCCGGAATCTGGTTGGTGGCAATAAGATTCCAGTCAATAATCTTACATATCTTTTCTATGCTGTCAGCGGAGTATCCAAGTGCGTATAATCCTCCGACAATGCTTCCCATGCTGACCCCTGTGATAACATCTGGTCTTAACCCTGCCTCTTCCATCACTTTAAGCACACCTATATGGGCCAATCCGCACGAGCCTCCACCGCTGAGAGCCAGTCCTACCTTCGGCCGGAGATGAACAATCTGGGAATACACGTGGTTGAAAGGATTGAGTGAAATGAAAAAAAGGAGTATCAGGACAGTAATTTGTCTTTTATTAGAGGAAGTGATCTGAAAGAGTACGATTGGGTTCCATGTTATCATATACTCCAGCTATTTCTTTAATCAAAGATAATCAAGATATTACTTTTAAGTAACTTTGCATAATGAAAAATGGTAGCATACCGGCAGATAACTGGTTGCCTGATAACCAGAAAAGAGGTTGAATTACGGGGTTGGGATCAACCGGATGTTATCCTGTTTAGTGGTGATGCATATGTTGATCACCCTTCATTCGGTCACGCCGTAGTGGGAAGAGTAATTGAAGATGAGGGTATGAATGTGGCTATTGTTCCACAGCCAAACTGGAAGGACGACCTGCGCGATTTTAAAAAGATGGGAAAGCCTAAGTATTTTTTTGGTGTTACCGCAGGTAATATGGATTCGATGGTCAATCATTACACAGCAGCAAGACGACTAAGGTCAAATGATGCATATACACCTGGAGGAAAATCAGGTTTCAGACCGGATTATCCGACCATTGTTTATACCAGGATACTGAAGGAGCTTTTCCCTGATGTCCCTGTAGTAATAGGAGGTATTGAAGCATCTATGCGTCGCCTGACACATTATGACTACTGGAAAGATGACCTGGAGCCTTCTATATTAATTAGCAGTGGAGCTGATCTCCTTATCTATGGTATGGGGGAACAGCCATTGAGGGAGCTTATCAGGCTTTTAAAGAAGGAAGTCCCCTTTGATTCTCTTAAGACAATTTCCCAGACAGGCTATATACAAAGGAATGATGATCCTATGCGACTTAATTCGCACTGGAAGGATATTGTCATTGCACTCGTTTGAAGAATGCCGGGATAATAAAACCCTGTTTACCGAGAATTTTGTCACGTTTGAAAAAGAATCAAATAAGATGGATTCGGCGAGACTTGCAGAACCGGCGGGTGATCACATAGTTGTGATAAATCCTCCATTTTCGGCGATGACTGAGGCTGATACCGACAGACTTTTGACCTTCCATATATGTACAGACCACACCCCAAATACGATAAGCGGGGTGTCATTCCGGCATATGAGATGATAAAGTTTTCTGTCAATATCCACAGGGGATGTTTTGGGGGTTGTAGCTTCTGCGCAATAGCCGCACACCAGGGTAAACAGGTCATTAGCCGATCGGAAACATCAGTACTGAAGGAAGTTGAAAAGATCACTTCTGAATTCCCGATTTTAAGGGTTATCTTTCGATCTTGGTGGTCCCTCGGCAAATATGTACAGGATGAAAGGCAAGGATATGATCTCGATGCGAGCTATGTTCAAGGCCATCCTGTATCTGGCCTTCAGTATGTAATAATCTGCATACCAGCCATAAGAGTCTTACCGAACTTTACAGGAAAGTTGATGGATTGAAAGGAATAAAGAAGTCGTTTATTGGAAGCGGGGTGCGCTATGATCTGTTATTTCAGTGAATGGAACCCTAAGCCGGAAAAGATGAAGCAGGAATATCTTGAAGAGCTTATCACAAGGCATGTCTCTGGCAGGCTTGAAGGTCGCCCCTGAACATACCTCGGAACAGGTGTATTGAAAATAATGCGGAAGCCTCCCTTTACGCTATTTATTGCCTTAAAAAGAAAATTTGAGGATATTGTACAGTGAAATGGGTCTGAAGTATGAAATAGTGCCATATTTTATCTCTTCTCACCCCGGATGTACTGATGGGGATATGCGAGAGCTGGCTAAGGAGGTTAAGAGCATGGGAATAAGACCAGAACAGGTACAGGACTTTACTCCAACACCAATGACCCTGGCCACGCTATTATTTTATACAGGTTTTGATCCTTATACAGGAAGGAAAGATATATGTTGCCAGGAAAGCTGATGATAAAAGAGACAAAAGGATTATTTCTTCTGGTATAAGAAGACAACAGGGTCGCCAGAGATGAAGGAGAGAAGCAGGGTGGAAGGAAGAAAAAGATCCCCTCCTTGGAGGTCAGGATAGCTAGCGAGAAGGGGTGGCCGCTTATTACTTTGGCTCTCCAGATAATTAACAGGCTTATTGGTTTTTTTTGCATATTCAATCTCACTTTGAGTGGAAGCTCCTATATAACCACCAACATTTATTACAAATATCTCATCGGAGAGATCAATCTTCCGTTTATGCATATCGTCGAGCATCTTTTTGATATCCTCTGACCATGCTTCATTATCCCCTGAATGGCCAAATAATCCAACACTGATTACAATATATCCCTCCAGGGTCAGTCTCTTCTGGGCAGCAATAAATTCATCCTTGAATTTTGTGCTGCCGCAAAGCGTCACTATCCTGAAATTTTCTACCATATCTATTTATAACAATCACGCTTTTAAAGACATAAATAATTCCCCCGGCGGAAATATCAAAAAAAGCTATAACACAAAATAAACCCTTATTCGTATCATTCTTTGAGAATGTTTTTTACATCATCGGGGGCAACTCTTCCATATGTTTTATCACCAACAGGACAACAGGTGCAAGTCCGCATGCACCTACACACCTCAGACTCGACAGAGAAAATTTGTTATCACTGGTTGATTCGCCGACCTGTATGCCCAATTCTTTCTTAAACTCCTCCATCACCTTTTCCGACTCCTCTTACATAACAGGCCGTGCCCAGACATATGCTGATAGGATGTTTGCCCTTCGGGGTCATTGTGAAAAATGAGTAAAATGTCACAACCCCGTATATTTTGGAAACCGGTACATTCAATTCATCGGAGACAACTTCCTGTATTTCTGCAGGAAGATACCCGAAATGTTCCTGGCATGAGTGCAGTACATTAATCAGTTCCTGTGGATCATTATTAAATGAATTACATACTTCCTTAATGAAATCCACATCTTCCTTTCTTAGTTCAATTTTTATATGAGACATTGCCGTGAAAATTATTTTGATCTGATTGTTTAATTCTATTTCTTGATAACTACCTTTTTTTGTTTGTCGAAATAATGAGTGTGAAGCAGTTGGTGTGCTTTTTCACTATTAGGCTTGCCGAGAAATTCCTCATACAGCCTAACTATGAATGGGTTTTCATGTGATTTACGCAGAGGTTTGTTTCTATCTTCCCTGTACAAAGCTGCTGCTCTGGTTTTAAGGATTTCAGAATTCCCGTGGTGAATGGCTGACCTCCACCGCCAATACAACCTCCGGGGCAGGCCATTACTTCTATGGCATGGTATTCGGACTTCCCTGCCCTGACATCATTGAGGAGCTTCCTTGCATTTCCAAGGCCATGAGCAATACCGATCTTAAGCGGGAGACCGTTAAAATCGATAGTTGCGGAACGTACCCCATCCATTCCTCTCAATTCAGTAAATTCAAGTCTCTCAAGCTTCTTCCCAGTATATAACTCATAAGCTGTCCGGCATGCCGCTTCTATAACACCGCCTGTGGTCCCGAAAATAACCGCTGCACCAGTTGATTCACCGAGAGGGGTATCAAATGTCCTCGTCAGGGAGATTATTAATATCAATGTTAGCCTGTTTAATGAAATTTGCAAGTTCCCTTGTTGATATTGAATAGTCAACATCAGGATTACCATCGACTGAGAACTCATCTCTCTGGCATTCATATTTTTTGGCAAGACAGGGCATTATAGATATGACCACCATGTCTTTCCTGTTTACTCCAATTTTATCCGCAAAATATGACTTGGCAACTGCACCGAACATCTGCTGAGGCGACTTTGCTGTTGAAGGAACATCTTTCAGGTCCGGGAAATAATGTTCAAAAAAATTGACCCATCCTGGACAACAGGATGTAAGGATTGGAATTTTAGCTGTTTTATCACCCTTAAGGTGTCTTGTCAGCCGGTCGAGAAGCTCAGTCCCTTCTTCCATAATAGTGAGGTCAGCAGCGAAGTCGGTATCAAAGACATAGTCAAATCCAAGGGCTCTCAGGGCAGCTGTCATTTTACCTGTCACCAGGGTACCGGGTTCCATCCCGAATTCCTCACCAAGCGCAGCACGCACAGCTGGGGCAGTCTGTACAACAACAGTCTTGGACGGATCAACAAGCGCCCTGAGAACACTTGGGGTATGATTTACTTCTGTCAGGGCTCCGGTAGGGCAAACGGCAACACACTGACCACAGTATGTGCATGTGGAATATTCAAGGTTTTGTTCAAACGCAGGCGCAACTGTCGCCATAAAACCACGGTTGACCGCTGAAAGGGCTCCCACAGTTTGAACTTCATTGCACATCATTTCACAACGCCGGCACATTATGCATTTATCAAGGTCCCGTATAATTGAGGGCGAGGTATCTTTCCTGTAAGTCGACACCTCGGCATATTCTGCTCCAGGTATCTCCCTGATCCCCAGTCTGTGTGCCATAGACTGCAGTTCACAATTACCTGACTTGGCACAGATAAGACAGTCCTTGGGATGATCTGAAAGAATAAACTCCATAACTGTACGACGTGCATTCAATACGCGTGGTGTATGAGTTTTGACGATCATGCCTTTTTCACAATTTGTTGAACAGGTAGGAGCCAGGTTTCTTCTTCCGGAAACTTCGGCAACGCAAATCCTGCAACCTGCAGGTTTGTTTTCTATGTTCATATCGTGCAGGTCCATATAGCAGAGTGTCGGAATATCAATACCCAGCTCTTTTGCGGCTTTATATATTGTTGTACCTTTTGATACCTCAATGTCCTTATTATCAATTGTAAGCTTTATTTTTTCCATTGTGTTACTGGTTAACTGATATATATTGCATCAAACTTGCATTTTTCCATGCAGGCACCACATTTTATGCAGATAGCCGGGTTTATATGATGTACTTCCTTTCTTTCACCTGATATTGCGTTAACAGGACAAACCCTGGCGCATGCAGTACAGCCAACGCAGTTTTCAGCATTTATAACATATTCCATCAGGCTTCGGCATTGTCCGGCCGGGCATTTCTTATCTGTCACATGAGCAACATATTCATCGTAGTAATTATCAAGCATGGAGAGTACAGGATTTGGCGATGTCTGTCCAAGTCCGCAAAGAGCAGTGTCCTTAATTACAAGACTCATATTCTTCAGCCTGTCAAGATCCTCCAGTGTTCCTTTTCCTTCGCATATTTGACCGAGAAGCTCATGCAGACGTTTGTTCCCTATTCTGCATGGAGCACACTTGCCGCAAGATTCCTCTACCGTAAAATCAAGGAAAAATTTCGCCATTGATACCATACAATCATCCTCATCAAGTACGATCATTGCCCCGGATCCCATTATTGAACCGGCAATTATCAGATTATCAAAATCAATTGGAGTTTCCAGATGTTTTTCCGAGAGACATCCTCCTGAAGGGCCCCCTGTCTGAATTCCCTTGAATTTTTTCCCCTTGCATATTCCTCCTCCTATTTCGAAAATAACTTCCCTGAGGGTAGTGCCCATTGGAACCTCAATCAATCCCACATTATTGATTTTACCTGCAAGTGCAAAAACCTTTGTCCCTTTTGATTTCTCGGTACCTATGCTTCTGAACCATTTTGACCCTTTCAGGATGATTGCAGGGATAGCTGCAAATGTCTCTACATTATTGACGTTGGTGGGTTTGCCACGATAGCCTGCTTCAGCGGGGAAAGGAGGCTTAACTGTTGGCTCACCTCTGAGTCCTTCCATTGAATGGATAAGAGCAGTCTCTTCACCACAAACAAATGCACCTGCCCCGTAGCGAAGCTTAATGTCGAAGTTAAAGCCGGAACCAAGTATGTCTTCTCCCAGTAAGCCGTATTCCCTGGCCTGGCTGATGGCTATTTTTAACCTTTCGATTGCAAGCGGATATTCCGCCCTTATATAAATGAGACCATTTGCTGCACCAATGCTATAAGCGCAGATAGCCATTGCCTCAAGCACAGAATGAGGATCCCCTTCGAGTACTGATCTGTCCATGAAAGCGCCCGGGTCGCCCTCGTCAGCATTACAAACAACATATTTCTCCTCGGATTCATTGTTCCTGGCAAGCTCCCATTTAAGTCCTGTTGAGAAACCTGCACCTCCTCTGCCTCTTTGTCCTGAGTCCTTAACCTCTCTTATTACCTCTTCAGGTGTCATCTCTGTAAGTACTTTTCCCAGCGCCTGATACCCTTCACGGGCAATATATTCATCTATTTTTTCGGGATTGATAAAACCACAATTACGTAGGACAATCCTGAGTTGTTTTTTAAAGAAGCCCATATTTTCAGAATCTGATACAGGTTGCTTACTTACAGGGTCTTTGTACAGGAGCCTGTCAATTTTTCTTCCTTTTATAACATGTTCTTCGACAATCGCCTGTGCATCTTCAGGTTGAACCCGAACATATATAGTATTGTCGGGCATCACTTTCAATATTGGTCCCTTTTCACAAAATCCGAAGCATCCCGTTTGAATAACCTGAACAGAATCCATCAGACCCCTTGTTTCAAGTTCGTCCCTGAGATTACAGATAATAGCATCACTTTCAGAAGCATGGCAACTGGTGCCACCGCATACAAGGATATGCATGCTGTATTTTGACATATCTTATCCTCCTTATTCTTTTAAATCAATAGTCTGGTAATTCATCGGGATAATCCCGTCAACCAACTCACCTGTCTTGATGTATTTCTCAATAATCTGGTCGGCCCTTTTAATATCGACAAAACCATATACAACAGGTTCCTGTCCTGGAAGCGTAACCTCAATAGTAGGTTCTGCATAACAATACCCCATGCAACCAGTCTGTGAAACAACAGCCTCAATATTCCTTCTTATGAGTTGTTCCTGGAAAAATTCCATGACATTTTTTGCTCCGGAGGCAATGCCACAGGTTGCCATGGCTACTTTTATATGTACAATTGAATCAGGGTCAGTCATGCCACTCCCTGCTTTTGTAACACCTCTTACTTCATCGCGTTTCTTTTTCAAATCCGCAAGTGACTTGATCTTTGACATTCCTTTAATTAGTTAGTTATTATCAATAAATTTTTACTCCTTATTTGGACTTCCCGGTTCATCTCCACCTGATAAGCTGTTAAATAACTTATTTACATCAACTAAACTACCAGATTATTAAAACCGGGTTTCTAATATGCTACAAAAATAATAATATTATTGTTAACATAATAACACTGTTAATAAAATAACAAATGTTTATATTAATTCTAAATAATGTTTATTGTATTTTATGTAAGTTTGATTGTTATTTAATGCACAATAGAGGGAAGCGTGCCTTCAGGCCTTATTTTCTGCGGTTTTTGAACTCGGAACCCGTCTTCCAGGCGGGAAAGAAATCAGAGTTAGCGAGCCGGTAACCTGTTATAAAGGCGAGCCTGGCATCTTCAACAACTCCCTCAAAGTTCCATATTTCAGGTTCATAATTGTCAGCAGGTCTGTGATACCTGTTATCTATGTAATCCTTTTCCCTGGCTGCAGCCCAGGCTTTACCATGATCCCGGCTATCGATATTACCCCGGGCATACATAGACGGGACACCCTTTTTGGCAAATGAGAAGTGGTCTGATCTGAAATACATTCCTGTTTGTGAATTGGGGTCCTTTATTATGTACCTGTCCTGTTCGGCAGCAGCCTCTGCAATCATATCATCCAAATCGGACTGTCCGTAACCTGTGATCATTACATCCTTCATACGACCAATGGGCAGAATGAGGTCATTATTGAAACAGGCAACTGTTTTTTCCATGGGAAAGACAGGATGCTCGACGTAATAACCGGAACCAAGAAGTCCTTCTTCCTCGGAAGTGGGGAAGAGGATGAGTACGGATCTGGCAGGACGATTTTTTAAACAGGAAAAAGCCTTACCTATTCCCAGGGCCCAGGCCATTGATGTGCTATTATCCACAGCTCCGTTGTAAATCGAATCTCCGTTCTCTTTCTCTCCAATACCGAAATGGTCCCAATGCGCTGAATATACAATGCACTCATCTGACCTGTCGGTCCCTCTTAACATTCCCGCGACATTTGTAGATGTATTATACCTGATACCGTTTGTTATAGACAAGCTGATCTTAGTATTTAGATCAAAGCCTTTAAACCCTTTCCTGGTAGCTGTTTGTCTCAGGCTGTCAACATCTAATCCAAGGTCACCGAACAGGGAATTGGAGGATTCTGCCGGCAGCCACCCGGTAAACTCACAGCGTGTCTTATTACTGTCGGCTGTTTCCATGAACAAACCCGGAGTAATGGAACTCTTTCTCGGGATAGTATATGGATAACCGGCACCTTCTGTTTCATGAATTATCAGTATCCCTTTGGCACCCTGTCGTGCAGCCTCTTCAAATTTATAGGTCCATCTTCCATAGTAGGTCATCTCCCTGCCTTTAAACAAGCTGGTATCCCCTGTATATAATCCGGGGTCATTCACCATTACCACCACGGTTTTATCTTTAACATCCAGGTTCTCATAATCATCCCACCCATATTCTGGTGCCACAATGCCAAAGCCGGCAAATATCATTTCTGAATTGTTGATACGCACTTCTCGGTCAAGCCTTGGTGAGGTAACTGCAATATCGTCAGGTGCATTAAGTAAGAGCTTGCTTCTTCCATGATTAATTATTACCGGGCCATTGACCATTGAGCTAATCTCTACCATGGGAACGGCCTGAAAATAGCTGGTGTCGAAAGCCGGATCAAAACCAATCTTCTTTAATTGCTTAGCCAGGTACTCAACTGTTATCTTTTCCCCTGGAGTAAAGGGTTTTCGTCCCATGAATCCATCGGATGCCAGGTTACTGACATATTCCTTCATGTCGGATACGTTGATGCTCTTTTCACAAACACTCAGCTTATTGTTCCTGCAGGATACAGTGAGCAGCAATACTAACGCAGGGATAATGTAATATTTCATGTTAACAGGATTAGGCCTTAGTTCAATTTCAAAGTAATATTAACAAAATTTTCCCCGTTCTCCCATTCACCAATTTCCAAAAGACTACCTGAGGGCAATATTCCCGATCAGAACTCTTCCGCTTTTCCAGAAACCTCTGAAATAAGGATCGTCAGTGATATAGATAACTTCACCCTTCCCAATCTTTTCGGAACCAATAACGAGTGTGTTTATTATCTTATCCTTGTATTTATATCCCGCGAATCCAGCAACGGGTTCTTTATCGAGAACATAACCGATATTATTCCCTTTGGTCAGAAAGGGATACCCCGCAGATCGTTTCAAAACATACCACTCTTTGCCAAGGCCGAATACATAAGGATTTGTATCATCAAGTTTAACTTTATAGATGCTTCCGGCAGACCGTGTGGATAGTGAATATCTTCTCTCGATCTCTAATTCATATTTTTTCAGAAGAGTAGTGTCATCGCTTCTGACTTTCTTTTCGGACGCTTTCAGCTCTGTAGCTCTTGTTTTGACAGCCTGTGCAAGGGATGTTGCCTTCTCCCCTGCAAATATTGATACAGAATTTTCAAGGGCAATGACCTTCCCTCCTCGTTTGATAAAATCAATTATAGTATCCTTCTGTTTTGAATAGGAGCCAGAGGCAAGGATAAGCACATCATATTTGCTAAGATCAGGATTTGACCTGGTGTCAAGATTTATTAGCGAAATTGGGTAATTGAGTTCTCTTTCGAAGAAAAACCATAGTTCTCCAACTGAGCTTGATGAGGTGTTTTCACCAGACAACATGGCAATATTTCTCTTTTTCATCAAAGGGGAATATCCCGATCCGAAATCTTTGCCACTCTGTACCAGTCCTGTAGTTGAGGGTATGATATTTACCTGGCACTTGTTGGCTGCATCGATCACAATACTGTCAAACCTTGTTTCGACGTGTCTGTTATCACCCCTGGCTATGATTATGCTTCCCCTGCTGAAGGTCTTTCCGTCGAGGGAAAAAGGTTTTAATGAATACCTGATCCTGATGTCTTTTCTATAGAGGAATGCCATCAGCTTTAATTCATCAAAACCGGTGAAATCAGCTACATAGGCATATACTTCATTATCAAAATGTTTGTTTATAATTTTTTTATATTCCACGTGACCTGTGTCAACGGGTATTTTCTCTGCAAGGGCAAAAGCCCTTAAATTGAAGACAAAGGGCAGAGCCCACGCTGTCAGATCATAACTAAGTGAATCGGAGATTCTGCTGTGAGGTTCAAAAAGTACCTGTATCAGGTGAGATTCTGGTTGAAAGGAAGTGACCAGGATATCACCTTTCTCAATGGTTACTTCACCTTCTCTGTTTATTGAATAATCAAAGCCTTTGTATTTTTTTCCGGTATTGCCAGCATAGTTATATCGTATCTGGTTGTTATCCAGAAGTTGTAACAGTGATTTAACATTTGATTTCTCATTAGTGCCCTTAATAATGAAGGCTTTGTATTTAAATGACGGGTTATTTTCATTTTCATCGAAATATTTATCGAACTCTGATACCAGCCTGGCCCTGTTTTCATAGGCGACCTTAATTGTTGCCATTGATGCTGTAAAATGCCCGTCAATTCTCTCCTTTAGCGTAAGCGTATCACCCGATTCCTGTTTATACGCCAGTCCTGAGGCTCCACCACCACCCTGTTCGTAAGTAAAGCCCATTGAGCCATTGAAAAGGGGCCAGGTATCTCCATAGCTTGGATAGAAGAGATCAAAGTTTTCTCCAGTGTAGTAAAGCCTGAATTTCCTGTCGAACAATGAGGCATTACCATTACCCATCATTTTATGAAACTCGTGTTGCCATGGTGTCAGAGCATTATGCCACGGGTTGGCTCCCGGAGCAAAAAAGAATGTAGATTCCGGTCCCATCTCATGGAAGTCAGCATGCACCTCTGGCATAAATTGCCTGTATAACCTGATTTTTTGTTGAGTCTCAACCTGTGTCTGCCATGTCCAGTCGCGGTTCAGGTCGAAAAGGTAGTGGTTGGTCCTTGATCCCGGCCAACCCTGGTTATGTTCCCATGCATTTGGATCGGGATTCATAAAACTGCTCATTGAGGTCTTGAACCTCTCTGTATAAAGATCGTGTCCGTCAGGATTCTGGCATGGATCAATGACAATTATGCATTCCTTCAGGTAATCGGTTATTCCGGGATAAGATCCGGTAACCAGTGTATAAAGAGTCTTCATTGCTGCTTCCAGTCCAACTGCCTCATTCCCGTGAATATTATAGCTGAGCCATATAAATGGTAACTGTTTCCCGTTTAGTTCACCTTTTAACAGGCCTGTCTTAACCAGGTTGTTCTTCCTGTATATTTCAAGATTTTCTATATTGTCAGAACTTGAGACAATGCATACTCCAAGGGTGCGGCCTTCATAAGTTTTACCGTATTCCCTGAATAATGCCATTGACGTGTTGTCAGCGATATACCTGAAATACTCAATAGCTTTATACTGAAAAGTAAACTGAGTGCCCAGCTCATAGCCGAGAAATTCATCCGGCGACTTGAGTGTCTGAGAATTCATAGAAGTGAGAAAAAGAGTTGAAGCAAGGAGGCTGAGGAAGTACCTTTTCATTTGATATATTTTTTTGCAAAGTGAGGGATAAATATAATCTTTTTTCAAATCCCTGTATTGGATTTCAATCTGCTTTTAAACAGGTAAGAATACTTAATAATATCTTTCTATTTCTTAAAAATGTAATTGACATATATCGTCGAATACCCCATCGAAATTGTGATCTTAAGCATAAGACTTGAATTAGAAATTAAAATTCTTATTTTTGCTATCCTGTTAATTATTAGTTCAATTTTAATCTTAATCTATATTAAATGAGAAGATTTAAATTTCTTCCTGTCGTATTGAGTCTGTTGTTAGTATTGGCACAATTTAGTAAGGCACAGGCACAGATGCGACGCAGGGGAGGCAACCAGGTTGCTGTAACCGGATGGACCGATGATACTCATTATCTGTTCAGAACTTTTGATTCGGACAAAAATCCTGTCATAAGCAGGGTGAATATAAGAAATGGTAAATCAGTCATTGTTCCTGCCGTAAAATCCGGACGGGAACTTATATCCGAGTCATTGCCACAGGGTATGGAACTCACAATGAATGATGTTGTTAGTCCTGATAATAAGAGTGTGATCATTGATAAGGATAATGATATTTACTTTTTCCGAATCGGTGATAAGGAGCTTATGAGGCTTACAAATGATGAAGTACCTGAAGTAAATGTTCGTTTCTCACCTGATGGTAACAAAATAGCCTATACCAGGAATAAGGACCTTTATGTGTATGATCTGATTAACCATAAAGAAACCAGGCTGACATCAGATGCTTCGGATAAGATCTATAACGGTTACTCTTCATGGGTATATATGGAAGAAATCCTTGAAAGATCAAGTCATTATGCTGCTTTCTGGTGGTCACCTGACAGCAGAAAAATAGCATACCTCAGGACTGATGAGACTGATGTGCCCGTATTTATTCTCAACAGACTTGATGAGGCTGATGGGGTACATGGTAAGATAGAGGCCACACCCTATCCCAATCCCGGAGATCCCAATCCCAAAGTAAAAATGGGGATCGCTGATATTGAGACAGCCGGTACATACTGGGTAAAAACAGATTATGCTGTTGACCAGTATATTGCCTGGCCTTTCTGGACACCAGACGGGAAAAAGCTGGCTGTTCAGATACTTAACCGCGATCAGAATGATCTTAGTATTGTACTCGTTGATCCGGCAACGGACCAGATGTCGCAGATATATCATGAATCAAGGAAGAGCTGGGTAGAGATACACGAAGATATTTATGTTATGGATAATGGATCCGGTTTTATTGTAAGGAGTGACAGCAATGGTTGGGAGAACCTTTATTACTATGGATGGGATGGCAAGTTGATTGCACAGCTTACAGATCTTAATTTCAGGGTAACTGGTATAATAAAAGTGGATGAAGCTGCCAGGCTTGTCTATTTCAATGCAACTGGTCCGGAATCAACGGATAGTCATGTTTATAAAATAGGACTCGATGGCAAGAATCTTATGCAACTAACAAATGGGAACGGTACTCATAACATCAGTATCTCACCTAAAGGTTCATATTATATAGATACATGGAATTCTATTTCCAGCGCAGGGTCTATTGATACGTATAATGGGAAGGGAAAGATGCTAAAGACCATCTACAAGTTTGAGCAAACAGATTTTGATCCGACAAAAAACTCAAGAGCTGAAATGGTTAAGATAATGACCTCGGATGGTCTTTTCAATATGCCTGCAATAATTACTTATCCGGTAAATTTTAATCCTTCAGAGAAATATCCGGTAGTATTCACTATTTATGGCGGGCCTGATTCAAAGAATGTCAGTAACAGGTGGCAGGGTAATAATCCCTCATGGTATGCCGAACATGGTATTATAACCTTTACTGTCGACCATCGCGGATCGGGTCAGTTTGGAAGGAAAGGGCTTGACTACCTTTATCGTAACCTTGGTAAGTGGGAGATTCTTGATTATGAAGATGCAGTAAAATGGTTACGTAATAAACCATTCATTGATTCCACGAGAATAGGAATAACGGGGAGCTCATATGGAGGTTATATGACCTGCATGGCTCTTACAAGTGGGGCAGGTTACTGGACACAGGGGTTTGCCGGTTCTTCGGTAACTGACTGGCGTCTTTATGATGATGTTTATACAGAACGGTATATGGACACACCTCAGGATAACCCGAAAGGTTATAAGGAGAGTTCAACACTGCCATATGTTAAAAACTATGTCGGGAAACTCTATATGACTCATGGAGACATGGATGATAATGTTCATTTCCAGAATTCAATATATCTTATTTCCAGGCTGGAAGATGAAGGGAAGGTATTTGAGTTCATGTTGTATCCTGGAGGACGTCATGGATGGGGTGGAGCAAAGGCAGTTCATTCAAGGAATGAGGCTCATAATTTCTGGCTTCGCAATTTTTTCGGAAAATAATAACTATATCAACTTCGAACACCAAACTATACACTTATGATAATAGGTATTCTAAAAGAGAAAGGAACCGAAAACCGGGTGGCTATTTTACCCGGAGAGGTTTCTCTTCTGATTAAGATGGGTATTGAAGTATTAGCAGAAAAGGGTGCAGGTGACAGGGCATTTGCCACTGATGATGAATACACCAAAGCGGGTGCGACTGTTGCAGGGAGAAAAGAGGTAATCTCTAAGGCTGCAATGTTATTATCAGTTAATCCACCGCTGGATGATGATCCTGGTTCATTCAGAAAAGGACAGGTATTGTGTTTCGTCCTGAACCCGGTTGAAAACAGGGCCTGGCTTGAGAAAGCCAGGACAAAGGAGTTAACTGTACTGGCGCTTGACCTTGTCCCCAGGACAACAAGGGCACAGTCAATGGATATCCTGTCATCAATGGCCACTGTTGCAGGTTATAAAGCTGTTGTAGAGGCTGCTTCCATGTTGCCAAGGTTTTTCCCAATGTTCATGTCTGCAGCAGGTACTATCAAACCTGCCAGGGTGCTGATACTGGGAGCCGGGGTTGCCGGATTGCAGGCAATTGCCATTGCACGTAAGCTGGGGGCCGTGGTGGAAGTATTTGATGTGAGGTCAGCAGTGAAAGAGGAAGTTAAGAGCCTGGGTGGTAAGTTCATCGAGGTTGAAGGGGCAAAAGAGGATTCAGCTGCCGGAGGATATGCAGTTGAACAGACAGAAGATTTTAAAAAGAAACAACAGGAACTTATCCAGAGAAGAGCACTATCCGCAGATGTAGTTATTGCAACTGCTCAGATACCGGGAAAGAAGGCGCCTGTACTACTTTTAAAAGAAACAGTTAATTGTATGAAACCCGGATCAGTAGTCATTGACCTTGCTGCTTCTTCGGGAGGTAATTGTGAACTTACTGAAAATGGTAAGCATATTGTGGTAAATGGTGTTAATATAATTGGTAAATCAGATTTTCCCTCGGCCATGCCAACAGATGCAAGTAAGATGTTCGGCAATAACATAATTAATCTCCTCAAGATAATGGTTGATAAGGACGGAAACCTTGTTCTTAATATGGATGATGAAATTATAAATGGCACAACAGCAGTCCATTCAGGAGAGTTCATAAGCCAGAGGGTAAAGCAAATGCTCAATATTAAATAAGATATAACATGGAAAACATTCTAGGATTTTTTTTAATGCACAGGGAGGCTATTTTTATAGTTATCCTCTCAATATTTCTTGGTATTGAGGTTATCAGTCATGTTCCGGCTATTCTGCACACACCGCTCATGTCGGGGGCAAATGCAATTCACGGCGTTGTGATTATAGGTGCAATTATTGTATTGGGCCATGCTGAGACGACCGGCTCACTTATCCTTGGATTCCTCGCAGTGGTCCTTGGTACGCTAAATGTAGTTGGCGGGTTTGTCGTGACTGACCGGATGCTGGAAATGTTTAAAAAGAAGAAATAGTAATCCTGATTAAAAAATAAAAAAGAGGCACTATGAATCAATTACCTCAATTATATCCCGGAGAAGCCATTCTGGAACTTACATATGTTATTGCATCAGTCCTTTTCATTATAGGATTGAAGATGCTCAGTCATCCGCTTACTGCAAGACGAGGAAATTCCTATGCAGCAGTTGGTATGGTAATGGCTATCATTGCTACTATTCTTTTTCATCACAAGGATGGAAAGCCAATCGGTAATATAGGCCTCATCCTTGTTGCTATAGTTATTGGCACCATTATCGGTTGGGTAATAGCAAAGCGGGTAAAGATGACAGCAATGCCACAGCTGGTTTCATTCTTCAATGGAATGGGAGGAGCTGCAGCAGCCCTGATATCAATGATGGAGTTTCCTCATATAAGGCCTGAACTCATTGCCAAAAGTGGCATGGCTAATGGTGAAGTACTGGCAATTCTGCTTGGACTTATGATAGGAACTGTCTCATGGGCGGGCAGTATGATCGCTTTTGGAAAACTTGATGGCAGGATAGGTGATATGCGCATAAAAGCAATGAGGTATGTTAACCTTACCATACTGGTTGTTCTCATTGGCTTTATAGTATTCATCATGACCAGGCATGTTGAGGCGAGCAGTGAACTGACTCCGTTGATATATATAATGTTTGTCGTTTCCGTTATTTATGGCGTTTTGTTCGTCATGCCAATTGGTGGTGCTGACATGCCTGTTGTCATTTCGCTTGCTTAACTCATTTACTGGTGTAGCAGCAGCAATGGGAGGCTTTCTTTATAATAACCAGGCAATGCTGACCGGAGGTATCCTTGTTGGTTCTGCTGGCACCATACTTACTGTTCTGATGTGCAAGGCCATGAACCGTTCATTGCTTAATGTTATCATAGGGGTCTTTGGTGGTGGCGGAGAGTCACATTCTGATACCGGTGGAACAGTAAAGGAAATTTCTCTTTCAGATGCAGCTGTACTGCTCAGCTATTCAAAGAAAGTAGTCATTGTCCCAGGGTATGGGCTCGCAGTTGCACAGGCACAGCATATTTGCCATGAGCTGGATAAGCTTTTGGACGAAAAAGGGGTGGAGGTCAAGTATGCCATCCATCCTGTCGCAGGTCGTATGCCTGGTCATATGAATGTTCTCCTGGCCGAAGCTGATGTCCCTTATGAACAACTTGTGGAAAGTGACGAGATCAATCCTGACCTTCCGAACACAGACGTTGTTGTGGTAATAGGTGCTAATGATGTTGTCAACCCTGCAGCTGAGGATGATCCTTCAAGTCCCATATATGGAATGCCCATCATTAAAGCAAGGGATGCAAAGAATATTATCGTGATGAAACGTGGTATGGGTAAGGGCTATGCAGCTATTGAGAATATGCTCTTTTTTAACGATAAGACAAGAATGCTGTTCGGTGACGCTAAAAGTACACTACAAAACCTTGTTAATGAAGTGAAAAGCCTATAATTGGATTTTATTCATCACAAAAAGCATTATCTTTGCACTGAAGAGTGGATCATTTCGTGTTTGAGTAGTGAAAAAACTAAATCAATTAACCGGTCTTTTACTAGATGAACTTGGCCTTTTTCTGAGTATCTCTATAGGGATTTTTCTCTTTGTACTTTTCTTTCAGCCATTTCAGTTTGAAAATTTCGATTTTAACAACAAGCTGATATTTGTATCCGGGCTGCCAGCTATCGTATTCCTGTTTATGTTCCTGGTTAGAGTGGTTTTTCCTTGGGTTTTTCAAAAAAACAAAGAGGAAGAGGATGATAAATCCAATTCTTCACAACTTGGGGGATTGATAATTTTGGTATTGAGCTCAGTGGCTTTTGCATTTTATTTGCGTTTTGTGGGGCAAGTCACTATTTCATTTTTTGTTATGATCAAAGTAGTAATTATCTGCTCTGTTGTTCCAATAACGCTGAGCCTGTATGATTCATTCATGGACCTTAAACGAAAAAACGAATCTCTGATAGCAGAGAAAAGGATGGTTCAAAAGCAAGTTGAAAGATACGAGGAAGACTATCTTAACAAAACAGTTGATTTTTTTTCGGATAATAATTCAGAGCAGATTACTTTGCTTATTGCAGATGTGGTCTTCATAAAGTCAGCTGATAACTATGTGGAAATTGTATATAAAGAAACTGATAGTCTCAGGAAAAAACTGATCAGGAATACCCTTAAAAATATTGAACACCAGATTAAGCCATATTCAAATTTTATCCGTTGTCACAGAATATGTATAGTTAATTTGCATTTTGTAGAGAAACTTGAAAGTAACTATGGTAACCATTGGCTCCTGATAAAAGGATATAATGAGCAAATTCCCGTCTCCCGGCAGTATCTGTTAAAACTAAAGGAAGTCATTTAGTATTCAGGAGGGGTAAATGCCATTTACCCCTGGAATTTGCTATTCCCCACTAATTGGTTTGAAAATTCCCCTGTTTTTGTCATCCGGCCCCTTTTATTTTTAATAAATATGACTTGCCAATACCTTTGTAATTAAATTTTTTTCGCATGAATATCTTGATGATATATCCCAGATATCCTGATACCTACTGGAGTTTCCGGCATGCATTGTCCTTTATTTCAAAAAAGGCTGCGGTGCCCCCGCTTGGACTGGTTACTGTATCGGCCATGCTTCCATCAATATGGCATAAAAAACTGGTAGATATGAATGTGTCAACACTGAACAGTTCAGATATATTATGGGCCGATTATGTTTTTTTAAGTGCCATGTATATTCAAAAAGAATCAGTTGATGAGGTAATTGCAGAGTGTTTAAAATATAAGGTGAAAATTGTTGCAGGGGGCCCACTGTTTACCCAGGAACATCCGAATTACCCTATGATTGACCATTTCATTTTGAATGAAGCAGAGATAACATTGCCACCTTTTCTTCGTGATCTTGCCAGTGGAATTAATCCTGATAAAGTATATACGACCGGAGAATATGCAGATATGAGGCTTAGCCCCGTTCCGGATTATCATTTACTGTCAATGAAGGATTATGCTTCAATGAATATACAGGTGTCAAGGGGATGTCCTTTTGCCTGCAATTTCTGTGAAATCACTGCACTATTGGGTCATAAGGTAAGGATTAAAGATACATCCCAGATCATCAGTGAACTGGAAGCCCTTTATAATCTTAAGTGGAGGGGAGCTGTCGCTATTGTTGACGATAATTTTGTTGGAAACAAGACAGCGGTAAAAGGCTCTTTGCTTCCGGCAATGAAATCATGGATGATTGAACATAAATATCCATTTACTTTTACAATACAGACCTCTATCAATCTTGCAGATGACGAAGAATTAATGTCCCTGATGGTAGACACGGGATTTAACGCTGCATTTATAGGAATAGAAACGCCTGATGAAATTTCTCTGCAGAATTGCAATAAAATCCAGAATAGAAACAGGGACCTTCTCAACAATGTGAGGAAAATTCAAAGAAAAGGTATGGAAGTGTCGGGTGGCTTTATTGTTGGTTTTGACAGCGATTCCCCAGGTATCTTCAAGAAACAAATTGATTTCATACAAAATAGCGGAATAATATCCGCTATGGTAGGTTTGTTAAACGCACCCAAAAATACAAAACTTTATCAACAGCTAAAAAAGGATAACAGACTTACTTCTGAACCCACCGGAAGCAATACTGACTGTTCAATGAATTTCATACCGAAAATGAACTATGATGACCTTATTGAAGGATATAAATCAATTATCAGAAATATCTATTCACCAAAACCGTACTATAAACGGGTAAGAAAGTTCTTATTCAACTACCCCAACCCTGTCAGACGACAAAAGGAAATCCATTTTTCCTACCTGATGGCTTTTATTAAATCAATTTTCATTATTGGATTCTTTAGTCGTGGCAGACGTGAATATTGGAAATTCATGATCTGGACACTTTTTAAAAGGCCAGCGCTTTTTTCAAATGCAATGACGTATGTTGTTTATGGTTACCATTTTAGGACAGTTTTTGGGTTAAGGGGTACAAACCGGTATTTAATGAATGAACCCGGTCTTTAATTGGGGCAGTTTCGCTTCACAAGCCATCATGAACACTTTTTACTACGAATCAGCGGGATAAATATTTCCAGATGTGAGATAGTTAATATACTTTTATTTGTCAAAAAAATATGTTTTGACAGGTGATCATGATCGTATTATTAAATTGACTGTATGAACAATTCCAATCAAAAACTTGCAGATTTGCGAGCCTCTTTGGAGGAACTCGGCATTGATATATTTATAATACCATCAGCTGACCCTCATCTTGGTGAATATGTTCCTGATCATTGGAGAATAATTGACTGGCTAACAGGTTTTTCGGGTTCTGCAGCAAATGTAGTTGTGACCCGGATCTTTGCAGGTTTATGGACAGATTCAAGGTATTTCATACAGGCAGAATATCAACTGAAGGATTCAGGATTCATGCTGGTAAAGCCCATTCTGAATGAGAGTAATGACTTTGTTGACTGGATTTCTGAAAATAGGAAGGAAGGAGAAAAAATTGGATTTGATGGAAAGACAATACCCGTGGGGCTTCTGAGACGGCTGGAAAAATTGACAGAGAATAAGGACCTGATAGATACAGAGTGTGATCCAATTTCAGCAATATGGACTGATCGCCCGCCAATGTCAAATGAACCCGCCTTCGATCATCCTGTTATTTATGCAGGGAAAGACAGAGCTGTAAAGATTGCTGAAGTAAGGGAAGAGATGGAACGGCTTGGGGTTAATTACCAGTTATTAACCTCTGTTGATGATATAATGTGGATGCTAAATATCAGGGGGAATGACATAAAATATAGCCCCTTACTTACCTCATTTGCAATTGTTGGGGAGACTCAGATACTTTTATTAGTTGAAGAGGGTAAAATTCCGGGACACCTTGCTATGGCGTTTGACAAACTGGGAATAGTTATACTACCTTACGAGGAAGCAGCTGGCATGATCTCTACACTTGAGGAAGGCACAACTATAATGATAAATCCCCTGACCACTTCAGCTGCACTTTTTAAAGCCATCCCATCCTGCGTTAAGATAAGGGAGGAAATAAGTATTCCAACCAGGTTAAAAGCTATTAAGAACAGGACCGAGATTGAGAATATTGAGAAGGTGATGATCGAGGACGGGATTGCGCTGACCCGTTTCTTTTACTGGATTGAAACTAATTTAGATTCTGTGCCTATGTCAGAACTTTCACTCACAGAAAAGATAAATCACCTCAGGTCGTATCAGAAAGATAATATGGGTCCTAGTTTTTCGACAATAGTAGCTTATAATGCCCATGCTGCACTTCCTCATTACTCTGCATCTTCTGAAACGGATTCTGTTATAGGTTCATCCGGAATCCTGCTTGTAGATTCAGGCGGACAGTACCCGGGTGGTACAACAGATATTACCCGTACAATTTGTTTCGGGGCACCGACAGGTAAGCAGAGAATGGATTTTACACTTGTTCTGAAAGGTACTATTAATCTGGCCATGATGAAATTTCCTCATGGTACAAGAGGTTGCCAGGTTGATATGGCAGCACGCAGATCATTATGGGATAATGGCTTAAACTATGGTCATGGTACAGGTCACGGAGTAGGTTTCTGTCTGAATGTGCATGAGGGACCACAGGGCATAAGTCCGGGTGTGAATGCTTATTCCCGGACAATTATTGAGCCAGGGATGCTCATTTCGGATGAACCGGGCATATACAGGGAAGGAGAATATGGTATAAGGATTGAGAACCTTGTTTTATGTTATGAAGATGAAATAACCGACTTCGGGAGATTTCTCAGATTTCATACTGTTTCACTGTGTTATATAGATCAATCACTGATAGATGTGTCTCTGCTCGATAAAAAGGAGACAGAGTGGCTTAATGACTATCATAATGTGGTCTATGATAAACTCAGCCCTCATCTTTTTGAGGATGAAAAAGCCTGGCTCAGGGAAAAGACTGCTGCAATCTGAATTTCAAAGAATATCCATCAGAGTGACATCCATTACAGGGAACTCGGTTATCCTTAACCTGGCACACCCGTATGGAACAAGTATTATTTTTTCAGGATCACCTTCCGGTTTTACAGGACTTTCCGGCGGAATATCAGCTGAATTATCCTTCATTGTCCATTCAGGTATCCTTATTCCCCTTGCAGCAATTTCTACCGGGGCATCACTGGTTACCATAATATATTTTCCTGAATCGGACGACCATACCATATCCCCTTTATCTGAAAAAGGATACCTGCCGACAGGGTTCTCTTTTATATTTAGTCCTTTCATAATATGCTCTTTGTCAAGTAAAAGGCCATAATTCCACGGACTCGTTGGTGATATCTGCCAGTCGACACTTCCTTTATATGCGAAATTATCATAATTGATTTTTACACTCTTATAGTCTTTATCAATCCTTAGTGAGAAATATAATGGTCCCCGCATCAGGGATACTGATCTGTTGTACCTCTGTTCATATCTCATTTTCATTGGAATGTCAATGTATACCTGGTCCCCGTCTTTCCACCTGACACTTATTTTATATTCACTGTTGCCCTTGACAATAACGGTTTTCTGCTTATATCTTATTGTCACAGAATCTGCCCATCCTGGCATTCTTAAATACAAAGGAAACCTTACCGGCTTAACCGTACTTACAGTTAGTTTAACTGAGCCTTTAAAAGGATAATCAGTCTCTTCTGAAATAGTTACATCCTTCCCGTCAGCGACCTTAGCTTTCACGACTGATGGTCCGTAAGTCACAAGTGCAAGTCCGTTATCGTTTGTGGCCATCCACATACTCTCAACGAACTTGGGCCAGCCCTGATGCATATTAGCAAGACAACAGGCAAAATTAGGCATGAGTCCGTAAATGTTTGAATAGTCACCATTGGTGCTCCAGTCCCTTTTGGCTCCAGAAACAAGTACCTGGTTGGACTGCTGGTCATATTGATGTGCCCACATATCCGGGGTGGTAGTGCCGGGAAGTGAATTGTATGTAAGCAGCTCCAGTCTGTCGGCAAGGCTGTTTTCACCCATTATTTCATAAAGTTCCTCGAGCGAGAACATATATTCCACAACTGAACATAACTCTGTTCCGCGGGTGGGACTGTTCCCTGACAGATGCTCATCACCTGAAAACCTACCACCGACCTGGCCATGGTTAATATCATATTCTTTTATTCCCGTAAAAACCGCTTTCTTATACCTGTCATCCTTTGATTGCTGGTACCATAATCCCGGATATTTGATTGCCATAGCATTATTTACCACATGAGCGGTAAGTCCATCCGGACCCCAGTTCAGCGGTATTTTTTTGTCTGCCACAGCTGCCGAGTCCCATGGGAACTTTTCATAATATGATGTCCAGTCGGAACTGTTTTCCTGGATAGATCTGATAGTTTCAAGGATCCATGGCTCACCTGTCTGACGGTAAAGCCAGTAACCTGTCACTGCGTTTTCCATAGCCCTTACTCCACGCCACTCTTTGTCAGGCCAGTCTGGAGGGGTATCATGCAGGTATCTGAAATATTTTAGCAGTACATTGAGTGCCCGTTGATCGCCACTTCCCTCGTAATACTGCATCAGGACCTTGTTGGCCACTGCCAGGGGCCACCTGTCTTTATTTTTTGAAGGGCCATACCAGCCGCTATCTGCGCTGCTGGCCAGAATGGGTTCTATCCATCTTTTTACTTTTGCTATAAGAGTGTCATTATTAAGAATATATGCAAGAGGAACAAGGCCATCAAGATAATAAGGTCCGCGTTCCCATGCTTCACCATCTCCCCCGCGCCATGATGAATTGACCAGATCAGGCCAGAATTCATCCAGGTTACCGGTGAGTCCGGTTGCCTGGTCCTCCAGTTGAGACTTGAGCCAGCCGGAAGGTTTAACGGCTCCTAACGGAAGTTTGATATAAGCATTCTTGAGCAATGGTGCCGGGTTGCTATTGTAATTGAGATTCACATCCTTCTCTCTGCAGGAAGTAATCACTAAAACCACGAGCAGTAATCCCGGTAAAAGGCGTTTATTCATTGTTAATTTATTTACTGACTAATCAATTGGATTTTCTATAAAAATATAAAACTTTTCGGGTTTGATGAGTGCATTAAAAAATTTCCCCCGGATAATATCCAAAAGGGGAAATCAGTAAATACTATTTTTTCTATGTCACACTTATATTTTTATTCTATTCGGATTGAATTTGCCGGGTTCATAACTGATGCCTTGTATGCTTTGTAACTTATTGTTATAAAAGTTATTGCAATTGTAATTAAAGCTGCCCCAATAATTAATGGTACTCCTATATCTGTTCTGTAGATATAGTTTTTGAGCCAGTCGTTCATTAAATAATATGCCGTTGGGATGGCTAAAATTATTCCGATTGTAACCAAAATCAGGAAATCTTTCGCTATAAGTTTAATAATAGTACCTTCATTAGCGCCAAATACTTTCCTTATCCCGATTTCCTTTGTTCGTTGTTCCACCATATATGAAGCCAGTCCGAATAAGCCAAGACAGGCAATCAGTATTGCCAGTATTGTGAACATAGTAAATATGAGGCCCCTTTTCTCATCAGCCTCGAATTGGCGGTTAAAACGTTCAGAAAGAAAGGTGTAATTATAAGGCTGGTCGGGAAATATTTCTTTCCATTTTGATTCAATAAAACTTAGTGTCTGCTTCATTTCGTTACCGCTCAGTTTTATATAGATCACATTGTTATTAGGTCGATAGGCCAATAGGAGTGATTCAATCCCGTTGTACATTCCGGTCTGGTGATAATCGTGCATTACTCCTATTACTCTTGCTCGCAGAGTGTTAGCATCGCCTGCTTCAATTTTCTTTCCAATTGGATCTGACCAGCCCATTCTTTTGACGAACGTCTCATTTACAACAACACCTGAAAGAGTGTCTGACGGCATATCCTTCTCAAAATCTCGTCCCTGGACCATCTTAATTCCCAGTGCATCAACAAAATCATGATCCACAACAGCAAAATTGATCCCCTTTTGTGTCATACCCTGATCAGTTTCCACATTGAATACCTCCTTTCCGGAGCCCTCACCAACTGGAGTATTGGTTGAGGTTACATATTTAATATTGGGATTATCCAGAAGAGTCTGTTTAAGCACAGGGTATTTTCTGACCATTTCCTGGTTTAACTGAAGTCCGATAATATTCTTCTGGTCAAAGCCCTGGTCCATCGTTTTAAGATAGTTCAATTGCCTGAAAACTACCAGGGTACAAATTATCATTATTACAGAAACAGTGAACTGAATGACAACAAGTATCTTACGGAAAAGGCTTCCGCCTGAACCCTGGGTTATTTCTCCCTTGAGGACGGTAACAGGACTAAATCTGGAAAGGAAGAATGCCGGGTAACTTCCTCCGAAAACACCCACAATAATTATTATTCCCAGTAGGCTTAGGAGTACTACAGGGCTATAAATAATATGCAGGTCAAATGATTTGCCTGCAAGCATATTGAATTTGGGCAGCAGTACTATAACAAGTACAACACTTAGGAAAAGGGAAACAAGAGTAAACAATATGGATTCAGACAGGAACTGAGCTACCAGTGGTCCGCGACGTGATCCGACAACTTTTCTCAGTCCGACCTCGCGCGCCCGTCTCGTTGACCGGGCCGTTGCAAGGTTCATATAATTCATTGCAGCAATCAAAATAAGAAAGATGGCTACGATGCCAAAGATATATACATAGGTGATACTGCCTGTAGGCTCAGGTTCTCCGGGTTTGGTTGAATAAAGATGGATTTTTGTTATGGGTTCGAGTATATATTCCATTTTTATATTCATGGGACCAAAAATAGGCTTCATATATGTGTCGTACATCTCATGAATTTTAGTCTCAAAAGCCTTTACATCGAAATCTTTAGGAAAAAGCAGATATGTGAAAACGCCAAAATTTCCCCAGTTGCCGATCTGTTTTGGGAGGTTATTCCTGGCAGCAACAGCATCAAACCTAAAATGCGAATTAGTGGGAACGTCCTGTATTACACCCGTAACTTCATAGGTGTCATTGCCGGTAGTAAGAGTCTTTCCGATCGGGTCAGTATTGCCAAAATATTTGTTAGCAATCTTTTCAGTAAGTACAATTTTTTTTGGTTCGGTCAGGGCTGATTTAACCTCACCCTTAAGGACCTTATAGGTAAATATGTCAAAGAGAGTCGAGTCCACAAAGTTGAAGTTTTCCTCATAGAATTCCTTGTCTTCATACTTGTAAAGTGCCCGTGGCATATTAAAAAATCTTACATATGCCTGAACTTCAGGATAATCATGAACTACCTGCGGCCCAAAAGGGATCTGTGCTACAACCCAGGTAAACTGGTCGTCTGGTTCAGTAATTTTGGTTGAAACACGGTAGATCCTGTCGGCCTTCTCGTGATAGCGATCGTAGCTGACTTCATCCGAAACATAGAAAATCAGAAAAATTGCACTTGTAATGCCAAGTGTTAGCCCCAGTATGTTCAGAATACTGTATCCGAAATGCTTGTATATATGCCGGATAGCAGTCTTGAGGAGATTTTTTAACATAGAATAAATATTTTGAGTTTTATCAAAGTTAAATTTTAATTTTCGTTTCAATAATACCAGTTTTGACTATTAACGGAGCATTAACATTACTTCTTATCCTCAAATACCTTCATATTATCAAACCAGGCAACTCCGTGTCCAATCATTTTCAAAACCAGATTTGTTTTAAATGTTGCAATAGTGTCTGATGGAATCGTAATAAAGGTTACATACTGCCTCCATTTATCCCCGGGAATAAACCTTGCCCTTCCAAAATCACCCAAAGATACTTCGACATACTGTGGCATCTCTTTCGTCTTATATAGACGATCATTTTCCTGTTTCGTTACAACAGGAAACCTTTCTTCGGGGTCAGCTTTGGCCCATAATGATATAACATATTCCGAACCTGCCCTGACATTAAAGGGGAATAGCCTGATAGTGATGCCTTTACCATCTTCAGGTGTGATAAGCCTCAGGGAGTGGTTCCCCTCGTAGTGTTCCCTAGAGTCGACAAAATATGTTGCACCCCGATCACCGCCCGGTCTGGCATAGCAAGCAGAAGGGATGCCCGGGGTTGACAGATCTTCAAATCCGGGATCAGCAACAAGATTTGGGTTAGGGCTGACTGAAGTCTTCCTGGCAGTTTCTATATCTATCAGGTATACCTGTGCTCCATATGCGGCCATCTGATCCGAAATAATGCCATTTCTTACTTCCACCAGCCTGTTCTCAAACAGGACTTTTGCCTTACCATTATGGTACCCTTTTATGCTTATTGCCGAGGTGAGTGGTTTGTTTATTTTATTTACAGCCAGCACAGCAAGCTGACCATTATGAATTCTTGAAGAAACAAGGATGTCACGATTATATGAGATAACCGGAGGGGCTTCCTCGTCCGAAAGCAGCCATGGCGTCAGTTCTGCAACTTCGGAAGCAATTCGTGAACATTCTCCCCAGGCAGCGGTTGATTTTGGAAAATAATTAGGTCCCTGGCGTACGAAATATTGAATTCCGGTTGCTCCTTTAATTAATGACTGCCATGTCATTGATCTTATTTCCTGCATCGTGGGTTCTCTCGCCCATATCTCACCTCCTCCGAAAGCCTGTGGTACTATCCATACAGGTTTTGAGCCACTGAACTCTTTAGTAAGCTGATCTGTTACGTTACCCACCAGCGAAACAGGAAGGGTTGGTATAGGATAGGGGTCCGCCATAACAATATCCATGGAGCTGCTATAATCCTTCGATGACATAAATGGCGCCATAAAAACTATTGACACCGGATGCCATGGGTCAGCATCTTTGACTGTCCGGTAAATTTCCTCCAGTTGGTGTGGCGTTATGTTATTACCATTCGGCTCGTCAGAAATATACCAGCCAAGGAGAGCAGGATGATCCTTGAATGTCTCAATTTCGGCAAGAAGACGCCTCTTTTTTTCCTCTTCGCTTATTCCGTCAATCCTGGATCCAACACCACCTCCACCTGAGACTGACAGCAGATTATAATTGACCTTCATGCCAAGCTGGGCGCATCTGTCCATATAGATCTTCCTGTCCTTAATGGTCTCTGGATTAATCTTCTGGTATGGCGAAATAAAATTAAATCCTCTTACTACCTCTTCTTCAACCAGGGTGGGAGACAGGGGTGAATAGCAATAAAATCCGAAAGGGAAAAACTGCCGCTTGTTCACTATTAATCCACCTGTAAGTCTGTCTGTTTTGACTTCATTTGGTTTGTAGCTGAGTATTACCAGTTCAGTTGTTGCCGTGTAAAGGATTTTTGGGCGCCATGGAATACTAATATGAGCTGTAACATTGTAAACACCAGGTTCGAGGTGGATTTCAAAAGGTATTCGCAAGAGTGTGGTGTGAGGACGTGTTTTTATTGAGGCGATAATCGTACTGCCAGAGAATATTTCAACAGACATATTGCTCTCAGACAGAGCAGGAGTTATATGTAGTAAAAACTCACCATTTTTTTCATATGTATAAAAGCTCAACCGAGGATTGATACTAAAAAGAGTAGAGTCAATTGATTGACATTTAGCATATTGAATGAAAAGTAAAAATATAGTTAATAGAAAAAATCGGTTTGGTCTAATGTACATGGTAAAATAAATCTTATGGAACTTCTCGTTGGTTATCCAATGTCAGCACCTGGTAGGGGTTGGGATCAGTGACTTCCCGGTTATGGGGAGAATTATAACCGGGTAAGTCCTGATTTCCGGGTTATACCGGATAATGTCTGAAAGACGTTCAGGCAAATTATCGTATTAATATACTATTTTGCAGGAGTGATAACGATATTTCTAAATTCAATAGGGCCGTGATCTCCCTGCAGGAATATTGGTCCCGGTTCTCCTTCATTACTGTCGATAGCTCCTCCGGTTATTCCTGGTATTGTAGTGTCACATATTATGGTTTTACCATTTGCCACAATAGTTACACGTCTGCCTACCAGTGTTATGTCGTATGACTGCCATTCACCAGGAGATTTAGCGGCATCCTGGTTAGGAGTGAGAAACCCGTAAACCCCACCGAGCAAAACTGAAGATGCTTCCTGTCCCTTGCTGTCAATAATCTGCACTTCATATCTGCCTCTAAGGTACACACCACTATTACTTTCCGCCGGGTATTTGAACTCGATATGTAACTTGAAATCTTCAAATTTCATTGTAGTCATGATGTTGGACCCTGATTTTGGGCTTTTAAGTACACCATTCTCAACCACCCATTGATTTTCAGGTCTCTGGGTTACCCATCCATCCAGATTTTTGCCATTGAATATTTTTATTGGTTCTCCCCATACCGGTGGTTTTTCTCTTTCAAGTAAAGGAGCTCTTACACCTGTAAAAGGATGGGTCTTGCCATAACTGTCAGTTATGGTTCCTGAAATCTTGTCATTGTCCAGGGTGCCTTCGAATATCATGTCATTGCTTCCTGTCTCCCATTGTGGTGGAATGCGGAAAGTTATTTTACCGTTTTCAAAATTGATCTTCGCAACGGGACGAGCACTGCCTGCATCACCAACGAAATAACCAACAAAGGTTTTGAACCCTGAGAGTTTTACCCCAAGCCATGAGGGAGCAGAGTGATTTCCCATATCTACTGTAAGGTCCCAGTGACCTATTACAGGGGAAGTACCTACCTGGGCTGAAGTGCCTGTGCTCCATAACGACAGGGATATAAGTAAAACAAAGGAAAGAAGACTATAAGTGACCTTTCCTGATAAGAATGAATGGGATCGACTGTTTTTCATAATGTTTTATTTAAGTTGAATTTGTGTTAAAAGTACGTAATCCTGCTGAAAATTGATATTTCAAAGATCACTTATATGCATTAAATTTTATTAAGTATTGAAACAGGAATGGTTAATCAGCTGCTAGTGAATTTTATGGTGACAATCCACAATTCAATTGCGTGGTTTCCTGAATACGATACTTATCGTCACCACATCTTCCACTGGTTTCCCGTCCTCAATACCCGGTTCCCATGCGGGACCTGATTTTATTAATCTTATTGCTTCATCTGAGAAAGATTTACCTGGGCTCCTTAAGATTTTCATACTGTCAATTCTGCCGTCTTTATGAACCGTGAAGCTTAGGACAACCACTCCTCTTCTTAGTGAAGGAAGAGTATCAGGGCGATGTATATTTTCTTCTAAATAAATATTAAAGGAGGATCTCCCGGATGATGGTTTAGGGGGATTATATCCTTTTGGCGTATTAGCTGCTTTTCTTGTTCCATAACCGGTTACAACAATTTCACTTAGTGATGTAATGTCAGGTTGAAGTTCAACCTTTATACCTGAATCTTTCTTTGTTTGAAATTCCCTGGATTTCATTCCAATGAAGTTTGCAATGAGTACCTGTTCCCCTGTGTCTGGCACAGTGATACTGAAGTTACCGTTTAAATCGGTAACTGCACCTTCACTGGTTCCCTTGAGAAATACATTAGCCCCTGCCAGTGGTTGTTCATCTTCAGCAGAGATTACCTTCCCTTTTATTGTTTTGTTCATGGATGTCATTTTGCCTGAGACAGCGGACGCTGGTATTGCAGCAGCTTCGGCTGAAACCAATTCATCAGCTGATATCTTCTGTTGTGCTGTCACTGATGCCTTTTCAAGCTCAGCTCTTTTGGGAGCTGTTGTCCTGGCCGCAATATTTTCTGTCTTAACAAGTCTCTTTGATGTTGTTTCAGCAGACTTTTTCTCCGGTATAAAATTTTTCCGGTGCCCTGTTTCCTCTTTCTCAACAGCTTTTTTGACAGGCTCATCCCTTTGTATTTCGAAAACCTGAGCCGAAGCAGGAGATTCAGTCATCTGCCTTGACGACCTGTTTTTTTCATATACAATAAATACAGATGATAATATCATAAGTACTGCAACAGAGGCTGCAATGCGATAAGCTATCAACCTGCTGCGGTTCCTGACCCGTGAATCAATCCTTTTCCTCAGTCTGGCTAGATCCTTTCCAAGATTATCGGGCGAAACAGATTCAAATCCTTCAGCTGCCTCTTCCGCAAACGGATCTTTCTGCAGTTCCCGTTCAAAAGAATTCTTTTCATTTCCATCCATTTCGTTACTCAGGTAACGTTGAAAATCGGGAAATTTATTTCTGCTGTTTTTCTTCACTATCATGTTTTTCCTCAAGACAAATTTTCAGATTTCTTTTTGCATTCTGAAGATGGCTCTTCACCTTCTTTTCATCAAGGCCCATATGGGCAGCTATTTCACCATAACACCTGTTACCGTAATAGAACAGTCTGATACATTGCCTCTGTTCTTCTTTCAGTCTTTCAATACAAGCTTCAAGAGCCGCTTCCATGTCAACACCTTCTTCATCCAGAGGATGCATCGGGATGGTGTTTTCCATAAATACTGTACTGTTATTTATCCATTCTCTTTTCGAATCTTCCCTGGATTTCTCTGATCTGATCTGCATAAGACAAAAGTTTTTTGTCACTACATGTAACCAGCTCCTGAAATTACCAATAGAATGACGGGGTATCTCTGAAATTAATTTCTCAAAGATCTGCATCACAGCATCCTGTGATTCGTCTCTGTCTTTCAGGTATTTTAGACAGACGCCATAAACAAGGGGCATGTATCCTGAATACAGCTCTCCCAGCACCTCCAGGTCCCCTGTGGAAGTAAACTCTTTCAGAAGCAATTCGTCTGATCTGCGCTCATTCTTATTACGGAACTGTAAAAAACTCATTTAACTGTCTGGTTGTCTCTATGTCCCTCTGACTGCCAAATTAACCTGTGCCACATTTCACTATAAAGTTATAATAATAAAAATGAAATTGGATTTTATGGAATTGCGATAATCTGTGCATCATGAAATAAAAAAGTCTAACCAAAAAAATTGTTGTCATGAAAAAAAGTATTTCAATTCTTGTTATAGTAATCCTTGCAACCATTCTTGTGTCCTTCACAGGTTCAAGGCTAATTACCGGGAAGGTTACCGATGAAAACGGACAGCCAATTACCGGCGTTTCAGTATCAGCAAAAGGTGGCACACATGGTATCTTAACAGATATTAATGGATCTTACAGGATTTCCATTGATGAAAATGTGAAGACCCTGGTTTTTTCCTTTATTGGCTATTCCACTGTTGAAGAAAATATTAAGGGAAGGTCGGTCGTAAATATAACGATGAATCCTGATGTTACATCGCTTCAGGAGATAGTTGTTACCGGTTATGGTGCAACGCGCGACAGGAGGGGGATAGCAAAAAATATGGCAGCTCCGGTTTCTGTAAAGAGCTATGAATCGAGATCATTTCATCGTATTAACCCTGATTTCAACACTGAAGGTTATGCTCCTGTAAATGAGACTGGCTTTAAAAGTGTTAAGAATAATCCCTTATCAACTTTTTCAATTGATGTTGATAATGCTTCTTATTCCAACATAAGGAGGTTTATTAACAATGGACAGTTGCCTCCTGCTGATGCGGTGAGAATCGAGGAAATGCTGAATTATTTTAAATATGATTATCCTGAACCGGATAGGGAGGAACCTTTTTCTGTATACACAGAAATGGCTGTTTGTCCATGGAATAAGGAACACCGGTTACTTCAGGTTGGTTTACGCGGAAAGGAGATTAAAAAATCAGGATTACCTCCCTCAAACCTTGTCTTTCTTATTGATGTGTCAGGTTCAATGAATGCTCCCAATAAATTACCACTCCTTAAGTCTGCTTTTGGCCTTCTTGTCAATGAACTGAGGCCCCAGGACAGGGTGGCAATTGTTGTTTATGCAGGTGCTGCCGGACTGGTCCTTCGATCCACCCCCGGTACCAGGAAGGAAGTTATCATGTGTGCTATTGATAATCTTGAAGCCGGAGGTTCAACAGCTGGCGGAGCTGGTCTGAAACTTGCCTATGCCGAGGCAGATAAAAACTTCATCGAGGGAGGAAATAACAGAATCATACTGGCTACCGATGGAGACTTCAATGTAGGTGAATCGAGTAACGGAGCAATGGAAAGATTGATTGAACAGAAGCGTGAAGAGGGAGTTTTTATTACAGTACTTGGTTTTGGTATGGGTAATGTAAAAGATGATAAAATGGAATTGATTGCTGATAAAGGTAATGGCAATTACTCTTATATTGATAACCTCCAGGAGGCCAGGAAAGTCCTGGTACATGAATTTGGAGGTACCCTTTTTACAATTGCCAAGGATGTTAAGCTGCAACTGGAATTTAACCCTGTTAAGGTGCAGTCTTACAGGCTTATTGGATATGAGAACAGATTGCTTAATGATGAAGATTTCAATGATGACAGGAAAGATGCAGGTGAGATGGGATCCGGGCATAATGTAACGGCCCTCTATGAGCTGGTCCCGGCAGGTTCAGATGAAAGGTTGCCTTCTGTTGATCCTCTAAGATATCAGCCGGAGAAAAGGAAAGAATTCAAAGAAAATATCCTGAGTGATGAGTTTCTTCTGATCAAGATCAGGTATAAGCGACCTGACGGGATGAAGAGCATGTTATTTGAAAAACCTGTGAAGGGTCACGTTTTTTCCATGGAAAGAGCATCGGAAAATATCAGGTTTGCGTCTGCAGTGGCTGAGTTCGGGATGTTACTCAGAAATTCAGACTTCAAAGGGACTGCTACGCTTGGGAGTGCAGCAGACCTTGCAATGGGAGCCAGAGGGCACGATGAAGAGGGATACAGGGCTGAGATGATAAGACTCATCAAAACAGTAAAAGACATGAGAGCCCTGGCAGATAAATAATATAATCTACAGTGGTAAACAGTACGGGATTGTCTGATATATACTTTTTAACCACTTAGCCCATAAATGTTATACATTGCAAGCAGAGGCAGGCAAACCAAAATAAAATTATTACTATCGCTCAGACCACTGTCCTTTCCTGTTAATTTTAATATATTTATATTTTAAAATTATTAATCAATGTGGAAGGGGCAGAGGTTTTTTATCACTATTTCCGGCTTAAGTGCAGCATTGGTTATCATATTCCTGGTACTAAGGATTTCCGTTATTTCGTCTTACAGGAAACAAATACCCCAACCTCCGGCATCACAGAATCTTCCGGCAATGTTGAAGCAGCAATTGGATGACGGTTATAAATCAGCCTATCATAATCCTTCTTCTGAAAATCTGGGTACTCTGGGGATGATATATAATTCAAGTGCTTATTATGAAGAGGCAGCCCGGTGTTATAACCTTGCCATCCGTAAAGATGAAACAAACTGGAAATGTAGTTATTACCTGGGATACCTTAAACAAGAGATGGGTGATATCCCGGGAGCAATCAGTAATTATCGCAGGGTGATCAGGATCAATCCAAAAGCTTTCCTGGCATTATATTACGAAGGTGAATGCTACCAGAAGTCGGCATCAGCAGATAGCGCAGAAATTGCGTATATGCGAATCATCGAAAATAAGGACACTTACAACCTGGTCAGAACTCCTGAATGTTACGATTATTTTCCACTGGTTACATACTCAATGTATAACCTGGCCAGGATCTATATGGATCGCGGCCAGGCCGGGGAGTCAGAGAAGAAGCTTAAAGAGATTATTAATTCACAGAAAGCTTTTGGTCCTGCATACAGGTTACTGGGTAATATCTACTCAACACGAGGCAATGACAGTATAAGCAAGCACTACCTTCTGCGCGCAAATGACCTTACGGTCAATCCGGTACCGGTGGATACACTAATTGACAGACTCTCAATGATCTCAAGATCAGACCTGTATCTTCTGAAAAAGATCGATGAAGCTGAGATGAATATATATCCCGAGTATGCGCTAACGCTTGTCAGTCATGGTTTAAAATATATTCCGGATAATATCTACCTTATTTCCAAAGCTATTAACCTGTACCTGGTAAGAGACATGGGACAAAAGGCATTGCCTTTCCTTGAACGGCACCTTGCCTTCTTTACCAATGATTATATTGAATTAAAAAGTGTAGGGGATCTGCTTTACCAGAAGGGTTTTTATAATCAGGCCATAAGGTATTACACAAGAGCAATTGACCTGGAACCCGGGGACACGAAGGCACAGGTGTGTATGATCATTTGTAAGGATAAAGAACATAAAAGAGGGGAAGCCCTTAAGATGATAGAAGACATGCTTGCTTCACATTTGTCTGATCCTTCCGTTATAGCTGACTGTATCACATTATACTATTCTATGGGAGATAGCCGGGATGCCGGGATATGGCTTAACAGGTTAAAGCGGATTGCTCCCTCTTTTCCCAGGCAGTATCAATTATCAGGAATGATGGCTGAGCAGTCGGGACACATATCCGAAGCACTTGATTTATATGAGGCTGCAAACAGAGGAGATCCTTCTGATATGAGAAACATTCAGTTGTATGGGAACCTTCTTCTTCGAATGAAAAAATGGAGAGATGCCATCAAGCTCTATCGTAATTCGCTTGTCCGTTACCCTAACGATCCTTACTTGCTTGAGAGACTTGGAACGCTCCTTGTAACCTGTGAAGATACTTCATTAAGAGACCTGAGAGAGGGTCGTGATCTGTCAGAACGAGCTTTTATTAATAAATCAAGTCATTCAATTACACTGGTTTCTGCAGGAAGAAGTCTGGCAATAGCATATGCCATGTCGGGAGAAAGTCAGAAGGCAACAAAGATAATTGAATCCACAATCAGCATTGCACACCAGAGTAACCTGCCTGAAGGATATTCGATAGATCTTCAAAATATTTTAAAACACCTGACACGCTGACTAAACAGCTTATTCCCCTTTAAGATAATGATCTATCTCTCTGGCAACTCTTCTGCCTGAGGCTATGGCGTTTACCACAAGGCTGGCCCCATTGATTGCATCACCTGCTGCAAAGACTTTAGAAATATTTGTGGCCATCCCTTTATCTGTCTTAACATTCTTTCTCCCGTCCAGGTCGACTCCAAGTTCTGTTAGAAGACCATCCAGAACAGGGTGAACAAATCCCAAGGCTAAAAGTACCAGGTCACATTCAATTACCCTGCGCGAGCCAGGCACCGGGGCCATGAAAGCCTTCCCGTTCTCTGACTGCCAGGTTACATCTTCAACTTCAGCGCCCCTGGTTATTGCACCATCACCTACAAAACGTAGTGTGGATATATTCCACATCCTCTCGCACCCTTCTTCATGGGAAGTAGTTGTTTTTAATGTCTTACCGTAATACGGCCAGGGGTTTTCAGGTTTTCTTGCATCCGGAGGCTTCGGCATTATCTCTACCTGAGTCACACTCATTGCCCTCTGGCGGATGGCTGTTCCAACACAGTCAGAACCAGTGTCTCCACCGCCAATTACCAGGACTCTTCTACCGTCGGCAGTAATCTTTCTTTCATTTGCGGGTATTAGTCCTGCATTTACCCTGTTCTGTTCGGTCAGGAAATCCATTGCAAAATGAATGCCTTCAAACTCACTGCCAGGGACAGGAAGGTTTCGGGGATGTCCTGCTCCAATAGTAATACATATGGCATCAAACTGTTCCAGGATCTCTTTACCTTTAATATCCTTTCCAATGGTGATGCCGGTCTTTATCATTAGTCCTTCATTAACCAGCAGATCAAGTCTCCTGTCAATAACTTCCTTGCTCAGTTTGAAGTCGGGTATGCCATATCTTAATAGTCCACCAGCTTTATCATCTTTCTCGAAGAGCGTCACAGTGTGACCTGATTTATTGAGAAGATCAGCTGCTGCCAGACCTGCAGGTCCGCTTCCAATGACAGCTACATTTTTTCCTGTCCGGAAGGCAGGTGGATTTGGCTTTATGTAGCCCTCTGCAAAGGCTTTCTCTACTATTGCGACCTCGTTTTCCCTGATTGTAACAGGTTCTTCATTGATAGCGAGCACACATGAATGCTCACATGGTGCCGGACAAATGCGGCCAGTGAACTCGGGAAAATTATTTGTAATTTCAAGCCGCTGTGAAGCGCCTTTCCAATCGCCCTTATAAAGCAGGTCATTCCATTCAGGAATAAGATTATCTACCGGACACCCCCAGTGACAGAATGGGATGCCACAATCCATACACCTGGATGCCTGAAGCATGCGGTCCTCACTGTTGAGTACCTGTTCAACTTCACTATTGTCGCGGATACGTTCCTTTATGGGTCTGTTTCCAGCGTCCTTCCTCTTTATTTTCAAGAATCCGTTTATATCTGCCATTATATATTGTTTAATTCTTTTTAATCCTTTTTATTTTCTGTTACCCTGTACTTTCTTTAACAAACCCCTTCAAGATAGCTATCGGGACCCTCCCAGGCAGTGAATATTAAGCATTCAGCATGACTTGCACCACCTCCATGTGTCCAGTGTCCAGCGTCCGCTAAGTCAGTCTTTTAACTTGCGCTTATCTCAAGATCGATTTCCACATCGGCAATTTTCTTCCTAATCTCTTCAAGTTTCAGCTCCTGGAGTACTTTCTTATAATCATAAGGTATCACCTTAATGAACATTGGGAGATAATGACCCGGATCGTCAAGTATCATCTTTGCTTTTATGCTTCCAGTATAATCATAATGTCTCGAAATAAGGTTTGTAAGCTCCTGGATATCACTATGATCTTCAACCAGCGACAATTCAACCATTCCCATATTGCAGAAGTAATCAAAATCACCGTTTTCATTGAATACATAAGCTACACCACCGCTCATCCCGGCTGCAAAATTATTACCGGTTGATCCCAGCACAACAACACGTCCGCCTGTCATGTATTCACAACCATGGTTACCGACTCCCTCAACTACTGCAAGAACTCCGCTGTTCCTTACTCCAAATCGTTCTCCTGCAACACCACTAATAAAGACTTCGCCCCTGGTTGCCCCATAAAGGGAGGTGTTACCGATGATAATATTTTTGTCAGATTCAAAAGTAGAACCGGATGGAGGCACAACAATAATTCTTCCCCCGGAGAGACCTTTACCCAGGTAATCATTTGAATCACCTTCAAGATATAGTTCCACACCAGGTGAGAGGAAGGCACCGAAACTCTGACCGGCAGAGCCTTTAAACCTGCATTTTATTGTTCCTTCAGGTAAGCCTTCAGATCCGTACTTTGTTGCTATCATACCTGATAACATAGCCCCTATGGTACGATCTGTATTGTGTATATCTCTTTCAATAACAACATGTTGTTTATCTGATATAGCGTTTTCGGCTTCAAGTATCAGCTCCCTGTCCAAAACAGCGTCGATCTTATGGTCCTGCACATCACAACAATGCATCGCATTAACATCTGATTCTTTGGGTAATGCCAGGAGACTGTTTAAGTCAAGATTCCTTATTTTCCAATGATTGACATCCGGATTTCTCTCAAGAAGATCAAAACGTCCAACAATTTCATCAAGAGTCCTGAACCCCAGTTCTGCAAGATATTCCCTTACTTCCCGGGCCAGGAAGGTAAAAAAGTTAACCAGGTTATCGGCTTTGCCGGTAAATCTTTTTCTAAGTTCCGGGTTCTGTGTTGCCACACCCACCGGACAGGTATTCAGATGACATTTACGCATCATCACACATCCAAGAACTATCAGTGATGAAGTGGCAAAGCCAAATTCTTCTGCCCCCAACAGGGCGGTTATAATTATATCCCTGCCTGTTTTAAGCTGCCCGTCGGCCTGGAGGATTACTTTCCGTCTCAGATTATTCATTACCAGGGTCTGCTGTGATTCAGCCAGACCTATCTCGAGAGGCAATCCGGCATGTTTTATTGAGGATGATGGACTAGCTCCCGTGCCGCCTTCAAAGCCGCTGATGGTAATAAGATCAGCACCTGCCTTTGTTACACCTGCAGCTATGGTTCCCACGCCGCTCTCTGACACAAGTTTGACACTTACCTTTGCTTTTGGGTTGACATTTTTTAGGTCAAATATAAGTTGTGCGAGGTCCTCAATAGAATATATGTCATGATGAGGTGGTGGTGAAATCAGGGTAATGCCCGGGATTGAATATCTTGTTTTGGCTATAATCCTGTCTACTTTATGACCTGGCAGCTGGCCGCCTTCTCCCGGTTTGGCCCCCTGAGCTATTTTAATTTGCAACTCGTCAGCATTGACCAGGTACTCGGTTGTAACCCCGAAGCGACCGCTGGCAACCTGTTTTATGGCACTTCTAACTCTGTCTCCATTTTCAAGCGGATGAAATCTTTCAGGATCCTCACCACCTTCACCTGTATTGCTCCTGCCCCCAATCCGGTTCATTGCAATAGCCATTGTCTCATGAGCTTCCCGGCTTATAGAGCCATACGACATGGCTCCTGTAACGAACCTCTTCATTATGTTTTCTACAGGTTCGACTTCATCTATAGGAATAGGATTTTTCCTTGTTCTGAGGAGACCCCTTATAAAACCAGGTCTGAGTGTATCTGCATTCACTTTACTGCTGTATTCTTTGAACTTGTTGTAATCGCCGGTCCTGGTACTCCATTGAAGTAGCGATATAGTCTCCGGGTTCCAGGCATGGTGCTCACCATATTTTCTGTATGAATAGACACCTTCAGTGAGTACCTCCGGTAATTGTTCCTCATGAAATGCTCTTCTGTGAGGAATGAGTACCTCCTCGGCTATCTCGTTCATCCCTATCCCGCCCAGACGTGATACGGTCCCTTTAAAATATTTTTCAATTACATCGGGATGGATCCCCAGGGCTTCAAAAATCTGTGAGGATCGATAACTGCGCAGGGTACTGATACCCATTTTTGACATTATTTTTTTAATACCCTTGTTTATAGCATTAATATAGTTCTCTTCGGCTTTCTGGTAATCGAGCTGAATGGCCTTGTTTTTTACAAGGTTATCGATTACAGCAAGGCTCATGTATGGATTGATGATACTGGCACCATAACCGAAAAGGAGAGCAAAATGCATCACTTCCCTGGGCTCAGCTGATTCGACTACAATATCTATCTGCATCCTTTTTCGTTTGGATATCAGGTGATGGTGTACGGCTGAAACACCAAGGAGAGATGGTATTGGTGCTGTATTTTCACTTATACCCCTGTCAGACAGTATTATGTAATTTTTACCTTCATCAACTGCCTTTTCCGCATCTCTACATAATTGATCCACAGCTTCCTGTAAGCCATCAGCCCCTTTTGTTGCATCGAAATGCAGATTCAGGTTTGCAGCTGAAAAACCTTTGTATCTCAGGTTTTTGACTACCTTGAAATATGTATTGTTTATTACCGGATTCCTGAACCTTACCATTTTTACATGATCGGGTGATGTCTCCAGGAGGTTTTGTTGCAGTGACCCCAGGTAGCCTGAAAGAGTCATTACCAGCTCTTCCCTTATCGGATCGATGGGAGGATTTGTAACCTGTGCAAACATTTGTTTGAAATAATTGAATAACCTGTATGGCTTCTTTGAGAGTACTGCTATAGGTACATCATTTCCCATTGAACCCAGCGGTTCCTTTCCCGTGGCAGCCATTTCCTTTATTATTCTCTCAGTATCTTCGAGTGAATAGTTGAATGAGGCCCGATACATATTGTATTGTTCCCCCATCTTCCCGACTCAATATGACCCACTTCGATTTTTTCAAGCCTTACCAGGTTCTGCTGAAGCCATTTTTCATACGGAAATTCGTTTGCCAGTCTGGCTTTTAGTTCCTCATCATAAAGTATTCTTCCTGCCTCAGTATCAACGAGAAGCATTTTCCCGGGTTTAAGCCTTCCTTTTTCTCTTACCTCTTCCGGCGGAAATGTCTGTACCCCTGTTTCTGAGCCAAGTACAATTAGATCATTGGTGGTTATCACATACCTGGAAGGTCTCAGTCCGTTCCTGTCGAGCATTCCTCCTATATACCTTCCGTCGGAGAAGATGAGTGAAGCAGGGCCGTCCCATGGTTCCATAAATGGAGAATGATATTTATAAGAAGGCTCTCAGCTCCGGGGACATTGGATTCTTGTCATTTATCGATTCCGGGATGAGAATAGCCATTGCATATGGCAGCGACTTACCACTCATCACAAGAAATTCCAGAACATTATCGAGTGAGGCTGAATCGCTCTTGTCAGGCTCAATGATGGGATATAGTCTTGAAAATCACCAAGCTTCTCAGATTTGAGTATTGATTCCCTTGCCTCCATCCAGAAACGATTACCTTTAATTGTATTAATCTCACCATTGTGTCCCAGTAACCTGAAAGGCTGAGCAAGATCCCAGCTTGGGAAGGTGTTTGTACTGAAATCGTGAATGAACAAGGGCAATAGCGCTCTGCATCCTTTCATCAGTAAGGTCGGGGTAATATTCCCCAAGCTGTGATGATGTAAGCATTCCTTTATATATCAACACTTTAGTTGAGAGGCTGGGGATGTAAAAAAAACTCTTCTGACCTATGTCTGAATTCCTGATTATGTTTTCAGTTCTCTTTCTGATAATATAAAGTTTGCGTTCAAGGTCCTTCTGGGGTATGTCAGCGCCTAGCAGTATTTGTGTTATTACTGGTTCTGCTGCACGCGATATCTCACCCATTACGCTACTATTTCGTGGAACATCACGGAATCCTATCAGATCGACTCCCTCTTCATTTATAATTGCAAGTAGTATTTCACGGCATTTTCAGCATCTGCATTGTCCTGCGGAAGGAATATCAGTCCTGTCCCAAACTGCCCCTCCGGAGGAAGTGCATATCCCTGAATAAGGTAAAAGTCGCGAGGTACCTGAATGAGGACACCAGCACCATCACCTGTCTTACTATCTGCACCTTCTGCACCCCTGTGTGTCATATTGGTCAGAATCTCCAGCCCCTGTACAATAATTGAATGAGATTTCTTTCCCTTTCAGATGCGCAACAAAACCAATCCCGCAACTTCCGTGTTCGAATTCCTGCCTGTATAATCCCTGTTGTTGTGGTCTCTCTTTTTTCATGTCATTATTTCTGTTTCGATTCAATTATATACAAAAAAAACCGTCCTCTGTTTCTGAGAGAACGGTCATCCCTAATCCGATACCAAATACCATTCTCATTCAGTTCCAATTAATCTCTTAATGAGGTGTATTGATAATATGGATCTTTTAAAACTCATTGATATTAACATTTGCCGACAAATATACTACTTATTCTTTCAATTTATCGCAAATATCAACAAAAAAATTAATAATTAGTTGTTAATATTTAAAAAGTTATAAACCTGTTAATTAACACCAGTAATTATCGGTGCCCTGAAGATTAATTAAATCCCTGTTTTAAAAATAGTTGATCTTTTGCGAAACTCTTTTTAATTTTAATTGTTAATTTGTCGTTTTTGAAAGATATTTGGAATGATGAATTTTTCATCTTGTATTTACAGGTTCAATATGGAAAATCCTGAAAATCTTATATTTGTTATTTTTGGAGCATCCGGTGATCTTACCGCGAGGAAACTGATTCCTGCATATCTTCTCTTAAGAATCAGCAGATTATGCCTAAAAAGTATGCTATCATTGGGGTTGGGCAGAACCGAAATGACTAATGAGGTATTCAGGACAAAGATTAAAGAGGCTATTCATTCATTTTCAGAAGACAAGATACCTGACAGACACTCGTGTCGGATTTCACAAGGGACGTTTATTACTTTTCGATGGATAGTTACTGCCGAGGGGGCTTTCCGAGCTTAAAGAATTTTTTAATTGATATTGATATCAGGTATGGTATCGGAGGCAATTATATATTCTATCTGGCCACTCCTCCGAGCATGTATGAGACAATATCTGTTAATCTCTCGAAGGCAGGTCTTACAGACAAAGAAACAGGATTCAGGCGCATTATTATTGAGAAACCATTCGGATATGACCTTGAATCCGGGAAAAATCTGAACGATACGCTACATAACTATTGTTACGGAGGATCAGATTTTCAGGATTGATCATTATCTGGGTAAGGAAACAGTTCAGAACCTGCTTGTTACAAGATTTGCCAATGGTATGTTTGAACCTTTGTGGAACAGAAACTACATTGATCGCATAGAAATTACATCTTCTGAAAGCATTGGGGTTGAAGAAAGGGGAGGTTATTATGATTCCGCCGGCGCTCTGCGTGACATGGTTCAGAACCATCTTCTCCAGATGGTAGGACTTACAGCTATGGAACCTCCTTCATCACTGGATGCGGATGCGATACGTAATGAGGTATTAAAAGTTTTCCAGTCACTCCAGCCAATAAGGGAAGAAGATGTTCCCGATTACGTAATCAGGGGACAATATACAGGATCGCTTGTCAGAGGAGAATGTGTTACAGGATATCGTTATGAGAAAGGCGTTGCAGTGGATTCACGTACAGAGACCTATGTTGCCATAAAGTTCTTTATAAATAACTGGCGATGGGGAGGGGTACCTTTTTATATGAGAACCGGCAAAAGACTGCCTACACGTGTTACTGAAATAGTGATACACTTTAAGCAGACACCTCATCATCTTTTCCAGTCGTCCTTCCGGGCGTACGGCCGGCAACCAGCTGATTATTCGGATTCAGCCCGATGAAGGCATCCTTTTGAAATTTGATATGAAAGAACCCGGAGCCGGATTTAATGCGAAAAATGTTGATATGGATTTCCACTATAAAGATCTTGCCAATGTGAGGGTTCCTTCAGCTTATGAAAGGCTTCTACATGATGTTATGCTTGGCGACTCAACACTTTTTTCACGCGATGATGAGGTGGAGACAGCTTGGAAATTTCTTCAGCCTATTCAGAAAGCATGGGAAAATAATCCCTCAATCAAAGTTTTCGGTTATCCGGCAGGCACCTGGGGGCCCGAGCATGCAAATGACCTTATTGAAGGTATGGGCGTGACATGGAGATATCCTTGTAAAAATCTTGCAGATGAAGAATTATACTGTGAACTGTAGAAAAACACAGGGGAATGAAGGCGCAATGGCGCAACGGCACAACAGTGCAAAGACGGACAAATGATGGTTCGACCGCAGATAAATTAGTAATATATTAATCGATAAGAACTTGGAAAGGATACTTAAAATATTTCCATCATCGCTGGAGCTGGCAGAAGCATTCGCCAGTGACCTGTTCATGTTACAGAGACTTCAGCAGAAAAGAAGAGACCATTTAACGTTGCTCTTTCAGGCGGATCAACCCCGGAACAGCTATTTACACTTCTTGGGGAACGCTACTCAGAACTGATCTCCTGGAAATATATTCATCTTTTCTGGGGCGACGAGAGATGTGTTGCCCCGGAAGATACTGAAAGTAATTTTGGTATGACAGACGGAAATTGCTGGATAAGTTGAGGCTGCCTTATTCGAATGTACACAGGATTAAAGGAGAAAATGATCCTGAAGAGGAAGCTATAAGATACTCGGAAGAAATATACTTAAATGTTCCTCTCCGAGATAAACTGCCTGTTTTTGATCTTGTTATGCTGGGAGTTGGGGAAGATGGACATACAGCTTCAATTTTTCCCGGGGATACCTGAGTTACTAATCTTCGGAAAAGATATGTGAAACTGTAGTCCAGCCGGGAACAGGTCAGAAAAGGATTACTGTCACCGGCAGAGTGCTTAACAATGCTGATTCAGTAGCCTTTCTGGTAACAGGTGAAAATAAAGCAGAGATAGTCAGGCAGATTATAAAGAGGGAACCGTCGGCATTAAGTCTGCCTGCAAGTAACATAATTCCTGTTAATGGGGAACTGACCTGGTATATAGATAATGATGCCGGAAGACTGTTGTAGATTATAACAAGTAGAAGCCGGACTGAACTGGTGTTAATGATTTTTATATATATTTGGTATACTAGTATTAACTTTAAAATTTAAAGCCATGTCACACGAAAAGTCAAAAGAACAGGCCAAACACAAAAAGGAAGCACCAAGAGCCTGAAGGAAAAAAGGGCTGCAAAAAAAGCAAAGAAGGAAGAAAAGAGCAGAATGTAGTAAAATAACCTCGACTTGTTTTAATCATCTAGAGCCCTGTCTGGCACACAAAAAAAAGCCGGTGAGAATAATAAAAAAGAGGGTGCCTGGTTCGGGCACCCTCTTGAATAATAAATCTTTGTGTTAATCGATTAAGCCAGTTTAACATTTACTGCATTAATTCCTTTTTTACCTTCCTGGAGTTCGAATGTTACCTCATCATTCTCTTTAATCTGATCTTTCAAACCAGATGCGTGTACAAAATATTCATTATCCGAATCTGCGTCTTTAATGAAACCAAAACCTTTTGATACATTAAAAAATTTTACTGTGCCTTTGTTCATTTGATATTGTTTTAAAATTAGTTGCGCAATGTAAGTATTTATTTTGAAATAATCTAAATTATATAATATTAATCTGATTTTTAGTAATTTGTTTTGAATGATCCTTAGAATGATAAATACTGGTTCCTAAACATCCAACTACGATGATTATCATTTAAATTATTTCTACATTTACTGATCTTAAAAATTTTACAGATAACATGAAAAAGTATCTATTGACACTGATTGGCAATTGTTTTTTCTGTTTGTGCTTTTTGGCCAGTCCAGATTACTTACAATTGCGGAAAAATCCGATTTTAAATCCACTGCAGACTATAATGATGTAATCTCATATATAAATTATCTAAAAGGTCTCTCACCTTATATAAAGGTTGAGAAAATTGCCACTACGGTAGAAGGAAGGGATGTTCCCTTACTTGTGATCGGTAAACCCTCTGCCAGGTTCACCAGCTGACCTGGTAAATGATAAAAGGATTGTCGTTTATATTCAGGCGGATATACATGCCGGCGAGGTTGAAGGGAAAGAGGCTTCGTTGATGTTTGCCAGGGATTTGCTTTTGGAAAAAGATCCTGATCTGCTGCACAGGGTGTATAATTCTGATCTGTCCCCTTTTTAATCCTGATGGTAATGAGAAGATCAGTACCATGAACCGAACAAACCAGAATGGACCGATAAATGGGGTTGGAGTAAGGTATAACGGCGAATTTCTTGATCTTAACCGTGATGGGATGAAAGCAGAATCACCTGAAGTAAGGGGACTGATTCAAATGTTTTCAATAAATGGGATCCATCTGTTTTTATGGATTGTCATACAACCGATGGGTCATATCATGTTGAACCTGTTACATTTACATGGATGGTAAATCCGGACGGTAACAATTCCCTTATCGATTATATGCGAACGAGGATGATGCCTGAAATATCACGGACCCTTTCGGATAAATATAAAGTGGAAAACTGTTTTTACGGGGAATTTTTCGACTTATTGAACCCGGAAAAAGGCTGGGTACTGGATGCTTCAGAGCCAAGGTATATTGTAAACCTTTTTGGTTTAAGGAACAGACTCGGCATTCTAAATGAAAACTATGTGTATGCCGACTATAAATCAAGGGTCCTGGGATGTTATTCTCTTATCAGTCTCTGCTGGAATATGCTGATTCTCATAACTCAGAAATTAAGGAGATGCTGAAAGATGTTGATAGAAGTAACCATAGACAGAGGTGAGAATCCACAGATAACCGATTCTTTTGCAGTCGAATATAAAGTCAGACCCTTGCCTGATAAGGTCACTATAAGAACATATGAAGCTGACGCAGTGACTTTACCTAATGGGAGAAGATCATTTAAAAAAAGTGACAGGCAGGAGAGATGTTACAGTACCATATTATATTGATTATTATCCAACGAGAAATACTAAGTTTCCATATGCGTACCTGCTTACAATTCACGATCCTTCAGTTATTGAGCTGCTGAAGATTCAGGGATAAGGTTTGATAAGCTTTCATCATCCGCTACAATTTGAGGTTGAGCGCTTTAATGTAACTGATCTGAAGGAGCTGCTCAGCGCTTGAACCAGGGCCACCATACAAATGAAATTTCGCGGAACCTATGTTAAGGATACAGTTAATTTCCCGGCAGGTACAATAGTCATAAAAACAGCTCAGCCTCTTGCCAATGTTGCTGCTTATCTTCTTGAACCGCAATCTAATGATGGAATGGTGACCTGGAATTTTTTTGATCGTTGTCTAGTTCCTCAATGGGGCAGGGGCTATAATCCCTTTCCGGTTTATAAGGTTATTAACAGGGTGGAGCTTAATTCCGGACCCCCAGTACAGGGTTTTTAATAAAACAAATGAACATCATTATACCGGTAAAGCTGGCAATGTGGAGTTTTTTTGCCATGTATAAATATTCTTTTTGTCATAAAAATATTGTGCATTGGAATTTTCTGATTAATTGTCACGTTATTTTAATAACATTGTAAAAAATACATTTTTTTCAGACCTTTGCAGGCTGATTAAATAAGGCAAAATCATTGATCATGAGAAAATGGAGAGTTGAAGATTCAGCTGAGTTGTATAACATTAACGGTTGGGGTGTTGATTACTTTTCTATAAATGAAAAAGGTAATGTTGAAGTAAAACCTCAGAAAAACTCTGCATCAGTTGATCTTAAAGAACTTCTTGATGAGCTTATTTTATCTGATGTGTCAACCCCGTTATTGTTAGGTTTCCTGATATTCTGGACGACAGGATTGTTACAATATCAAACTGCTTCAAATCGGCATCCGAGGAATATGGATATAAAGCCCAGAACTTTATTATATATCCTATTAAGGTAAATCAGATGAGACCTGTTGTTGAAGAGATAGTAAGTCATGGCAAGAAATTCAATATTGGTCTTGAAGCAGGTTCAAAACCTGAATTGCATGCAGTTATTGCTATCAATACCGATCCTGAGTCACTTAATTATTTGCAATGGCTATAAGGATGAAGATTATATTGAGCTTGCTCTACTTGCCCAGAAGATGGGTAAGCGGATTTTTCTTGTTGTTGAAAAACTGAATGAGCTTAAAGCTTAATTACTAAAGTTTCAAAACGGCTTAAAATTAAAACCAAATCTGGGTATCCGTATTAAGCTGGCAAGTGTAGGAAGCGGAAAATGGGAAGATTCAGGAGGGGATATCAGTAAATTCGGACTTACCTCCAGTGAACTTCTTGAAGCATCTCGATTTTATTGAGAAGAATAAGATGCGTAACTGCGTGAAACTCATTCATTTTCATATTGGCAGCCAGGTTACAAAAATCCGACGCATTAAGATGGCATTACGTGAGGCCTCACAGTTTTATGTCGAACTACGGAAACTGGGATTTAATGTAGAGTTTGTTGATATCGGAGGTGGTCTTGGGTGTTGATTATGATGGGACAGGATCATCAAACAGTGAAAGTAGTGTCAATTATACTATACAGGAATATGTAAATGATTCGGTCAGTACTTTTGTTGATGCAAGCAATAAGAATAATATTCCTCATCCAAATGTTATTACGGAATCAGGAAGGTCACTTACTGCCCATCATTCCATACTTATTTTGAAGTCCTGGAAACAACTACTCTGCCTTCCTGGGATCCGGAACAGACTATAACTGAACATGATCATGAGCTTGTCAGGGAGCTTTATCTTGCTCTGGGATAATTTCAGTCAGCCGCGGATGCTTGAAACATGGCACGATGCTCAACAGATACGTGAAGAAGCCCTCGACGTTTCAGTCTGGGTCTGATCGATCTTAAGACAAGTGCACAGATGGAGCGACTCTTCTGGTCCGTAGCACGGAAAGTATATCATGATGGCAAGCAAAACAAAGCATGTGCCTGATGAACTGAGGCAGATATCGAGGATACTTTCTGATAAATATTTCTGTAATTTTTCTTTGTTCCAATCCCTGCCTGATGCCTGGGCTATCGATCAGATCTTTCCTATTATGCCAATCCACAGACTTAATGAAGAACCAACTCAATATTGCTACCATTCAGGATATGACCTGTGATTCTGATGGGAAAATTGACAATTTCATTTCCACATCCAATTCGTCATACCACCTGCCTGTTCATTCATTCAAGTGGAAAGGAACCTTACTATCTGGGAGTATTCCTGGTAGGTGCATACCAGGAGATACTGGGCGATCTTGCATAACCTTTTTGGTGATACAAATGCTGTTCATGTTTCGGTCGACACTGAGGGCTATAAAATTGACCAGGTAATTGATGGGGAAACTGTTGCTGAAGTGCTGGACTATGTTCAGTATAATTCAAAGAAAATGGTCAGGACTGTTGAGACATGGGTGACCTCTTCAGTTAAAGCAGGGATTATCTCTATAGAAGAGGGTAAAGAATTCCTTTCAAATTACCGCTCAGGATTGTATGGTTATACCTATCTGGAATAAAAATTATCATGAGGGATATATATTATATGTCTCTTTATTACAATTGAATAATTTTTTTTTAACTTAGGTTTTTCAATCCTCATTCAATAGAAATTTTTAGTAACCATATTAATTCTTTGAATTATGAGTAATGGAACCTTCGACTTCAATGCATTTATTAAGGAATCAAAGATGTCCTTGTAAATCCGAAATCTTATTTCTCCACGATGAAAACATCGGGAGGCATGGCTGAGCCTTTATCAAAGCTGTTATCTATGGAGCTTTAGCTGGCATTATTGCATCTGTTATGGGGGTTTCTGAAATTTGGGGTTCTGACTGGGGGGCTTCTTTGGAGGAGCAATGGGTATTATGGGCTTTATATGGTCGATTGTTGCGGCCGTTATACTGGATTCTTTATCGGTGCCGTTATTTTGCTCGTCATTTCATCTATTTGTAAGGGTAATACGGATTTTGAGGCTAATATAAGAGTTACTGCAGCTGTGATGGTTATTATGCCTATGAGTGCTGTACTGGGATTTGCCTCAGGCCTGAATATATACCTGGGACTTATCATATCACTGCTGTTGATATATTTCGCATTATGGCTTCTTTATAATGGCCTAACGAAGCTCTTAAATCAAAGGCTGAAACCACAAAGATTGTAATGTATGTACTTGTTGCATTTTTGTTGTGATGGTACTGGCTGGTTTCGGAGCCAGGCGAAAAGCAAACCAGCTGATGAGAGATTTCAATAACTCCGACTTTCGGAACAAATACAAGATATGCAGAAAGATTAAGATTTTGTTTTTGTAAAATATACCGGCCAGGTCTGTGAGTATAATTTAAACCACAGACCTGTTTTTTTAATGGAATATGGCTGTTTTGCTGTATGTTAGTTTTTATTTTCAATGTGCTCATTATAATGACTATAACAGGCCCCGTGTTTAGAATTAATGCAACATTATTACCCCATGGCTTCCGGTCTATTTCAAAGATTATTTACCTATATTGTATTGTTAAATCACTCATTCTATATTGGCTATAATTTGATTCTCATTTGTTGTATTATCATTATGTCCTTGGATGAAACGGTAATGGGTGTTTATTAAGTCAATTAAATTTTTTTCGTAGATGAAAAAATAGTTGCTTTCAGCAAATATTTTTGCTGTTCTTGCTTACAGGATAGTCCTGTTATGGTATTGTTCTCGCTTTGCAGGATTGGTTTTTTTATGTTTAATGCAAAAATGTTTCCCGGGGGTTACGGCTATTCAGTTTCTTAATATTCTGAAAGGAGGGCTTGTATTTGATATTTCGGCAGTGGTATATGTAAATATGTTATTTATTTTCTTGAGATCATCCCTCTAGATCTCAGGTATAATATAGGTCTATGAAAAGATTGTCAAGTATCTCTTCTTCATTACAAATGGATAGCACTGGCAATGAATGGAATGGATTTCGTCTATTATAAGTTTGTGGACAAGAGAGCAACAGGAGATGTGTTCGGAACCTTTCAGAATGAAAACAACCTCGTGAAACTGTTTTTTCGCTTCCTGATGGATTATTGGCCGGCAACACTCTTTACAATTCTTCATGTGGTTTCTTATGGTTTTTTTCTATAATAAGGTAAGGCCCGGAAAGCCGGCCTACAGGAATTTAACCTCGGATACTGGGCTGTCAATATTCTTATGATTCCGCTGACAATAGCCCTCGTGATAGGTGCTGCACGTGGTGGCTATAAACATTCAACCGTCCTATAACAATCAGTAATGCTACCCGCTATGTAGATACCCCGCGTGATGTGGCCATTGTCCTTAATACTCCCTTCAGCATAATCAGAACATTCGACAAGAAACCACTTGAGGAGTATAAATTTTTTAACGATAAGCAACTTAGGGAGATATATAATCCACATTATTACCCCGACACCACAAAGGAATTCAAATACAATAATGTAGTAGTAATTATTCTGGAAAGTTTTGCAAGAGAATATATAGGAGCACTGAATCCCTTCCTTGGAAGGAGGGAACATATAAAGGATATACTCCCTTTATTGATTCACTGATCAATGTCAGTCTGACCTTTGATGTCTCGCTTGCAAACGGGAAAAAATCAATAGATGCAATTCCTTCAATACTTGCATCAATACCTTCTCTCGAAACGCCATATATTATTTCTCATTATGCCAATAACCAGATTAACGGACTGCCCTCACTACTCAAGAAGAAAGGGCTACTATTCAGCATTTTTTCATGGAGCTCCTAATGGATCAATGGGTTTTGATTCTTTTACAAAAATGGCAGGATTCGATGATTATTTTGGACTTAATGAATACCCCGATAAGGCTGATTTTGATGGGATATGGGGAGTGTGGGACGAGCCTTTCTTTAAATTTTTTGCAAGAAAACTGAACACCTTCAGCAACCCTTCCTCGCCTCAATATTTTCTAGTTTCATCTCATCATCCATTTAAGGTACCGGAGAAGTACAAAGATACATTTAAAAAAGGACCAGCACCGATTCTTGAGGTTATCGGCTATTCCGACCATTGCACTAAGGAGAATGTTTCACGATATGTCGTCTAAGCTCCATGGTTCAAGAACACGCTTTTTGTGATCACTGCCGATCATACTAATGAGTCTGTTCATAAAGAATTTCAAAATAATTTCGGAGCCTACTGTGTTCCAATAATATTCTATAAACCAGGAAGTGATCTTGTAGGGATTAAGCAAAGGATAGCCCAACAGATAGATATAATGCCTACAGTCCTGAATTATCTCAATTATGATGGGGAATATATCGCATTTGGGAATAACCTTCTTGATGATTCTTACGAATCCTTTGCCTTTAATACCAACGGAACCACATATAACTTGTATATGAAAGATCATATTCTTGAGATGATGGATACTAAACCTGTCGGGCTTTTTAATTTTAAAAACGATCATTTCCTTGAGAAAAATCTTCTGGGAAAGGAACCTGATATTCAGGACCAGATGTCCGATAAGCTCAGGGCGATCATACAGTCATACAACAACCGGCTTATCAATAATAATATGGTAGTTAAGGATAAGAAATAAGTGCAATATTGATCTATTATTCTTAGATTTGACTTTATGAGTTCCAATTATTATATCTTAAAAATCCTATCATGAAATCCCGACGTCAGTTTGTCAAATTAACAGGAACAGGTCTTCTTGCCGCAGGTACTGCATCGATGGGTAATCTGACGCAGATTGCATTTGCCCGCCGAATGATGTTAGTTAATCCATTTGTTGTTGGGATGGCAGGTTATACTTTCCTGAAGTTTTCAGTGGAACAGTCTATTGAAATGATGAAGAGAATAGGGATTGAAAGCACTTTCTGTAAAAGACTTTCATATGCCTATGAACAGTACTCAGGAGCAGATCACTGCAGTTATTGATAAATTCAAAAATGCAGGAATAAGGTTTATACTGTCGGAGTAGTTTATATGAAATCACAACAGGAAGTTGACCAGGCCTTTGAATATGCAAAGATGGCCGGTGTAAATATGATTGTCGGAGCGCCCAATTATGGCTTCTTCCTTATGTTGAAAGTAAGATAAAATCTTATGATATCCGCCTGGCAATTCATAATCATGGTCCTGATAATCCTTTGTATCCCAATGCTACAGACATCTGGAATCATATAAAAGATCTTGATGCCACGGGCAGGAATTTGTCTCGATATTGGGCATACCACACGTGATGGTCATGATCCTTCATCTGATCTTCTGAAATACAGCTCAAGAATTTTTGATCTTCATGTCAAAGATGTGGATAAGGCTTCAAAGGAGGGTAAAACAGTGGAGATGGGACGTGGCATAATTGATATTCCCGAAGTTGTCAGGACGCTTCGTAAAATTAACTATACTGGTTGTTGCAGCCTGGAATTTGAAAAAGACATGACTGATCCTTTACCCGGAATAGCTGAATCGATTGGCTATTTCAAGGGTGTAATGGCATGTTAATAAAGTTATAGACACACGACACTGGGCTCCGGGCGGCTGACGCCATTTAGTATTTCTTTAAAAGATCCAGTAGCTTTTTATCAAGCTTATGACCATACCAGTTAGCGTATTCAACATCAGCGCGTCCCGAGTCGAGAATACCAAAATCACCCCTGAAATTCCATAAGGCATAGCCAATGCCATTTTGGGTCAGGATATCCAAAACATCGCCAAACCATGCAAGGAACACTTCATGAGGAGTGTTTTTCCAGCATCCTCCCTCACCGCAATGAACACCAATACCTTTTCCCATAGTTCTATCCATGGCTTGTAATATTCCTCAAGGTCTTCCCTGCCATAATATCTGCCATCTATATTACCCGGCCATACAGGAACAGGTGCCTGGAGGGTCCTTCCATACCCATGGTGCCTGGTAATGAGATACCTGTCCGGGCCAGTAAGCACGGCAGCTCTGGGCAATCCCCAGATCGATTAACTCAGGAATAACACTGTTGCCTCCTCCGTTACCATCAGCAATTATCAGCCTGTCGGGACTGGCTGATCGGATAACTTTTACAGCTCCTTCAGCAACCTTCGATAGATATTTCCCGGGACAGGCCCTTTATTGGCGAACTGGTCATTCATGTCCTCAATATAGGCGGGTTCATTGAGAAGTCAAAGCTCAGCTTTTCACCAGGGATATTCTTATAACGTTTCGGCCCACATTCCCCAGTGATAATTAAATGCATCCATCGCCTCCTGATCCTTCCAGAGATTGAAAGGTTCGTGAAAACCAGCATTAATGCAATAGCCCGGTGCCCTGTGAAGGTTAAGGCTAACATGCAACCCGTGATCCTTTGCCATGAATATAAGCTTGTCTATCTCATCAAGTACTTACTGGATCAGTTTTGTATACCTCGTCTTTCGTTATATCTTTCGACCTGTCAAATGAAAGATAGCGCGGATAAGCCATTGGTATCCTGACAAAATCAAATCCCCAGTCTTCCATCCATTTCAGATCATCTTCAGTTGTTTTTCCGGCAGACCGATTACGGGGCGGGACAGGGCTAAAATAATCAAGAAGGTTGAATCCTTTCCAACGAGGAAGGTGATTCACCGGTAACATTTTCGGTGCTTCAAAAACGGTGCTGCCTGTTAATGTGACAGCAGCAGCAGCAAATGTGGAGTTTTTGATAAATAACCTGCGGTTAATCTTATTTCTGTTCATAATGATGCTTTTTTGCAGACATAAATTTATATTATTATTTTGATATACTTCAACTCAAATGAGATTCAACACGTAAAATCTGTCTTTATATTCCATGTTATAAGGATTCTCTGTATCATTTCCTCAGTTGAAGAAAACCGGTTCCGAACTTACCAGCCAGATTTTTGTTAATCAAATAATTGACATTATCAAAAGAACAGGGAGTACTTGCACTCTCTTCCTCATATTTTGAAATATACTGGTTAACAAAAATGTATTATTCATAGTATAAATAAATTCTAGAGTTATGTCACCAAATGCATCAGGGACTTATCTTCCCAACAAGGAACTGTTTAAGGACTCCTATATTTCCTCAATGGAGCAGTATAAAGAATTGTATGCTGACAGCATTAAAAACAAAGAGCATTTCTGGGAAAAGAATGCGCATGAGTTATTACACTGGGAACATGATTTCCAAATGATAAGTGATTGTGATTTCTCTGAAGGCCTTATTTCGTGGTTTCTTGGAGGTAAACTAAATGCCTGTGAAAATTGTGTTGACAGGCATGTTATGGATAAAGGTGACCAGGTGGCAATTATATGGGAACCGGATGAACCCGGGAAGGAAGAACGGATTACTTACAGAGAGCTTCAGCGGAAGGTTTCTCGTCTGGCCAATGTGTTGAGGCATAATGGAATCGGCAAGGGAGACAGGGTTGCCATCTATATGCCAATGATCCCTGAAGCTGTTTATTCTATGCTTGCGTGTGCCAGGATAGGAGCAGTCCATTCAGTTGTATTTGCAGGATTCAGTGCTGAATCCTTAAGAGACAGGATTAATGACGCGAAATGCAAAGCCGTAATTACTGCAGATGAAGGTGTCAGAGGGAAAAAAACCATACCCCTTAAGAGGATGACAGATGAAGCTGTAATGGCATGCCCAAGTGTTGAACATGTTTTTATTGCCCGGCGAACTAATGTTAAAATCCCCTTTTATCCTCCACGCGATATATGGCTGGATGAAGCGATGGAAGGTGAAAGACCATACTGCCCTATTGAACATATGGATTCGGAAGATACCCTTTTCCTGCTTTACACATCAGGAAGTACCGGTAAGCCTAAAGGGGTTTCGCATACAACTGCAGGCTATCTTTTATATACCGCGATAACTCATAAATATATTTTTGATTATAAAGAGGGAGAGATTTTTGCCTGTGTTGCTGACATAGGTTGGATCACAGGGCATTCTTATGTTGTATATGGTCCATTGTTAAATGGAGCTACAACTGTACTTTTTGAAAGCATCCCGAATTATCCTGATCCGGGTAGGTATTGGGAAATGGTTGAGAGATTGAAGATCAACCAGTTTTATACAGCTCCGACAGCCCTACGTGCCATCCAGCGGGCAGGTGATGACTATGTAAAAAAATATGACCGCTCCAGCCTGCGCATTCTTGGCACAGTCGGTGAACCAATCAATCCTGAAACATGGAAATGGTATTATGATGTTGTTGGTGAAGGCAGATGTTCAATAGTTGATACATGGTGGCAGACAGAAACAGGAGGGATACTTATTTCTCCTCTTCCCGGTGCTGTTCCCACAAAACCAGGCTCTGCAACCTTGCCTTTCTTTGGGATTGAACCCGTTCTTTTAAGTCCTGAAGGAGTTGAACTCAGGAAGACAGAGTCGTCTGGATTACTTGCAATAAAAGGTGCATGGCCAAGTATGGCACGTACAATACAGGGAGATCATGTGCGTTTTTATGAAACTTACCTTAAGGAATTTAAGGGATATTATCTCACAGGGGATGGTGCTACCCGGGATGCTGACGGGTACTACTGGTTAACCGGTCGTGTGGATGATGTTATGAATGTGTCGGGACACCGTATTGGATCAGCTGAAATTGAAAGCGCACTTGTGTCCCATCCATTCTGCTCCGAAGCCGCTGTGGTCGGATTTCCTCATGAAGTAAAGGGAGAAGGCATCTTTGCCTACGTTATACTGAAGGAAGGCTATGACACTGAAGAGGATATTGTTGGGGAATTGCGGAATGAAGTCAGACGTCATATAGGTGCATTCTCAACTCCGGACCAGATAATGATAGCCCCGGGTCTCCCTAAGACCCGTTCTGGAAAAATCATGCGACGTATTCTCAGAAAGATAGCCTCACATGAGACTGAAAATCTGGGCGATATTTCCACACTTGCAGACCCTGGTATTGTGGATACACTGATAAGTCTGAGAGCTGAGCTGAGTTAACAGACTGTTTAACTTACTTTAAATAAAAATCAAGGCTAAAACAAAAGAGCAGTTTCCCATTTGTGGGAAACTGCTCTTTTCAAAGTGTATAAAATAAATATTGCTAGAGCTTCAAAGCTATGCCAACTGTCAGGTAAGCAACCCCATATCCCACTTCAGCCATAGCTGCAAAATTGTCGCTGAAATAATATCTGGCGCCAGCGAACCAGGCAAGAGCAAGACCGCTGGAAGTAGCACCATAAGTACCAAGGTATGTATTATCAAGGTATTTAGTACTGAATATATTATATCCGAGTTGAAGTCCTGTGTATGTATCGAGCTTGTCAACCAGTGGATAATGAAAAGCACCTCTGGCACCAATTAAAAAGTTAGTGGTCTTCCAGTAATTAGAATATTTGGCCGAGGAGTAACCAACGTAACCACCAACGCCAATAGATCCTTTATCGAGAATACCATCTTTCACGGCTACTTCATAAGAGGCTGAAATGGCTGGCATATGAGAGGTATAAAAACCACCATAATAGGAAGATCCAAACCCTATTCCGAGGTTGAGAACACTGTTTCCCATTCCAAAAGTAGATTCTTGAGCCGATAGTTGTGACAGTGTGAAAATACTGATTAGAGATAATAGCAAAATTTTTTTCATGATTAAAGATTTATTAGTTACTAATTAATTTAATAGCATTCTTTCTTACAGTATTATTGTAGAATAAAATTTAAAGTGGTTATGATTCGATGGTATTAGCTTCATTAATTATGCGCAATTTATAGTTTTTACACTGGTCAGTCAACTTATTGGTTATAATTTTTTTTTGGGTCCCGTGTTATCACATTGTCATTTACAAGATATATTGTCTTTTTTGTAGCATCCCCGGTCTGTTAAAAGCATATAACAATTACAGGAATATGTTAGTTCAATTTACACTCCACATTTTTATCCGAGGAGTTTTTTAAGAATCTATGACATGATGGGTTAACTTCATCTGGCATTTTTATTTACCAGGGCCTTATAATATAGTAGAAGATATTCTTGTGCGCTATCTTCCCACGAAAAACGTTGTTTCATTGCTTTTTTAATCAACATATTAAAATGGTTTTTTCTTCTATTGTAGGTTTCTAAAGCCCATATTATTGTATTATAAAGAGCTTTCGAACTGGGTTCAATGAATTTAAACCCCGTGCCTTCACCAGTGTCCTGATTATAATTTTCAACTGTATCATTCAGTCCTCCGGTAGCTCGTACAATTGGTAGTGTTCCGTATCTGAGCGAATATATCTGGTTCAGTCCGCATGGTTCAAATATTGAAGGCATCAGAAAGAAATCACTTCCGGCTTCAATCAAATGAGCTAATTCATTATTGTAACCAATATATGATCCTATTTTGCCGGAGTATTTCTTAGGTAAATTACCAAAATAATTTTCTAATTGATTATCTCCGGCACCGAGTATAGCGAATTGAACATTAATGTTATTCACCATACCTTCGATACATTCCGATAATAAATAAAGTCCTTTCTGCTCAACAAACCTGCTGATAACACCAATTAAGGGTGTATCTCCAGACAGGATTCAGGCCAAACCTGGATTGAAGTATTTTCTTACATTCGGATTTGCCCTGCATATTGCTTGCAGAGTAATTTGCCGGGATTAGATTATCATTCACGGGATCCCACTCGGAATAATCAACCCCATTAAGTATTCCAATATAATTTTCACCTTTTAGTTTCAGGAAGTAATCCAGCCCATATCCCCCCGCCGGTGTTCTTGTTTCCAAAGCATATCCTTTACTTACAGTATTAACCATATCGGCAAAATGAATTCCTCCTTTTAAAAAGTCAATTGCATCATAGCATTCAAATTTATCAGATGTAAAATCTTCATCTCCCAGCCTGGTATATTCGTAATAGTAACGCGAATATTTTCCCTGATATGCCATGTTATGAATTGTCAGTACACTGGCTGTATCATTAAATAAGGGATCATTTAAAAATACCCTTTTCAAATATGCTGGTAATATAGCGGTATGCCAATCGTTGGCATGGACTATATCTGGTTTGAAATTTAGTTCATGACATAATTGAAGTGCAGCCATGGATAAAAAGCTAAAACGTTTGGGATTATCATGATAATCATTAAAATCGTTGTCATGATATATACTGGTCTGTCCAAAATATGGTTCATAATCAATAAAATAAACCGGCACATTTCTCGGTTTAAGTAGCTTTATAAACATTACAAGAAATATTTTCATATCCCATCTGAACATTCATTCTCTCAGATGACCTCAGTAATCTTATATTTTTAATCATCTATAAATGAGTACATGGGAATAACAACTCTTACATCATGGCCGAGCTTTGTTCAAAAAAAAGGGCAATGATCCAGCAACATCGCCCAAGCCGCCGGTTTTTGCAAATGGCACACATTCTGAGGCTACCATAAGTATTTTCAAGTGAATCGATCATTGGTCATAGTTTATTTAAATTCTCAATATTTCAATGATTTGATTGTCTGGTTATCCCAATAACAGCAAGCCTGCCCAATCATTAATAAAATATGTGATCATTTTACCTTTAGTATAAGATAACGGTCTCATACTGTTTACTATAGCGTGCAGGCAACTTCAGTTCAATTTTTTCTTCAGATCCAAATATTAATGCCACCACAAGTGTCAGATATTCCCTTAGGTGACGTGTAATTAAATAATTATCCAGGACAAGCTGCCGTGGCATTCTTACCCATAGTTTCCATTATTTCAGGATGCTTAAGGAGATAACGGATACGCATGTGCAGCACCTTCAGGTGTATTTACCCTGAATCCGTTGTAATGATTAATAACCTGCAATTTGATGCCACCTGTATCACCGGCAATTACAGGCTTTCCTTTCCATAATCCTTCGGTAACGGTAAGTCCAAAACCTTCTTTAAGTGATTTCTGAATAATTATATCAGATCCCCGTTGTAAAGCATTAATTGCCCTGTGTGCATCAGGAGGAAATTCCAGAATGTGGACATCAGGATCGTCACCTGCATATGCTTTTACTTCCTTGAGCACCTGCTCACCTTCCGGATCATCAGATGCACCACCTCCGGCCAGAACCAACTGTACCGGGACATATTTTTTAATCAAGCCGATAACTTTGTATAACCCCTACCGGATCTTTAAAACGGTCAAAACGTGAAACCTGGGTAATGATTGGAGATTTCTGTTTAATCCCCATGAATCAAAAAATCCGATATTTCTTTTTCAGGGAGTTCTATATTTTTCTCGCTTAACGGATCAATGCTTGGCGGAATTAGATACATTGGATGTGAAAGAGGCTGGACAAATGCTGAAAGCGACCATATGCTTGCATCGTAATCCTTTAATATATTCACGCAAATACTTCCATACCGGGCGGTAGGGATGGCTTACATCGATATGACAACGCCACACCCATTTACCTTTCCTGTTTTTACAAAAGTGAAGTAATGCTGCAGGTTGAGGATCGTGAATGAATACAACATCTGCTTCTTTCAAGTTTTGTCCTCAACCTTTCATAATTTTGAAGATTGGTATTTTCGTAAATATCCAGCAGGGCAGGGGAAATATCATCGCGGTCACCCTGCAGTGAATTATGCATCTTCTTGGTACACTGATAAAACTCCTTTTCTCCTTTTATAATTTCCCATTCGGCATCAATCCCCAATTCCCTTTTCAGAGGAATAAGCCGGTTTAAGAATTTCTGCCACTCCTCCGCCTTCCTTTGTTGAATTAATATGAAGGATCTTCATCCCTTTTAAAGGATATGCCAATTGTCTTAAATGATCAATAACCTCATTTCCTACAACACTTGCATATTGTTCAAGTAAACTTTCCATCAGGCACCTCCTTTAAAATAATTATGAAAAACTGATATTAATTTCCTGTACGCAGCTCATTTAAGGTTGTAAAATAGGGATCAATATTATCGAGACCTTCAATGATGTCTTTATACTGATCGCCAAACACTTTAAGCCATACTGAAAAATCATTTTTGTTTTCATGTGTTCTTCGTCGGGAATCTATAAAATGATAAAAAATACTACCAAGTGACATTCATTGGATAATATCAAGTAAATGTCTGAGGATCACTAATGATATACGCCGGTATCAAAAATTACAATCTGGGAACGGATAAAATGAAATTCCTGTCCAGTTTTTACCCATGGGACATGTTCCGATCTCATAAAGACGTTGTTCAATAATTTCTATTACCTCCTGCGCGAAGATCTTCAATATTTTTAAAAACATTGGGATCGATTATAGAAAGCTGTTCGGAAATTTTTGAATCGTGCAGGTTTCGTGATGCCCATACAGCAAAATCATTCTGAAATTCAGGATCATCAAAATGTGGCTCGCAAAAGGCCCGCCCCAAAAATGATAATAGAGACAACCTTGATGTGTGGCTTTCAGGGAATCCCTGAGTTCTCTCAGGTTTTGTGCCTTTTCCCCGGTTGCAATCGCAATCAGTGCACAGTCCATTATGTTAAAATCTGCATCTCCCATTTTTGTAATTTATTTTCATTTCCTAACCTAATAATATCTTGCTTATAGTTTGACAATATGAATATATTTTTGTTCAGTTTTTACCTGTATCCTTTTTACAATAATTGAGGGAGAGTCAGAAATGCCAATCTGAAATATGTCCTTATGCAAAGGTACTTAATTAATCTTATATAGCGGGTCGTTATGGTTGAGGTTGTCTTAAAAGGCCACCACTTCCCCCCGACGAAATCGTCGGGGTACTCCCCGCCAAGGCGGGGCAGGCTCTCCTCAAAGAGGAGAAGAAATGGATAGTGTTGTATATCAGTATTTTTCCCTCCTTAGAAAAGGAGGGGTGTCATCTGCCAGCTGTCAGATGACGGGGTGGTTGGAGTACTTCTGAGACAGCCCCAACGATTTGGCCCGGTTGTCGTTGAGGTGCAGATTTAAAACTACAGGATGTACTTGTTGTTTTTATCCGGACCTGAGCCCGCAAAGCGGATTGGATAATTTCATAAAAGGAGATCCGTTGATCTATCTCGTTTTTATGATATTTATCTATCATTATTATATTTTGACGAAGATGAGTATATTGAGCGCTTTTTCAATAAAACCAATTTTTAAAAACAAAGTCATAATTGTAAAAAAAATGCAAATTCAACAAAATCAGAAAATTAATTTAGTGAAAAAGATATTATTACCTTTATTGATATTCTTCGCTGGCTGTACGAATTCACCGGCACCACAGGAGACTGCTACAAAGACCGATTCTCATGTAAAACATAAAAAGATTGCTGCCAGGGCTATGGTTAATCCCTGGACTGTTAATACATATGCGACTAAGTCCGGAGAATCTGCAAAACGAAAGTATGTCAGGTTTGACACGGAGGGTAATTTTTCAAATGCGGATATACCAAATGGCTACCTGTATGCAGTGATATACGTTGATAAGGTGAATGCCGGAATATTTTTACACGAGTCCGGGAAAACAAGTCCTGCAGCGAAATTTTCAGGACCAGTCACGATAAGCATGACAAACTCTGCCGGTGATGTATTAAAAATGACATCTACCAGAGGATGGAACAAATCCATGGGTATCTTAATCGAAAGAAATAATAGTGATTACAGCCAGTTCAGGATCTTCCTGCTGCAGGCCTCCGGGGTGATCAATGTTGAGATTCAGGATAATGATTCATCTGTATTTCATTTCGATATAAATGCTGACGGTTTTGGAAAAGCATTCAGTCAGATTTAAACATAATTTAAATTAATCCATGATCAAAATATAATACTTCCCGGTACTATTACATTTTTTTCTATCCATCCGATGAGGATTATATGTGGAATTATCACAACAAATCCAGGTCAATAAAATTCAGTATTGACAATCTATATTTTGTGAATTGCATTTTATTTCCAGACTCATGCCTGAAGGGACCATAATAATGGTTGAGTAAGTATGCTGGCAAATGGGTTTAAGTATAACTTTCAGATGGGATTTTATATTTATTCATTGCTAAAAATTTAATAATCAAACAAGTATCTTATAAGAGTCTTACATAAACACCTGAACAAAATCGCAAGATCATTGTTTTAAGTAAGACAGGAGAAGAAGTTGACTGTAGCTTCTTTTCCAGTATCTTAATTATTTATAAATTAAAAAGTTAGCATCATGAAACAAAAACTGTTTTTCGGTTTTATATTGTTTGCAGTAGCATAGGATCTGCCATCGCCCAGAAGGCTACTTCCTTATATGATTACAAGTTAACTGACATCAATGGAAAAACCTTTGACATGAGTGCGCTCAAGGGAAAGAAAGTACTTATTGTGAATACTGCCACTCAGTGCAGCCTAACCCCTCAATTAACTGCTTTGGAACAACTCTACAAGGATCACCAGAACGACCTGGTTATAGTGGCTATTCCTTCCAATGATTTTGGTAATAAAGAACCAGGTTCAAATGCGGATATCAAGAATTTTGTTGAAAAACATTATAGTGTTACTTTTCCGGTAATGGCAAAATCGTCTGTAAAAGGAGATGAAGAAAGTCCTCTTTACAAATGGCTTACCCAGAAGGACTTGAATGGTGTTATGGATACCAAAGTAGCCTGGAATTATCAGAAATACATGATCGACGAAAACGGAAAACTTGTGGGCACCGTTGACCCAAAAGAATCGCCGGAATCTGATAAGATTTTGGAATGGCTTAAGAAATAGCGCGATGGGTTATTTTATAGATTGGAATGGGAGTGATCTCCCTTTCCCTCATGGATTGTCCTTTTAATTCAACTCTGTGAATAAAGGTTTATTAATAATCTGCTAAACCTACTTATAGCTATGGATTAGTAATATTTACTTAATTTACCTTATATGCCATCAAAACATCACCATGCCTAATATAAAGCTTCCCTTTATTAATTACGGGGCTTGCCCAGAAAGGTCCTTCTCCTTTTGTAATCTGGAACTCGCTGACAATATTCAGCTTTGACTCATCAGGAATTGCAAGGGCAACATGCCCCGACTTTTCTTCAAACAGTATCAACATATTATCAGCAGAAATTATTGATCCTTTTGAATACCATTTCTGTGTCCATAGTGTCTTCCCGGTGTTCCAATCCACACATATCCATGTATTTGCCGGATCAGACTGGTGATTGGAACCATATATTTTATTGTCCAGTAATACCATACCACCCAACTGCGGATCAAAGTTCCTGTTTTCCCAGACCTTTTCCACAGATCTGCCATCCGGAGAAAGTCTGAGTTTAAGCGCTACCCAGTTGTACCCATTTGCAATAAGTATATGTCCATCACTATATATCGGTGTTATAGCATGGTTCTTTCTGACATCTCCTATAGCACCGTTTGCTTCTGCATAATTTACTTTCCAAAGTATCTTGCCATCCCTGGCATCAACAGCAAATATGTGAGTACTCATGACAGTAACGATCATCTTTTTCCCGGCATACTCAATTAGTATTGGATTGACATATTGTGGTTCCTCGTTAAGAGGTTCTGCTTCCCAAACCACATTTCCACTATTAATATTGAAAGCAACAAGCGATGCTTTTTTCCCTCCCGGAGAAGCAATAACCACATTATCGACTACCAGAGGAGATTCTGAAATCCCGAATTGGATCGGTTTGCTTTCATATAATCTGTAATGATTTTTTGACCATTTTACTTTTCCATCAGATCCAACACAGACGATGTCCCCGCTTCCGCTAATAAGGAATATATTCCCATTATAGTATGTAGGGATACATCTCGATCCGGTATGGTTAGTCAGCCATGCTTTGCCATACACTGTTTCCCATTTCTTTTTACCATCGAGGGTCAGGGCAACAAGAACATCAGAGCTGTCTTTCCGACCTGTCACATAAACGGCATCATTAGTAACCGTCGCAGAGGAATATCCGTCACCCATATTCTTGGCTTCCCATAAAAGTACAGGGCCTCCATCAGGCCACTTTCTCAGAAGACCGGTTTCATTGTAGATACCGCTTCGTCCTGGCCCACGCCATTCATATAGTTGACTATTAACGATATTAACTGCAGATATACAGAATAATACAGATAATAGTAATTTTGGAATATTTGATTTCATAATAGTTAATTTTTATTTATAAGAATACTTTATCATTTGAAGTTATTTGATTGCAAAATTATCATAAAGATCGCCTAAGGTACAAAAGTTATATTATAAGGTTATTAGGGTATAATTCTCTGATTTCTAAAATTACTTTTAAGTTTTTTCGAAATTCAGTAGGGTCAAACCAAAACCAACCTTCACAACCATTGATGGGAAAAATAAATTTCATATTTAAATCTTCCAAATTATAGAGCTTAACTTTTCTTTTTCACAATGGATCTAAGATTTAAGCATAATGCGGATTTTAGAAATGCCAATCCAAAATTACTTCTAAATACTTGACATGGATTAATTTAACTCGTAATTTCGTTATAACTTAGAATTCGTATCTTCCTGTAAGCACAGGTCAGCCTATATTTTAGGCAATATCGTTTAATGATTTAATTCAGTAAGATAAACAAGGTTATTAAAAAGCGGTGCTTAAGTTTCGTTGAAAGTTCAGGAACCTTACTCAGCTGATTATCTGGCTTATAAAAGGTTGCTTAAATGTATTAGACACTCATTAAATTAAAATAATCAAGCAGTTATGAAAAATTCATCCAACTTCAGAGTAATTCTAATTTTGGTTATTGGTTCAATTTTCTTAATTGAATCATGCAAGAAAGAGTCCACGGCCCCAACAGTAACAACTTTGATTGTGTCAGATATCACACAAGCAACTGCATCTTCCGGAGGAAATGTGACGGGGGACGGAGGAGCAGAGGTCACATCTCGTGGTGTTTGCTGGAACACATCTGAAAATCCAACTACCGGAAACAGCAAGACTTCTGACGGCAAAGGAACAGGCAGCTTTACTAGCAGCCTGGTTCAGCTAAGCCCGGGTACAAAATATTATGTAAGGGCGTATGCCATAAATGAAGTGGGCACGGCTTATGGCAGCCAACTGTCATTTACTACCGGGGATATCTTACTTGCAACATTGACAACATCTGATGTTTCTTCAATAACTCAGACAAGTGCAGTTTCGGGTGGCACTATAGCGTCCGCAGGAGGGGGGACTGTAACTGCCCGGGGAGTTTGCTGGAGCACAAATCAGGATCCAACTACAACAGACAGCAAAAATAGTGAAGGTTCAGGAACAGGAAGCTTCAGCAGCAGCCTTAGCCAGCTTATGCCGGGCACACAATACTATGTACGTGCCTATGCTACAAACGAAGCCGGTACCGCTTATGGTAACCAACAAACATTTACAACAGAACAGGTAATGTTAGCTACACTTACTACTGCGGAGATTACTGCAATTACAGGCACTTCTGCAATTACCGGTGGAACCGTTACCGATGATGGCGGCGATTTAACAACTATCCGTGGTGTTTGCTGGGCCACAACTCCCAATCCAGAAACAAGCGACAATGTCGAATATTCAGGATCCGGTACGGGGAGCTATGTAATCAATATTACAGGTCTTTCAGGTGCAACTACTTACTATGTGCGAGCCTGTGCAACTAATAGTGCTGGCACTGCCTATGGTAATGAATTGAGTTTTCCGACATTGGCTGATCTTCCTTCACTTGCTACCGCCATGGTAACCAATGTGTCAGAGACCTCTGCAACTAGTGGTGGCAATTTTGGCAATGATGGGGGAGCTGCAATTACTGAGAAAGGTGTCTGCTGGAGTACATCACATAATCCTACCATTGCAGATAATCATACAAATGATGGCTCTGGTTTGGATGATTTTGTTAGTAATCTGACCGGTTTAGATCCAAGTACAACCTATTATGTAAGGGCATATGCTACAAATAGTGCGGGTACTGGTTATGGGTCTGTAGAGTATCCTCTTACAACATTGGGAGGTCAATCAGGCACGGTTTCTGATGTAGAAGGGAATGTTTACAAGACAATTACCATAGGTAACCTGACCTGGATGGCTGAGAATTTAAGAACCACCAAATTTAATAATGGGGATGATATTGCACTGGTGACAGATAATGATGAGTGGAAAAATCTTGTTTCAGATGCTTATTGCTATTATAATAATGATGCCTTGACAAATGGTACTGAATATGGTGTACTATATAATTGGTATGCTGTAAGCGATCAGCGAAAAATTTGTCCAACAGGGTGGCATCTTCCGGATTTTTATGAGATGTATGACCTTGGTTATTTAATCGGATCGGTTAATTCAGGAGGCAAATTAAAAGAAGCGGGAACTGTTCACTGGCTGGCACCAAATGAAGGAGCAACAAATGAATATGGTTTCACAGCTTTGCCTGGGGGTTATCGTGATTCGTATAGTGGAATATTCTATAAAGTCGGCGAAGAGGGGTGGCACTGGACTGGGGACGGTAATACCTATTATAAGGATGCATGGAACTATAGATTTACTTATTCCGATGAGTCTTACCGATATAACAATATTGTGTGGAGGACTGGCAGTTCTGTGCGATGTGTGAAGGATTAACTGTTAGCGATGATTTAAATAATTATTAGCTGAATCTTCTTTTTCAAAACTTGCCAAAAAAAGGGCTACCCGCCTGGTAATTGTCTCTGGCAATGGACGGGATTGATCTCCCTTCGATCGATTGGACCTGCGTCACTTCTAGCCGGGCAGACTTTCCTCCACTTGAGGCCAAGCATTAATATATATTCTGGTGGGCTATCATAGCGAGGAGACAGGTTTCATCGTTTTGAAGTAAATAAGTTTGTATCTTTATTATTTAATGAATATAATATGCGAAAGATTATTTTATCAGGACTGGGGTTAATACTCTCCATGCTTTCAATGATCAGGTTAACTGCACAGGATGTAAAGAGACCGGCAATATGGGGAATCGCAAAAATGACTTATCTTGTCAGTGACTTTCAGGTAGCACGTGATTATTATGGCAAGTTTCTCGGTTTTGAAGAAGCCTTTTTATACCCTTCTGATTTAGGGAAAGTTATTTCCTTCAAGGTAAACGACCGACAGTTTCTTGAATTTATTGAAGATAAAGATGCCAAATCAAAAGCCCGCCTGGTATCTGTATCATTCGAAACAGAGGATGTTGGGCAAATGAGGCAATATCTTCAGGAGAAAAAAGTAGAAGTACCTATGCTGGTTAAGGTGGATGGGGCAGGAAACCAGGTTATCCTTATCTATGATCCATCAGGCATTCCGATCGAATTTATCAAATTTGGAGAACACTCATTGCACATCCAATCGAAAGGAAAATATCTTTCCGCAAACCGGATTTCAACACGTATTCATCACGCAGGCCTTTATTGCAAAGAAATCCTGGATGATGACGGCTTTTGGAATGGAATTTTGGGTTGCAGGGAATTGTGGCGTTACCCGGAAAATCACAAGGAAAAAGTTGTGATGAATTACCTTAGTCTGCCTGATTGTGTCGAAAATATTGAACATTATCCATCTGATAACGTAAATTTTACTCATCCCTGTTTACTGGTTGACGATATGCAGGAAACTATCTATACACTTAAGGAACGAGCAGGCAAAAATATACTTGCCAAACCCATTGTGGGAAAGGGCAAGCGCTGGCTTTTAAATATTCAGAATACGGATGGGACAAAAGTCGAATTTACCGAGGCACATTGTGTACGATAATTTTCATATATTGATCCTTAAAAATCAAGATTATGGATTCAGGTAGTTTTTCACGCAGGAAGTTTATTAAAGGAACATTCAGAACTGGATTCCTGGTCGCCGGAGCACGATTATTACCGTCACGCAATATTTTGAGGATGTCATCCAAACCTGATTTTGAATATGATGCCAAAGGTTTGCCAACCGTGCTGTTTGGAAGTACAGGAGTGAGAATACCGCGCATTGTTTGTGGTTTGGGGTCACGCTTTTGCCATATGGAAAGTGATGACCAGGCTCACGAAATGTTAAATTTTGCACTTGATAATGGTCTGTACTATTTCGATACAGCATGGGCCTATGATAATACTCTTGGCTTACCTCCAGGCAAGACCAAAAATCCCCGGATAGTCTATAGTGAAGAACGTATGGGACCGGTTGTTGAAGCACGTAGAAAAGAGATTTTTCTTTCAACCAAGGTAACGAGCCGCGATCCGAATATCGCTATGCGCCAGATCGAAACAAGCTTGAAACGTTTGAGGACCGATCATTTGGACCAGCTGATGATTCATGATGTAACGACATTGGCTGATGTGGACAGGCTATTCGAGAAAGGCAATCTGGTTGATATTTTGCATAGTTTAAAAGAACAGGGACTTACACGGTTTATTGGGTTTTCCGGTCACACCGAAGCAGCGGCTATGAAGGCAATGGTTGAGAGGGGCAACTTTGATAACATGCTCATAGCCATGAACCACTGGAATGCAGCCAATAATCCCCAAAATCGCTTCGAGTTAGCAGTTCCGGCAGCTAAAGCAAAAGGTATGGGTGTAATCATGATGAAAGTAGTTCGCCCCCGGGAATCAATTGTAACCTTAAATGCAACTGATTTAATTAAGTATGCACTTTCGCTTAAAGGACCTGATTTGATTGTTCTGGGTCTCGATAGTATTGCTGTAGTCAAGTCGAACCTCGAAATACTGCGCAATTTCAAACCTTTGGAAGAAGATCGGATGAAGGAATTGTCACAGGAACTAACTCCATTTTATAACCACGAGAACCTCCCGTGGATGCAGCCAGGATATACCGATGGTAATTACTTCTTAAACGTTTAAAAGGCGAAGCATTTTATTGGCGGGGGTTGGCTAAAATATATTTGGGAGAGAAAGATAATGGCTGTCTTGACTTAAGCAAAGCTGAGGCTTCAGGATATTCAGCCGCTGAGGAGGCAATTCAGAAGTACTGTAAATAGATTTTGTTCTGGCTAGGGAGATTTGTAAATTTCAGTGAGGCTAATAATTCTATAAACAAATCCGTATCGTGTTATTTTAATCTGACATATTTTTCAACTGAATAAACATTTTTATCTGGTTTCCCAGCTGAATCAAGACGATGATAGATCTGGAAAATCGTATCATTCCTCAAATCAAGCTCCATTTCTATTGTCTTGCCTTCGTATGGCCTGTTGAAATGAATAAGTATCGTTTCTGCGTATTTATTTCCATCAAGAGTATAAGTACCGAAGCCGTAGTTATCAGTTGTTATTGAATCTTCTTTCCATCTTCCTACAAACAAAAAATTCTTTTCCGACCATGATTTAAATTCGCTGCCAACAAGAGTTCCCGGGTAATCAGTTACAATCTTCCCATTTGTTACGCTTTGTGTTTGAACCAATTGCCAGGTACCCTCAATTGGTAATCTTTCTTCCCGGGTACAACTTCCGACTATTAAAAAAATAACGAGGCTCAAATAAATTGTCTTTTTCATAAATATATGTTTTAATTTTTACTTCAGAATGTACGGAAATCTGTTCCTTAAAGTTACAACATGAATAATTTAAGATCAAATTTATGTTATGGGTTATAAATTGAATTATCTATAGAGTTATAATATTATGTTGTTATAATGTTATAATTTTATATCTAATTAAATATTTCTCACCATGAATAAATCAGCATCTATTGTTCTAAGTTTTTTAATGATTCTTAGTGTAACTACGTTATCTGCCCAGCAATTTGTCGCCAATTATGATGAAGCCAAAGTACCAGTATATACTTTACCTGACCCGCTGGTCTTTAATAATGGGGGTAAAGTGCAGAATAATAAAGAGTGGGGTAAGCGACGTGCTGAAATACTTAAGCTATTTGAAAATGAGGTATATGGTATCAGTCCTGTTTGGAAAGGAGACATTATTTCAACTGAGTTATCATCGAACCTGAATGCACTAAATGGCGTTGCAATACGCAAAGAGATTAAACTCACTCTTAAAAACGGATCTAAAGAACTGTCCATGGTGATGCTTCTTTACCTTCCCAGGTCATCAATGCCGGTCCCGGTTTTTTTGGGATATAATTTTGGTGGGAATCACTCTGTAACTGATGAAAAGGATATTTCCATAACAAATTCATGGATGAGGAACGATTCATCTACAGGCGTAATGAATAACAGGGCCTCGGAGGCCGGTCGGGGCAGGGCTGTATCCAGATGGCCGGTCAGGGAAATCATTTCGAGGGGATATGGACTTGCAACAATTTACTATGGCGATGTTGACCCTGATTTCGATGACGGATTTAAGAACGGGGTGCATGGATTATATGACCAGCAGCCGGATAGTGCTTCCTGGGGGACTATAGCGGCATGGGCATGGGGATTATCGCGTGCAATGGATTATATCGAAACTGTTTCTTCAATTGATTCAAAAAGAGTTATTGTCATAGGTCATTCAAGACTTGGAAAGGCAGCCTTGTGGGCAGGAGCAACTGATCAAAGATTCGCAATGGTAATATCAAACAACTCAGGATGCGGAGGGGCTGCGCTTTCGAAAAGAGCATTTGGAGAAACTGTTGGTAGTATTAATGCAGCATTTCCGCACTGGTTCTGCAAAAATTTCACCAAATACAACCATAAGGAAGCATTACTGCCTGTTGATCAGCATGAATTGCTCTCATTAATTGCACCGCGACCCTTATACGTAGCGAGTGCGGAGGAAGACCTGTGGGCTGATCCCAAAGGAGAGTTCCTTTCCTGTATCGGAGCATCTCCGGTTTATGTTTTGCTGGGTGAAAAAGGATTCCCTGCCTCTGAGATGCCTCCTGTAAATTCACCAGTTGTTGGTACTATAGGTTATCATATAAGAACAGGAGGCCATAACATAACATTATTCGACTGGCATCAATATATTGATTTTGCCGATCTTTATTTACGTAAGTAATCGTTAAATAAGCCTCCAGGTACATTCACATTTCGGTGGAGCAAACCAAAACAAAAATGCTGCCAGGGCAGCATTTAACGTATTTTAATCTGTAGGCTTATGAAAGCAAGCTTTCAACGCTTCCATCTTAAAATACTAAAGCCACGCTTTCGCGTGGCTTTTTGTTTTGGTTTGCGGTGCGGACGGGACTCGAACCCGCGACCCTCGGCGTGACAGGCCGATATTCTAACCAACTGAACTACCGCACCAAAGAACTATTATTCTTTAACCTCATATAAAATGAAGTATTCTTTTGTTTTTTCAAAAATCGTTCCCTTTTTATTGCTTCACTTCTACTTTGCAAAATCTCAAAATAAAAGATTTTCCAAGGTCGTTTTTTATTTGTATATCTCGATTTTCCTTCATTATGCTCTTTCAGCCTACGATCGAGATTATTAGTGTATCCAATATAAAAAGAACCGTCAATTTTGCTTCTTAGTATATAAACCAAGTATTCCATCATTTGGGTGCCCGAACCCGTCCCGAGTACTCGGGATGACAGGCCGATATTCTAACCAACTGAACTACCGCACCATTTATTGCGCTGCAAAATTAATCTAATTTTTAATTATGCAAAATAAATACAGTTAAAAATTTTTCCTCAAAATTATTATCCTGTCAACTGATTTTCCGACTGACTTTTGTATTTTGCCTTCCGGAGATTTTTGGTACATTTATAGACTAAATCAAATCAAATTTATTTGGGATCGGAACCAGCCTATAAAGGTATTCCTGTAAATATATCATTGCCTTTAATACCGGTGAAATGAAGAAACTGCTTATAGCCATACTGATATCTGCCCTGACGTGGAACCTTTTAGCTGGTCAGACTATAAACCATTGGGAGACTGCAGTCTTCAATTCCGATATGTGGCATTATTTTGTAGGAACATCTGAACCTGACGCCAATTGGAGGACATTAACCTTTGATGACGGGACATGGCCTGAAGGCAGGGGAGGATTTGGATACTCCGATGGTGATGATAACACAATTATACCCCAGTGCAGTTCAGTCTTATATCAGGATAGTGTTTAATATTTCTGATACATCCGTACTTAAAGAAGCTGTTTTAAGCATGGATTATGATGATGCTTTCGTTGCATATCTGAATGATGTTGAGATCGCCCGGGCAGGAATTACTGGTACGCATCCGACATTTGACCAGTTTGGCGCTGACCATGAGGCTACAATGTATTCAGGAGGCGTGCCTGAGACATTCATAATTGACAAAGAGAAATTGAAAAGTTGCCTGGACCCAGGGGATAATGTGCTCGCTATTCAGGTACATAATGCAACCGCAACCTCTTCAGATATGTCATCAAATGCATGGCTTTCGTTTGGCATTACAAATTCAACATACTATTTTAGTCCTGTTCCTTACTGGTTTTCAATTCCCATAGAGTTTACTTCATCCAATCTGCCTATTGTAATTATCAATACTGATGGCGGGGCAACTATACCGGATGACCCCAGGGTGATGGCTGATATGAAGATAATCTTCAGGGGAGAGGGAGAGAGGAATTATCTGACTGACAAAGACTCAACAAGGTACCTTGATTATGACGGCCGCATTGATATTGAAATCAGGGGATCCAGCTCTCAGGTTGACCCTAAGAAACAGTATGGATTTTCAACGAAACAGCCTGATGGTGTGCTTAATAATAACGTCAGTGTACTGGGCTTACCTGCCGATAATGACTGGATCCTTAACGGACTGGTCTTTGAGACTTCCCTGATGCGTAATTATATCTGCTATAATCTTTCCAGAATGATAGGGGAGTATGCCAGCAGAACAGTTTATTGTGAAGTGGTTATTAACGGTGAGTATATGGGCTTGTACCTGCTCCTTGAGAAAGTCAAGCAAGGTCACGATAGGGTGAATGTGATTAAAATTGATCCGGGTGATAACAGTTATCCGGATTTAACTGGTGGCTATATTACGAAAGCTGATAAGACAACAGGAGGCGATGCGGTTGCCTGGACAATGCCAAGCTCACCCGGACTGGAAGACGTGGCTTACATTCATGAACTTCCTAAACCTGAAGATGTTACATTAACTCAGAATAATTATATCCGTTCACAGTTCGACAGGCTGAGCATGACAGCATTAAATGGAAATACATCACTGACTGACGGATTCCCGTCGGTGATTGACATCCCTTCCTTCATAGATTATATGATAATAAACGAGTTATCAGCCAATGCTGATGCGTACCAGTTCAGTACATTCTTTCACAAGGACAGGAATGGCAAGCTCAGGGCGGGCCCGATCTGGGACCAGGATCTCACATTCGGATATGATCTCTCTTTCTGGGGCTTTGACAGGAGTAAAACGGATACATGGCAGTTCTCGAACGGGGATAACGAAGGTTCCCCTTTCTGGAAAAACCTGTTCAGGAACCAGGAATTCAAATGCTACTTGTCCAGGAGGTGGAATGTGCTTATTCTGCCCGGTCACCCTTTAAATTCTGATGTTATAGACTCATTTATTGATAGGACTGATTCAATGATTAGTGAGGCAGTTATTCGTGAAAATGCAAAATGGGGCACATCTCTCAATCATGAGGATGAAATCCTTAAAATTAAAAACTTTATTCAGCAAAGAATCACCTGGATGACCAGTAACATAGGACCTTATACCGCTTGCAGTAATCCGGAATTACCACCCCTGGTTATTAATAAAATCATGTATTTTCCTGATTCCACTCTCAACTTTCCCGACAGCAAGGAACAGGAATTCATCGAGATAACCAATACCGGAAATTCTACCGTGGATCTTACCGGGATATATTTTTCAGGCGTTGGATTTGTTTACCAGTTTCCTCCTGCTTCAACCATTGAACCGGGAACTTCAAGGATACTTGCAAGCAACAGTTCTGTATTTATATCAAAATATGGTGTGCATCCTTTCGGACAGTTTACCAGAAATCTCTCCAATACCGGTGAGACCCTGGTAATGGCTGATGCCTTTGGGAATGTTATAGACAGCGTTAAATATTCAAACCTTACTCCATGGCCCGATGCAAGTGCAAATGGCTATTACCTTGATCTTCCTGATCTTTCTTCAGATAACAGTCAGGCTATTAACTGGATAGCTTCAAATAATACAATTATGGGTGTTGAAGATGCTTTACCCGACATCTCACTTAGACTATATCCCTCACCGGTGACAGATATATTGCAGCTTGAATCTGATTATGAAATAAAATCAATGCAGGTAATAAACCTTCAGGGTTATGTAATTGAGACTGTTAAAGTCAATTCAGAACGATATGATCTAGATATGAGATTGTATACCCCGGGTATGTACTTTGTTAAAGTAGCCACAATGACAGGAACATTTGTAAGGAAAGTTATTAAACAATAATATCTTTCTCAATCAATATTGTATTGAGCCTGATTCTGTTTGAATTGACAGTATTTCAACGGAGTTTATATTTCAGGTTTTATCCTGTTTAAAAAAACTGAAATTGACACTGCCGTAGGATCTGTGTTCAAAAAACCCGTTATGGCCATTGAAATTAAGTCTTTTAGGGTGTTCCATAATAAAAAACCCATCATTCTTTATTATTTTGGATTCCAATACCAGGTCTGGTAGTTCAGATAACCATGAAAGATCATATGGGGGGTCGGCAAAAACAAGATCGTACTGAACGGAACAGGTTTTTAAATAGGCTTTCACATCAATATGAATAGGCTTAATGTTTTCAAATCCAATGTCTCTTATTATCTTCCTGATACCCTTGATATGTTTGAAATCTTTTTCAACCAGGTGTACAGCAGCAGCACCTCGCGAGGCAAATTCATAACTTATGCTTCCTGTACCTGAGAAAAGATCCAGAACAGCGATACTATCAAAGTCTATCCTGTTGTTGAGGATATTAAACAGAGCTTCCCTGGCAAAATCAGTTGTAGGTCTTGCCCTGAAACCTGATGGCGGCTCAATCCTTCTTCCCCTGTATCTTCCTCCAATTATTCGCAATTTACCACATTGAAAAGGTTAAGGTAACGTTGAAGCTCCAAATCATTAAAAACATAGCTGAATGAAAATTTTCCTGCTGGTTCGGCAAACTTGACTGAGCGGATATACATTGAAAAACCTGATGACAGATCATCATATTTTTCAGTGTTCCCGCTGAAATAAAGGGTCTCTTCCTGGTTAATACCCAGATTTCTGAAGACATTCATAACATAATACAGAATATCAGATATGTTTCTGTAATTGAAAGTATTACATAATTTCAACTGGTTATCACTGAAAATCACCAGGTTAAAATAGTCGCGTTCAACGTGTAAATGAATATAGTTGCCATGAACACTTTTTCTGCTGTGAGAAATATGGTTCAGTAAGGGCTTGATATGATGGTAAGGATAAACAACAGGGAAAAAGTTACTCAGGAGTTCATTTATTGAACGGGAAAACGAGAATAACAGGTAACTGTCAGGATCGTCTATCTTATTGACATTGATAATGTTCCCTTCATCATTATTGTGATTCAGATTGAAATATTCCTCTTTCCTGGCAGGGTCATAAAGGGCAGATGGCATCAAAGTAAACTTCCGGGAGGGGGTTATTATATTTACCTTTTTATACTTCCTCGATAAGAAATCATCATTCCTTAGAAGCTCATCAAGGTTTGTGGCACTGAAATATTTATTTTCATCAGGCTCAAATGCTCTGATCA